>CAZMCF010000025.1:0-42833 GCA_964564935.1 uncultured Anaerolinea sp. | reverse complement strand
GCAGATAATGGCAAGGAGTTTGCCGATCACGAGCGGATCTCTAGCCATTTGCAGGCTGATTTCTTTTTTGCTCACCCCTATGCCGCCTGGGAAAGAGGGGCGAACGAAAACATGAATGGTCTGATCCGGCAATATATCCCCAAGTTCCAGGATTTTACCGCTGTCACCAACGACCATTTGTTGTGGATTATGAACCGATTGAATCATCGTCCGCGAAAATGCCTTGATTTTCTGTCACCTTTTGAGGTATTCTTAGATCAATCTGTTGCACTTACGAGTTGAATCCAAGCATTCTTTTTGTGTTTTTTTATTCTTAACAAATACAATCGGATTAATTGCCGATTTATTTATTGACATTTTAACCGAGACGATTATCGATTTTCGATTCTGTTTACCTCAGGCGTCCATACATCTGTCGATTCTTTAAAATCATGAACCCCTAGATTTTGCAAGGTTTTAGTATAAGGATAAGTTGTGCAAGCAACATAGTTGAGGACAGCCGAATCATAATACGAGTCATCGCCATACGAAACATTCCCTCCCAAAGTGAAACCAGCTGGATAACTACCATCAGGACATTTTTGTCGCACTGTCCTCCACCGATATCCAATTGTACCAATGGATGATGCCGAATGACTCCATACATATGCTGACCAATTCGAACCTCCCTGGTTAATCCCTTTTTCTGCCCACGAGGGTATTCCCGCTACAGCGCCAAAGGATACAGTCGTTCCAGCCTCTACCACATACGTAGCACCAAGGAGCAAAACAAATATGAGAAGCAAGCTGAAAAATATGGATGACTTTTTCATGGCGCCTCCAATTGGATCAGGAAATTGTTTGCTTCCTCAGTTGGTTGATCGACCGCCTCGAATTGCAGAAATTCAATCCGATAGAATTCTCTTTGGGATCCATCCTCAAGGGTTACGATCAATTGTTCTCGGACCGGCTGTCCAATAGTTGGATTAATAAATATTAATTTCTCGGAACGCACGATTGGTTGACGATAATCAAGTGTATAAACGGGCTTAGTGTTTTCATAAATAATTGATAACCGAATGACATCCCGATCGTCAATCGTCGTATAAACCATCTCTATCTTTTGATACTCATGTGAACGCTGAACATCCTGAAGGATATTATATAGATAGGATTGATAGCCGTCTACATTGATTTGAATCAGATCAGAAGTGATTTCACCAGTAATTGAGTTCCAAACCATACTACCTTTACGTACAGACACTTGAAGAATATCGCCGTTGCCTGAGCGTTGTATAGTTACTGATTCTGGCACATGCCCATTTTCATCAATATAGAGCCAACTTTCTTGTGAATATTCTAATGGCAATATATATCCGTTGATCTCGCCGCGGTTTTCCAAGTCATTATCACCCGTGAATCTTGTTAGCGAATGTATCCATCCTGGACGAAATAGTTCTTTTGCTTTTTCATTTAACAAAATCAAGGTTTCTTCAATATCATCAAGGTCAGTAAGTTCTTGAGTTTTCCCCTTGTCCTCTTCCAATTTAGGTTGGGATAATTTAGCGACCGGTTCGTAAGTCCACTCTTGCGATATTCTACTAATCGTAAACCTTCCTTCCGCCTGTGAATATTGTTTTGGGTGAATAAGTAAAATAGCCGAAAGGACCAATATAAAACTCAGAAGTGCTAATCCAACCGTGTATATCATGCGTTTAATTTTTAAATGTTGGGACATGATTATGCTCCTTGCACATTAGAGGTCGACAATAGATTTTTAGTCCACTTCACCTTACTATCAGATCCATTCATTGATCATTTATATGGCATTAGTCTACGATTGTGATATGGATCATCGTGAATAAATTTTATCAAGGTTTGATACTAATACATCGGCTTAAACGCCGATTTTCAACAACAAAAGCCCTCTACAATCATTCCTTCCCTATAACATAAACAAATCGTCTTTGAGAGCCTTCATCACCGCTTCTACCCGGTTGTTGACATTCATTTTTCTTAGTATGTTCTCCAAATGAGATCTTACAGTCCGTTCAGTCACGCATAGTTCAATCGCGATTTGTTTATTTGTCATCCCACTTGCGACCAAACGAAGAACCTCAAGTTCACGTTTAGAAAGATTGTACATCGATGGTTCATTTTCAGACACGGATTTCATCTTTACACCAGGTTTCTGATGAACGATTGGTCAATGTAATTTACTCTGCCTGGGGTGTTCGATATTGTGAATTATTAAAACGTAAGATAAAACCAATAATTTCCCCATTTACCCTTTTTCCAGGTCTTCCAATACCATTATATTCTGAGGTAGGCTTCAAAGATGGCTTCAACAGACGCGAACGAATATATTGACCGGTTATTGGGCATTTTATGGTATCTGGCCAAATTAATATTATTAAGAAGCAAGTCCTAATTTCGTCTTCTAGTAAATTTTCCCACCTCTACAGAGCAATCGCCGGTTTTCGGATGCGCGTCTGGTCATCCCCCGCAGCGACCCACCACCTGAACACCTGGCACCTGACCCGCGACCCTTCTTACATCCTCACCCACCTGCCGCCTGCCGGCTTCTTCACCGGCTGGTGGGCGGCCAGGTAATCCTCGATCGCCTCGCGCAGGATAGTTGGCACCTCGACTCGCACGACCTGATTTTCTTCTAGAATTAATAATCCGCCAAGATAATCACCCTGGATCACCTCGGCGTCAGTGTGACCAACGGTGTACAGCCGCTGCGGCTCGAGCGGCACCCCATTTACCAGCACCCGCCGCACCCGCGGATTGGCGCCCGGATCGTATTCCACCACCATCCCGCTCACCGCCGGCCAGCCGGTCGGCGCGCCGCGGTGCGCCTTGATGTACTCGTGCATGTGATCGGGGTCCAGCCCTCGCTCCAGCGCGGCCAGGATCTGTTCGCCGCGAACGCGCGAGAGCTGCGGGTTGGCGGTCGAAAAGCTGCAGGCGTTCAGGTCGCCCAGCGTGACCGTCCCGGCCGGCAGTCCGCGGTGGAACAAACCGCTGATCAGCAGCCCCACCTCGGCGCCCATCCGCTCGCGGACCGCGTCTGCTCCCAGGTTGGCAACCGCGCACTCGCCAAAGTGATCCAGCTCGAGTTCCTCCTGCAGCAACGCGATCGGTCGAGAGAGCTCGCGGACAGCCTCTGCCTCAGCATCGCGGACGGCCTGTTCGAAGGCCGGATCGGGTGGGGTGTCCTCGGGCACAGGCAGCAGCGCAGCGGATTTTGCCAGCACTTCACCTGTCTGGGCGTCCAGCTCCAGATCCACCCGTCCGAGCAGGCGGGCGTAATCGCCGGCCTGGGCGATTAAAACGCCATTGGTCATTTGCCCCTGGTGCAGCTCGCTGTGCGAGTGCCCGCCGATGATCAGGTCGATGCCGGGAACGCTCTCCGCCAACTCGGCGTCCTCGCGTAAACCAAGATGCGAAAGGATGACTAACGGGCGGGCGCCTTCAGCGGTAGCAACCCCGACCCACCGTCGGGCTGCCTCAAGGAAATGCGGCGTCCTCAGTCCAAAGAGCTGGTAGAGTTGTGGGATGTGCACAGTCAACCCAATGACGCCCAGCTTTACCCGCTCATACAACGGGAAAAGTGCGTACGGCCGGAAGCCTTCGACGAGCTGTGTATCGCCGTCAAAAAATTGGGCTGCCAAGACGGGGAATTCCGACCGCTGGGCTATTTCACCGGCTGCCTGCGGACCGTAAGTAACGCTGATCGCGTTGCCGAGGGTCTGCAGGTCATAACCCATCGCCGCCAGGACGCGCGGGAAGGCTTTTCCTTTGGTCACCCCGGTGAATTGGACCCGCCGGTCAGCGGCGTCGCCGGCGTCAAAGAACAGCACCCTGCGGCCTTCGCTTTCCAACTGGCGGCGAAGGATTTTCGCAAAAGCGCCTAACCGCGCCATCGCCTCCAGGTGGCTGTGCATGTCGTTGGTGTGCAGAATGGTCAGGTGGAACGGTTCAGGAGTCATGAGCAGTCTTCCTCAGGCAGGATGCATTCAAAAAAGTATATCCGATTTTGGAAACAAAAAAATCGGCCTGCCCCGCCCCAGGCAGACCGATTCAAAATCCATTGGATCAGTGTGTTATTTCTTGAATGGATCGACCAGCGGATTGGTGCCGGCCCAGACGCAGGTCAGGTTGTTCCACAGGTTGCACTCCAGTCCGCGCGAACAGCGCCGCGAGACCAGGCGTGGTTGGTCCGGCAGAAAATCAATTGGATAGACGACCTCCACCTCCAAGACGACATCACAGCCGGCGTGGTCGCAGTAACGCACCTGTTCGGGTTCCCAGCGTTTTTCTGCCATCCCAACCTCCTAAAAAAACCCACCAATTACATCTTCATTGTAACGATTCGCCTGGCGACGGTCTAGTAAGAAAGCGCCAGCCTGTGCAGGACATTTGTCACCATCCGTACCGCAGATCATTTCCGGGTCAGACGGAAAATCGAGCCGGTGCGGTGATCGAGCTGGTACAGCTCGCCGCGGCCGTCCTCGCCGAAGGAGCTGATGTTGCCCGAGACCTGAAACAGGCGCTGCGACTGCCACTCTCCGTCCGCGCCGCGCAGCAGTCCCCAGATAAATCCGGTGCAGTAATCGCCGACCAGGTAAATGCCGCGAAATTCGGGCAAATCCTGCCCGCGATAGACATACCCGCCGGTGATCGAGCATCCCTGACCGTGATCGTATTCAAAGACCGGATCGATCATCGATAAATCACCCGGCGGGCTGCCCTCGAACTCATGAGCAGCTTCCCGGTAATCCCAGCCAAAGTTGGCCCCGGGCGGGCTGCCAGCCGGGAGAAAGTTCACCTCTTCGTACCTGTTCTGTCCGACGTCCGCAATGTAAACATCGCCAGTCTGGCGGTCGAAACTGAAACGCCAGGGATTGCGCAGCCCGATTGCCCAAATCTCCTGCCTGCCCCCGCCGGCGGCAAAGGGATTGTCGGCCGGGATAGTATAGAATTCCTGCCCGCGTACGTCGATGCGCAGGATCTTGCCGAGCAGCGTATTCGTGTTCTGGGCATTCCCGCGCGGGTCGCCGCCGGAGCCGCCGTCGCCCAACCCGATGTAGAGCATATCGTCCGGTCCAAACTCCAGGTCGCCGCCGTTGTGGTTGGCGAACGGCTGGTCAACCTGGAGCAGCATCTGCTCAGAGCCAGGGTCGCCGGTCGTCCCATCAGCGCCGCGCTGGAAGCGCGAGACGACCGTGTCGCCGTTCCGGTCGGTGTAGTTCAGGTAAAAGGCGCCGTTCTCGGCGTAATCGGGGTCGAGAGCGATGCCGAGCAAGCCCTGCTCCGAGCTGCTCGAACCGACCCGCCCGCTGATATCCATGAACGGCTGCTCGCGCACCTGTCCATCCTGGATCAGGCGGATGACGCCCGCCTGCTCGACCACCAGCATATAATCGCCAGCATCCGCCAGGTCGGTGGGTTTGGTGAACCCGCCGGCGATTTCCGCCCAATCGAACAGGTTCGGGTCCGGAAAGCCGACTGCGTCCGGCGGCTCGAGAGCCGCGGTTGGAGCAGCCGTGCCGGTAGGAGCGTTTGTGGGAGAAACCGCCCGTTCGGTCGGCGCCGGCGGGCTGGTTCGAGTGGCGGCTGGCGGCGAGGTTGGCACCAGCGTCGCAGGCGGCTGATTGACCTGCGGGCTGCAGGCAGCGGTGAATACCAGTAACAACAGGCTCGCACCTGCTCCGATTAATCCAACCTTATTTTCCATGATCCTCTTTATGTCCGTTATCCCAGGGTTCCCCGATTTCAGTCACATCCTGGAACTCGGCCTCGATGATCTCATCCTTTTGCGCCGGTTTTTCGGACGTCGGCTCGCGCCAGGTCCCGTCAAGGGTGGAGCGCAGAACGCGCATGTGCTCCTCGACTACCTCGGGCGGGCAGAGCTCGACGAACAGGGTGAACCCGAGCCAGACAACCGCGGCGTCATCCAACGGACCGATGACCAGGTCGGGGATAAACAGATAAGCAATCGAAAAAGCCGGTAAGAGCTTCAGCAGCAGGTTGACGCGCGGATCAGCCATCAAACGCAGGATGAGCTTGATGCGCAGCGCCAGCCCCTGAAACACGCCTCCTGAAGAAGGCGACCATTCAGGCAGATTTTTGGAAGGCATTGACCACCTCCTTTATCCGATTATAGCCGGAATAGTCGCCGCCGTCTCCAGTTGATATAAGGCGAAACCAGTTTTCTAATCCAGTACTTAACCACGATCCATGCAAGCGGCGAGCCGCCGTCGCGGTAGTGCACCTGGAGCATCTCCGGCCAGCAGCGATCGTCGGCGAAGATCGTCTTGGCGTCGGCGTGGAGGCGGAAATTAGCCCACACCCGCTCGACGTACACCAGCGGCGCCTCAGCCGCCAGGCGCACCCACAGATCGTAATCCATTGCAAAGTAAAAACTCGGATCAAGCGGACCAACCTTGCGCCACAGGTCAGCGCGGAAGAAGGCCGCCTGCTGGGGAATATGAACATAACCACGCCGCAGGCGGCGGTAATCAGTCTCAGCTGAGGGGAAGCGCCCGATCACCCGCCCCTGACTGTTGATAAAATTCGCCTGTCCGTAAACCAGGCCGGCTTCCGGATGCTGCTGAAAGACCTCGACCGCCTCGCGCACCGCGCCCGGCTGATAGGTGTCGTCCGAATTCAGCCAGGCAAGAATCTCGCCGCTGGCGCGGGCAAAGCCCTTGTTGATCGCGTCGGTCTGCCCGCGGTCTTTTTCGGAAACCCACCAGGCCAGCCGGTCAGCATACTTGCGGATGATCTCGACGCTGCCGTCGGTCGATCCGCCGTCGACGATGATGTATTCCAGGTCAGGGTAATCCTGCTCGAGCACCGAGCGGATGGTTTCCTCCAGATAGCGCGCCTGATTGTACGAAGGAGTGACAACCGTCACCCGCGGAAATTCATTCGCATCCATCTTCATTGATCCCCCAGCGGCTTGCGCAGGTCGTAGAGCGCGTACTGATCCGTTTTCTGGATCAGCGGGTAATGCCTTTCGAGCAGCTCCTTAACAAGCGGCTGCCTGTCCAGTTCGACGAAATCCATCACCAGGAAATAGTCTTTTCCTTCAGTCGCCTCGTTGAAAGCCGCCCGGACATCGACCCCCTGCCCGGCCAGGGCGCGCATCTCGAAATCGCCCGCCGAAAACCAGTTGGTCGCATTGACCCAGCCCCAATAACTGAGTGCATAGCTGTAATAGGGGGCAATGCTCACCACCCTGTCCTGGGGCCGGAATATTGCCCCGATCTCCTCCGCCAGGGCGGCTTCGGCGCGGTAATCGGCTCGTTTCAGCTCGACGCGCGCATCCCAAAGATTGCTCGCGGCAAATGCCAGCAGCAGTACGACCGCCAGCGCCGAGCGAAGCCAGCGCGGACCGTGAAAACTGGAAACCGCCAGGGCAAACGCCGCGCCCAGCCCCAGCCCGACCAACGGGATCAGAGGCAGGTGGTAATAGTCGTGGGTAGAAGTCTGGTAAGAGAAGATAACCCCGTAAATGAAATAGCCGGCGAAGGCGCCCGCGAACAGGCTGCGCGCGGCTTTATCCCGGATCAGGAAAACGCCCGCCAGGGCAACCAGCAGCCAGGAGAGGTCCATCACGCCCTCGATCAGATTCTTCCAGCGCAGATAGAAGACCGGATCGATCCACATCTGCGGGAAGAAACGCAGGCTGAACTGGCTCTCCAGCAGGTGCAGCACCGCCGTGGCGTAGATGTGATAGGCAGCGTAGGGCAGCACGGTCAGCGCCCCCGCCAACCAAATGCGCGGATCGCGCAGCGCTTTGCCCAATCCGATGCCGAACAGGATCAACCCCAGCCAGGCGCCGGCGATGAAGAAAACCGCGGTCGATTTGACGTAGATCGCCAGCCCGCCGAGCAGCCCGGCGGCAACCGTCCTGCCCCAGGTCGGCTGGCGCTGCCAGCGGAATATGGCCCATAACGCCCAGACAATGGCGGCGGTCAGGAGCGGATCGGGCTGAAATGAACGCGAGGCGATGACCCCATAATGCAGCGCAATATAAAAAGCAGCCGCGGCTATCCCGCCGTTGGCGTCGGTCAGGTCGCGACCAATCAGAAAGACTCCCACTCCGCCAGCCAGCCAGAAAAGGATGGACAGCAGGCGCGGAATCCAGAGCCGC
Source organism: uncultured Anaerolinea sp. (assembly GCA_964564935.1). GTDB lineage: Bacteria > Chloroflexota > Anaerolineae > Anaerolineales > Anaerolineaceae > Bellilinea. Next base: position 34,684 of record CAZMCF010000025.1, on the reverse strand, counting down.
TCGCTGCCAGCCAGACGGTAACCGAAGGCAGCCAGCGTTTCCATGATTTGCGGCTCGATCAGGCCTTCAGCCCGGCGCTGCGCGTCGGCCATCTCGCGCTGCCAGGCGGGCGCATCCGCTAGGGTCTGATAATACATCCCGCGCGCGATCAAAGCAGAATGGAGCTGGCGGGTTCCGTGAAAATCGAGCGGCGCGTCGTGCAAATCGTACAGCCGTACCAGCAGCCCCGCGGCAAAGAGGATCGCCTGCGCGGCCCGGATCAGCCAGGGCGAGGCGGCAAACAGGCGGGGAGCAGGGGTTTGAGCAGAGGTCATTCGGGTTTAATTTCTTGATCGAATTTCCGCGCCCGGCGGCGCAGATATGCCCGGCGAAGCCCGTCCAGGCCGAGCGGGCTGAACAGCGCATAAAGCATGCGCCGCCAGTCCGGCAGGACGGCTGGCGGATATTGTAACAGGCCCTGCCAGTACGCGCGCAGCGCCGCCCGCGGCTGGCCGCCGTCGAGCAGATAAAAGGCGTTCAGGCGGTGCGCCCCCGCCCGCGCCCGCCGGCGGATGGGCTCCAGATACGGACGGAACTCAGGAGTCGTTTCCATCCACTCCAGGATGCGGTAAGCCTCCGCGCCGAACGCGGCGGCCTGGGCGACGTTTTTCGCCCCGGGGTGGTAGCGGGCTGCCGCCCAGCAGGCGCCCGGGATGTATTGAATCGGGGCTTTCAAGCCGATCCGCAGCCAGAGGTGGTGATCGAATAAAAAATGATAGCTCTCATCCAGCAGGCCGGCCTCTTCCAGCGCCGGGCGGCGCATGAATACGCCCGGCTGACCGATGATCCGGAACTGAATCAGATCGGTCAGGCTCCAATCGCCGTAGCGCATCAGATTGAAGCGGTTCCCTTCGGCGTCGATCGAGGCCACGTCGCTGAACACCATCCCGGCTTCAGGGAAGGATTGCAGCGCCTGGACAGCCTGGGCAACCGCCCCTGGCAGGTAGACGTCGTCCGAATTCAGCCAGGCTACGATCTCTCCGCTGGCTCGGCGCAGCCCCTTATTGATCCCGTCCGCCGAGCCGCGGTCCTTCTCCGAAACCCACCAGGCCAGCCGGCCGGCGTACTTGCGGATGATCTCGACGCTCCCGTCCGTCGAGCCGCCGTCGACGATGATGTATTCCAGGTCAGGATAGTCCTGTCCGAGCACCGATTGGATGGCCTGCTCCAGGAAGGCGGCCTGGTTATACGAGGGGGTGATCACGCTGACGCGGGGGGCTGTTTCCAAACGAAAATGGTCCTTCTACGGAACTAAAACAAACGGTCGTAATCCACCTTAGGGAAAATGGTCAGCTTGCCGCCAATGGTCGCGTCCAGCACCTGGCGCCCGGCCTGCTCGTAGGCTTTGCGCGCCATGGCGTAGCCGATCTCGGAAGTCTCCAGGTCGGGAAGCTGCCAGCGGAAACCCTTGCCAAAATAATGGGGAGAAAAATGATTGGGGTCGTCCCCATCGGAAACCACCGTTTTGTTGGCCTCGCCCTTGGATGTAAAACTATGATCCACGCCGATCAGAATAACCTGCTCGAAACCCATGTGAAATGCTAGCTGGAGGGCGACGTTGGTCACCGTCGCGCCTTCCCAGACCCGTCCGGAGACGTCCCGCGAAAAGCGCGGCCCGGTGTAGGATGTGTACAGGAATGTGGGGAGTTGTTCCAGACTGAGGTTGAGAGGCCAGAAGTGCCGCCGCGAGCGCCAGGCAAAAAAGCGCGGCAGGCTGAGCGCGGCCAATTCCTGGGCGCACTGCTCGATCACCAGGTCGTTGATCGAGACCAGATAAGTCGTGCTGAAGCCTAATTCCGGAAACAGCAGATAGATCCGGTTCAGTCCAAAGGTGATTTCATCCCGCAGCCGGGTCAGGTCAGTGTTGCGCAAAGATGGACCGTTGCCAATGATAAAGGCCCGTTTACCGCGGTGTGCATCCTTCCATGCGCGCAGGCGGCGGATGCTTTCCCTGCGCCAGGGGTGCAGGTAGGCTGCGGGCAGCTCCGGCAGGCGGCGGAAGGCGTCGTAGCCGTTCTTTACCGCCTGCAGAAACGGAGCAGGGAGGGAGGCTTCGAGCTCTTTTCTCATTCCGTACTCAGCCGGGCAGTCGCGCCCCCGTCGACGATCAACGCCTGCCCGGTCATGAACGAGGACTGATGGTTATCGGCCAGGAAGTAGATCGCCCGGGCGATCTCCTCCGGCTGCCCGACCCGCCCGTTGACCGTTCGGCGGGCCAGGTTTTCCAATCGGTCCAGGATCGTTCCGTCGCCGGCGTGTCCGCGGTTGAGGCCGGCGCGCAGCATGGGCGTATCCACCGCCCCGGGCAGGATGGCGTTGACCCGGATGTTATCGGCGGCAAATTCGATCGCCATGGCGCGGGTCAGTGCCAGCAGACCACCCTTGCTGGCGGCGTAGGCGGCGATGTTGGCCGAGGTCGCCACGGCGTGAACCGAAGAAACGTTGACGATCGCCCCGCCGCCGCTCGCTTTGAGCAGGGGGTGCGCCAGCCGCGCGCCGAGGAAGACCGAGCGCAGGTTGGAGGCCATCACCGCGTCCCACTCCTCGACGGTGGTCTCGAGCAGCGGCTTGGCGATCTGAATCGCGGCGTTGTTGACCACCGCGTCCAGAGTCGGCGAGTATCCGCGCGCCTGATCGTAGATGTACTCGAGATCCGCCGGATCGGAAATGTCTGAGTGGATAAACAATCCATGCCGGGGGAACCCCTCGCCAAATTCCTTGCGATCCACACCGATCACGCCCCAGCCGTGCTCGCTGAACACCTTCACGGTCGCCCGGCCGATGCCGCCGGCTGCCCCGGTGATTAACATGATGCGTTTTTCGGTCATGATTCCTGTCCTGTCGATTTATTTTTTCAGACAAACTAGCGCTTATGCTGCCCCGGCGAGAGCTCAACAACCGCTTTCAGCGGTGATAAACGCTTCCAATCCGGAGGCATCCATTCCCAGCCCCTCGATCAGGTTGCGGATGGTGTTCCAGTGCACCCGCTCCCAGGCGGCCGGGCTGGCGTTGGAGTTGTGGGCCGCCAGCATGACGTGATCCATCTCCCGCAGCGGGGAATCGAGCGGGAGCGGCTCGACCTCGAACACGTCAAGAGCCGCGCCGCCCAACCGGCCGAATTTGAGCGCCTCGATCAGAGCCGGCTCGTCGATGATCGGCCCGCGGGCGGTGTTGATGATCACCGCCCCGGGTTTCATCAGGGCAAGCGTTTCGGCATTGATCAGATGATAGCTGGTCGGGTTGAGGTCGCAGTTGACGCTGACAAAATCGGCCTGCTGAAGCAGCTCGGGCAGCGAGACCATCCGCACGCCGTATTCCACGATGAAATCCGGCGCGATCGGGACGATGTCATTGCCAAGCAGGGTCATGCCGAAGGCCCGCGCCCGTCGCAGCACCGCCTTGCCGACGTTGCCAACGCCGATCACGCCCAGGGTGCACTCGCTGAGCGAGCGCCCGGGCAGCTTGGCCCAGACGCCCTGGCGCATCGCCCGGTCCATCCACTGCAGCCGGCGGGCAAAGGCCAGGATGTAGCCCAGCACGCTGTCAGAAACCGGCAGGGTGAAAGCGTTGGGCGTGTTGCCCACCTTGATCCCCAGCCGGGCGGCGGCCGCCCGGTCGATCGAATCGACGCCGGTGCCCCATTTCGAAATGACCTTCAGCCGCGGCAGGCAGGCCTGCATAACCCGCTCGGTGTAGCGGTCGTCGCCGCAAACCGCCCCGTCGAACTGCCCGGCGTAGGCCAGGATTTCTTCCTCGGAGAGCCGTTCGCGGACTTCCGGCTGGATGACCTCTAACCCGTAGTGTTCGAACACCGGGCGGAACCGGTCCAGGTAGGGAATCATGTACGGCGCGGAGAGCAGGATCGTTTTCGGCATAGGTTCTCTTCCAGGAGGTTTATTGCCCGTTCATCAGGCGGTGGGCAAGGAGCAGGTCGGCGATCAAAAAATCATGCTCCTCATCGATGTCCATGGCCTCGGTCGGCTCGATCTCGAAAAGGTAGGGCCGCTCGCCGATCCGGTTGCGGCGCAGCTCGAGAGTCTGCCGGCTGAAGAGGTAGATGCAGGAATTCTCCTCATAGACCGGGGGCAGGTCCTGGGTGCGCAGTAGAATGGCGGGGTTGTGGTTGAGCGGGCGGGCCAGCCCGTCCCACAGGCGGGTTTGCAGCCGCGTGACTGAGAAGAGCGAGTCGTAGGCGGGATAATTCGCCAGCAAAGCGCGAATTGCCCGCGAGATGGTCTCGCCGCGCAGCAGCGGATTGGTCGAGTGAGTTTGCAGGTATAGATCAGCCTGCACCTGAGAGGTATCGTACATCAGGATTTCGTTCATGGGCACGGTGTCGGCGGTCAGGTGATCCGGGCGCGGCAGCAGGCGCACCTGCGGATAACCGGCGGCAATCCCTTCCATCAACACCGGCGAATCCGTGTCAACCACCACCTCGCTGATTTCGGCGCAGCTCAGCAGCGTGTCGAGGATATGCTGGTAAAGCGGCTTTCCCGCCAGCGGGCGGTAATTCTTTCCCGGAACGCGCACCGAATGGTGGCGCATGGGTACCAGGGCAACAATTCTCAGGTCCATCAGCTTTCCCCTGCCAGTAAGAATGACATCATCGGCTTGATTCTACACCGCCTTTACCTTTCCCGGTCGTACAGGATCGGCTCGACCTGGCGCAGGTTCTCGCCCTGCGGTGCGGCTGGCTGCGCGCCGGGGTAGTAAAAGGTCTGCTTGAGCTGCCAGGTCAGCGGGCCGGAGCGGCGGTAACCCTGGTAGGTGCCCCAGAACTGCATGTAGCGGAAGCGAACGATGTTCCACCACTCGCGCCCGAGCTGTCCCTCGCCGGCTGCGGCGCGCCAGTCGCTCCAGGCGTTGCCGAGCCACAGGCGAAAAAATTCGAGATAGCGAAAGTCTTCCTGCGGGTAGATTTGCTTGAAGGCCATCCCCTCCCGGCGGTAGCGGTTGAAAATCCCGCGCCAGGTCTCATTATGAACGTGAATGACCTCTGCGTCAGCCACATAGGAGATGGCGTAGCCCTGGGCCTGCGCCCAGCGCGCCCAGGCCAGGTCTTCCAGCCCGGAAAGCAGCTCATCGTAGGGATGCTGCTCCCAGATCCGGCGGCGGATGGCCGCATTGGCGTTGTTGCAGAAGGGATGGGGCTGGCGCTCAATTGATTGATCCGGATACCAGCGGCGAAAGATCTGCTGCTCGGAGTATTTCGTGGTCAACCCGCCGCGCTGCTTCCCGTAGGTCAGCGCCACCTGTGGATCGGCGAACGGCTTGAGGAGCAGCTCCAACCAATCGGGGTACACGGGATAGACGTGCGCGCTTGCCATCACGACCAGGTCAGCCCTCGCGTGTCCGACGCCCAGATTGAGCGAGCGCCCAAAGCTGAAGTCCTGCGGCTGGATGTGGAGGATCTCGACCGGGTAGCGCGAGGCGATTGCAACCGTCGCGTCGGTCGAGCCGGAATCAACCAGGATGATCTGTACGTTGCGGACGCTCTGCTCGAGGATACCGGTCAGCAGGCGGCCGATGTGCTCCTCTTCGTTGTACGCGCGGATGATGACCGAGCAGTCCGGTTTGGTCATGCGGATTTCGATCCCTCTTCCATCAGAAAATCTCCGCCGTGGAGCAGCCCGTCCACCAGCGCGCGGATCGATGGCGAGCGCTGCGGGGTGAAATCCCGCCAGGTCACCTCGCGGCGCAGGCGAACGAAGCCGGGGGTGAGGTCCTGGGTGAGCAAATGCTCGAACGGCAGCGAGGCCCGGTACAACTGGTAATACAAAAAGCGGCGCGCGTTGTACTGGAATTCGGGTGGGACAGTGATCTCTTCTGAATCCAGCAGTTCCTCGGCCTTGCGGCGGTGAGCTTCGGGCGTATCCGGCATGAAAACGGTCGGCAACTGAGTGAAGCGGGCCTTGCCGCCGCACAGAACCGCCGCGCCCATGATGGCAGCCTCCAGCCCGATGGTCGAATTATAGACCATGACAAACTTCGAGCGCTGGATCAGCTCGTAGGAGCTGAAATACTCCTTCGGCGGGACAAAGTGGACATTCGGCAGGTGCTCGACCTGGTTGCGCTCGACCCACTCGGCGACACTCTCGCGGCTTTGCTTGCCGGGACGGTCTTCGTCCGGATGGGCGCGGATGATGAAAAGAGTATCCGGATGGGCGCGGATGATCTCAAGCACCTGATCCAGCCAGGCGAACATGTGATCGAAGACCACGTTCGCGTGAACCTGGCTGGTGTCGAAAATCACGTTGGTGAAGATCGGCACCACCTGCTTGAATGCAGCAATGCGCTGGAGCAGATCTGGATCCAGGCTGCGCATCTCCGGCCAGAAGCGGATGCCCGCCATGCTGAAATTGCCCTGCATGCGCCGTTCCAGGTATTGGTTCAGGCGTGAGTCCTGGGCCGGGCTCAGGCTGAAATCCGCCGGGATGTCGATCGGGTAAGCCGTGGCGTGTCCGCAGCTAAAGAAGGCGCTGAAGGGCTGCAGACCGACCTCGTGGGTGACAACCCACAATCCGCGCTGCTGGGCAACACTGCGGGCGACAGCCTCCGGGAAAGACACTCCGTTGAAGACCACCACTCCGCGCGGGTTGACTTCATCCAGAAAAGCGGAGAACTCGCCCGCAACCCGCCGGGCCGAGCGAATGAATAGGGCATAAAGGCGCTGCGTGCTTTCATCATCGATGAGGTGGTGGCGGCGCAGCGACCAGCGCAGCGAGGGCAGGACCAGCTCCCCCAATGGCATCCCCTGCCAGACGAATGACTGCATCTCTGCGACGCCCAGGCCGTTGAGGGCTGCGTCAAGTTCGGGATCAGCCTGGTACTCGAACCAGCGCACCTTCGCTCCGGCGTACAACCGTTGCGACTGCTTCACGCACACCGCGCAAGGCGGCGGGGCTGAGGGGTCGTCAGGCCTGACGCCCAACTGGCACTGCTGCATCCCGGCCCGGCAGACGAAATGAACGACCGGCGCACCCGCCAGGCGCGCCGCCCAGCCAGCCAGCAGGCTGAAGGAAGCGTTCAGGCTGACCCAGGCCAGACGGCTGGAGGCATTAAAGAAGACCAGCGGGCGCGCGTCGCCGTCAGCGCCGGCGCGGCGTTCGATCTGCGCCGCCAGCCGGGCGACCCGGCGGTTGTTATCCGCCTGCAGCCAGCGACGCTGGATTCCTTTGAGCACTCGCGAAACCGTCCAGGCCATACCCGATCAATTGATAAAACGGCGCAGCTTGCGCATCGAGGGGATTTCGCTCTGATACACTTTTTTCACCCCGTCGCCGAGGGCCAGTTCGGTCACCCGAACATACTTGACCAGCCTCTCGAAGCCGCCAGGCTCCACGGAGGCCGCCTGATCCGAGCCCCACATGGCCCGGTCGAGGGTGATGTGGCGTTCTACCAGGCAGGCGCCTAAGGCCACCGCCACCGCGGATGGGATCAACCCGACCTCATGCCCTGAATAACCAATCGGGCAGTCGTATTCCGACTTCAATGTGGTGATCATGCGCAAATTCAATTCTTCCGGCGGGCAGGGGTAGGCGCTGGTCGTGTGACAGATGATCAGCCTGTCCATGTCGAGCAGCGGCACCGCCGCGCGTATCTCGTCGATCGTGGACATGCCGGTCGAGAGAATCACCGGCCGGCCGGTCCCACGCAGCTTTCTGAGCAGGCCGTGGTCGGTCAACGCCGCCGAGGGGATTTTATAAGCGATCAGATCGAACGGCTCGAGGAAATCCACCGAGGGCTCATCCCAGACCGAAGCAAACCAGGCCAGTCCAAGCGATTTTGCGTAGCGATCGATCTCCTCGTACTCCGCCCGGCCAAACTCGATTTTCTTCCGGTATTCCAGATAAGGGATGTAACCCCAGGGCGTTTCGCGCATCTGATCGCGCTGATCGGGCGGCGTGCACAGCTCCGGGGTGCGTTTCTGAAATTTCACCGCATCGACGCCGGCGTGCAGAGCCGCGTCCATCAACCGCTTGGCGATCTCGATATCGCCGTTGTGATTGATGCCGATCTCGGCCACGATATAGGCAGGATGATCGTCTCCGACCCAGCGGTCTCCAAGTTTAACTGCTTTCGCCATATGGTCTCCTTTTTACTGCCAGCGATGGGTGTGGGCAATCGGCTAAGATACCTTTGGCCGGGCAGCCCGTCAATGATCCGCCGCTGAGGCAGCGTTCTTCCGGATGATTAATTCGCACAGCTCGCGCACCGCGCCAAACCCGCCGGGTTTGTTGAGAACCAGATCGGCGGCGCGAATCACGTCCGTCTGAGCGTCGGCGGTGACCACCGCGCAGCCAACCACCGAAAAACAGGGCAGGTCGTTCAGATCGTTCCCGGCGTAGACAACCTGCTTTGGGTCGATCTTCTTCTCTTCCAGGTATTGATTCAGACTCGCGGCTTTATCCTGAACGCCCTGGAGCAGCGGAACGCCGATCTTGCGACAGCGGGCTTCGACCGCGCGGTCGGTTTCTGATGAAAGCACCAGCACCTCGACTCCGGCGCGCACCAAGGCCTTCAGCCCGAGGCTGTCAGAGCGGTAGGCAGCGACGAACTCGTGCCCGTTGGCGTCCACCCAGACGCGGTTATCGGTCATCACCCCGTCGAAGTCGAACACCACCAGGGTTGTTTTTTCAGGCAGCGGGCGGTGAACCTTGCCCGGGTACACCATCTCCAGCCCGCCGTTATAGACCAGCCACTCGGCGCGCTGCCAGTCGGTCGGATTGTCGATATCGACTGTGTAGCGCGGGTCAACCATCACCGGCAGGATGACCCTGCCGCTCATCGATCCCTGCTCGAGGATCGTCGTGGTGCGGATGGCGTCGATGTGTCCAGTCTGCCAGTAGACCGGCGGCAATTGCTGGCGGGGTGCGTTGTAAGGCTCGGCCAGACCAGGCGCCTCGAGCAGGTTCCTCAACTGGCCGGTGTAGGCGTCAATCCGCCACATTTTGTACGGATTCTGCCCGGCCGGGACCACGCCGCGGACTGAATCGGCCTTGGGGCTGGATAGCAGAATGCGTACCGCCTCATCCACCAATCCCATCGGCCGAATCGGCGAGGTCGGGCGAAGCTGCACCACCACGTCGGGGGTGTAATGCTCGTGCTCAGCCAGCCAATTCAAAGCGTGCTGAAACACCGGTAAATCGGGAGTGTCGTCCTGGGCCAGCTCCGCCGGGCGCAAAAAGGGCGTTTCGGCGTAATACTGGCGGGCGACCTCGGCGATGCGCTCGTCGTCGGTCGAGACGATCACCCGCGTAACCGTTTCGGCTCGAATCCCCGCGGCGATGCTGTATGCGATCAGCGGGTGGCCGGCAAAGGAGCGGATGTTTTTGCGCGGAATGCCCTTCGACCCGCCGCGCGCCGGGATGATGGCTAAAACCTCGGCCCGTCTCACCATGCTGTCCAACCTCCATCCACGACCAGATTCGCCCCGGTCATGTAGCTCGAGGCGTCTGAAGCGAGAAAGAGCAGCGCCCCGTTCATCTCATCCTGCTCGGCCATGCGGCCCATCACGGTACGATAGCTGTAATTGCTCAAGAATGGCTCCTCATGCTGATTATAGACCCCTCCCGGGGTGAGCGCGTTGGCGCGGATATTCTTGCCGGCATAGTAGGTCGCCAGGTATCGGGTCAGGCCGAGCACGCCTGCCTTGGTCACCGAATAGAAGACCGGCTTATACTGCGGCGGCTGGCCCGGGCGCTGATAGATGCGCTGATCGGGCCCGACCAGCCCGTAGGTCGAGCAGATATTGATGATCACGCCGTGATTCTGCTCCAGCATGGGTTTGACCGCCGCCTGGGCGCAGAGGAACATGCCGGTCAGGTTGACGTCCAGCGCCTGCCGCCAGGCTTCCAGCGGATAGGTTTCGAAGGCGTTCGAGGCTTGCTGGTTCTGGTGCTGAGCGTCGAATTTGGGGTCCATTGCCGCCGAGCAGACCAGCACATCCAGCCGGCCGAAGCGGTTGAGCGCCGCGGCGACCATTTCCTCGGTTGAAACCGGGTCGGTCACATCCACGCCGACCCCGAGCGCCGCATATCCGTCCTTTTCCAGGTTTTCGGCCAGTGTGATGGCATTCATCCGGTTTAGATCGGCCACAACCACCCCAGCTCCGGCCTGGGCCAGCGTACGGCAAAACTGCCTGCCGAGCAGCCCCGCTCCCCCGGTGACCACGGCCACCTGCCCGTCCATGCGAAACTTATCCCAGATAGTACTCATCCTTCCGATCCTTTTCTATTACGTTTTTTACGTTGCAAGATCCAGACGATATTCTACAGGCGAACCTCTCGGCGGGTTTGGGCAGACTCATGCACAGCGAGGGCCATCTTCAGCACCTGGATGCCGTCCTCGAGCGTGCAGCGCGGCGCTTCCTCGCCGCGCGCCACGCGGATGAAGTGGCGCAGCTCGGCTAAAAACAGGTCGTTGCGCTCGAAATCTTCCGGCGGCGGGAAAGTCTTCCAGCCCTCCGCGCCAGCGCGATAGACCCGCAGCGTCCCGTCGGCGTTGTCCCAGCGCAGGCTGCCCTCGGCGCCGATGATCTCCAACCGGTGGGCTGGCGGGCGCTGGACGTAGTCCAGGTGCAGGCTGCCCAAAGCGCCGCTGGCAAAGCGCAGGCTGATCTCGGCGGTATCCTCGACACTCAATTCCAGGTCGCTGAGCTTTCCACTCATGGCGTAGAGCGACTCGACCTCGCCTAACAGCCAGCGCAGATAATCCAGCGGGTGACTGAGGGTCAGCACGACGCCGCCGCCAAGCTCCGGGCGGGCAGCGTAGCTGTTGCGGTAATCCTCCCAGGGGTGCCAGTCGGGCAGGTATTCGCCCCAGTGAGCGCGGGCCGAAATCGGCCGGCCGATTTCGCCGGCAGCCAGCAGCGCAGCCGCCTTCTGCAGGCTGGGGTGATAGCGGAATTGAAAGGCAACCAGGGCCTTCCCACCGCCGCGCGCCAGGGCGGTCTGCAGGTCGGGCAGCCGCCTGAGAGAATGCGAAACCGGTTTTTCAATCAACAGATGGCAGCCGGCTTCAGCAGCCGGAATGGCGACCTCAAGGTGCAGCGCGGTCGGGTTGGCGATGATAACGGCGTCAGGCTGGTGAGCCAGCGCGTCGCGCAGGTCGGTTTCCACCGTAAAGCCTTGCAGCTCGTCAGTCGGCAGGGTCGAATGACGGGAACGGTAGAGGAGGATATCCCGCTCGCCCAGGGCCAGCAGGTTGCGCATGTGCCGCCTGCCAATCGAGCCAAAACCCGCGATGAGGAATTTCATCGAGTCTGCTCCAACGTCTTGAGATATCTGACCAGCTTCTCCGCCATGAATACCTCCGTGGCAGCCATGGATTCATAGGTCGCCCCGCCGATGTGCGGCGTCAGAATCAAGTTGGTCCGGCGGCGGGCGTATTCGATCAGCGGCGACCCACTTAGCGCTTCGCTGCGCTCATTCGAGAGCACGTCCAGGGCAGCTCCGCTGAGGCGTCCGCTTTCCAGCGCCTCCAGTAAAGCCTGCTCGTCGAGGATATCACCGCGCGCGGTGTTGACCAGCACCGCGCCAGCAGGCAGCAGGTCCAACTCGGCCTTGCCAATCAAATGGCGCGTTTGCGGGTTGAGTGGAACATGGATCGACAAAACATCGCTCTCCTTGAGCAAAGCCGCCATGCTTTCCATTTTTCTCACCCCATCCACCCACTTCGCCGGGTGGAGATCATAGGCCATGACTCGCATGCCGAAGGCCAGCCCATAACGTGCAACCATGCTGCCAATCCGGCCCAGACCCAGGACCCCAAGCCGCTTGCCGGCGAGGTCATGGCCTTTAAATCGGTCGCGCTGCCAGTGGCCATCCTGGACAGAGCGAAAAGCGCTCGGGATGTTACGGAGGAGCGCCAGGAGCAGACCCCAGGTCAGCTCGGCCGTCGCCGGGATGCTGCGCAGGAATTCGGTTTCGCCGCGCAGCGACAGGACCTTCACCCCGCGCCGCTCGGCGCAATCCAGATCGATATGATCCAGCCCGGTGGTGGCGCTGACCAGCGCCTTCAGGCGGGGAGCAGCCAGAAAGACCGGTTCATCGATTTGGAATTTTAATCGAACAATCAAAGCATCCACATTCTGAACCGCAGAAAGCAGACTGTCTCGGTCGAGCGCCTTCATTTCGACTGTTCCAGCGCTCTGCAACACCTCCAGCGCCTGCGCTGAGTAGTTTTCTGGTTCGGCGTTCAGAATCCGCCAGTTGCTCATGGCTTGATCCCCATCATCGACAGGCTGATCCACTGCCAGATGTAGAAGCTGTTGTCGCTGTTGCCAGCGCAAAAATTCCGCCACGCATTTCGGACAGCACGGCCGTCCAGCCATTTCCCATCCAGGGCAGATATTGCGTTTTCGATATGTTCCTCAGCCCAGGATTTAAGCGGCCCGCGCAGCCATTCCCGCTGGGGAGTTTGCATCGGTCTTTTGGGAGCTTCAACCACCCCTGACGGAGCGATCTTCGCCGTGATCCGGCGCAGCAGCCATTTGCGTACGCCGCCCTGGATCTTGCGTTCAGCCGGCTGGCGCATGGCAAGCTCGAACAGGCGGTGATCGAGAAACGGCTCGCGTAGCTCGCAGGAAACCCGCATGGAAATGCGGTCGTTGAAGCGCATCGCCCTGGGGATTTTTGTACAGGCGGCATCGCGGTATTGGAGATCGCGCAGGCGGTCGCCGTAGGGTTGAGGCGGTGAGTAGTTCTCCGCCAGGGCAGCAAACCCGGGCGTCAGGCAATCCGCCCGGAAGGGGCTCTCCCTCGTCCCCTGGACCAAACCTGCCGTTCCGCCCTGCAAGGCGGTTTCGTAATAATCATAGCCAGCCCACTGCTCGTCCATCCCGTTACCATCCAGTAAAACGATGGCGCCCTCCCGGCGGGCTACCTCGAATAAGCGGGCGTAAGCCAGAGTGGGCAGTCCGGAATAAGGCTCATCCTGCGAGCGCTGAACGGACAGAGCCAGGTCTGGGACATCGTCAGGCAGAAGCAGGCACTCCACCGAAGGGTGGTGGGTGCGGGCGAGCATCTGCCTCACCCAGGGCAGCTCATCGTAATCTGGATCGCCGGTAATGAAGGTGAAAGCTTTGACCGCGCTGTGCTCGCCCTGCACCGCCCGCACGACCCCGAGCAGGGCAGAGGAATCCAGCCCGCCGCTCAGGTTGATCCCCACCGGGACATCCGAGCGGAAGCGAAAGCGGACGCTCTCCACCATCAGCGCCTGGTATTCTTCTTCTACTTCCTCCAACGGGCGGGAGTCAGGCTCCAGCGTACGCGCAGCCAGATCATACCAGCGGCGGATTTCGACCCTGCCAGCCTGCCAGGTCAGCGTGTGGCCCCCGGGCAGCGCATAAATGTTTTTCCAAAAGGTGCGCTGGTTGTGGTCATAGAGACCCCTGCCCAGGTAGGTCGCCCAGGCAACTTCATCCGGCTCGGCGGGGACGCCCGCGGCAAACAGCGCTTTGATCTCACTTGCAATGGCAATCATCCCATCGGCTGCGAGATGATAGTACAACGGCTTGACGCCAAAACGGTCGCGGGCGGCAAACATTTTTTTATCCCGTGTATCCCAGATAACGAAGGCAAACATGCCAATCAAGCGCTCGAGGACTGCGGCGCCCCAGCGAATAAACGCTGCCAGGACGACTTCGGTATCCGTCCGGCTGCGGAATGGATAATCCGTCAGCTCGCTGCGCAGCTCCAGGTAGTTGTACACCTCGCCGTTGAAGGTGATCCAATACCTCTCGGTGCAATCCGGCATGGGCTGCCTCCCTGCTGGGGAGAGGTCAATGATCGCCAGCCGGTTTTGGCCAAGCCCGGCCATCCGGTCCGGGCTGATCCATGAATAAGTATCATCCGGGCCGCGGTGGTGCTGAGAAGCAACCATGGCAGCTAACTGTTCAGGCGCCCAGCCTTCGCCGGCCAGACAGGAGATTCCGCACATTTTCGCCTACCCTCCGCCGGAGTGAGCTCGTTCCTGCATGAGGATTTCGACCAGTTTCATATCCAGCTCGCTGTCCACGTTCACCGAGCGGTCCTCCGGCATGACGTAGGGGCGGATGACCTTGCCCCAGATCGAATTCTGCTCAATCAATATATCCCGGCGGGTCAGATAGATGCAGCCGTTGCGCATGTAGGCTGGCGGGGAATAATCCTGGCGGCGGGTGCCCTCGACCTCCTCAATCATGAAGGGCACAAGCTGGTTATCTTCGATTTTCTTCATCAGGATCGGGTGGTGAGCGAAAACGCGCACCACCGAAATGACCGAATCGCAGCCGCCGGCAAAAGCCAGTTCGAGCGCCGCCTGGATGTCTACCGGAGAGCGGAACGGGCAGGTCGGCTGTAGAAGCAGGATCCAATCGAGCCGGACGCCGTCCATTTCCTCAATAGTCCGTACAGCATGCTGGAGCACCGGCACCATAGGAACCCTGTCGCCAGCCAGCTCCGGCGGGCGCAGGAAAGGCACTTCCGCGCCAAATTCCTGGGCTATCTGAGCGATCTCGCTGTCATCGGTGCTGACGATAACCCGATGGAATTTTTCTTTGACGGCCAATGCCGGTTCGATGGTGTAGGCGATCAATGGTTTGCCTCCGACCAGGCGCACATTTTTACGCGGCACGCCCTTCGATCCGCCGCGGGCGGGAATGACAGCCAGGATCTTCGAATCGTCTCTCGCCATCAGCTGCTCCTAGTAAGTGAGGCGTTTTGAAATATCGAGCGGCACCGTCGCAAGAATATCCGCAATGTGTTCGCCGGCCCTTCCATCGCCGTACAAGGTCACCCGCGGTGGTTTGTTTCCATTGATTTGGTGCAAGATAGCCGCTTTGATTGCGCTGCGGTTGTAATCCACATCAATCACATTCGGACCTCGCTCGCGCCCCAGCTCCCGCGTGCCGATATTTACTGCAGGAACACCCAGGTAGGAACACTCGCGTATCGCCACGCTGGAATTGCCGACAATGCAGCGGCTGCGGAAAACCATCCGTAGAAAATCGATTGGCGGGATATCTTTAAAGAAGTGGATATTGGTCGGCGATTCGATCTCGCGGAATGATCGGATACCCTTGGATACACCGTCTGAGCCCGCATCGACGTTAGGCCAGAACCAGAGAGTCGGCAAACCCAGCTCCTTAATGGCATAGAGTGTTTCGGTGACCTGCCGGCGGGCTTCGCTGTACTCCGTCGTCACCGGGTGCTGCATGACAACCAGATAGCCATTCGAAAGGTCAACAGTTGCGCCAACGCCGCCGTATTTTTCGAAGGGATCGATGTCCTCGCCCGGGTTCTTTATTACCTCTTCGGCAAGGTCGATGGACGGGCAGCCGGTGACGAACACCTTCGATGGGTCTTCACCCATGCGGATCACCCTTTCGCGGGCTTTTTCGGTTGTGACCAGATGGATATCTGCCAGCTTGGTGATGGCGTGGCGGACCTTCTCGTCGATGTTGCCGGTAACCTCGCCGCCCTGCATATGCACCAGGGGAATATTCATGTAGGCCGCAGCGATGGCAGTGGCAATCGTCTCGTAGCGGTCGGCGATGGTCACCACCAGATCCGGGTCAAGGTTATCGAAGGTTGTCGCCAGCTCAATCAAGCCCAGGCCTGTGGTTTTCGCGGAAGTCACCAGGTTTTCGCCCTCTAGCACCATATAGACCCGCGCGTCAACTTTGAATCCGTCCTGCTCCACGTGATTAACGGTCTGGCCATAACGGTCGAGCAGCATCGATGCGGCTGAGACGATCTGCAGCTCCAGCTCCGGATGAGCCCGAATGGCGAAAAGGGCTGAACGGATGCGCGAGTAAGAGGGCCGGGCAGTGATCACAACGCAAACTTTCCGCTTTGTCATAATCAATCCTCAAAATCTTCGGGAGATAAGAACTGCTCAGCAGCGACATCCCGGCGCAGGGTGCGGCCGAGGAACTCTTCCAGGCGGGCAGCCGGGATCCCCGTGCCAGGCTTGCGGGCTGCCACATCTGCCTTTTCCAGGCGCTGGCCTGATTTCAGGTCGCGCCGGGCGACCAGGCTTTTAGTAAATAGACTGCGCATTTCTTTCAGATCCGTTGCGCGCGAATCTTTGTTAACCGGGTGTTCCAGTGCGGTGTGGATGAAACGCGCCCCTTCGACGAGCTGTGCCAGTTCGGTTGGTGTCAGAGAAACAACCACGTCTGGACCAAACATCTGCCGGGAGAGGGTTACGTGCACTTCGATCATATCCGCGCCCAGCGCGGCGGCGGCAAGTCCGGTGTATATTTTTCCGGAATGGTCGGAGATTCCAACCGGAATCCGATACCTCTGGCGGAACACTTCGAGCATATTCAGGCCGATATCTTCGGGGCCTGAAGGGTACTTGGAGGTGCATTGGAAGACCAGCAGCGGCAGCCCCAGGCTCTTGATCTCAGCCACCACGCTGTCCACCTCGGCAATGCCGCTCATCCCGGTCGAGAGCAAAACTGGTTTGCCGGTCGCGGCAATTCGCTGCATCAACAACGGATTATTCACCTCGCCGGAAGCGATTTTCCAGGCCGGCATGCCCACCTTCTCCAGCAGATCGACCGCTTCTTCGGAAAAGGGCGAGGAAAGGAAAATCAGACCTCGCTGCCGGGCGTGCTCGGCCAACCCTGCCCAACCCTCGAGGCTGAACTCCATCCGTTTCCAGTAATCATAGCGGGTAGCGTCCTGCTGGCTGAACTTGACCCGGAACGGCTCGAGCGGCGAGCTCTCGGCGGCGGCGATGTGAGTCTGGAACTTGACCGCGTCAGCCCCGGCGTCGGCAATCGCGTCGATGAAGGCGTGAGCCATGCCCAGGCTGCCATCGTGCGCCTGGGCAACCTCCCCGACGACCATCGGCGGGCAGCCTGGTCCAATCATGCGGTTTTCGATCAGAAACGGTTGGATTGGATCGTCCATTACGGTCATCCTGCAAGTTTCAGTAGAAAATCAGCGGTCACCTGGGTGGATTCGCCATTAACATAGGTCAATTCCTGTTCCACGAACCGGCGGCGGTTCTCGCGATGCAGGGATGGGTCTTTAAGATACCTGTCAAGCGTTTCGACCAGCTCCTGCGGGGTGAAAGCGTTCAACCCGGCTCCCAGCTCATTGACTCTCGCTGCTGTCGGCCAGGAAGGTACGTCCCGCAGCGGAATCCAGTAGTTGTCCTCCCAGCCGGTGGGCGAATCAATGCAGACGCTGATAGTCGGTTTATCGTGCAATGCCGCTTCCAGCACCATGGTCGAATAGATCGAAACCAGCACGTCACAGTGAGCCAGCATTGAGGCTTTTTCGGGAAAATCCTCGCCAGAATATCGCGGCAGCCCGCCTGCCAGGGCTTTGGGAGCGACTACATGCACATCCGCGCAGCTGCGGGTAATCTCGTAGATTTTCTCGCGTTCTTCCTGATAATGCTTTTGCGCCTTGAAGTGATTGGGATGCAGGCGGATAAGCAGTTGGGCAGGCACCGATAGCTTCCCCTTAGCGATGATTTGGGTCAACTCCTCGATGATATGCAGATTGGGTGAAATGCTCAACGCTGTTGCGGCGTACGCGATCAGCTTCTTATCCGGATCCAGGCCGTGCATGGCGAAATATTCTTCACGCGGGATCAGCCAGGTTTTATGAATATAACCATCGTAGAGCGGCATGCCTCCGATGTGGATTTTTTCTTTGGGCCAATCCAGCCCGTCGTGAAGCTCGCGGACATGGATCTGCGACCAGACGTTGGCGTAATCCACATTCGCGCCCGGCAGGCCGTGGGCGCTGGGGTTATCCCAGCCGATCACGGTCATGGCAGTGGGGTAGCCGCGTTTGCGAGCCTCGCGCAGAAAGTAGCGGTCCAGCCGCCATCCGGCGGTGGATGAGACCACCAGACTGGGCTGATACCTTTCAAAGAGGTCGGCGAACAAACCTGGCGAGAACATCGTGTTTTGGAAATGCTCGAAGGCTTTCCGGGCCAACCGAGAATACCTCAAGAGGTAAATCAAGGGGCGCATGGCAATCAATGCCATTTTCCAGCGGCCTTTGGCCTCGTACTCTTTGCGCTGGCGGTGGGTGTCGACGTAGGTGAGTAAGATCCGTGGAGACATGCTCGCCCCACGAACGTACTCGATTATCTCCTGAAGGCCGGGCAGGTGAGTGTTTTGATATCGAAGGGTCTGGTCTTCTCGGGAAGATTCGAAAAGAATCCGTTCGTTATGTTTGAATTCCTCACGCAGCCGTTCCAGCAATTCATCCTGGACAAGGAAGACCAGGCGCAAACCTTTCGCGGTTAATCGATCGGCCAGACCGGTGTAGAGGTAATACCCGATCGTCAATCCATGATCAACGTAGATAAGAACTGTTTTCAAATAGGGTCCTCTCAACATCAAAAAGGTAAGCTTCTTCGGGTTATCGAGTGTAATACCAGCGAAAAATGCGGGTGTACAAACCCATCAAAGCCGCCTTGACCGGCGGCAGGTTCAACAGCCGGCTCCACAGCCCGCCGGGCGCTGCCGGCAGCGGTTTTTCCTTTCCACGTAGTTCCGCCGGGACGGTATTGCTCATATTCATCGCGTACGGCTCGGCGGTCATCAGACGCAGGTAGCCGGCGTTATTCATCGCTTCGTCCAGCCGCAGCACCTGTCCCATCGGCCGGTCCATTTGAAAAGGTAAAAACTGCTGCAAAACCTCTTTTCTGGCAGTAAATTGCCAGTGCGAAGCCCCGGCCTGGGCAGTGATGCCCTTGAAGGTGATGCGGATATCCCGGGTTTCGAAAAACTTCTTCCGGATCTCATCCTCATCTGTTCTCAGGCTGAGGTTGAATTCGAGAAACGTCTCCCAGGGCAGCAACTGACCTTCCTGGACTTTCGCTTCTGGCTCATTATACGCCCACTCGAGCGTGCGAGTGATCAGTTCTTCGCGGGTGCGAAACGGCCGGGCAGTGACCATGCCGACGTTGGGAAAGGTTTCCAGAATTTCAATGCTGGCTTTCAGCCAGCCGGGGTAGAATAGCACATCGCTGTCGGCGTAGGCGATGATCTCTCCCGGCGCGCCGCCAAAAATCTGATTCCAGGCGCCGCCTTTGCCCAGATTTTTTCTTGAGAGCAGCAGATACTGGATCCTTCCGGCGCGCTGCTCGGCAAGCAGCCATTCCTGCACCTCGGGGCAGGAACCGTTGTCGAAAACCATCAGGTCAAAGGGCAGCCCGGGTTCGGCGCGCGCGCTCTCCAGGCAAACCTTGAGCACATCCAGCATCTCGGCGAAGAACCCGCTCTGGAACGGAATGTAATTCAGCACCGCAAGCGTGATCCGTTCGGGTTTGGCAACTTCAGCGACAAATTTGGCGGGATTCTGACCTATACGCATACCAACCTGCTCCTGGAATGGTTCATTTTAATCCTAACCACAGAGGACACAGAGGGCACAGAGATGGAAAGAAGAAGGAATATCATAACCTTATCCGCCGAATTCCTTGTTTCAATACGATAACGTTGAAATTTATGATTAATCCGATAGCCCACCCACCAAGTTTAAGATAGGACAACAATTGCGCTGTGTGCACTGGTAATATCTGTTCGACCGATTTCACTTCAACCACCACGGTAGAATTTACCAACAAATCCAGGCGGTAACCGCATTCCAATCGAATTCCTTTATAGACAATTGGAAGTGGTTTTTGGCGTTCAAACGGAATACCACGGAGGGTTAATTCATGACAAAGGCACTCTTCGTAAGCAGATTCCAATAATCCCGGGCCAAGCGCCTTGTGCACCTCGATCGCGGCTCCAATGATTTCCTGGGTTATCTCATTGATTTGGTCTGTTACAGATTGTGTTGTTTTCATAACTTATGCCATTGAATGAACTACATCCTCTGTGCCCTCTGTGTCCTCTGTGGTGAGATGATTCCTATCTCATACTGGCTTTACGGAATTCAGAATAGGACTTGATGGGATGAAAGATCGCATACAACAGCCATCCAAGCTTTCTGGAACGAAGTTTCACTAGCGGGAAGATCTCCACTTCGCGCCAGAAGCGCTTCCAGGTAAAGGGCTGGCGGTGAATTTTTCCGTTCTCGATCCGCAAGCTGCAATCGCGCAGCAGGAAGCGGGTGACCATCCGCCCGCCGGCCAGACGCACGTTCTCGAAAGATTCTGGCAGGCGGTAATGAGCCTGCCCGCCGGGGAGGTGGGAATAATCGTGGTTTTGGTGGATGATGAAAATATCCCGGGTGGCGTCGATGGCTGCCCAGCCCTGCCGCCGCGCCCAGTAGATCATCCAGTTGTCCCAGCCAGCCCTGCCGATGGCGAAATCGGGCATCTGACGGAAGGCATCCCGCGGGAAGATGAAATAATCGCTGCCCGCCGGCGGATGCAGCTTGCCCTCCTGCCGGGCGCGCTGGCGTAAAGATTCTTCCCAGCCGGGAGCGAAGTCGAGCGGCGCGGTCACGTCCAAATCCCAGCGCTGACCCACCAGCAGAAAATATCGGCAAGCTTCCATCGCCTTGCGGGCAGCGGTGATGAAATCCGGGAGAAGGAGAATATCGGCGTTGACATACGCCAGCAGCGGGCTGTCGCTGTACTGGCGGGCTTTAGCGAAAAGATCGCAGACCAGCGGGGTTCCTTCCCGGTTGCGGGCCACTTCAGGCAGGTGCATGGCGCCATATTGGGCGGCAGCCTCGGCGGCTCCTTCCTCATCGCCCAGGACGATCACTGCTGCATCCGGGCCGAGGGCCTGCCAGTTTGCCAGGGCATTGCGCTGGATTAACGCAATGTGCGGATGGGTGAACGGTTTTGGGGCGGTGAAAATGGTCAAAAACGCCATCAGGGGTCCTCGCTCGATCAGCTGGCGCCGTTCAGAAAGCGCTCATCGACATCGTCGAATTTATGATGCCGGACGCTCGCATTGATCTCCGCCAGCTCGGGATGGGCCAGCCAGATCGCCAATACATCCTGCCAGGTGAAGTCGCGCCGTCCGCCGAGCAGCTCGAACAACCGGCGCACCACCACCAGATCTTCAGGGGTGTCCACCGTCCAACGCAGGTGACCGTAATCCTGCTCCGCATCAACCACCCGGACGGCGAAGCGGCCCGTGACATCGTACAGATAAGGCATCACATGCTCCCGCTCGTGCGGAAGCTCGGCCTCGCGCCAGGCGCGCTCAAGAGCCGCAAAAGTGCAAACCTCGGTATCCAATCCGATCGGATAGGTGCGCTTCCAGGGCGGCGGCAGGCGGTTCGCGCTGAAATCGGAGCCAGAATCGAGCAGGTCGTTGACCGTGCGGTCGATCACCCACGGGTCGATCAGCGGGCAGTCGGCGGTGACCCTAACGACCACTTCCGCGTGAGCCTGGCGGGCTGCCTGGTAGAACCGGTCGAGCACGTCGAACAGGCTGCCGCGGTAGCAGGGAATGCTGCGTTGAGCGCAGAATTCCGCCGCCGGGTTGTCGGACGGATCGGTCGTGGTGGCGACCAGGGTTTCGTCAACCGTTTTTGCCATGCGCACCCGCTCGACCACGTGCCAGAGCATTGGCTGGCCGGCGATGTCTTTCAGAATTTTCCCCGGCAGGCGGCTGGAGCTCATCCGCCCCTGAATAATGGCGACGACTCTCGGTTTGGGCTGGGCGGCTTTCACGACTTCACCTCGCCTTGCGCTGAGAGGTCAAGAGCAAGCTGGTAGGCTTCCAGCAATTTCTGAAAGTTGCGCGGCCAGTCCGCGCGTTGCTCGGCCAACCGGCGGGCGGCTGCGCCCATCCCGGGCAGCGCCCTGCGCTGCTGATACGCCTGAACGATGCAATCAGCGAGTTCTCCATCGTCGCCGTCAGGGAAGAGCCAGCCCTGCTCGC
The DNA here is from genome assembly GCA_964564935.1 of uncultured Anaerolinea sp. Classification (GTDB taxonomy): domain Bacteria; phylum Chloroflexota; class Anaerolineae; order Anaerolineales; family Anaerolineaceae; genus Bellilinea. The sequence goes on along the minus strand of CAZMCF010000025.1, from coordinate 12,834 downwards.
CGGGGGTGACCCACTCGCGGTTTCCGGGGATATCCGAAACGATCACGGGCAGCCCGCTGGCAAGGGCTTCCATCAACGATACCGATGAGCCGTCGCTGTGCGAGGCGCTGATATAAACATCTGCAGAACAATAATAGTCCGGTAGATCCTTCTGGCTGATTTGCCCGGCGAACTGAACCCGGTCGAGTACTTTGTTTTTGCTCAGGATGTTGCGCAGCAGCCTTTCCTGCGACCCGCCTCCAAGGAGCAACAGGCGCAGGTCTGGGATTTGCCTGGCGGCTCGGGCAAAACCGCGGACCAGCACATCCACCCCGTAAACCGGCTCCCAGGATCGCATCGAGAGGATGACGAATTTATCCCGCCAGCCAAGCCACTCGCGGAGATCGGCGTAATTGCCGTTGGTGAACCGCTCTAAATCCACTCCCCAGGGAAAGAGCACGCAGCGCTCAGCTGGGACGCCCAGCTCCACGGCTTTTGCCTTTACCGCCTGGCAATCTCCGGTGAAGACGGTTGTGCGGCGCAGGGCGTACTCAGCAGCCCAGCGTACCAGCGCAGAACGTTCTGCTTCGTGGAGCAAATCCGAGCCCCACGACATCGTCACCAGCGGACGAAAACCGGCGGCAGCAGCCAGGAAAGCGGCCGAATGAACCGGGCCGGCGTGAATCAGGTCCGGCTTGATTTCGCGGATCACCCAGCGCAGGTCGCTGATCAGCATCGGCGCATCGATCCAGCGAACCGGCTTCTTGCCTCCGCGCCACTCAATCGCAATGACACCCTCCGGCAGCGGGAGACTTTCCAGTTGCCGGCCTCTATCTTCCAGACGAAGCCAGTAAATGGCATGTCCCGATTCTGCCAGCGCTTTCAGGAACCGGTAATCGTGTGGGGTGTAATCGCGCGAAAAGTATATGACTTTAGCCATTCGAGCCATTTTTACCGATCATCTTGCTTCAGTAAGTGCTACGCAACCAGATCCGTCCAGCGCAATTCCTTGCCAGCCGGGATATCTACTGCGGCTTTCGCGCCGACCACTCGTTCTATCTCGGGCGGAAGAATGGCGCCGCGGACTGCCGGCCGGAGCACATCGATCATCTCGCGGGTCAGCACCTCGCCAGCCTGAATATCGCGGGCAGCCCGCAGGCAGCGCCGCTGGAGCACGGCCGTTTCCTGCTCGTTGTCAGCGACCTTTTTATCTGCCGAGCCGAGGGCCAGTTCCAGCTCGCGGGTCCGGCTGACCATCTCCTCCCAGGCGATGGGATCCAGGGCGAAGGCGTGGTCGGGACCTTCGCGGCTGTTGTCGTCAGTAAAGTGCTTTTCGACCACCCGCGCGCCCAGGGTGACCGCGCCGAGCACGGCGGCATGGCCCGGGGTGTGGTCAGAAAGGCCCAGCACCACCTGCGGAAACATGGTTGCGTAGGTTTTGAGCACATTCAAGTTGACGTACTTGAAATTCTCCAGGCTGCCGGTGTAGTTGGTGTTGCACTGCATCAGCACAAGCTGCGGATTATGAGCCAGGATGGTATGCACTGCCCGCTGCACCTCGCCGATGTCCGCTGCGCCGGTGGCCAGCATCACCGGTTTGCCCTTCCTGGCGTTGCGCTCGATCGCTTCGAGCCAATCAATCTCACGCGAGCATATCTTGTTAACCGGCATATACTCGTCGAGGTAATCGATTGCGTCGTTATCGTAGAGCACCGAAAAGTAATCGATGCCAACCTGGTCGCAGGTCTCTTTTAATTCATAGGTCCACTCGAAGGGGATCGAAGCCGATTTATAGACCTCGAAGACCGATTTCTTCCAGGCCGCCTGGTGGGATTGCTGCCCGCCAAGGGATTTGAAACCGTAATCCGAGACAATCTTTGGGGCGCTGAAATTCTGGAATTTGGCCGCATCCGCCCCGGCCTGCTTCGCCAGGCGGATCAGGTATTTCGCCCGTTCCAGGCTGCCGTCGTGGTTGGCAGCGATATCGGCGACAAAATAGGTCGGGTGATTTTCTCCAATCAAACGGTTGCCGATCTTGATTTCCATGCCATTCTCCTTCGATCAAAAGAAGTTAATTACGAAATGTCAATGGGGCCGGGCAAGGCTGCGCACCTGCTGCGGGTAACCGCTTTGATATTGGTCGTAAAAACGCTGCAGGCATTCTGCCTGCCCGGGCGCCGGATGTCCAAGAGCAGCTGCCAGCTTGTCGGTGCGCAGCCGCAGGTCGCGCGACCGCGCCGCCCGCAGTCCGCTCTCGGAGACCGACACCGGGTGGATCAGGCTGTCATCAAGCCCAAACAGGTCTGCCACCCGCAGGCCAAATTCGTATTTGGTCAGGTGCTCGCCGCTGACCACGTGATACAGTCCGGTGTAGCTCAGCTCGACCAGGCGCATCAGGATTTCGGCCAGGCGGGTGACTTCCAGCGGGCAGAATTTTACGTCGGTGAACCCCTGAACCGGTTTTCGTTCCAGCAGATTGTAGAAGAAGAACTCCGCCAGGCTGCGCTGACCGAAAAGGCTCCAACCGTAAAAATTCAAGCGGGCTACCAGCGCCGCGGGATACTCCGCGAGCACGGCCTGCTCGCCGGCCAGTTTACTGCGTGCGTAGACACTGCGCGGATTGGGTTCGTCCTCCTCGCTGTAATCTCCTCGCAGACCGTCGAAAACGGCATCGGTTGAAAGGTGAACCAGTTGAACACCGCGCGAGGCGCACACCCTGGCCATCTCACCCGGCAGTTCGGCGTTGATCTGCCAGCTTTGCTCCGGCAGCGATTCGCACTCATCGATGTTGGTCAGCGCGGCGCAGTTGAGCACCAGCTCCGGCTCGATCTGGTCAACCAGCCGGGCAAACTCTCCCTGCCGGCTGAGATCTGCCTGGATGATCGGGAAGCGCGCTCCCGGCAGAGGATGACTGTTGACCACACCGGTCAGCTCGTGCTGGCGGTGAAAATGCAGGCAGAAATTCAACCCCAGCAATCCGCTGGCGCCCGTCACTAAAATCCGTGTCATTCGAGCGTGCCCCGCCTGTACCCTTCCTCGATCGGCCGAACGATCTCGCGAATTTGCTCGATCGACAGCCAGCGGTCATTCGTATTGCTGGCATAGCGGAAACCATCCTCGAGCGTCTTGCCGCGCGACTGCCATTCGCGCCCGAACCAGAAGGCTTCCGCCGGCTGAACGACGAACATATCATTCACATCCACCGTCGAGCGTGCCTCATCCTCGGAGATGAGCACCTCGTGCAGTTTCTCGCCCGGACGGATACCGATGGTATCAATGTGAGCTTTGGGGGCGACCGCGCGAGCCAGGTCGATCACTTTCATGCTGGGGATCTTGGGGACAAACACCTCGCCGCCGAGCATTTGTTCGGTACAGCTGATCACAAAGCGCACGCCCTGCTCCAGCGAGATCCAGAAGCGGGTCATCCGTTCATCGGTAATGGTGATCACTCCGCTCTCGCGCTGCTTGAGAAAAACCGGCACGACGCTGCCACGGCTTCCCACTACGTTGCCGTAGCGGACGCAACTGAAGCGGGTGGCCGTCCCGCCGGCGTAGCTGTTGGATTGGACGAACAGCTTTTCAGCCGCCAGTTTGGTCGCGCCGTAGAGGTTGATTGGATTCACCGCCTTATCGGTGCTCAGGGCGACGACCCTGGTCACCCCAGTGTCCAGGGCAGCCTCGATCACGTTGCTGCTGCCAAGAATGTTGGTCTTAATCGCCTCCATTGGGTTGTATTCGCAGGCAGGCACCTGTTTGAGCGCCGCGGCGTGGACGACGATATCCACCCCATTGAACGCCCGGCGAAGGCGCTGCAGGTCGCGCACATCGCCGATAAAGTAACGCAGGTTCTTGTGTTCGAAACCGGCCTGGCGCATTTCGTGCTGCTTGAGCTCATCCCGGCTGAAGACGATGATCTTGGCCGGACGATATTCATCCAGCATAATCCGGATGAATTTTTTTCCAAATGAACCGGTCCCGCCGGTCACCAAAACCACTTTATCGCTCCAATCCATCATGGTGGCCTCATTCCGTTTGAGTAGGGATGATCATATCCGGCAGTCCCGCGGCCAGCCCCTCGACGAGGCCGTCCGACCACATCGCCAATGGCGTCGCCGCCTCGCGGTAATACCGCCGGGCTGCATGATTATAGACTGATAAAAGCCGCCATGGATTACAGAAGCTCTCGATCACCTTCTGCCGGCCTTCGTATTTCTCGATCAAGACTGCCATCTGCCAGCCGACGGTATACCAGGGTCCCTGCACGCCGAAGAATTCGTAGCCCGCCTTCATAGCCGCCTCGCCGTGCAGCGTGCCGCTGAGCACATCCGTCAGGAATTTATCCAACCGGGGCAAGTCCTGGTTGAAGTTATCCAGATCAGCCTCCCAGCGCCGGCGGTCTTCCTCCGGGCTTAGCGCGTGCGGGTGAACTTCCGGCCCGCCTGCGGCCGCCAGCATTGCCAGACCTTCGCCAAAAGCAGTCACCCATTCGAGCGCATCCTGGTGAGCATTGGATAAATTCTGCCAGTCAGGAGTTTCCCGCAGCACCCGCTCGATGGACGAAAAGCCAATATGGTGCAGCTCGTGAGCCAGGGTGTTGATAAAACGTTCCTGGCTCAGGGTCGGATCAAGGTAAAGGAAAATGGCCGGATCGCTATCCAGTTCGAAGACAAAACTATTCTTCTTCGGTTTAATCACCGGATAGATTTTCGCCGCGATGATCGCCCGGTCGGGTAAATAGGCCAGCGCCCGCCTGGCTGCTTCGTCCAGATTGGCCGATTTCCATTGATCGAGCGTATCCAGCAGGTCATACGCGTCTTCGAGGAGTTCATCGCTGTGGAGGAATTCGAGGAACTCTTCATCGGTAAACGGGCGCCCCATGCTTGCTTCGCGTTTTTTCAGGCGTTGATAGCCTTCGCTGGAAAACAGCGCCTGGCAATCCGCAGGCTGGACCTCTTGTTTTTCCATCCGGCGCATCAGAATGTCGAATACGCCCTCAGCCTGGTCTGTGATCATCTTTACCGAGAATCTTCGCGACAGCATATCTATCCCCTCCTGAAGGTACTGGTTGAAGCTCCAGACAAAACGGCCTTAGGCGGATTCATCCACATTGACCATCTGCGCCTGAGGTAAGCATTGGTCATTCGCTCGAGGAAAAATATTCGCCTCGTCAATCCTTCGCCTGGCTGGCAGATCGATCCATCAATCCATCTCTTTCCACGATTAATTATTCGCATCATGCTTCCCCGCCGCTGTTCTCTGTTTCAACCGCAGATATTCGAACATCGCGGCGCGGCAACCCTCCTGATTAGCAAAATCTCGCTTTACCCTTCACATCTCGAGCCGGTGTCGCACTCCAGTTACGAACAGGGGATGCACTGGGATGGATACTACCCACCCGATGGTCCAAAACCGGCGCCGCCATACTGTCATTCCTCCAATCGGCCGAATTTTTTCTTGAATAAAAGATAATTAGCCCATCGCAGGCTGTTGAGCACCGGACCATCGAGAAAACGCTTTTTCGGCAGCTTGCGGCTAGGTGTGTATGGGAATTTGGCCAGCTCAGGCCATAAGGTGGCAGCGATGCGCCGCTCCATTACGTGTTCAGGGTAGCTGCGGTATTTCGGATCGACCCCGATCATCGCATTAATGAAGCGTCGATTGCTGATCGGAGCAAAATCCTGGTGAGAGAGGTCATTGACCACCTGCCCCATGGCGTACCAGTTGCCGACTTCGTTTTCCCAGGAGAACAGATCCAACAATTTATAGCCGAGTTTCTCGGTAGGAAGCGCCTCTTCCATCCATTCGCGGAAACTGCTGACCACCAGGGGATCATTGCCGAGGTAAGCCAGGTTGACCAGTTCGCGCAGGGTTACCCGGTAAGGGTACACTCCCAGCGGCCAGTAGCGGCAGCGGACGATCTCAGAACCGGTGCCTTTAAGGATAACCCGATCGTGCGGTACGTGGCGGAAGCGGCCCTCGACCAGCTTGCCCCAGTCATCTTTGATGCCGGTCACATTGCGCGAGTAGACCTCCGCGAATTCCGACGACATGGGCAGGCGGGCGTCGATGATATAGTGGCTGAGGTTGAGCGAGCGGGTCATCTCGCTGGGGACGCGGATGTCGTCGCTCTCAGGCGTCAGGTGGCGGTACATCATCGAGAAGATGAACAGATCATCGGCGAAATCGCGGCAGGCAGCAAAGATCATCCGGCTGTCCAGCCCGGATGAGAGCGACATTGCCAGGGGAAAACGCCGGTGGGCGCTGGCCATCATGCCTTTCAATGTATCGGCTGCAACGCGGACGCCTTCCTCGAAGGGTACTTTTTTAAACGGGGCAGCCGGCCAGAAACGCACCGGCTTATTGGCTTTCAGATCATAATAATGGTTCGGGTGCAGGTGAAAGACCCCGGCAAAGGGGCTGGCTTTGCCCGGCCACCAGGTCTCGACTTTCTCGACGAAACGCGGCGAGTTCATATAGCTAACGGCTTCCGGCGAGAAAGTCAGGCCGAATTGCTGCTGGAAAAGGCCCGGCTGAGTTCCCAGCCAGGTGTTCCCATCCCCATCCTGATAATAATAGGCCGTCCGCATCCCGCCAGGATCGTTGAAGACCACGGCCCGGTCGTGGTAGTACAGGAAGATCAACCAGCGCCCGCCCAACGGCTCGGTAGCCTGAATCCACTGCTCGATGGACGAGGCCGACCGACTTAACCTGTCCAGGATTTCGACGTTATCATCCTCAGGCCTGTCGGGGTCGAGAATGAAGCCCAGCAAGGTAGCCTGGAACCCGTTTACCGCGGTTTGGGTGACGCTCAAATCGGGGTGGGTCGATAGGACGTTGCCCTCTGGCATGGAATATACCATCCACCCCTCGGCTTTGAAGGGAGACTTGCCAAAAAAGAACTGGTAGCGGTAGAGCAGGCGCTGCAGATTTGTTTCCATTTGTTAGAAGTCTCCTTTCAATTGCCACTAATCATCGTGCTAACCGGTAACATCAGGCTCAGTTCATCATCCCAGAGCCGCGGTCCAGGTTCCAATTGATTGGTTCGCCGACCAGGTAGCGGAAAGTTTGCTCATAAAGGTGGTTGCCTTTGCCGTTCAGCACCGATTCGAGCGGGCTGACCCGGTAATCTTCCCACATCCGCACCAGGTGCCAGGGGTAAGGATGGGGATAATCGAAGAAGAAGCGGTAGGCGTACTGCCAGGCGCTTTGCACCTGCTCCTTCGTCAATCGGTAGGAAGCCGGGTCATTGAGCATGTGACCGAGCAGCTTGAAATAGGAGACCCAGGAATCCGGGTCGTGGGTGAAACCGCGCTCGCGGTAATGGGTCTTGCCGGCCACGATCACCGGTACGCCCATCATCGCCATTTCCATGCCGACGGTGGTGGTATACACCAGGCCGATGTCAGCCACTTCCATCAGGTCGTAGGTATTGATTTCGTCCTGCGGTTTGATCAGGCGGATGTTTTCCGGCAGGCGCGGCAGCACTTCGTGGACAACATCGACCATCGACTGACCGTGCGTCAGCACCTCGCCAGGGTGGACGCGGATGACCAGCTGCACGTCCGGGCGGCCGATGAAGTATTGCACCGTGCGGCTGATCCATTCGGCCATGCCGCGCGAGAACACCTGCCTCCCGAGGGTGAGACTGTCGCCGAGCACGTTGGTCGCCAGCAGGACGACTGGCCGCTCGTCCAGGTTGAGATTGGCGCGGGCCTGTTTTCCGCCCTGAGGCGGAACGCCCTGCCAGAGCCGGGCAAAATTCTCCCAGAGCGAGGCGCGCTGGCGGGCCATCATCAGCGACCTCATCCGATTGAGCTGCTCTTCGGTCAGGGGAACGTCTTTCTTGGCCTCCCAGAGCTTGCCGGTTTCCTGGCGCATGACTTCGCTGTTTTGAGCCACCCAGATGCGCTGGCGCTGGTCGCTGAACTCGTATGTGACGGTCGGGATGCGCAGATGGCGCGCCACGCGGTAGACAATGCCCATTTCCTGTATGGTGCCGTTAGGAACGATGACCACGTCCGGGCGGTTGGTGCGCAGCCAGGCCAACGCCGCCTGCGCCATCTCACGGTTGCGGGCATAGCGCAGTTTATAAATCGGGCAGTCTGTGTTTATGTCCTCGACCTGCAGCGTGTATTGCGAGTCGTAAAGCGAAACCTCATGAACCGCGTTGACCAGCGCGTCTGGCAGCGGCATATAGGGCGCCCGGTTGCTCAGGAAAGAGACAACCTCCATCACCGGTTTGGCCTGCTCGAGCACCTTTCGGGCGTAGGCGTTTTGGCGGCGCAGATCGAACAGATTAATCTCATTCTGCCAGTCAGCGTACGGCAGGTAGCCAAAGGTGACCTTATGTCCCTGGGCCGCCAGAGCCACTCCCATTAACGCTGCGTGCTCAATCCAATAGTGGAGTGAGGCGAAAATGAACACTTTTTTACCTGGAGGCGCGGTCTTCTTAAAATTCTCGGCCTGAGGAACCATGTTGGGCAGCTCCGCCTGGAGCATGCGCAGCGAGAAGCGGCTCTGCAGGGGTCCTCCACGCTGCCGGACCAGCCAATAGAGCTCCGCCGTGAAGGGTATCCCGCCCAAAATACGTTTGACAGTTTCTTTGCCTGAAGGAGCCATACGAACCTTATCTTGCCTCAATTTCCCAATCAAGCAGCGGACGCACAGCGCCCAGACGCTGCTCCGGCCACTGCATACCCGGCGCGCCAGCCGCGTCGACGGTGAAGGTCAGCGCCTGCTCGTCCTGGAAATACCGGCGGATGCGGTATGAGCTGGCGTTGACGCCCACCACAAAGCGGCCTTCATTGAGAAGATTGGGCGGCACCGTGCAGCGGCTGACGTAGCTGCCCGGCTGGCGCGTCGCATATCGTTCGAACTTCTCCGGATCGTCCGAGTCGAACGATGTGAAGATATATTCCCCGCGGGTGCTCATCAAGTAGATTCCCACCCGCAGCCCTGGGATGGGCGCATCCAGTCGGTACTCGATCTCCAGTATCAGCGGATCGACCGAGCGGACTGTATCCACGACTTTTCCCTGCGAGTTGATCGCCCGCACCGCCAGGGGGCGGAAAGGATGCGCGCTGGCGGGTACCTCGTCCTCCTCCCAGTAGCGCTGGCCTTCCTGGGCGTATCCGCGCGAGAGGTAATAGTCTACCGCCTGGGGGGTAGGCGCACGCAGCGCCAGGCGCCCTTTTTCGATCACCAGCGTCTCTTCGGTCAGGCGCAGGATGGCCGACATGTTATGGCTGACAAACATCACCGTCCGCCCCTGGCTGGCCACGTCGCTCATCTTGCCCAGACATTTGCGCTGGAACTCGGCGTCTCCGACCGCTAACACCTCATCGACGACCAGGATTTCCGGTTCAAGGTGAGCCGCCACAGCAAAGGCCAGCCGCAGGTACATGCCGGATGAAAAGCGTTTTACCGGCGTTTCGATGAACTTTTCGATCTCGGCAAAAGAGACGATTTCATCAAACTTGCGCTCGATCTCAGCCCGTTTCATCCCCAGGATGGCGCCGTTGAGGTAAATGTTCTCCCGCCCGGTCAGCTCGGGATGAAAACCCGTGCCGACCTCGAGCAGGCTTCCCACCCTTCCGCGGATTTCAGCTTCACCCTCGGTCGGTTCCGTCACCCGCGAGAGCAGCTTGAGCAGGGTGCTCTTGCCGGCGCCGTTGCGACCGATCACCCCAAGCACCTGTCCCTGCCTGACCTCGAAGGAAACGCCGCGCAGCGCCCAGATATGACCGCCGTTGTCCCGTTCTTTACGGGTAAAGATTCCGGTCAGCGAATCGCGCAGCGTCTGATAGCGCTGCCCGTGCAGCTCGCCAATCTTGTAGCGTTTTCCAAGTTGATGGACCCGGATGGCGATATCGCTCATATCATATCCGCAAAGGTGCGCTCCATGCGCCGGAAGTAGAACAGGCCGGAAATAAACAAGGCGATTACCACTGCCGCAGAGATCAGCATGACCATGTCCGGCGGGTTGGTGCCAAACAACGCCCAGCGAAAGCCCTGGATGACCCCGACCATTGGATTGAGCGCGTACATCAGCCTCCAGAATTCGCTGACGTTGATCGCATCCAATGGGTAAACCACGGGCGAGGCGTACATCCAGGCAGTCAGCAGGAACGGCACCATGTGCTGCACGTCGCGGTATTGGACGTTGAGCGCCGAGAGCCACAGCCCGACAGCCAGCGCAGCCAGCAGCGCCAGCAGCAGGAAGAGCGGCAGCCAGAGCAGACGCAGGGTGAACGGAACGCCGTAGTACAGCATCAGTCCGACCAGGATGACGAAGCTGAAGAAGAAATCGACCAGCCCGGCAGCGACCGAGGAGAACGGGATGATCAGGCGGGGGAAGTAGATCTTGGTCAGCAGGTTGGAATTAACCACCAGGCTGATGCTTGAGCGCTGCAGGGCGCCCTGAAAGAACTGCCAGGGCAGCAGCGCGGCAAAGCTGAAGATCGGGTACAGCTTGGGATCGATGCCCGGGCTGGGCTGCACGCCGAGGAAGCGGTTGAAGATCACCGTGAAGATCACCATGGTCAGCAATGGCTGCATGATCGCCCAGCCGATGCCGAGCAGCGCCTGTTTGTAGCGCACTTTGATGTCGCGCCAGGTGAGAAAATAGACCAGCTCGCGGTAGAGCCACAGATCGCGTAGGTTGATGGCCAACCAGCCGCGCGCCGGTCTGATATAGGTTACGGTTGATTCAGCTCGAACCGCCATGCTGCCTTTCCGCGCCCGGGCTTTGCCGGGCAGGTGGAGTTCAGGATCGCGCCCGGTTAGCGCGGTACCATTCGATCGTCCGACGCAGCCCTTCTTCGAAATTGGTCTGCGCCTTGAAGCCAAATTCAGCCAGCGCCCGCGAGGTGTCCAGCGCGCGGCGCGGCTGCCCGTTGGGCTTGCTGGTATTCCAGACCAGCCGGCCCTGATAGCCGGTCAGGCGCTGGATCAGCTCAGCCAAATCCTTGATGCTGATTTCGAACCCCGAGCCCAGGTTGACCGGATCGGGTTTATTGTAGCGCTCGGCCGCCAGCAGGATGCCCTCGGCGGCGTCTTCGACGTAGAGGAACTCGCGGGTGGGAGTGCCGTCGCCCCAGACCTCGATTGTCTCCTCCCCCCGCTCCTGGGCTTCCACGCACTTGCGGATCAAAGCCGGGATGACGTGCGAGGATTCCAGATCGAAGTTGTCGCGCGGGCCGTAGAGGTTGACCGGCAGAAGGAAAATCGCGTTGAAACCGTACTGCTGGCGGTAAGCCTGAGCCTGAACGAGGAGCATCTTCTTCGCCAGTCCGTAGGGCGCATTGGTCTCTTCGGGGTAGCCGTTCCACAGGTCGTCCTCTTTGAAGGGCACGGGGGTGTACTTGGGATAAGCGCAGACGGTGCCGAGGGCGACAAACTTCTCCACGCCGCGCTTCCAGGCCTGGTGCATCAATTGGACGCCCATCATCAGGTTGTCGTAGAAGAATTCCGCCGGGTGCAGGCGGTTGGCGCCGATTCCCCCGACGTGCGCCGCCAGATGCAGGATGATGTCCGGCTGCGAGTCGTCCAGCATGCGGTTGACGTCACCCGGCTCGACCAGGTTGTAATTTTCGATGGTCGGGACGAAGATCTCTTTCGCTCCGCGCTCGCGTAATTTTGCGGTGATGAAGGAACCGAGGAAACCGGCTCCGCCGGTGACGCACACCTTTCGTTTCTGCCAGAAATCGGCCGAGGTCATAGCTTTGAGGGTTCCTCCATTTCCAGGAATACTTTGAGGTGATCGACGCGCAGGACGGGCGCGCGCGAATCCTCCACGATGGCGACGCCCTGCTCCAGGCATGTCAGCCGGCAAACCTCGGCGACGTCGCCGTCGCCGTCCAGGCGGACGGCTTTGATCCCATTGCGGTGCAGCTCCTCGACCACCGCCAACACCCGGGTGCGAACCAGGCGGTAGAGGTGGAACGAGGTCTGGATGTAATCGATCGTCAGGCGGGCGCGCAGGGCCAGCCCTTCGGGAGTGATGATGTAACGCAGCTTGCGGCGCTCGACGCGCCGCACCTTGACATAGCCCTTAGAGATCAGCCGTTTGAGGTGCCAGTTGATCGTCCCAACAGCCACGCCCAGCTGGGCAGCCAGGGAGGCCTGAGTCGCATCCGGGTCCTGCTCGATGCGCTCGAGAATGATCAAATCGCGGGAGGATTCGGGGGCTGTGCTCATTAAGGTTCCAATATTCAATTGTTGAATTATAAACTCGGCCGGGAAAACGGTCAAGGGACGAAAATCGAGCCGCAACGCCCACATGACCGGCTATGCGCAGTGTATTAGCGGAGCCGCAGCCTGGCTGCCGATCGGCCAGTATTTATTCCCCTACCTGGATGAAATTAATCACCGCCAGGCTCTGTTCGCAGCGCCCGTTCATTTCAAAGGAAAACGGCTCGGAGAGAGGATTGCCCTCCGCGCCGCGCAGCTCGATCCAGAAAATGCCCGGGGTGGGCTGGCCGGCAAGGAGTATCTCGTAACCGCCCGGTCCATAGCCGGCCGCCGCGCCGGTAGAGCCGGAGGCGTTGACGGGCTGATCGCCCGCCGAGCCGCTGACGTTGACCACCAGCCCGGAGACCGGCTTGCCGTCCAGGCCGAAGACCTGCCCGGCGACGCCCATCCAGGCGCAGGGCGGGTCGGCGTGAAGGAAGGCCGGGGAGAAAAGCGGCGCGCCCTCCAGGACGGCGAAGGGCAAGGCCTGAGGAGCGGCGGTCGGCGAGACGAGGGTGAGGGTCGGGGTGGGAGAAGCCTGGGCGGGGACGGGGGTGGTCGGGATGAGCACCGCCGTGGGCGCGGCTGGCGGGGCGAAAACGGTCGACACCAGCCGGCAGGAGG
>CAZMCF010000024.1:0-43077 GCA_964564935.1 uncultured Anaerolinea sp. | reverse complement strand
GGCAGAGCGCCTGTCTCCAAAACAGGAGGTTGTGGGTTCGATTCCTGCCTGGCCTGCCTAACTCCAGGCGACGCCGTCCTCCAACAATTCAGCCAGTCTTCCGGGAGGCGGCTTTTTAGACTGAAAGCAAGGAGATTTGTGTGGCAGAGAAAACCGGAAAGTCAAAGCAAAGCGAAAAACCGAAACTGATCGGACGCATCTCGCGCTGGTGGCGGGAGACGATCGGCGAGCTGCGCAAGGTCTCCTGGCCCACTCCGCCTGAAGCCTGGCGGTTGACGAAAATCGTCCTGGCGGTCATGTTCTTGATGGCAGTGGTGCTGGGCCTGCTCGACTTTGTGTTCTCCAGCCTGGTCCGCCTGATCCTGGGTTAAGCGGGGCTGTTCGGAAGCCTGGCGAGGAGTATTTAAGTGATGACGGATGCGCAAGACAACGAACTGAAGGATTTCGAGGGAGAAAATCTTCCCCGCGAGGCGGAGCCAACCAAAGCGCCCCGCTCTGCAGGCGCATCCCGCGAGCCAAGCGATCTCTCAGCGGATCAAGAGGCGCCCCATTTCGACGCCGAATTGAGCGATCAGCGCGCCTGGTACGTGATTCACTGCTACTCCGGCTATGAAAACAAGGTGCGTCACAACCTCGAACAGCGCATCGAAACCATGGGGATGAAAGACAAGATCTTCGACGTCGTCATTCCCACTCAGGAGGAAATCGAGGTCAAAGACGGCAAGCGTCGTACGGTGGAGCGGCACGTCTTCCCCGGTTACGTGCTGGTCAACATGATCCTGACCGAGGAATCCTGGTACGTGGTGCGCAACACCCCGGGCGTGACCGGCTTCGTCGGCATGGGCAACCAACCGACGCCTCTCCGTCCGGAAGAAGTATCCCAAATCCTGCGCCGCATGGAAGCCGAAGCGCCGCACGTGAAAGTCACCTTCAAGGTGAACGAACGCGTGCGCATCGTCGACGGCCCCTTCAACGATTTCCGCGGCACAGTTGCCGAAATCGACCAGGAACGCAACAAAGTCCGCGTGATGGTCAATTTCTTCGGACGCGAGACACCTGTGGAGCTGGATTTCCTACAGGTGGAAAAAGCTTAGTTGTATGATCCTCCCGGGGGTTTGAATCCCCCACGAGGAGGATTTTGTTTGTGGGAGGGTGCTCCCCAAACCACCCGTTAGAACCACGAAGGAGATAAAAAGTGGCAAAGAAATTAAAAGCAGTCGTCAGGTTACATCTAGTGGCCGGCAAAGCCAACCCCGCGCCGCCGGTCGGCCCTGCCCTGGCCGGGCACGGCATCAACATCATGGCCTTCTGCAAGGAATACAACGCCCGCACCCAGAACCGGACCGGCGAGGTGATCCCTGCGGAAATCACTGTCTATACGGACGGTTCCTTTACCTTCATACTCAAGTCGCCCCCCGCCTCTGTGATGTTAAAGAAGGCTGCCGGGGTCGATAAGGGCTCCGCCGTGCCCAACCGCACCAAGGTTGGCAAGGTCACCCGCGCGCAGGTGCGTGAGATCGCTGAAATCAAGATGAAAGATATGAACGCGGTCGATCTCGAAGACGCCATGCGCCAAATTGAAGGCACCGCCCGCAATATGGGCATTCAAATCGTTGATTAATCATGTGGGAGGGCAATCCGGTTGCCCGCTAACACCACGGAGGAGATTCCATGGCAAAACACGGTAAGAAATACCTGGCGGCAGCCGCCAAAGTCGACGAGGGCAAAGCCTACTCACCCGACGAGGCGATTGCACTCGCCAAAGAAACCTCAATCACCAAATTCGACGCGACGGTCGAAGTCCACCTGCGCATGGGCCTTGATCCGCGCCAAGCCGATCAGCAGGTGCGCGACGTGGTCGTCCTCCCGCACGGGTTGGGCAAGACCGTCCGCGTGCTGGTCTTCGCCCAGGGCGAAGGCGTGGAGAAGGCTAAAGAAGCCGGCGCGGATTATATCGCCGACAGCGACGAGTGGATCGCCAAGATTCAGGCCGGTTTCACCGATTTCGACGTCGCCATCGCCACCCCGGATATGATGGGCAAAGCCGGTCGGCTCGGGCGCGTGCTCGGTCCGCGCGGATTGATGCCCAACCCCAAAGCCGGCACAGTGGTTCCGGCCGAAGACCTGCCGCGGGTCATCCGCGAGGCCAAGGCCGGGCGCGTCGAATTCCGCCTGGACAAAACCGCCAACATCCATGTGCCGATCGGAAAGGTTTCCTTCAGCGCCAATGAGTTGTATAATAACCTGGCTGCGCTGATGGATGCCATCAAGAAAGCCAAACCGGCTGCAGCCAAGGGCTCGTACATCCGCAGAGTGACCGTCACCACCACCATGGGACCGGGCATTCACGTGGACGCGCTCCAGGCCCAGTCGATGAGCATCAAAGAGTAGCACAGACCGCTGCAAAGCGAACGCTGGCCGCCGTTTCCGGCCCCCGACAATGGTATATTTGCCTTCACCGTTGAAAGCCGGTGCCCGCAGAGGCTTAATTTCCTGCCCAGGTGAAGACTGACCGCAAAATCAAGATCGCTGCCCCGCGCAGCTGCGAAAAGTCTTTGCCTGGCACTGAAGCAAGGCAAAGACTTTTTTTATCTGGTCATTCATCTTGAAAGGAAGGAGGTATATCTCATTGGCCTTCTCGAAGCAGCACAAAAACAAACTGGTTGCCCAGTACGCTGACTGGGTCAGGCAAAGTCAGGGTTTCTTTGTCCTTTCGTACTCGAAAATGAGCATGAAGGACATCGATGCTCTGCGCGCCAAAGTGCGTGAGGCCGGCGGCGAGCTGCATGTGGTGAAAAACACCCTGATGAAGCTTGCTCTGGACGAGATCGGCATCGCCGAGAAAAGTGTGTTCGAAGGATCGAGCCTCGCTGGATTTACATTCACCGATGCGCCGGCGCTTGCCAAAGTCCTGAGCGAGGCTATCGCCAAGTCGGAGATCTTCGCCATCAAAGGCGGCTATCTCGGTAAAGATGCGCTCACGGCCAGCCAGGTCAAGGCATTGGCTGATCTGCCGCCCCTGCCGGTTATGCGCGCC
The DNA here is from genome assembly GCA_964564935.1 of uncultured Anaerolinea sp. Lineage (GTDB taxonomy): Bacteria > Chloroflexota > Anaerolineae > Anaerolineales > Anaerolineaceae > Bellilinea. Next base: position 40,040 of record CAZMCF010000024.1, on the reverse strand, counting down.
ATGCTGCTCGGCACGCTGCTTGCGCCCGCCAGCAAACTGGTCCGCACCCTGGCCGAGCCCGCCCGCGGGCTGGCTGCTGTCATCAAGGCTTACTCCGAAAAAGGAGCCGAGCCGTCTGCCGCGTAAGCGCGCAGCGATCCATACCACCGCCTGCTGGCGCCTGCCCCAACCGGGCTCCGCCTGACGGCGGAACTGCAACGACAAACTTTAAAACCTAATCTTGATTAAGGAGATATTGAAATGGCTGATTTAGCAAAACTGGTTGATGAGCTTGGCAAGCTGAGCGTTCTGGAAGCTGCTGAGCTGGTGAAGATGCTCGAAGAGAAGTGGGGCGTTTCCGCCGCCGCTCCCGTCGCCGCAGTGGCTGCCGCCCCGGCTGCCGCCGCCGCCGAGCCCGTGGAAGAAAAGACCGAGTTCGACGTCATCCTCAAGGATGCCGGTCCCAAGAAGATCGACACCATCAAGGTCATCCGCCAATTGACCAACCTGGGTCTGGTGGAAGCCAAGAACATGGCCGAGACCGCCGGCGCCAAGGTCCTCACCGGCGTGAGCAAAGAGGCCGCCAACGACGCCAAGGGCAAGCTCGAAGCTGCCGGCGCAGTCGTCGAACTGGCCTGAGTTTGATCCTAACGGAAAACAAGCGAGCGCCTTACGGCGCTCGTTTTTTTATTCCCGAACAGGATAACTACATTGCTACGGTGCGCACCTGGCGGATGACCATGACCACCTTGCCCATTACCCGCAAATGCTGCGGATTGTCGACCAGGATCGGCTTGTATTGCGGGTTGGCCGGCTGCAGGCGGATGCGGTCCTTCTCGCGGTAGAAGTATTTCAGTGTGGTCTCGTCGCGGTCGTCCAGCCATACAGCGACCATCTCGCCGTTGTTCGCATCCTGGGCGCGCTTCATGATGACGATATCGCCGTCGTTGATGCTGGCGTCGATCATCGAGTCGCCTTTTACCTCCAGGGCGAAAAGTTCTTCGACCTTCTCGCGGGCAGGTAGCAGGCTGCGGGCGATCTCCACCGCCCCGGATTCGGGATCGAAGTAAGCCAGGTCGGAACCGGGCACCGGGATCGGCTCGCCGGCCTGGATGACGCCCAGCTTGGGGATGGGGATCAGCTCTTCCAGGCGGCGGCCAGCCTTGCGCAGCGCCCCGGCGATCGCACCGGCGACCGGCAGCGGACGCAGGACGCGAATCGAGCGCGAAACCCGGTCGTCGCGCGAGATGTAACCCATCTCTTCCAGCTGCTTAAGGTAATAATCCACCAGCGAGGTGGATTTGACGTCGATGCTGTCGCCGATCTCGCGGATGGAGGGAGAATACCCGTTATCTTCCTGAAACCTGCTCAGGAAAGCCAGTATCTTGCGGTGCCGCTCGCTTAAGCCTTCACTCCGTCTAGCCATTATTCCGACTCCTTACTTTCAGAACGATGCCTGAATTGTTCGATCATTTGTACTAATAATACACGAACAATTGTTCTGTGTCAAGTGGAATCCTGGCAATTGCAGTCGAAGATTCACGACAGAGTTCACAGAGAAATGGTCAAATCGCTGTGAACTCTGTGGTGATAAAGCAAACAAGCTATCACTCGCCTTCCCGCTCGCGCAGGTGGGGAAAGAGGATCACCTCGCGGATGGTGCGCCGGTCGGTCAGCAGCATCACCAGGCGGTCGATGCCCATGCCAAAGCCGCCCTGCGGCGGCATGCCGTACGACATGGCGCGCAGGTAATCCTCGTCCATCGGGTGGCGCTCCTCGTCGTCCGCTTCGTAATCCCTGCCCATCTCGGTAAAGCGGGCTTCCTGTTCGAGCGGGTCGTTCAGCTCGGTGAAGGCGTTGCACAATTCCATCCCGCCGGCGAAGCCCTCGAAGCGCTCCACCCAGTCCGGCTCGCCCGGGCGGTTCTTGGCCAGCGGCGAGATGTCGCGCGGGTAATCGTAGAGGAAGGTCGGCTGGATCAGGTTGGGCTCGAGGTAATCGCCGAGCATCCCGTCGATCAGCTTGCCGCGCGGGGCGTCCGGCTTGACCGGCAGCCCTTTGACGCGCATCGCCTCGGCCAGGGTCTCGGTCGTGGGATATGCCTGGATATCGATCCCGACCGCCTCGATCAACCCGTCCCGCAGCGACAGTCGCCGCCAGGGTGGGTTGAAATCGATCTCGCGCCCGTCGAATTTCACCACCCGCGTGCCCAGCACCTGATCGCAGATCCAGGCGATCATCTCCTCGGTCAAGTCCATCACCTTGAGATAGTCCGCGTACGCCCAGTAATACTCCAGCTGGGTAAATTCGGGATTGTGCTTGAACGAGACGCCCTCGTTGCGGAAGTCTCGTCCGATCTCGTAGACCCGCTCGAACCCGCCGACCAGCAGGCGCTTGAGATACAGCTCGAACGAGATGCGCAGGTACAGGTTCTGCTTGAGCTGGTTGTGATAGGTGACGAAAGGCCTGGCTGCCGCCCCGCCGTAGATCGGCTGGAGGATGGGCGTCTCGACCTCGAGAAAACCGCGCGTGTCGAGGAAGTCGCGGATGGCGCGGATGGTTCGGGCGCGGGTGCGGAACACCTCGCGCACCTCAGGGTTGACCGCCAGGTCGGCATAGCGCTGACGGTAGCGCGTCTCGGGGTCGCTCAGGGTTGCGTGGCGGACTACTTTCCCATCGACCACCTCATCTTTAGCCGCCGGCAGCGGAGAAATTGCCTTGGCCAGCATGCGAAAATCGTGCACCAGCAGGGTGATCTCGCCGGTGCGGGTGCGCACCACCACTCCCTCAGCCTCGATGAAATCGCCAAGGTCGAAATACTCCTTGAAGAAAGCCAGCTTATCCTCGCCAAGCTCATTGGCGCGGAGGAACACCTGCAGACGCCCTGAGCCGTCTTCGATGTGGGCGAAGGCGATCTTGCCCATCAGGCGGATCGAACGAATCCGCCCCGCCAGAGTGGCCTGGACGGGCTGATCCGGCCCGTGGCCCTGGGCGGCCTCTTCTGCTGCCAGGAAGGCCTGGGTGGCCTGTTGGGTGGTGTGGGTGGGATATGCCCGGGTAGGATACGGCTCGACGCCGAGCGAGCGCATCTTGAGTAATTTTTCGACCCTGATTTTTTCGAGATCTGATAATTCCATGTCGCGCACCTTTCCAAGTGTAATCAAACAAAAGCCCCGCCCCTCATTCCAGCGGGCGGGGCAGTATTCCGACCCATGTGCTACTCGACCTTGACGATCGTAACGATAAACGAGCCCGCGGGAGCATCCACCTGAACCGTGTCTCCCACCTTCCTGTTCATCAGCGCCCTGCCGAGGGGAGACTCGTTGGAGATCTTCCCCAAACTGGGGTCAGCCTCAGCAGCGCCGACGATCGTGTACTGCTCTTCCGCGGCGCCATCCTCGCGGATGGTCACCCGCGAGCCGACCTGTACGGTGTCGGCCGGTCCAACTTCTTCGACCACTCTGGCCGTCGCCAGCAGTATTTCCAGCTCTTTGATGCGCCCTTCAACGAAGGCCTGTTCGTTCTTGGCAGCTTCGTATTCAGCGTTGTCGATCAGCTCGCCGCCCTCCATGGCTTCATGCAAGCGCTCAGCGATCTCCTGCCTGCGTTGGGTGCGCAGCACTTCGAGCTCTTCTTGCAGTTTTCGGTAGCCTTCCTGAGTGAGGAAAGAGGTGGCCATAATTGAAATCCTTCTATACTTACTTGATAGATATGGATTGGGCATCCCCCGCAACCTGTAAGAATGCCCCCGGTTAAAAGAAGAGAACCTCTCCGTTGGAGGGATTCTTGGCGGCGAGCGGATCGCCCGTTGATGAAGTAGAAAAATAATATCATATATTGGTTCGCTTTGCAAGGGAACTTTCCCTTGCGCGGTTCGTCTTACCCAGAGCAGAGGAGCTCTCCTCTTCATTCATTGGAGGTTGATTCATGACTGAGCTCACCAATCGAAGAATGTTCACAAGTATGGCAATTATCCCGGCGGTTTTTATTTTCTCGGCCTGTTCGCCGCAGGCAACCCCTTCTCCCGCCGGGCCTGACCTGCAGGCGACTGTCGCCGCGCTGGAAACCCAGGTTGCCCAGGGCGGTCAGTCCGCCGGGTCGCCTACCCCGGAACCACAGGTCAAACCCTCGCCGACGCCGGGTGAAATCCAATCGGATTACGCCGGTTTCATGGTCTTCGTCGACCAGAAATTCGTCGGACTGGACTTCAACGGGAAGCCGCTTGGCTTTAGCGTCGACGCGCCGGGGGTGGAGGGCCTGAGCCTCTACGACGCCTCGGTGTTCAACCTTGGCGTGATGCACGCCTACGCGCCTGAGATGAAAATCCGCCTGGTCACAGCTGCGGGCATCAAGACTCTGGATTACATCTCTATGGATCAGCCGGTTCAGGCGATCATCTCTGCCGACGGCAGCAAGGTCGCCTGGGCAATCCAATTCTACGGCGGCGATGCGCCCGGCTCGGAACTGTACACCGCCAATCTAGACGGAAGCGATTCCCGTCTCGTCGACCAGATTCGGCCCGAGGATAACGCCGACCGCTGGCTGACCCTGCGCCCGCTGGAATGGACCCGCGACGGCAGGCTGCTCTACGCCACCCGGTTGACCGGCATCGGCGGGTATATTCTTTATCCTGGCTGGAACAGCCTGCGGCTCTATGACCCGGCCGACGGCGGTCTGACCGTGCTGGTCGAGGACAACCCTGCGGGCATGTGCATACATTCGCTATCGGCCGACCGCACGCTGGCGGCGCTGGGCTGCAAGGAGATCCGCATTCGCAAGCTGGCCGACGGCAACGAGGTCAGCCTGCCCGCGCTGGATCTGCAGAATGTGGCCGGCAGCGCCCGTTTTTCGCCTTCCGGCGCCTGGGTGGCATACGCCACGGCGCTCAGCAATCCGGACAACGAGCGTTCGCAGGTGGTCGTGGCCGCCAGCGACGGCTCCGGCGAGCCGCAGCCAATCCAGACCATGGAGGGCGGCGATTTTCACGTGTTGGGCTGGATCAACGAGGACAGCTTTCTGTTTTCGGCGCACACGACCATCGAAAATGTTACAACCATCTGGCGGATCGACCGCGACGGCAGCCGCCCGACCATGTTGATCGAAGCGCAGTTCCTCGGGTTTATACCGGCGCAATAATATCCCCGCGAAATACAGGTGCGAAGCATCTATGTTGCGGATGCTTTGCTCCTACACCCATGGTGCAGTCGTTGCCGCTGCGAGGTTCGATTACCGTCACCCCCTCACCGGCTGGCAATTCGGGCAGAAATACACATTGCCACCCATGAAAGCCTGGCGGACGATCTCGCCGCCGCAGCGCGGGCAAGGCCGATCCAGCGTCTTGCTGGACAGGATCGTGGGATAGCCGCCGGGCTGCCCGAACAGGTCTTTCTCGGTGTCCCGCCCGCCGAGCGCGGTCATCTCGGCCAGCGTATGCTTGATGCTCGCGAACAACGCCTGCATTTCTGCATCCGAGAGCGCATCGAGTTTCGTACGCGGGTTGATCCGCGCATTAAAGAGGATGTCCTGCAGCACCCCGTTGCCCAGCCCGGGGATGCGCTGCTCGGTCGCCAGAAAGGCCTTGACGCTCAGGCTCGGCTTCGCTACCGCCAGCATATTACGGAAATATGCCTCATCGAATGCGTCCGTCAGCGGCGAGGGCTTATCTCTGGCGACAATGTAATAAAAATTGTCGTTCGTGCCTGCGGGGTAGACGTACAGCCCGCCGTACATCTGCACGCTGCAGACGAGCCGCGAGCCGTCGTCGAACTCGACCCACAACTGGTGCTTTTCCGGTCCCCGCTCGCCTTCCCGAAAGTAACGGATATTGGCGCCGTCGCCGAGCAGGAGGGTGACGCCCTGCGCGGCGATCTCGACCTGCCCACCGACCGGGGTGGCGGATTGAATCTTCTTGCCCTCCAGCAAGGCGGGGTAGCCCTGCGGATCGCCGGTATAGAAGGCAAACTTGTGCGGCGAAGAATCCGCGATGACCTTGCGGACGATCTTGCCGCTGAGGGTTTGGGCAATCTGCCCGGCGATCACCTGGGCTTCGGGTAGTTCGAGCATAATTTCACCGCCTTTGGGGAAAATAGACAAGATTAATATTCATCATTTTACATAGAAAACTATCTTTTGGTTCAACGAAACCCTCTGTAATTAAACACAACCGGGCGGGACATCTGCCCGCCCAGCTCAACCCCTCCCTGAAACGAAAAAATCTACACTTTTTCCCCCACGTACTTAGCCCCCTCGCGCAGCGCCTGGTAGTAGTAGGGTGCGTCGGCGACGCACCCTACTTGCTTAAATCATTCGGGCAAGCCGTCTGGCTCGCCCGATCTTTCATTCACACAACAACTCTAAACCTTCTCCTCCACGTACTTAGCCCCCTCGCGCAGCGCCTGGTAGTTCAGCGGCAGCAGCCTGTGATGCCGCTCCGGCAGGTGTTCCTTCAGCGCCTTCTCCAGCGCCTCGAGCGGCAGGATGGGCAGATTCGCCAGCAGCGCGCCCAGGACGACCATATTGGTCATCCGCCGGTCGCCGATCTTTTCGGCAATCTCGTTGGCCGGCACGCGCACGACCTGGATGTCCTTGCGCTCGGAGGTCCTGTCGATGATCGACGAATTGATGATCAACAGCCCGCCCGGCTTGACCAGCGGGTCATATTTATCCAGCGAGGGGCGGTTCATCGCCACCGCCACCTTTGGGTTGCGCACCAGCGGCGAGCCGATCTCCTCGTCGGAGATGATCACCGTGCAGTTGGCTGTGCCGCCGCGCATCTCCGGCCCGTAGGAGGGGATCCAGGTCACTTCCAGCCCCTGATCCATGGCCGCGTAGGCCAGCAGCTGCCCGGCAAACAAAACGCCCTGCCCGCCAAATCCAGAAATGACGATTTCTGTCTGCATCGCTCCCTCCCTAGACCTTGATCTCAGCCACCAGCGGGTGGACTTTATAGTCGCCGATCGGGTAATACGGGATCATGTGCTGCTCCAGCCAGCCGGTCGCTTCGATCGGCGTCAGTCCCCAGTTGGTCGGGCAGGTGGAGAGCAGCTCGACCATCGAGAAGCCCAGACCGCGCATCTGCACTTCCAACGCGGTGCGGATGGCCTTCTTCGCCAGGCGGATGTTCTTCGGATCGTGCAGGCTGCGGCGGACCACATAGCTGGCGCCCTCCAGCGTGGCCAGCAGCTCGCTTGCGCGGATTGGATAGCCCTGCGTTTCGACATCCCGCCCGTGCGGCGAGGTGGTCGTTTTCTGACCCGGCAGAGTGGTCGGCGCCATCTGCCCGGCGGTCATACCGTAATTGGCATTGTTAATGAAAATGACAGTGATATTTTCCCCGCGCGTGGCAGCGTGAACAATCTCGCCGGTGCCGATCGAGATCATATCGCCGTCGCCCTGGTAGGTGAAGACGACATTCTCGGGCAGCAGGCGCTTGATGCCGGTCGCCAGCGCCGGAGCGCGCCCGTGCGGGGCCTGGACGAAATCGAAATCGAAAAAGTTATAGGCGAACACTGAACAGCCAACCGAGGCAACCCCGATCATCCGCTCGCGGATGCCCATCTCATCCACCACCTCGGCCAGCAGGCGGTGAGCCACGCCGTGGGTGCAGCCCGGGCAGTAGCCGGTGACCGCGTCGGTCAGCGATTTCGGCCGTTCATACACCAGGATTTCTTCAACGGTTTCCATCTTTACGCTCCTCCTCAATTCATGCTGACCATGCGCTCGAGCCAGCGGTCGCGCGGGTGGCCTTCCAGCGTCAGTGGGCCGGCTGCCAGTCGGCGGATTTCGCGGAGGACCTCATCCGGCAGCGGAACCATCCCGCCCAACCGGGCGAAAAATTCGATCGGCAGTTTTCCCTTGGTCGCCGCGCGAACGTCTTCCAACATCTGACCGGCGTTCATTTCGACTACCAGCATCGCCTCGACCCTGTCCGCCAGATCCTCCAGCACCTTGACCGGGAAGGGATTGAGCGTGATCGGCCGCAGCAGGCCAACGGGAATGCCCTCTTCGCGCGCGGCCCGCACTGCCGAAAGCGCCGCCCGTCCGGAGGAGCCAAAGCCCACCACTGCGTAGCGGGCATCGTCCATGTAATACGTCTGGTAACGGATTTCGTTTTTCTCTACTTCCTGCCAGCGGCGCAACATGCGCAGATTGGTGGCTTCTTCCTTGGGCGGATCGATGTAAATCGAGGTCAGGAAGCGCCGTTCGCGGCCGGCTGCTCCGCGCACCGCCCAGTCGGGATAAACTGTCTTGATCGGCATCATCGGCGGAAGCTCGGCCGGCTCCATCATTTGCCCAATGTTCCCGTCGATCAGGATGACGGTGATCACCCGGTATTTCTCGGCCAGGTCAAAGGCCTGGACGGTCAGATCGACCGACTCTTGCACCGAGGCCGGGGCCAGGACGAGCATGTTGAAATCGCCGTGCCCGCCCCCCTTGACGATCTGGTTATAGTCCGACTGGGCTGGAGCGATGTTGCCCAATCCGGGACCGCCGCGCATCACATCGATCAGCACCGCGGGCAGCTCAGTGCCGGCGATATAAGAGAGGCCTTCCATCATCAGGCTGACGCCCGGGCTGGAGGAGGACGACATCACCCTGGCGCCGGTGCAGGCCGCGCCGTAGACCATGTTGATGGCGCCCAGCTCGCTCTCTGCCTGGACGAAAACCCGCCCAAGCTGGGGCATGCGCTCCGAGAGGTATTCGAGCAGTTCGGTCTGGGGGGTGATGGGATAACCAAAGTAAGCCTGCAGCCCCGCCCGCACAGCGGCTTCGGCGATCGCGTTGTTGCCTTTCCATAGTTCTCTCGCCATATTAACCTCCTAAGCTCCTGCCGGTTGTTTGGCGCGGGTCGCCTCGCGGTAGACCACGATGGTGGCTTCCGGGCAGACAATGGCGCAGATGCCGCAGCCGGTGCAGCCTTCTTTGACCAGAGTAGCGGGGTGATATCCTCTGGCGGTGATGCGCACCGGGTCGAGGGCGATGACGTCCTGCGGGCACGCCTCGACGCACAGCTCACACCCCTTGCAATATAACTCGTTGACCACGATCCGTCCCTTTGGGGGCATTCTTTCCTCCTGTTAGGATCCCTGAACCTTGACGACCCGGCGCTGCCGAGTGCAAACTGATTATGACCCGGTTTAATGGAATGGGAAAGTGTCAACCGTCATGCAGTAAAGCTACAAATTTCCCTAGATTTAAGCCATTTTTGGTAATTTATGTCAATTAATGAATGGTCATTGCCGTCAGGCAATTCGGGCCTGAGTATTTATTAATATTATTATGATATAATTTATCTAAATATCGCTGACGTACTCAAAGGACTCCCTTATGGCGTACGACCGCTTTGGACGCAACATCCATTACCTGCGCATCAGCCTGACCGACCATTGCAACCTGCGCTGCGTATACTGCATGCCGGAGGATATGACCTTCCGTCCCACCGCCGAGATGATGCAGGACGACGAAGTGCTTCTGCTCATGCGCATGTTCACCAGCCTGGGTTTTGACAAATTCCGCCTGACTGGCGGCGAGCCGACCGTGCGCGCCCGGATCGTCGAGCTGGTTCGGGCAATGAGCGCCATCCCGGGCGTGCGCTCGCTTTCGATGACCACCAACGGCGTGCTGCTGAACAGGCTGGCCCGCCCGCTGAAAGAAGCCGGCCTGGAACGGGTCAACATCAGCCTGGACACGCTCGACGCGGTCCGCTTCAAAGCCATCACCCGCTGGGGCTCGTTCGACAAGGTCTGGCAGGGCATCCTCGCCGCCGAGCAGGCCGGGCTGCTGCCGGTGAAGCTCAATGCGGTGGTTGTGCGCGGTTTCAATGACGGAGACGTCCCCGCGCTGGCCCGCCTGACGCTTGAGCATCCCTGGCAGGTGCGCTTCATCGAGATGATGCCCTTCGGCGGGGCGACCTCACTCCAGCTCGGCCAGGTGGTGAAATCGGAGGAAATGATCGAGCGGATTTGCGCCGAGGCCGGTCCGCTCGAGCCAATCCATGAGGGTCAATTGGACGGCGAAGCCGCCGTGTACCGACTGCCGGGCGCCCGCGGCGAGATCGGGTTCATCTCATCGGTCTCGCTCCCGTTCTGTTCGGCCTGCAGCCGCGCCCGCCTGACCGCCGACGGCAAGCTGCGCCTGTGCCTGCTGCGCGATAAGGAGCTCGACCTTCTCACTCCGCTGCGCCGGGGCGCTACCCTCGGAGACCTGCGTCAGCTGATCCTGGACGGAGTATGGGAGAAGCCCTGGGGCCACGGCCTGGCGGAGGGGGAATTTGCAACCAATCGGGTGATGAGCGAGATCGGGGGGTAAGGAAATTAATCTCCAAAGGATACTAAAGAGGCAGCTATAAGGCTGCCTTAAATACCCTTGAAAGCCCCACCAGGGGCGGGTACGAACCCGCCCTTACTACCTGCATTCCCAGAAATGTCCCGCCGCCAAACCACATCCTTTTAATGTTTTTTCCTATTCAGGCGCTGTATAATTGAAAAACCCTCCTTGTATAGCGTTATCATAGCCGGGGCAATGAGGAACGATGATCCGCACCGAACTGCTCAACAAGAAATTTTCGGTTGGCAAAGGCAAGCCGCCCATCCACGCCGTGCAGGATTTGACCCTGCAGGTCAGCGAGGGAGAGGTCTTCGGTTTCCTCGGCCCCAACGGCGCCGGCAAGACCACCACCGTGCGCATGCTCACCAGCCTGATCGGCCCGACCAGCGGCAAGGCCTACATCGGTAATTTGCAGATCAGCAGAGACGACCAGCAGATTCGCCGCGAGGTCGGCATTCTGACCGAGACGCCCGGCATGTACGAGCGCCTGAGCGCCGAGAAGAACCTGACCATCTTCGCCGAATTGTACGACGTCGCCGACGTGCCCAAACAGGTCGAAAAATACCTGAGCATGCTCGGCCTGTGGAACCGGCGCTTCGACGAAGTCGGCAGCTTTTCCAAGGGTATGCGCCAGAAGCTGGCCATCGCCCGGGCGCTGCTGCATGAGCCCAAGGTGCTCTTCCTCGACGAACCGACCAGCGGGCTGGACCCCGAGGCGGCCAAACTGGTGCGCGATTTCATCGAGGAGCTCAAGGCCGAGGGGCGCACCATTTTCCTCTGCACCCACAACCTGGACGAGGCCGACCGCCTGTGCGACCGGATCGGCATCTTCAAATCCCGCCTGATCACGGTCGACACCCCGGAAAATTTACGGAAGAAGCTGTTCGGCCGCAAGGTCGTCTTCCACCTGCGCGCGCTTGATCCGGCCTGGCTGGAGCTGGTTAAGGGCATGCCCTTCGTCCAGGAGGTCCAGGCGGTTGACAACCGCCTGGTGATTGCCCTGACCGACCCGGAAGGACATAACCCCGAGTTGGTTCGGGCGCTGGTTCAGGCCGGCGCCGATATCCAGTTCGTCGGCGAGCTGCGCCACTCGCTCGAAGACATCTACCTGCAGACCATTCAGGCCGACCAGGCCTGAGGAGCGTCTCATGAAACACATCCGCACGTTAATCGCCAAGGAATGGGCTGAAGTGTTTAAAAACCGGATGGTGTTCTTCACCATCATCTTCATGCCCCTGCTGTTCACCGCTCTGCCCCTGATCATGCTGTCCGTCACCCAGGGTACTGCCATCCCCGAGGGCGGCTCGGCGGATATCCCACCGATGTTTGCCACGGTCTGCGGGGCGATGAACGCCAACGATTGCATGCAGGTCTTTCTGATCAACCAGTTCCTGGTGCTCTACATGATGATGCCCTTGATCATTCCGATCACGATCGCGGCCTACAGCATCGTCGGCGAGAAGACCACCCGCAGCCTGGAGCCGCTGCTGGCCACCCCGGTCACCACCGAGGAGCTGCTGGCGGGCAAGGCGCTGGCCGCGGCCATTCCGGCCATCGGCGCCACCTGGCTGTGTTTCATCGTGTTCGTCCTGCTCATCCCGGTCACCGGGGCCAGCCGCGCGGTGCAAAGCTACGTTTTAGGGCCCACCTGGCTGATCGGCGTGTTCGCCGTCGGCCCGCTGATGGCCATCGCCGCGGTCAACTTCGCGGTGATCGTCTCCTCGCGGGTAAACGATCCGCGCGTGGCCGAGCAGCTCGCGGCGGTGCTGATCGTGCCCGTCCTGGCGCTGCTTTTCGGCCAGGTCGCTGGCCTGCTGGTGATCAACTTCCAGTTGATGCTGATCGTCATCGCCGTGCTGATTGTGCTGGACGTTGCCCTGATCTACCTCGGCGCGCGGCTGTTTCAGCGCGAGACCATCCTGACCCGCTGGAAGTAAAGACTATGACAAACAAAGCAACGCCATCGAACCTGCGCCTTCTCCGCGCCGTCCTTCTTCTGGTCATGATCCTGCTGCCGATCTCTGTCCTGGCCCAGGAAAGCGATTTCCGCCTGAGCGTCTCAAGGGATTTCGGCTACGGCGCCGGCAGCCAGATCCGTGGCGATTTTTCCATCCGGGTGAATGGTCCCGAGGAACAAATCGCTTCGGTCGTGTTCTTGATCGACGGGCAGCCGATGGGCGAGGCGACCCAGGCGCCCTTCCGATGGAAATTCAACACCACCAGCTACCCCGCTGGGATTCACGAGCTCAGCGCCAGGGTGATCTTGAAGGACGGCCAGCAGCTCACCCTCGGCCCGACGCGCTTTGAATTCGTCACCGCTGAACAGCAAGGCCAGGGCATGCAGCGGATCCTCATCCCGCTGCTGGCGATCGTATTTGCCGCGATGTTGATCGGCTTTGGCGCGCAATATCTGACCATGCGCGGCAAGCCTGGCACGGTCGTACCAGGAACGCCGCGCAGCTACGGCATCGCCGGCGGGGCGATCTGCCCGAAGTGCAGGCGTCCCACTCCGCGCCACATGTGGGGATTGAATATGGTGCTGGGCAAGCTGGATCGCTGCGAGAACTGCGGCAGGTGGAGCATCCTGCGCGCCGCGCCGATCGAAGTGCTCCGCGCCGCCGAGCAGGCCGAGCTCGAAGCAGAAAAGCAAGGTGCGCCTGCGCCCGATAAGAGCGAAGAAGAGAAGCTGCGAGAGCTGCTGGACAAGTCGAAATACACGGAATAACCTTTTTAGTGGACTAATTCTTACCCCTGGATCTTTTCCAGATCGAACTCCGCAACAAAGGCTTCCTGAAGATCCGTCTCGACCGAGCCGGGCACGTGACCCCGCAGCCATTTGACCGCCGCGGGGCCGTCCAGGTTCATCAACTTGCGGGCGATGATTGCCAGAAAGGTGCCGGTTCGCCCCAGACCGGCGTAGCAGTGCACCACCACGGTTCGCCCGCGCTTCAGCTCGGCGATCACCCGCCCCAGCGCGGACGCGTAGGCGCCCGTTTCGGGGATGCCAAAATCAGGCACCGGCGCGTGGATCACCTGGAAGCCGTAATTTCGGTAGAGATCGAGCAGATCGCCCCCGCCCGCCCGGGTATTTTCCGTCAGGACGACAATGATTTCCACGCCCGAAGCCCGATAGGTCGGGATCAGCTCGCCAAATGGATCGAAATCACTGAACGGCCGGGTGCTGCGGTAGATCTTGCCGGGTAAATCAAAGGGGATCAGCGTAAAGTTATCTGACATGTCTTTGGTCTCGAAGGAGCATCATGGAGAGAATCTTAAAGCTGCAACTCTCGTGCCGCCGGGAGGACCGGCCTGCCATTCGTATTCAGCAGGGGATCAATCGCCTATCCACTCGACGATCATCGCCTCGCCCTGCCCGACGCCCACACACAGGGTCGCCAGGCCGTAATATGGGCGGGCGGTCTGCGGCGCGCGCCGGCGCATTTCGTGGATCAGGGTGGTCAGAATGCGCGCCCCCGAGCAGCCCAGCGGGTGGCCGAGCGCCACCGCGCCGCCGTTGACGTTGACGATCTCCTCGTCCAGACCCAGCTCGCGGATCACTGCCAGGGTCTGTACCGCAAACGCCTCATTGATCTCGACCAGTCCGACCTGATCCAGAGACAGCCCGGCTCGCGTCAGAGCTTTGCGCGTGGCCGGCACCGGTCCCATGCCCATGATGCGCGGCGGCACGCCCGCCGCGGCGCTGCTGACCACCCGCACAAGCGGTTTCAATCCCAGCTCGCCGGCTTTTTCCGCGCTCACCACCAGGAGCGCCGCCGCCCCATCGTTCATCCCGGAGGAATTGCCCGCCGTAACCGTCCCGCCGGCGCGGAAGGCCGGTCTGAGCTTTGCCAGCGATTCCAGGCTGGTATCGCGCCTGGGACGCTCATCGGTTGTCACCAACGCCGGCTCCGCCTTGCGCTGCGGGATGGGCACCGGCAGGATTTCCTCGGCGAAGCGGCCAGAATCGATTGCCGCCACCGCCCGCTGGTGGCTGCGCAGGGCGAAGGCGTCCTGCTCCTCGCGGGTGATGCCAGTCATCTCAGCAATGTTTTCGGCTGTCTCGCCCATCGACTCGATTCCGTACTGCGCCTCGATGCGCGGATTGGGGTAACGCCAGCCCAGGGCAGTATCCCAGGCGGTCAGGTTGCCGAAAGAGAAGCCCTTCTCCGCCTTTGGCAGCGAGTAAGGCGCGCGCGACATGCTCTCCACTCCGCCGGCGATGAAGACCTCACCTTCGCCGCTGCGCACCGCCCGGGCAGCCATGCTGACTGCGCTCAGGCCCGAGGCGCACAACCGGTTGATCGTCACCCCGGCCACCTCCACCGGCAGTCCGGCCAGCAGGGCGGCCATGCGGGCCACGTTACGATTGTCCTCGCCGGCCTGGTTGGCGCAGCCGAAATAGACCTCCTCGATCTGGCCCGCGTTCAGCCGGCTGCGCTCGACCAGCGCCCGGATCACCAGCGCGGCCAGGTCGTCCGGCCGCACAGCAGCCAGGACCCCGCCCAGCGCGCCAATCGGCGTGCGAATCGCATCCACAATCACAGCTTCGTTCAAGGTTCCTCCACGAGAATGATGATGAAATGACTGCCGCCCCGCTTTATTCGGCGGCCGGACGCTCAAACCAGGTCGACGTCATGCGCGCCGGATTCCTTCCACCCGGCTGAAGTAATTCGGATGAATTCGGCGTTCTGCCACAGCTCTTCCAGCGAGTGCGCACCGGCGTAGCTCATCCCCGAACGCAGCCCGCCGACCAGCTGATGGAGGATATCGCCGACGCTGCCGCGATAAGGCACCAGGGCTTCGACGCCCTCTGGCACCACCTCGCTCCATAATTCGTCCGAGAGCTCCTCGTCCTGGTTCGGCTGATCCAGCCGGCGGCGCTCGACGTTGGCCGAGAGCGACGCCATCCCGCGCACCACCTTGTAGCGCCGGCCCTGGCGGACGATTTCCGCCCCGGGGGCTTCTTCCGTACCGGCCAGCATGCTGCCGAGCATGACCGAACTGGCCCCGGCCGCCAGCGCTTTGGTGATATCGCCGGAGGAGCGGATGCCGCCGTCGGCAATGATCGGCACCCCCAGGCTGTGACCCGCCTCGGCGCAGTCGGCGATGGCGGTCAACTGCGGAATGCCGTAGCCGGATACCAGGCGGGTAATGCAGATAGAGCCGGCGCCCACCCCCACTTTGACCGCGTCCGCGCCGGCCTCGGCCAGGTCGCGCACACCCGCGGCAGTGGCCACGTTACCGGCGATCAACGGAACCTGCGGAAAGGCTGTCTTCAACTGGCGGACCATGCTGAGAGTATGTTCGGAGTGGCCATGGGCGATGTCCACCACCAGCGCATCCGCGCCGGCCTCGACGCAGGCTGCCGCCCGCTGCAGATCCTCCTTATGCACTCCAACCGCCACCCCAACCCGCAGCCGTCCGCGGGTATCTTTGGTGGCGTTGGGATGATCCTGGATTTTGAGGATGTCCGCCGAGGTGATCAAGCCGGCCAGCCGCCCGTCTTTGTCCACCAGCGGCAGCTTTTCCACCCGGGCCTCAAATAATTTCGAACGGGCCGATTCCTGGGTTTCGTCCTTGCTGGCCACCACCAGCCTTTCCCGGGGAGTCATCACCGAGCTGACCGGCTGGCTTTGGTCGGGCGCCAGGAGCACATCCCGGGTGGTGACCAGTCCAATCAGGATGCCGCTCGAATCAACCACCATCAACCCGCCGATCTCTTCCTCGCGCATCAGTCTTTGCGCCTCAGCGATGCTTGCCTGCGGATCGATTGTGATCGGGTTGAGCACGACCAGATTTTCCGCCCGTTTGACCTTGCGCACAAGCTCCGCCTGGCGCTCGATGCTCATGAAGCGGTGGAGGATGCCGATTCCGCCATGCTGGGCC
Organism: uncultured Anaerolinea sp.; assembly: GCA_964564935.1. GTDB lineage: Bacteria > Chloroflexota > Anaerolineae > Anaerolineales > Anaerolineaceae > Bellilinea. Next base: position 23,849 of record CAZMCF010000024.1, on the reverse strand, counting down.
ATGGCAATCGCCATGTTTGCCTCGGTGACCGTGTCCATGTTGGCCGAAAGGATGGGAATCTGCAGGCGAAAGCCTGGCGTCAGCCAGGTGGACAGGTCAACATCCTTGCGGCTGCGAATGGTTGAATAGCGGGGCACGAGCAGAACGTCGTCGAAAGTCAGGCCGGTATCTTCTCGCAGTTTCATGGTTCCCTCCGGGCCAAACCGTATCCTTCGTTACCAGGTACAACGTCCAATGCGGGACGTGAGAGCGGCAAGGATGAGCACGATCTGCCCCTTAAGATCGCTGATTCCGCCCTCGTCCGGTCTGGCCCTTTCGACCTCGGGATGGGTTGCCCAAAACCGCCTGTCGGCTCTGGCCTGGATGATTGGCTTTCCTGGATCTACCCTTCCCGGGATTTTCAACGTTATTGTACAATACAACCATGCGCTTGTCACCCATCCTGCCGCAATCCTGGTACGACCGCGATGTGATCGATGTTGCCCGCGACATGCTTGGCAAGCGCCTGGTGCGCCTGCTGGACGGGCAGAGGCTTTCGGGCATCATCGTCGAGACCGAGGCTTACCGCGGCGAAGAAGACCTCGCCTGCCATGCGCACGTCGGCCGCACCCCCCGGACGGAGATCATGTACGGGCCTCCCGGGCGCGCCTACGTCTACTTCACCTACGGCATGCACTGGATGCTGAACGCCGTCTGCTGCAAAGAGGGCTATCCAGCCGCCGTGCTGATTCGAGCCATCCTGCCGCTGGAGGGCATCGAGACGATTGCCGCCGCCCGGGCCGGGCGTCCGCCCCCCCAGTGGACCGACGGCCCCGCCAAATTGACCAAAGCGCTGCAAATCGACCGCTATCTGAACGGCGCCAACCTGACGATCGAGGACCATCAGCTCTGGATCGAGGAGGGCATACCCATTCCGGACGGCTGGGTGACTATCGGCCCGCGGGTGGGCATTGGCAGCGTCCCAGAGCCATGGCGCAGCCTGCCCTGGCGGTTCCGGGCGCGCCTGCCCGAAGCCTTCCGCAAGTCATCGGTGTAAGCCGCACTTCGACCCTGATTATGGTATAAACAAATTATGCCGGCATCTTCTCCCCAATCCGCTGCCCCGACCGAATTCGATCCGACCGCCCTGGTTCTCTACGGCGGCGGCGGGCACGGCAAAACGCTCATCGACCTGGTCCGCGCGGCCGGTAATTTTCATTGGGTCGGCCTTATCGACGACCGGCTGACCCGCGGATCGAAAGTGCTGGGGGTGACCGTGCTCGGCGGGCCAGAACAGCTGGTCGAGCTGTACCAGAACGGCGTTTGCCTGGCGGTCAACGGCGTCGGCGGGATAGGCGATCCGGCAGCCCGCCAGCGGATCTTCGACATCCTCGAGCAGGCCGGCTTTACCTGCCCAGCGGTGGTCCACCCTGCCGCCTTTGTCGAACAGAGCGCCCGGCTGGAGGGCGGCGTGCAGGTGCTGGCCAAGGCCTATGTCAGCAGCTCCGCTTATGTCGGCTTCGGCAGCGTGCTCAACGCCGGCGCGACCGTCTCCCACGACTGCCGTCTGGGCCGTTGCGTCAACCTGTCGCCGGGGGCAGCCCTGGCAGGCAATGTTCGCTTGGAGGATTACGTCCAGGTTGGAATGAACGCGACCATCAACCTCGACATCACCGTTGGGCGCGGCGCGCGGATCGGCAACGGCGCCACCGTCAAGGCCGACGTCCCGCCCGATACCATCGTCCGGGCTGGGACCATCTGGCCGCCCAAGTAAATTTTTGGGTCGAAGACCCGCACGGATTTCTCGCTTATAATTGCAGCGCCCCTGGGGCAATCTTATTGAGACAGGTTGGATTCACATGTTCCGAAAGACCACATCCACTAACCCGGCCACCGTGCCATTGCCCGACCGGGTAACCTCGGTGCTCGGGCCAGGGATCAACTGGAAAGGCAACCTGCGCGGCAGCGGCGGAGTACGCATCGAAGGTATGTTCGACGGCGAGATCGCCGTGCGCGGGCTGGTCGTGGTCGGCGAGACCGGGCGGGTCACCTGCCCCGAATTACGCGCCAACACGGTCATTGTCGCCGGCGCGGTACGCGGCAACATCACCGCCGAGAAGATCGAAATCCGCTCCACCGGGCGGGTATGGGGAGACGTGACCACCACTGCGTTCTCCACCGAAGAAGGCGCCTTTCTCCGCGGACAGGTCTGCATGGAAGAAAAGGTCGAATTGCAATTCGAAATGCCCGAAGGAGAATTCGACGACCAGGTCACGTCAGAAGACCAGGCAGTGGAGTAATTCTTGGAGATCCGACAGCTCCTCGCGCTTGCCAGTGAGATGATCGGCGCGATCGCCGTCACCATGCTGCTGACCCTCAGCCCGAAGGTCAGGCAGCATCCTCCGCTCGGTTTCCGTTATCCGCGCCGCGAAGGGATCCTCTCGCTGGCGCTCTTTCTCGGCCTGTTCCTGCTGGCCTTTCTGGTCTACGGCGGGCAGCTCAGAGTTGTCCAAATCCTGCCGCAGGGCGCGGATGACCTGACCGGTCTCTACCAGCGCGCGGCTGTAGCGCTCGTCGGCGCGATCATCTTTCTGGCCGCGCTGGCCTACCGCCGCCAGCCCCTGCGCAGCGCCGGCTGGAACCGCTCCCTGCTCAGCGCCTCCCTGCAGATCGGTCTGGCGATAGTCATCCTGACCATCTTCCTTCAGGGTAAATTCACCGCCCTGCTCAAGGGCGTTTCGAGCGGGCAGGGCCTGGCTCTGCTTCTGCTCCTGCTGCTTGGCCTTGCTGAAGAGACCATATTCCGCGGCTACATTCACTTGCGGCTTTCCTCCTGGCTGGGGGCAACGCCCGGCTGTCTGGCGACCGCCGGCTTGTACGCGCTCTGGCAGCTCCCCCGCCTGCTCGGCGCACTGCCGCCCGGTCAACTCCTGCTCGAGCTCGGCCTAGCCTTGCTGCAAGGTCTGCTGCTCGGCTGGATGATGCAAAAAGGGAAGCACGTCCTCGCCCCGGCGCTCTACCGCGCCGTTTCCGGCTGGATCGTTTTCATCCGCTAGAATAGTTTCCTGTACCTCCATTTATTTTCACCTCCCAAGCCCTCCACAGCCCTATGACTCAGAACCCGACCCCCGTTGTCCCCATGTCCTCGCCTGACCTGACCGACGCCGAGCGCGAAGCGGTCCAAAAAGTGCTGAACACGCCCTACCTGAGCATGGGTCCCTACACCCCGGCCTTCGAGGACGCTTTCCGTAAGCTGACCGGCCTCCGCCACGCCATCGCGGTCAATTCGGGCACCGCGGGTCTGCACTTATGCGTTCGCGCGGCCGGGATCGAACCTGGCGACCTGGTGATTACCACGCCCTTCTCGTTCGTCGCCTCGACCAACGTGCTGCTCTACGAGCAGGCAGTGCCGGTTTTCGCCGACGTCGACCCGCGCACCGGCAATATCGACCCGGCCCAGGTCGCCGAAGCTGCTGAGGCGCTCAGCGCCGGCGGGGCGGCTGCCCGGCGCTGGCTGCCGCGCCGCGGCGCGCCTGCTGGTGGCAAGCTCAAAGCCCTCCTGCCTGTGGACGTGTTCGGCCAGCCGGCCGATTGGAATGCGCTCCAGGCCGTCGCGCGATCTTATGATTTGATAGTCATCGAGGATTCCTGCGAGGCGCTTGGCGCAGAATACCACAACCGCAAAGCCGGCACATTCGGCGACTACGCCGTGTTCGCCTTCTATCCCAACAAGCAGATCACTACCGGCGAAGGCGGGGTGATCGTCACTGACGACGACCGGGCCGCAGCGCTGATGCGCGCCTTGCGCAACCAGGGCCGCGCCCCCGGCGACACCTGGCTCTCGCACACCTACCTCGGCTATAACTACCGCATCGACGAGATGAGCGCCGCCCTCGGCGTCGTGCAGATGTCCCGGTTGGAAGAACTGATGGCCAAACGCCAGCGGGTTGCCAATTGGTACGCCGAACGCCTGGCCGAGATCAGCGCGGTCGAGCTGCCTTTCATCGATGCAGCCACCACCCGGCCGAGCTGGTTTGTTTACGTGATCCGTCTTGCGCCGGGCATCGACCGGGCGGCAGTCGCCGGCCGGCTGGCCGAGCGCGGGATACCGGTGCGTCCCTATTTCCTCCCGATTCACCTCCAGCCCTACATGGTTGAGCGCTTCGGCTACCAGCCGGGCGATTTCCCCGTCACCGAGAACCTCGGCGCGCGCGGGTTAGCCCTGCCTTTTTCCGGGGTGATGACGGAGGAACAGGTCGATCTAGTCTGCCGGGCGCTGGCGGAATCTCTGCAATCCGTATGAACGCGAACGAACCCGAAACTTTCATTCCCCTGCGTACCCGTGGACTGATGTTCCACATCCTGGTCGTGGTCTTCCTCCTGGTCGGCTGCGCCGGATGCCTGATCCTCTCCATTCAGCAGGAAGCCGGCGGTCTGTTCGCCCTGTTCCTGATCTTCTCTCTGATCTTTTTCGCTCCTGTGCCTGTCTTTATCTACCGCGCCTACGCCCTCTACAACGCTTACTACCAGCTCTCCCGCGACGGTCTGCGCATTCGCTGGGGCTTAAGGTCGGAGGACATTCCCCTCCCGGAAATCGAGTGGGTTCGCCCTGCCAGCGAGCTGGGCTTTCGGCTGCCGCTGCCGCGCATCACCTGGCCGGGCGCAATCCGCGGAACCCGCCAGGTGCCCGAGCTCGGCCCGGTCGAATTCCTGGCCTCCAACACCAGCACTTTGATAGTAGTCGCCGCCCGCGATAAGGTCTATGCCATTTCCCCCGATGATCCGCGCGGATTCCTGCGCGCCTTCCAGTACGCGATCGAGATGGGCACTCTGAACCCGCTGAAAGCCGCAAGCGCCAGGCCGGCTGCTTACGCCAGGCGGGTCTGGGACGACCGCCCCGCGCGCATCTCCCTGATCGCCGGTTTGATCCTGACTCTGATCCTTTTCATCCAGGTGTCGCTGATCGTGCCAAGCCGGGCGAGCATCTCGCTCGGATTCGACGCCCGGGGAGTTCCCCAGCCGCCGGTGCCTTCCCGCCAGCTCATGCTCCTGCCGGTGCTGGGGATCTTCGCCTACATGGTCGACCTGATCAGCGGGATGTATTTCTACCACCGCCTGGAGCACAAACCGGTCGCCTTTCTGCTCTGGATCAGTTCGGCTTTCACCCCGCTGATCCTGATTCTGGCGACATTCTTCCTTTTGTAGGGGTAACCGGTATGAACCTGAATCCGTTTACGCCTGACTCTGCCAGCTTCAACTGGCTGCAGCTTGGATTGGGCTTTCTGCTGGCGCTGGTCATCGCCCTGGCCGCTTATTATGCCCGCAGCCTGAGCCGCAGCGGAGCGGTCGCAGCGACTGGTCTTGGCGCCGCCATCTTTGGTCTCGGCGGGCTGCCCTGGGCGGCGCTGCTGCTCGGCTTTTTCCTTTCCTCCAGCCTGCTCTCGCGCCTGTTCAGGCGGCGCAAAGCCCGGCTCGACGAGAAGTTTTCCAAAGGCAGCCGCCGTGACGCAGCTCAAGTGCTGGCCAACGGCGGCGCGGCCGGCATCCTGGTCCTCCTCCAGGCGGCTTTTCCGCACGAAGCCTGGCCCTGGCTGGCGGCAGCCTCCAGCCTGGCCGCCGCCAACGCCGACACCTGGGCAACCGAGCTCGGCGTGCTTTCGCCCGCCGCGCCGAGGCTGATCACCACCTGGAAAAAGACCGATCCGGGCGCTTCCGGCGCCATTTCGCTGGCAGGGACGCTCGCCGCTGCCGGCGGAGCGCTGCTGATCGCCGTTCTGGCGCTGATCGTCTGGCCGCCGTACGCGGGCAATGAGGTTAACATTTCGGCCATCTTGCTGCGCATCCTGCTGGTCACCCTGGCGGGATTGGCCGGCAGCCTGCTCGATTCGCTGCTCGGCGCATCCGTGCAGGCCATCTACCGCTGCCCGAACTGCGGCAAGGAAACCGAACGCCACCCGCTGCACACCTGCGGCGCACAGACAGTGCGAGTCCGCGGGCTTCCGTGGTTGAATAACGATGGTGTCAACGCCGCCTGCACCGTCAGCGGCGCGCTGATCGGGATAATTCTGGCTGCGGCGCTTTCGCCGGCGCTGGCGCTGCAGCCGGTTTCGATCCAACCTGTGCCAGCGCCGGAAGGAGCTGCTGCGATGATTTCCAGCCCTGCTTTTGCCAATGGTGAACCCATTCCTGTCAAATACACCTGTAAAGGCGCGGATATTTCCCCGCCGCTGAGCTGGCAGCCACAGGAAGGCGCGCAAAGCTTTGCCCTGATCGTCGACGACCCCGACGCGCCGATGGGCGTCTTCACCCACTGGGTGATCTACAACCTGTCAGCCGACCTGACCGGTCTGCCCGAGGCAGTCCCGCCGGATGCCTACAGCCAGGGCAGGAACAGCTTCGGCAGAGTGGGGTATAACGGCCCCTGCCCGCCGCCCGGCAAGGCCCACCGCTACAATTTCACCCTGCTGGCGCTCGACCTGCCGCCCAGCCTGCCCGCCGGACTGGACAAGGCCGCCCTGCTCAAAGCTGTCAGCGGTCACATTCTGGCCCAGTCGGTCTGGATGGGCACATTCCAGCGCTAACGCGGTCGTTCTCCGCCAACAGCGGTATCGACACGGCGTTTATTTGTAGAATTGGTCAGCATAGCCGGCATCCAGACCGGGCAGCCCGGCTCGATGATCCCTGCCCGGGCAGGTGCGGCTGCTCTTCGCCTGTCCGGCATGAAATGAAACCGAAGAGGAATCGGCCAGCCAGGCTTGACATGCGGAGAACTGACAGCGGATCAACCACGGATTGCAGCTTCGTTCAGGCGGTGGCGCGGTTACCCAATTACGGACTCCTTGTCTGACAAATGACCTGTTTTTACAGGACGAATATCAGGAATTAATGGTATGTTCTACGTTACCGAAGCGAAATCAATTTCATTACAATATCTATGAGTGTGTTATACGTCCGTCGAGGACGTTTTTACATTACTAGCCTTTCTTTTTCGACACTCAATTACCCTTAAGCGAGGAAACCTTATGCCCGAAGAAGATCCCCGAATCCTTGAGTTGCGCGAAAAGCGCGCAAAAGCGCAAAAGGCAGGCGGCGAAGACCGGATTGCCAAGCACAAAGCCAAAGGCCGTCTGACCGCCCGCGAGCGCATCGAACAACTGCTGGACCCCGGCACATTTTTTGAGCTGGAACCTTACGTCTCCCACCGCAGCGAAGACCTTGGCGGCGGCGAGAAAGTTCCCACGGACGGGGTGGTCATCGGGTACGGCACAATCGAAGGCCGCACCGTGTACGTATATGCCCAGGACTTCACCGTCATGGGTGGATCGCTCGGCGAGATGCACGGCAAGAAAATCGCCCATATCATGGACCTGGCCGCCCAGTCCGGCTGCCCGTGCATCGGCCTGATCGACTCGGGCGGCGCGCGCATTCAGGAAGGCGTTCGCAGCCTGTACGGCTACGCCCAAATCTTCCAGCGAAACGCCTGGTATTCGGGCGTCATCCCGCAGATCAGCCTGGTGCTCGGCCCATGCGCCGGCGGAGCGGCATACTCGCCCGCCGTGCAGGACATGATCATCATGGTCGAGAAGCAGTCCTACATGTTCCTGACCGGTCCCGAGGTGATCAAGTCCGTAACTGGCGAAGTGGTCGACTTCGAGAGCCTGGGCGGCGCGGACGTCCACCTGGGCGTAAGCGGCACTGCCCACCTCAAAGCTCACAATGACCAGGAAGCCCTGGCGATGGCCCGCCGGGTGCTTTCCTACCTGCCTTCCAACAACGTCGAGAACCCGCCTTTCGCCGATACCGGCGACGATCCGAACCGGATGGAAGAGGCGCTCAATCATCTGGTGCCGCTCAATCCGGCCGAGCCCTACAACATGCACGAGGCGATCGAATTGATCGTCGACCGCGGCAGCTTCATTGAATTGCAGGAAACCTATGCCCGCAACGCCATTATCGGCCTGGCGCGGATGGGCGGCTACACGGTCGGCATCGTCTCGCAGGAACCGGCTGTCATGGCCGGGGTCATGGACATCAACTCGGCCGATAAGATCGCCCGCTTCGTGCGCTTCTGCGACGCCTTCAACATCCCCCTGGTGACTTTCTGCGACTCGCCCGGCTTCCTGCCCGGCGTCTCTCAGGAACACGGCGGCGTGATCCGTCATGGGGCTAAAGTGCTCTTCGCATATTCTGAAGCGACTGTGCCGAAGATCCAGATCATCACCCGCAAGGCTTACGGCGGCGCGTACATCGTAATGAGCAGCAAGGTCATGGGCGCCGACGTCAGCTACGCCTGGCCAAGCGCCGAGATCGCCGTGATGGGTCCGGAAGGCGCTGCCAACATCCTCTACCGCAAGCAGATTGAATCGGCCGAAGATCCCGCCGCCGAGCGAGCCAGGGTGGTCGAAGAATTCCGCAAGAAATTCCTCAACCCCTACGCCGCCGCCAGCGACGGCTTCGTCGACGATGTGATCGAACCGCGCGAGACCCGCATGCGGGTCATCGCCACCCTGGCCGCCCTGCGCGACAAAACCGCCTCCACCCCTGCCCGCAAGCACGGCAATATCCCGCTCTAAGCGGCGGCTGAAGAGGAGCAACGCCATGTCGACGAATTTCTCTCAAGGGCTGATGATCGCCGCGATTGGGATGGGGCTGGTCTTTCTGGCTCTCATCATGCTGTGGGGATTGATGGCTCTGATGGCCAGCATCCACTTTAGAAGCGACCAGAATGGTCAGGAAGCCGAGCCCGGCTCAGCTGCGCCGGTTGAGGCTGAGACCGCCGGCGATGAGCTGCGCATGCAGGCTGCTGCGGCCGCCGTTGCGGTCGCCCTCGGCTTGCAGTGGCGAATATCAAGGGTGATGCCCCCTTCGCCTAAAGCGCTGAGTCCCTGGCAGGTTGCCAGGCGCTCCGGCCAATTTTCCCAAAACCATATGATCACCACCCGAAAACCTCGAGGTTCTGCGCGATGAAAATTAACGTCAAAATTGCCAACCAATCCTTTGAAGTTGAAATCGACGACCTGCAATCCCGCCCGATCCTGGCGAAGGTTGACGGCCAGACTTTTGAGATCTGGCCGGAAGAAGCCGCAGCCCCGGCCGCGCCGGCTGAACCTGCCGTAGCCCCCAGCGCGCCGGCTGCCAGACCCGCTCCGGCTGCCGCTCCTGCGCCCCGCGGCGCCGCTCCGGTAATGGAGCCCGCCAACGCCTCTACCGCGCTGCTCTCGCCCCTGCCAGGTACGGTGATCGCAATCATTGTTCGCGAGGGCGATGAAGTCAAGGTCGGCCAGGAGCTGCTGACCCTGGAAGCGATGAAGATGAAAAACGCCATCCGCGCCAACCGCGATGGAAAGATCGCTGCCATCCGCGTCAACGTGGGCGACCAGGTGCGTCACAACCAGGTCCTGCTCGAGTACGCCAGCTAACGGAGGCGGAAAGCATGGATTTTACCCAGCTTTTTACCGAAATTTCCAAGGGCTTTACTGCCTTCACCTGGGGCAACGCGGTGATGATCCTGGTTGGACTCATCCTGATCGCCCTGGCAGTGATCAAAGAGTACGAGCCCGTATTGTTGCTGCCAATTGGCTTCGGCTGTGTATTGGCCAACCTGGGCATGTCAGCCGAGCACGGGGTGTTCAAGGTCTTCTATGACGCCGGCATCTCCACCGAGCTGTTCCCCCTGCTGATCTTCATCGGCGTGGGCGCGATGATCGACTTTCGCCCACTGCTGGCTCTGCCGCAAATGGCGCTGCTCGGCGCTGCCGGGCAATTCGGCATCTACGGCACGCTGCTGCTGGCCATCCTGCTCGGCTTCCCGATGAATCAGGCCGCCTCGATCGGCGTGATCGGCGCTATCGACGGACCGACGGCAATCTTTGTCACCTCCAAGTTGGCGCCGGAGATCCTCGCCCCGGTAACCGTGGCAGCGTATTCCTACATGAGCCTGATCCCGGTCATTCAAATCCCGGTGATGAAGCTGCTCACCACGCGCAAAGAGCGCCTGATCCGCATGGAATACGCTCCTCGCCCGGTCTCGGATAAGGTAGTGATCGCCTTCCCGATCGTGGTGACGATCATCATCAGCCTGCTGGCGCCCGATGCCGCCCCATTGATCGCCACCCTGATGCTCGGCAACCTGTTGCGCGAGAGCGGCGTGGTGGACCGGTTGAGCAAAGCCGCTCAGAACGAGATTATTAATGTTGTCACCCTGTTCCTTGGACTGACCATTGGCTCGACCATGACCGCCTCCAGCTTCCTGAACGCCAAGACGCTGATGATCCTCGGGTTGGGTTTCCTGGCCTTCGTCCTGGACACGGTTGCCGGGCTGCTGTTCGGGAAGTTCATGTCCTTCGTGACCCGCGGTAAAGTCAACCCACTGATCGGCGCATGCGGTATTTCGGCCTTCCCGATGGCCGGCCGCCTGGCGGCTCAGGTTGCCAGGGATGAGGATTACAACAACTTTATCCTGATGCACGCCATGGGTTCCAACACCGCCGGGCAGCTCGGCTCGGTCATTGCCGGCGGCCTGCTCCTTGCGCTGACCCTTGGCGTGGTCGGCTAAGCAGAATTGAGTTTTATTTATAAACGCGGGAGTCCGGGGGCTCCCGCGTTTGACTTTAATATTCCCCTATCGCCTGCCCGCCCTACCGTTCGGCGACCCTGACCTCTCTTCGATATCCAGACGGTAGCCCACTCCGCGCACCGTCTTGACAAAGCGCGGGTGGCGCGGGTCGTCTTCCAGGGCCTGGCGCAGCCAGCTGATATGCACGTCCAGCGTGCGGGTGTCGTCGGTGTAACCGGTTTCCCAGACCTTACTGAACAAGACCTCCCGGTCGATCACCTCGCCCGGATGAGCCATCAGCGCTCTGAGCAGGCTGACCAAGCGGGGGGTAAGCAGACCCTGCCGGTCCTCGCAGCGCACGGAGCGGTTGAGCAGATCGAGCTGGATCGGTCCGGCTCGAATGACGTGCCGGGGTTCCTGCGGCAGGAAGGGTTTGATCCGGTTGAGCAGTTTTTGCGGCGTAAACGGCATCTGGAGGACGACATCTGCATTGGGCGGGTCATTCACGCCGGAGTTTTCGTCGATGATCAGCACCAGGGGAATCGCCGGGGCTTTTCCCTTCAACCCGGCGCAGATCCGCTTGCCGCTCGATCGCATGGAGGCGGCGTCAACAATGATGATGTCAGGAGTTTGGCCATCCAGATAAGTCAGGGCAGCGCTGCCGCTGAGGACGGAATCGACCTCATATTTCTTCTTGGTCAGGCCGACGATGAAGGAAGGGCGGTCGGTCCTCTTCCCTTCGATCAGCAAAATTTTGATGCCCGCATACCCTTCGTTCAATTCAGACGGTTCCCTTTATCGTCGTGTTTGGGATGAATTGCCAAATACGTTTGTTGAGTGTGTACCGTTTTGCCGGTAACCTGGCGGGGATCCCGACCAGGGGGCTGGAAGCCATGCTTGAGAAAGTGAGCCGAAGGCTGTTCATGTCTGGCGGTCTTCGGCGCTTGCCCGCCTGTTTGGCTGCCCAGGCCAGATGTCAAGCCGTCCTGAAATCATGATTGCGGCTTTCAAGAAACCCGCCAGAGGCATTAATTGCCAGAGGAACGGTCCTCCACGGAATAGCGGTTAACGAACAAAAAATGCCAGCGGTGAAAAATGAAGGTAACCAAAAATTAGGTGAAAGTATTATACCTTAAAACTTAACAAATCAAGCGTAATGGGAATTGTTAACATTCGAATTCTAAGAATCTCGGCCAGCCGGGGCGCGGTTGCATCCCACTCTTGCCCGTGTTAGAATATAGCAGGTCAAAGTGCGCGTCAGAAATGGCACAGCGTTGATCGACCCATAATGATCCTTACTGGCTTGAGATGATCCACGGCCCGCGGAAAAGTTGAGGATTTGGTGATGCCTAGAATGCTTGAAGTTGTGATCGACAGTGTGCGCGTCAGCCTGACCAACCAGCAGCGCATTGTCGTTCTGCGCGAGGTCAACGCCGAACGCTACCTGCCTATCTGGATCGGTCCGTACGAAGCTGAAGCAATCACCATCGCCCTGCAGGAGATCGAGGTCGCCCGCCCGCAAACCCATGACCTGGTGAAGAACATCCTGAGCACGATGAACGCGCGGCTGGTGCGGGTGGAAGTGGTCGCGCTCAAAGACGACGTCTTCTTCGGCAATCTGGTCATCGAAGCTAACGGGCAGACGATCGACGTGGATTCGCGCCCATCCGATGCGTTGGCGCTGGCGGTGCGCTACAACGTGCCCATCCTGGTGGCTAAAGACGTCATGGACACTGCCGGGATCATCCCCGAACGAGATATCCAATCCAAACCAGAGGCGCAAAAACCATCCGCCGAAATCAATCAGGAACCACCATCCGAAGAGCGCCTCTCGGTTTTCGAAGATTTTCTCGAAAACTTGAAAATCGACGACCTCCCGGAGGATACCGAAAGCGGCGACCAGGACGCCCAGGATCCGGACCAGCCTAAACGCAAGCCGCCCAAGAAAAAATAGCCCCATCTTACCAGCCAGTCTGCGGAGGCCAGCCCGGCCGGAGCGGATCTAGGGGGATTATTGCATTTATCCACCAGCGCACGTATACTTGTGATTGAATTAGGAATGCGATGAGCGATTATCCTCCTCCCGACGACTCGATGTCTTCCCTCCCGGAACAGGTTCAGCCGCACAACCGTGAGGCTGAAGAAGCCGTGCTCGGCGCGGTGCTGATCAATCCGGAAGTCTATTACGAGATTGCCCAATTCCTCCGCCCGGAAGATTTCTACATCGTTCGCAACCGGTGGATTTGGGAAGCTTTCGTGCGCCTGAACGAACGCCGCACCCAGATCGACTACCTGCTGGTCATCCAGGAGCTGGAGCAGCAGGGGCAGCTCCTCGAGGCTGGCGGTCCGGCTTACGTCACTTCGCTGCTTGCCCAGACGCCGACCTCCCTGCATGCGGTCGCCTACGCCCGGATCGTGGAAGAAAACGCCATCCGTCGGCGGATGCTGGCGGCGGCCAACGAAATGGCCCGGATGGCTTTCGACCAGCGCCGCAGCGTGGACACGCTCATCGACGAAGCTGAAAAGTCGGTCTTCAGCCTGAGCGAACACCGCCTGCAGCACGATCTGCTGCCGATTTCCAGGGTTCTCAGCACGGTCTACGATCAGGTTGACACTCTCTCTCAGCGCAGCGACGAGATTTTTGGCGTCCCCACTGGGCTGATCGACCTCGACCGCCTGCTCGGCGGTCTGCAAAAATCCGACCTGTTGATCATCGCCGGGCGGCCAGGCATGGGCAAGACCGGCTTTCTGCTCTCGGTCGCCAAAAACGCTGCCCAGAAGTATAAAAAGCACGTGGCCATTTTTTCGCTGGAAATGTCCGCCGAGCAGCTTGTCCAGCGCCTGATCGCCCAGGAGACCGGAATCGATACCCAGCGCATGCGCACCGGCAAGCTTTCCGCCGACGAGTGGCCTCTCTTCACCCAGGCCATCGAGGTGCTTACCCAGACCCATATCTGGCTGGATGACACCCCCGGGATCACTCCCCTGCAGCTGCACACAAAATGCCGCCGGCTGCACCTGGAACACCACCTGGATTTGATCCTGCTCGACTACATTCAGTTGATGTCCGGCGATATGCGCACCGATAACCGTGTCCAGGAGGTTTCATACATTTCGCGCAGCCTCAAGAAGCTGGCCCGCGATTTGAACGTACCTGTCCTGGCGGCGGCTCAGCTTTCGCGCGCGGTGGAGCAGCGCCAGGACAAGCGTCCGCAGCTCTCCGACCTGCGCGAATCCGGCTCGCTGGAGCAAGATTCGGACATCGTCATGTTCATCCACCGCCCGGAAGCGATGGAAAAGGACAGTCCGCGCCAGAACATTGCCGAGATTATTGTCGCCAAGCACCGCAACGGACCGACCCACCCCGGCATCGAACTGGTCTTCCTCAACAACCTGGCGCGTTTCGATAATGCCGCTACCGCCGCGCCGAGAAGCTGAAGAGGGCAGAATGCCGTTCAACGGATTTCCGGCTGGCAAGGTCCACCTCACTCCGATCCCGGCTCAGTTCTTTGCCGATCTATTGCCCGAGATCGACAACCTTGGCGAGCTCAAGGTCAGCCTGTACGCTTTCTGGTTCCTCGACCACCTGGAGGGCGAATTCCGTTACCTGACCGCCAAGGACATGCGCGAAGACAAGATCTTCATGGCAGGGATGGGCTCCAGCGAGGAAGCCGCCCAGGCTGCTCTGGACGACGCCCTTGAGCGGGCGGTCATCCGCGGCACACTGATCCGGGTCCAGCCGCCGGAGGGCGAGGCGCTCTATTTTCTCAACTCGCCGCGCGGGCGGGCGGCGGTTGAGGCGCTGCGGGCTGGTGCCTGGTCGCCGGCGGAGAGCCCCCACCCTGAAATCCGATTGGATGCCGAGCGGCCGAATATCTTTCGCCTGTACGAGCAAAACATTGGCCCGCTCACCCCGATGATCGCCGAAGCCCTCCGCGAGGCTGAGAACACCTATCCCATGGAGTGGATCGAGAGCGCCATCCGCGCCGCGGTGGAAGCCAACGTGCGCAAGTGGCGCTACGTGGAAGCCATCTTGAAGTCGCGCCTGGAAAGAGGAGACGATGGAACCGATCGAGCGAAATTTGAAAAAGATCGCCAGCGATATATCAAAGGAGAATTCGGAGACCTCATCGAGCACTGAGCCGCGCAGCCGCTGGCGCGGGACGATTGGCGATCCAGACTGCCCGATCTGCGGCGGGGTGGGCTTCATCCGCCGCGACCTGCCGGTCGATCACCCTGACTTCGGCCGCCTGGAAGTATGCACCTGCCGCCAGCGCGACGTGGCCATGGCAGAAACCCAGCGTCTTTACCGGTTGAGCAACCTGGAAGCCTTCCGCAACATGACCTTCGAGACCTTCAAGGTCCTGGGGCGGCTGGGGCTGGGCGAATCCCAGGTCAAATCCCTCACCTACGCTTTTAATCAGGCCCAGCACTTTGCCAAATCCTTGCAGGGCTGGATGCTCTTCCTCGGCCCCTACGGCTGCGGCAAGACCCACCTGGCGGCGGCGATCGCCAACTTTGCCGTCGGGGTTGGCACCCCCACCCTCTTCCTGACCGTTCCCGACCTGCTCGACTGGCTCCGCTTTTCCTTCGCCAGCAGCGACTACGGGCTGGAGGAGCGCTTGGACGAAATCCGTTCGATCCGTCTGCTGGTGCTGGACGACCTGGGCACCCAGAACACCACCCCCTGGGCAGCCGAGAAGCTCTACCAGATCATCAACCACCGCTATATTCACCGCCTGGCCACCGTGCTGACCAGCAATCTGACCCTCAACGAGATTGACGGGCGGATTGCCTCCCGCCTGCAGGATCCCGACCTGGTCACCCTGGTCGAAATCAACGCCCCGGATTACCGCTCGCCGGTCAACGATGAGGGCCATTCGCCCATCTCATCGCTGGCGCTGCTCAGCGACCGCACCTTCGGCTCGTTCAGCCTGCGCGAGTATGAAAAGCTCAATCCGGAGGATAAACAGAGCCTGCAGAAGGCTTTCAAGGCGGCCACTCAGTTCGGCGAGGACCCGGCCGGCTGGCTGGTGTTGATGGGCGGCTACGGTTGCGGCAAGACTCACCTGGCGGCGGCCATCGGCAACTACCGCAAAGCCCTCGGCGAGGAGCCGATCTTTGTGGTCGTTCCGGATTTGCTCGACCACTTGCGGGCGGCGTTCAACCCCAACAGCCCGGTTTCCTACGACCGCCGCTTCGAGGAGGTCCGCACCGCGCCGCTGCTGATCCTGGACGATCTGGGCACGCAAAGCGCGACGCCCTGGGCGCGCGAGAAGCTATACCAGATCCTCAACTACCGCTACAACGCCCGCCTGCCAACCGTGATCACCACCGCCCAGTCGCTCAAGGAGATCGATGAGCGGGTGCGCAGCCGGATGCTCGATAAGCGTCTGTGCACCATCTACGCGATCACCGCCCCGGCCTACATGCCCTCGCCGCAGCCCCGGAGGTGATCCAGCAAGCAGGAGCATTGATCTCTTTCACCGGATTTCTGACTAGAACATCGCTGAATAGCACCACAGACTCCAAAGAAAACACAGAGGATAACAAAATTCTCTGTACCCTCTGTGTGCTCTGTGGTGAAATGTAGAACGCTCAGGAGTGAACCTTCAGTTCACCCAAACACTGTACAGCCTGGACGAAAAATCCGGCATGTTACAATCCATATCCATGAAAACAATCCTGCCATTGCTGCTTGTTTTAATCCTGAGCGCCTGTGCGCCGGCGGCTGTCCAGCCGACCTCCACGCCCACATCACTCCCCAGTCCCACCGCCGTCCCGGACACGCCCACCCCGACCATCACCGCCTCCGCAACCTTTACCTTAACCCCTACCATCACCCGCACACCGACGCGGTCGCTGACGCCCACCATCACCTTCACCCCCTCGCCGACTCTCTCCCTGACCTTCAACTTTCCCAAAGTGATCGTGACGGTCGAGGCGGCCCACTGCCGCTACGGGCCCAATCAGGCCTACCTGCACGCCGCCGATTTGTACAAGGGCGACCGCGGCGAGGTGCGCGGTCGTTGGTACCTCAACGGCTGGCTGCGGGTGCTGTTCGATAAGCTCAACTACCAGTGCTGGGTCGCCCCAAGCGTGGTCGAGGTCAGCGGCAATTTGAATACCGTGATGGTCTATAACCAGATCGACCTGACGCGGATTGGCACCAACCAGTACGGCCCGCCGCAGAACGTGCGCGCCTCACGCGACGGCAGCCAGGTGACCATCAGCTGGGATCAGATGCAGATGACCGAGGATAAAGACCGCGGGTACTTCATCGACATGTTCGTCTGCCAGAACGGCGCGTTGCTCTGGTGGCCGGTTTCCTTCCCGAACCAGTACACCACCAGCTACACCGTCGCCGACGAGCCCGGCTGCGCCGCACCTTCCGGCGGGGTGATCTACACCGTGGAAAAGCACGGCTACTCCCAGCCGCAGCCCATCCCCTGGCCGTAAGTAAATTGATAGATGGTATCCTTTGTTGCCACAATAATAATTACCACAGAGCACACAGAGGGCACAGAGTTTTATAAAGTAATGAAAAAAACTCTGTGATCTCTGTGTCCTCTGTGGTTATTTCTACATTTACTATGTCGAAACCATCTCCGCCCGGAACACGGTTACCGCCTGGCCTTCGAGGATCACCCGCTCGCCCTGTAACGCGACCCGCAGCACGCCCCCGCGCTCCGAAGCCTGGAACGCCATTAACTGCGTCTTGCCGAGCTTTGCGCTCCAGTAGGGCGTTAGCGCGGAGTGAGCCGAGCCGGTGACCGGGTCTTCGTTGACCCCCACCGCCGGGGCGAAAAAGCGCGAAACAAAGTCGAATTCGCCGCCCGCCCGGGCGGTGACCACCGTACCGCGCGTCTCCACCTGGAGCAGCGCTGAAAAATCCGGGCTCAAGGCGCGAACGATGGATTCATCCGCCACCTCGACCAGATAATCCTCGCGGTAGCGTCCGACGAACACGGCTCGTCCGACGCCCAACCCCTCCAGCAGCCCGGGCGGCGGCTCGACCGCCTCAACCGGCCGGGCGGGGAAGTTCAGGGCGACCCAATCGCCGCGCTTGTCCGCCGTCAGCCGTCCGCTCAGCGTTTCGAATTGAGCCTGCCTGTCAGCCGGAAGCACCCCTTCTTCCCATAAAATGTGAGCGCTGGCCAATGTGGCATGCCCGCAGAGAGTCACCTCGGCTTTGGGGGTGAACCAGCGCAGCCGGAATGCGTCGCACTCCGGCAGCAAGAAGGCCGTCTCAGACAGATTCATTTCGCGCGCCACGCTGCGCATCCACTCCTCCGATCGCGGCTGTTCGAGCAGGCACACCCCCGCGGGATTGCCTTTGAAGACCTGCGCGGTGAAGGAATCGACTTGATAGATGATTTGGCCGGTCATTGATCTCCCTCCCCGAAAAAATTCATGCGGACCTGATCACGCTCTCTATCCCACATAAAAAATCGCCATTTGGCGATTACTGAAGAAAGAATCAGCGATTTCCTGATTACTGAATAGGAATGGTCTCGACCAGCACATTTCCCTCCCCGAGCAGGCGGGTGAGCTCGGCGAGAAGCTCGCTGGTGATCCCGGTCGTATCGTTGGGAAACTCGAGCAGGTAGCGGTTTGAGCCCTCGAATACGAGCAGAGCGAATTTATCCTTTCCCGGACTGGATCGCAGCAATCCATGGATTCGCCGCAGGCGGCGCACGTCGCGCTGCTTATCGCCGGTGCTGCGCAGCACCACCTTGAGCATCGAAATCTCCGAGCGTTCTTCCTCGCCGGCAGAGGTCGGGGCGCGCGGGGGAATGATATAGCGGGACGGCGCGGGCGGGATGACCATTTCGGCGGGGAGCGGCGCCGCTGGCGTCAGGGAAGGCCTGGCGTTTGTTGTTGTATCCAGATCGGTCGCAGGCTCAGCCGGCGCCGGAGGTTCCGGCATCGTCCGGTCGCCTGGCAGTAACTGATCGGGCTCGACCGGCGCAGCCAGAGTGGCTTGAGGCATACCTGCTCCATCCGGCTTGCGCTCCGGGACGGGCGCGAAGCGGACGTCGGCAGGCGGCTCGAGCATGTGCCAGTCATCTGGCCCAAAACCGGGTTCCCCGTCAGGAACACCCCCGCGAGAAGGGTTCATCGGAGCAGCAGGAGGAGGCGGATATTCCTCTCCCTCTTCGATGACGTGATTGAGGAACTGGTTCCCCCGGACCGGCGGGAACGACAGGAAAGGATCGAGCGCCAGATCGCCTTCGCCGGCTTTGTAATCGCCTTCAGCCATTTCTTCCAGCTTATCGACCAGCACCTTGGGCTCGCCGTTCTGATTATCCACCCGCCCGTAGGCGACCAGCACCCGGTCCATGCCGACCAGGGTGGAATACTTATCCCAGGTTTTGGGGAAGACCACCAGCTCGATGCTGCCCTGAATGTCCTCCAGGGTGACAAAACCCATCAGGCTGCCCTTCTTGGTCTGGTGATTGCGAAAGCGGGTAACCATGCCGGCGACGACGACCTTCTCGTCGTGCTGGGCGCCGCTCAACTGACCCGAAAAATGGGTCACCTTGCGCTGCAGCGCGGGCAGGTAGGGCGTCAGCGGATGGTCAGAGACGTACAGGCCGATCAGCTCGCGCTCCCATTCCAGTTGCTCGCGCCGGTCGAGCGACGGTACGCTCGGCAGGTTGATTTCCTCCTCCACCCCGGCGATCGTGCCAAAGAAGCTCATCTGGCCGCAGCTCAATGCGCGGAAGTGACTGGCGCTGATCGAGATGATCTGGTCGAGCGCCTGTAGGATCGCCTTGCGTTCGCCCAGGCTGTCCAGCGCCCCGACCCGCACCAGGCATTCCAGGGCGCGCTTGCCCACTTTCTGCAAATCCGCCCGGCGAGCCAGGTCGTTGAGGTCGGCAAACGGACCTGCCTTGCGCGCCTCAAGGATCAGGTCGACCGGCGCCTGCCCGACGTTCTTCACCGCGCCCATCCCAAAGCGGATCGCCGCCGGTTTGTCCGGGCGGTCTTCGATGGTGAAATCGTAGCCGCTGGCGTTGATGTCCGGCGGGAGCACTTCGATGCCCATCGAGCGGCAGTCGGCAACGTAAAAGGCGATCTTCTCGGTCTCGTTTTTCGAGGCCGAGAGCAGGGCCGTCATATACTCGACCGGGTAATGAGTCTTCAGGTAGGCAGTCTGCACAGCGATGATGCCGTAATCGGCGGCGTGGGATTTGTTGAAGCCGTAGCGGGCGAATTCCTCCCAATCGGCGAAGATCGCCTTGCCGACCTCGGCGGGAATGCCCCGCTCCTCCGCCCCGCGGACGAATTTTTCGCGATGCTTCTCCAGCTTTTCTTTCTGCTTTTTCGCTATGACCTTGCGCAGCTCGTCGGCCTCGGATAGGGTGTAGCCGCCCAACTCGACCGCGGCGCGCATGATCTGCTCCTGGTAAATCGGGATGCCGAATGTCTCTTTGAAGATCGGCTCCATCGCCGGGTGACGGTAGGTGACCGGCTCCTCACCGTGCATGCGCCGGATGTAAGCCGGGATGAACTCCATCGGTCCCGGGCGGAAGAGCGCGACCATGGCGATCACATTCTCCAGGTTGCGCGGCTTCATCTGCATCAGATAGCGGGTCATCCCCGTGCCTTCCAGCTGGAAGACGCCCGCAGTGTGGCCTTTGCCGAGAAATTCGAACGTCGCCGGGTCGTCAACCGGGATGGTCTCAAGGGAGTAGCGTCTGCCGGTGCGCTGCTCGATCAGGTCGCAGGCGCGCTGCATGATGGTCAGCGTCGCCAGTCCGAGAAAATCCACTTTGAGCAGCCCGAGCGAATCGACCACCGACATTTCGAACTGAGTGACCGTCTTGATCGGCGACTCCTCCGAACCGCTGGTTGGGCGGTGGAGCGGGATATATTCGATGATCGGCTTGTCGGTGATGATCACCCCGGCCGCGTGAGTGCCGGCGCTGCGCACCGAGCCTTCCATGTGGCAGGCAGTGTCGATCAGCTCTTTCAGATACGGCGCTTCGTTGTACAGCGCATTCAACTCCGGGATCTGTTCGAGGGCTTCCTGGATGGTCACCGCCTTGCCCGGCACGTTGGGGATCAGTTTACTGACCCGGTCGACCTCATTGAGGGGAATATCCATCACCCGGCCCACATCGCGGATGGCTGCCCGCGCACCGAGCGTGCCAAAGGTGATGATCTGGGCGACCTTGTCGTCGCCGTATTTTCGCGCGCAATACTCCATCATTTTGTGGCGCATGTCGTCCTGGAAGTCCAGGTCGATATCCGGCATGGAGACGCGCGAGGGATTCAAAAATCGCTCGAAAATCAGCCCGTGCTCAATTGGCTCGACGTTGGTGATCTCGAGGGTATAGGCGACCATCGAGCCGGCAGCCGAACCGCGCGCATTGTACCAGATGCCCTCCTCCCGGGCATGGCGGCAGAGATCCCAGACGATCAGGAAATAGGCGTCGAATCCCATCTGCTCGATGACGCCCAGCTCATACTCCAGCCGCCTGCGCAGCTCGGGCTCGGCCGCGCGGCGTCCGTAACGGCGCTGCAAGCCATCCTCGCACAGGCGGGTCAGATAGCTGTGGGTGGTATGGCCCTCGGGCACCTCGAACACCGGCAGGTGATAACCCTGCGAGGAAAGATCGACGTTGGCCCGCTCGGCGATCCAGAGGGTGTTGCTCAGCGCTTCGGGTACTTCGGCAAAGAGCGACGCCATCTCCTGCGGAGATCGCAGGTAATAGGAATCGTCAGTCATCCGCATCCGGTTCTGATCGGTGATCAGCGAGCCGGTCTGGATCGCCAGGAGGATATCCTGGTAGCGCGCATCCTCCGGTTCGATGTAATGGACATCGTTGGTCGCAATGTATCGGGCCTGGTAGCGCGGACCCAGCTCGAGCAGGGTCTTATTGATCAGCTCCAATTCTTTGATGTCGTGCTGCTGCAGCTCGAGGAAAAACCGGTCAGGACCAAATACGTCGAAATACCAGTCGAGCTGCTGGCGGGCGGCCTCCACCCCCTTTTCGACGATCAGGCGCGGGATTTCAGCCGCCATGCAGCCCGAGGTGGCAATCAGCCCCTCGGAGTGAGCGGCGAGGAATTCGTGGTCGATGCGCGGGTAATAGTAGAATCCCTCCAATTGAGCGGCGCTGGCAATCTTCAGCAGGTTGCGGTAGCCGGTGTTGTTCTCCGCCAAGAGGAGCAGGTGCATGGCATTTTTATCGAGCCTGGCGTCGCGCTCGTGCATGCGCCGCGCCGCCAGGTAAGCCTCGATGCCGATGATCGGCTTGACCCCGGCGGCTTTGGCGGCGTTGAAGAAGTCGATCACCCCGTACATCGTTCCGTGGTCGGTGATCGCCACGGCGGGCATGTCCATCTCACGCACGCGCTCGACCAGCTTTTTGATGTGAGAAAAGCCGTCCAGAAGCGAGTATTGAGTATGAACGTGCAGGTGCGCAAAGGACATGGTGGATCGTCTGCCGTTAATGAATTGCAGGCCGGGTGCCAGCCTGGATTGCGTGCTTCCGCGCAGGATGGGCAGGCGCGAGGAACAGCCTTTCTGGCGGAAACCGCCCTTCCCGCCAGGATCTTCCCGCCTCCCAATCTCGATATAGATTATAGCATTTTCGCCGGCCGGCCGGACGCCGGCCGGCTTAAAATATGGCTCTCTGGAAAAACTTTAAGAAACGGAATTTTCTCGCGCCGGTTTCCTGGCTGCGCATGGTTACATCATAAAAAAAATCCCCGCCAAGGCGGGGCGTTCGATCTCAGTACCAGACCCGGAACCAGGTCTGCGTCTCGGCTTCCTCGCCGCCGGTGGCGACCTTCACCTCCAGCTCAACCACGTCGCGCGGATTGAGCTTGCCAACCGGGTACGGCAGGACGGAGATTCCATCGGCGTTGGTGTTGGGCGCGCGGTAGGGATCGCTGCGTCCGTCGGGCGTTTTGACATAGACCCAAACCTGCGCGTCTGGCACCGGGCGGTCGAACATATCCACGACGATGATGTAGATGTTCTGCTGGCTGTTGGGGGTGATCAGCGATTTCGAGACAAATGCCATCGCACGCGGCTGGCGCGGCTTGCCGGGGATGGCGCTGCCAGAGGGTTTGGTCAATCCGCTGTCGCCCACCACCAGGTCGAAATAGCGCTTGCCCAGGTCGGTCAGGACGACGTGCACGTCCGCCTGCAGCTCAGGCTGCCACTCCATGCGCGCCTTCTGGAAGTACTGCACGTAGCGCCCTTCGCGGATTTCCAGGTCGGAAATCGGCTCGCCAAAGACTTCCTTGCCGCCCATGCTCTGGTAATACTGCAGGAAGGCATAACACACGCTTTTGCCGGTGGTCGGGAAGCGCTGGCAGGTCGGTCCATCGCTGGGCACCGGCGCCAGAGGACCGGGGCCGGGGTAGAGCAGTTCGCCAAGGTTTGCCACTTCGATCCGCTGCTTGCCGTCCGGCCCGGTGACCAGATCGAAGCGCGCCTTGGTGAAATACTGAACGGTGGTGATGCCGTTAGCCGACATTCCCTGGAACTCGTCGGTGATTGGCAGCCCGTAAATTTCCAGCGGGTCGGAGACGCTGTTATATTGCTCCAGGAAAAGCCCGGTCACGCTGTGCCCCGTCTCGAACACCAGCGGGCCGACACCTGTCTGCGCGTATGCCGGCGAGACCAGTCCTGAAGCCAATATGAGCATGAATAAAAGGGAAATATTGCGTATAGTACTACGCATATGAGACATTATAACGGGGACTGAGGAAAAATTCAATGCCATAAACAGGGGTGAATCCATCAACCTGACCAGCATTGGGGGTGGATGAACACGATCCAATATCCATTCGCTCTTTCCCCCCGCATTTTGAAAGACATTCTGCTGATCGGAGAGATGACAATTGCCCGGCGCGAAGCTGCCCTCAGACGCGGTATAATTCAGACAACATTACAAACCAACACACGGAGTTGTACATGACCATTCGCGTTCTGATCGCGAAACCGGGTCTGGATGGTCACGACCGCGGCGCCAAGGTCATCGCCCGGGCGCTGCGCGACGCCGGCATGGAAGTGATCTACACCGGCCTGCGCCAGACCCCGGAAATGATTGCCGAAGCTGCCCTGCAAGAAGACGTGGATGCGGTGGGGCTATCCATTCTTTCGGGCGCTCACATGGCGCTCGTCCCGCGCGTGCTCGAACTGCTGCACGCCAACGGTCAGGAGAACGTGCGCGTCTTCGTCGGCGGCATCATCCCCGAAGCCGACGCTGCCCGCCTGCGGGAATTGGGCGTTGCGGGTGTTTACGGACCGGGCACCTCGACCGAGGTTGTCGTCCAGGATTTGCAGCGA
>CAZMCF010000023.1:0-44792 GCA_964564935.1 uncultured Anaerolinea sp. | reverse complement strand
GCTCTTGCTTCGCCCGTAGAGGGGTATCCCTCCGCCCATTAACGTGGTTAAATAAGATCATGCCAAAAACCGAACGGACGCTGCGAGTCGAGGCGGTGGTGCTGCGCCACGCCGACTGGGGCGAGGCCGACCGCCTGCTCGGCCTGTTCACCCGCGAGCAGGGCAAGCTGCGCGCGGTTGCCAAGGGCGCACGGCGGGTGCGCTCGCGCAAGGCCGGCCACCTGGAGCCCTTCACCCGGGTGACCCTGATGCTCGCCCGCGGCCGCGATCTGTGGATCGTCACCCAGGCCGACACGGTCGATGCCTACCTGCCCCTGCGCGATGACCTGGAGAGGATTGGCCACGCCAGCTACGTGGTCGAGCTGCTCGACCGCTTCACCTACGAAGAAGGCGCCAACCGGCCGCTCTACCAGCTTTTAGTTGAGACCCTGGCCCGGCTAAGCGAGCAGACTGATCCTTTCCTGGCGGTTCGCTATTATGAAATCCGCCTGCTCGACCTGCTCGGCTTCCGCCCGCAGCTGGTCAACTGCGTAAACTGCGGCGAGCCGATCCAGCCGCAGGATCAATACTTTTCGGCCTTGCTCGGCGGGGCGCTCTGTCCGCGCTGCGGCCTGCAAGAGCCCACTTCGCGGCCGGTGTCGATGGCTGCGCTCAAGTATCTGCGCCACCTGCAGCGCAGCTCGTTCGGCGAGGCCAGCCGCGCGAAGATCAGCGCTGCGGTGCGCCTCGAGATGGAAAACCTGCTCCAGTACTACCTGACCTACCTGCTCGAGCGGGCGTTGAACTCACCGGCTTTCCTGCGCGAGGTGCGCCGGCAGAATTCCCGCCCTGGGCCGGATGGGTAAGGGATTAAAAAGCGATCTGCTGTATAGCCGGTACAGCAGATCTTGTGGGAGGGACACATTCCAATGCGTCCGAACGGTGTGAAGGGTTCCCGCCTGTTTGCCACCGTCCTCATCCAGATAGTCGTCTTTGCCAACCGAAGGTTACGGGGGATTTTTCCAATTGGTCCCGGCATGCGCAACCAGTCAGAGTCATTCGCGTATATTTAATATATACTGAATACCAGATCGAATTTACGGATTGCCGACTGATATTGGAGGGCGACATGCGATCACGCGGGATGATGATTTTTGGCGTTATCTTAGTTGTACTGGGTTTGCTGGCACTGATCAGCAATTTGACTGGCATTGATTTCGGGGCATTCTGTTTTCCCACGGTTCTGATCCTGCTCGGCGTCTGGGTGCTCCTGCGCCCGCGCATGGTCCGGGGCGACCGTGAAATCCATTTCCAGCTCCTCGGCGACGTGAAGCGGATGAGCGATTGGACCGTCCAGAAAGAAGAAATCTGGAGCTTTATCGGCGACATCGACCTCGACCTCGGCCGCGCTCAGGTGCCGCCGGGCGAGACCGGCATCCATGCCTACAACTTCATCGGCGACGTCGAAATCTACGTGCCGGCTGGCGTCGGCTTGATGCTGGTGGCAGACGGATTCCTTAATTCGATCAAGTGGATGGGCGCCAAGCAGGATAACTTCTTCACCAGCTCCCAGTTGACCACCCCCGGTTACGAGCAGGCCGAGCGCAGGGTGCGGGTCGAAGTCACCTCCTTCATCGGCGACATCAAGGTCCATCCGATTTCTGGATAACCCGTCCGATTCGGTCGGGGAATCAACGCAAAACCGCCCGCCGGCCGTAGGGCTGGCGTCAAGCAGACTGGGGCGCGATCGGCTATCATGGGATCGTTCCATGGTTGTTTCTCCTCCTTCGGATTGGGAATGAGAGCCGGATGCTTAACGCCCGGCTCTCATCGATTTTTTTGACATGGAAGGCCCTCTCAAGGCTGGCGCATTCTCGCGCTGCAGATATAATTGAATCAAGCCCGGTTGTGGAGGGGAGACGTGGAACAAACCAATTACCTGATCGACATGGACGGCGTGCTGATCCGCGGGAATCACATCATCCCCGGCGCGGATGAGTTCATCGAGCGTCTGCGGGCGAAGAAGATCAAATTCCTGGTGTTGACCAACAACCCGATCTATACCCAGCTCGACCTGGCTCACCGCCTTCGGCGCACCGGCATTCACATCGAAAAAGACGAAATCTTCACATCCGCCATCGCCACTGCCTACTTCTTGCAGCTGCAAAAACCGAACTGCAAGGTTTTTGTCATCGGCGAAAGCGGCCTGCAGGTTGCGCTGCACGAGGCCGGGATCATCCAGACCGAATTCGAGCCGGATTACGTCGTGCTGGGCGAGACCAATACGTACAATTTCGAGCTGATCACTAAGGCCGTCCGTCTGGTAGCAGCCGGCGCGCGCTTCATCGCCACCAACCCGGATCCGACCGGTCCCTCCGAGCGCGGCATTCTGCCAGCCACCGGGGCAATGGCAGCCTTGATCGAGCGGGCGACCGGGCGCTCACCCTTCTTCATTGGCAAACCCAATCCGTTCATGATCCGCGCCGCGTTGAAATACCTCGGCGTCCATTCGGAAAACACCGTGATGATCGGCGACCGGATGGACACCGACATTGTCGCCGGGATTCAATCCGGGCTGGGCACAGTGCTGGTGCTAACCGGCGTGACTACTTCCGAGATGATCGAGAGTTTCCCTTACCGCCCTCAGCGGGTGGTCCAATCGGTTGCTGAACTTGAGCTTTAGGCAGAATTTACAGTTCTGTCAGACCGGCCAGCCAGTTCTGAACCTGAGCCGGGCCTTCGATGCGGAAATTTGCCCGGGTGGGTTTTTCCTCGGTCGAGACCAGAACGGCCAGCCCGCCAAAGCGCTGGACGACCGTAAACGACTCTTCATCCCAGGCGTCGTCGCCGGCATAGACCGCCAGCGCGCCGGGCGCGGTGTGGTTTTCAAGGATTTCCTTGACAGTCCGGGCTTTGCTCGCCGCGCTGGGGAGGATTTCGATAAACCGCTCGCCCCTGATCAGGCAGAAATCGGCGCCCGGTTTTAGCCGCTCGACCTCAGCCCGGGCAGCTGCGAGCACCTGGACAGCTTCCCTGCCATCGGCAAAGCGGGCGTGCAGCGCCAGCGCCAGGCCTTTGTCTTCCAGATAGAAACCCTGTCTGTCGGCCAGCAGCGATTTCCAAGCCGGTAAAATCCGGTCGAGCGCGGGGCGAATCCGAATCGTATCAACCGCGAGAGGCTGGCGTCCGTCCGGGAGGAGCATCTCCAGCCCGTAAGAGCCGGCCAGAAGCAGACCCTTGACCGGAAGCAGCGCGCGGATGTGAGCCAGCCGCCGCCCGCTGATCACCGCCGGGAAGAATTTTCGGGTGTGCGCCAGGCGGTCGAGCAGGCTGATTACCCGCGAATCCGGCAGGATCACATCTGGATTGGGGGCGAAATCCGCCAGGGTGCCGTCGTAATCCAGGAACAGGCGGACGGTCTTCGCCGCGCGGATCGCCTGATTCAACCCCTGCAGGTCGGTAGTGCTCAAGACTTCTCCTCCAAAAGAGGCAGGATCTGGTTTTGAAAAACGGCCGTCCAGGTATACTGGCGGCGCACTCGCCGGCGCAGGCGGGCAGTCGGCTGGCCGTCCAGCCAGTCCAGAATGCGCCCGGCCAGTTCCGCCGGCGGAGTATCCAATTGGAGGAGGAGCACCTCCCCCGGGGCGATTTCCCGCGCAGCCGGGATCTCCGTAGAGATCACCGGCGCACCTGCCAGACCGGCTTCCAACACGGGCAGGCCGAACCCCTCGCGGAGCGAGGGAATGAAAACTGCGTCGGCCAGGCGGTACAGCTCGCCGACGT
Source organism: uncultured Anaerolinea sp. (assembly GCA_964564935.1). GTDB lineage: Bacteria > Chloroflexota > Anaerolineae > Anaerolineales > Anaerolineaceae > Bellilinea. The sequence goes on along the minus strand of CAZMCF010000023.1, from coordinate 41,030 downwards.
TCTCGGCCGGGAGGGTGAAGGGCCGGGCAGAGTCGAGACCTGATTCATAAATGAAGCGAAATTCGGCTTCGACTCCTAGCTCGGACCGCCGGGCGCGCAGCTCATGGTAATATTCCAGGCTGGCCTGCTCGTGCGGGTCGGGCGGACCGCTCAGAATCAGACGGGTCGCGCAGCCGCGCCGTTTAAAAGCAAGCGCCAGTTCGAGCCCGTATTCGATGTTCTTGGCGCGGGTGACCCGCACCGGCATCAGCAGGATCAGGTCGGCTTCCCACAGGCCCAGGCGCTCGCTCAGGGCCAGGCCCTCTGCGGAAAGCCCGAGCAAAGAGCGCGGATCGACGCCGTTGTAGATCACCCGAATTTGCTCGCGCGGAATCGCGAAGGATGCGTGGATTTCCTCGCGGCGCTGCTCGGAAATGGCGACGTAGGCGATCTGCGGGTGGGGCGTTTTGAGCAGTTCCCAGGGATAACCGGGGTGGACCAGGCCGCGTGACCCGGGGCTGGTCCAGGAGAGGTCGTGGCACCAGGCGATCACCCGCTTGGCAGCGCCTGAATCAAGCAGGCGGTGAAACGCCGCGGTCAGCGGCAGGTTGAAGTGTTTGGTTAAAACGTTGTGGACGATCAACGTGTCGAACCGGCGGACGATGGGATCGAGGGTCTCTGTTAGACGCCAAGTCAGATCGTTGAAATTCTCCGGAATAACGCCGGAATTCAGGCGGGCTGAGGTGCGGCGGATCTCGGGATGCTGGCTGTCCATCTCCGGGATCTGGATGAATTTCACGCCCGGCGGCAGGGAAGCCGCCTCGCCGCGCCCGGCGATCACCGCGAGGGGCAGGCCGGTGCGGACGAAGCAGCCGGCGTGGGCGGAGATGACCGCCTCCACCCCGCCGATCACCGGCGGGGCCGTGTAATGAAGGATGGCTGTTTTACCGATTGTCACGGTTGGCTTCTTGCTCTGTCCGGATTGCTCTCTGCCTCACGATTCCTGCCGGCGATCTCGGCGATGGCGTTGAGCTGACCGGCAAACCAGTCATTGATGTCGTTGTCCTCGACCACCTTTCGCAGGAAAGCGGCATTGACCCGGCGGGCTTCCGCGGGCATGGTCAAGGCTTTGTGGAGCGCCTCAGCCGTGGCGTACACATCGCATGGCGAAATCACCAGGGCGCCCCCCTCGAGCTGCTGGCGCGCGCCCGTCCGTTCGGAAAGCACAAGCACCCCATCCCGGCGGTTGACCAGCGGGCCTTCCTTGGCGACCAGGTTCATCCCGTCGGCGATTGAGTTGACCAGCAGTACGTCGTACATCTGCAGGGCGGCGATTGCCCGCGGATAATTTTCAGAATAGATCACCCGCACCGGCTCCCATTCGCTCGTGCCATAGGTCGAGTTGACCCAGGCCGCTGCGGCGGACATCTCGGCGTGGTAATCCTTATATTCTTCCATCTCCAGCCGCGAAGGCACCATCAGGGCGATGAACCTGACCTTTCCGCGCATCTCCGGGTATTGGGCGAGCATGTCCCCGAAGGCTCGAAAGCCGCGGACGATGTTCTTGCTCGGCTCGGTGCGGTCGACCCGGACGATCACCTGCATCCCGCGGTTTTCTTCCTCGAACTGAGCCCGGTACTGAGCCACTTCTTCGGTTTCTGCCAGCTGGAGGAGGGCGGGAACGTCGATAGAGATCGGAAAATCGCGCACGTAGGTGGCATGGTTGCGGTACCAGACCCGTCCGCGTTTGAAGCTGACATGGGCGTGCGGCAGGAAGGATTCGACCGTGCGGATGAAATTCAGCCCGTCCTCGCGGGTTTGAAAGCCGAGCAGATCGACGGCGGTCAGCCCCTCCAGGATCGCCTGGCGCATGCCGGGGGGCAGAATGCCCCAGTCTTCCGGGCCGGGCCATGGGATATGGATGAAATGGGAGAGGAGGTAGCGGGTCCTGCGGCGCAGCATCCCGCGAAGCTGGCGCGGGGCCAGGTAGAGGTGATAGTCCTGCATCATCACCAGGACCGGGCGGTTCAGAGAGCGAATCTGGCGGGCGACCTCGGAGGCGAACAGATGGTTGGCTTCCTCGTAGCCGCGATGCCAGGCCTGCCAGGTCGCGCGGGTGATGTTCGGTCCGGATACAAAGTCCCAGATCGAGTGCTGGAGGAACCAGAGCAGCGGGTTGGCGATCACGTCGTAATAGCCTTCGTAGACCTCTTTGTCGATGGGCACCAGGCGCAGGTTGATGGCGCAGCCGCTCCCATCCAGGACCAGTGGCCCCGGATTCCATTCCTTTTCCAGATCGGTCAGCGCAGCGGCGATCCAGGTGATTTCCACGTTGCGGGCCAGTCCGAGCAGGGCGGTGACCAGTCCGCCGCCGCTGCGGCTGGTGTGCACCTGACCGTCCTCTCCGCGGATGATTTGGATCGGTCCCCGGTTCGAGACGACGAACAGCGCCCAATCTTCCAGGGTGGATAAGGCCGGGTGGTCATCGACCAGCGGCTGACCTGCGGCTGACCAAACATCGCTCATCTTTACTCCAACCTTTTCCCCGACGCCTGTGAGCGGCTGGCCTTAATTGCGAGATCAATGAACACCGCCGAAGTCCAGCCGAACATATTGACTGCCCGGGCAGGCGGGCGACCCGTTTCGGCGTGGTAATACTCGTACATATCGTCGTGGCTCATAATCAATTCCAACGTTCTATCGCGCAGCTCGTCAGCCAGAGCGGTTTCGCCAATTTGATGGAGGGCTTCAATAAAGAAGTAGTTGATGTTCGCCCATACCGGCCCGCGCCACATCGTCTCGGGGTCGTACCTGGGATCGTTCCGCGCGACGGTCGGCAGCATGTACGGTCCCCAGAATTCTTCCGGATCGCGCAGGTGGGCCAGCAGCCGATCGACGATCTCCCTGGGCAATTGACCGGTCCACAGCGGATATAGACTGAAAGGGGTGACAACGCGGATTGGTCTGTGATCCTTCAGCGCCCAGAACAGACCAGCTCCTGGATCCCAGAAGTGGTCGACCATCCGCTGGACGATTGCGGCTGCGCGCCGGCGCCACATGGCAGCCTCGGATCCCATGCCAAGTAGCTCGGCTATCATCGCCAGGGAACCCATCTGGACGCAAAGGTAGGTGTTCAAATCCGGCGATTCGACCGGCATGCCCTCATCCCAGAGCGGGCTGTCATCCAGCCCAGAGGAAAAGGGGTGATTGTATTGGGCCAACCCGTCGCCGTCGTCGTCGTTCATCGAGAGCCACCAGTTATTCAGGCGAACCAGCGGGACGTAGATTTCCTGGAGGAAATCGAGGTCTGGATCGGTTTCGTGAAGCTTGAGCGCCGCCCAGGCCAGCAGCGGCGGTTTGGTGACTTCGCCGGTGATGGGGTGGTCGATGCTGGCGACGATGCCATCGTCGAAAACCGCGTCTGGTAGCATTCCGTTTTTCAACTGATGGGCGAGCATGGCGCGGATTTGATTGCGGGCCAGCACCGGGTCTGCGTGGCGGTAAGCCAGGCTGTGCATGGCGTTGTCCCACAACCACAAACCGACGTAGCCCAGCTTGGAAGGCGTCATCGCCTCGTAGATGACCGCCCCGTGCGGGCTGATCAGGTTGATGGCCATCACCCACCAGGCGTAGGCGTACGCGCGCGCATAGCGCTCATCCACCGGCGGAACACGGTCGAACCAGTCCCGCCAGCGCTGCTCGGCGGCGGCCAGCGCCTGGGAAAAGGGCAGCGGTGTGCGCGCGGTCGGCACGTCCGGGTGGATCCCGATGATGATTGCGGAGTCGGCCTCAGCCCTGACGATGAACTCGACTTCATACCCGCCCTCAACCGGGACGATTTGGTTTGCCAGCACCTCGCCGGTCGAGGCATAGACCACATTGCGCACGGAGATAAAGCGCCCGCCCCAGAGCGTGTTGCTCCAGTACTGCGGAAAGACGCGGAAACGCACCCCGGCGTTCACGCCGGCGGGCAGACCGAAGGAAAGCGTCCGTTCGTTTTGGAAGACGAGTCCAAATTGACCCAGGCGAGTGGCAAATCGAATGTAGTGTGGATGAGTGGTGAGGTCGAACTCCAGCGGCCGGCCTTCTCCGTCGATCAGCTGCAGCCCCTGGATGAACGGAGGGCGGCGAAGGTAGGCCTCAATGTCCGCGTCGAGTTGGATCAGACGCTCGGCCAGGCGGACAAACAGGCTGTTTTGATGCGGCTCACGGAAAACAAGGAGACGCGAGCCGCGGTCGCTGAAATATGCCCTTGAGATATCGATACGGTTAGTAAGCAGGTCTAGATAATCGGCGTCAGCCATCCAATATCATTCCTGACCCATTCGGTCTGCATGGCTGAATGGGTGATCTGTTGATAAAAACAGTCTACTTTATCGAGACCGGTTTGTCAAACCGGGCCGGAGGAAGCGGGAAAGGTTCAAGGGAGATTCAGATCCGGGTCGAAGCGGCGAATATTCTGCCTATCCACCGTTTAAATTTCACCGGCAAAGCCTTTGATGATAATACGGTTGTGGACGACTATCAGCTTGCTGCCTTGTATGTGCACTCACGCCTGTTCGACACAGGTCAAACGAGAGATCGAGCAGGAGTTGAACGCGCCAGACTGCCCCGTCCTGGCGCTGCGGCGGTAAAGCGAGCGTAAAGCCAGCGATTTCACGGTGAATGGAGGCTGGGCGGGGATCTTTGCAAAATTGTTAAGATGCAGCCAGGATAAGATGAACTATATTGGAGTTAAGTTTCGGACAATGGATTCGAAAAAAGCCATTGGCCCAATTATTGCAACTGCAAAAAGGGTTGTGAAAGCAATCAAACGGGGATTCTCTTAATAACTTAACAGACCTGGATCCACACTCGGAGCGCAACTCTCAGCGTTGAAATTTGAGGGTCGGGATCCCTGCGTTGCCGAGCGGTCGCATTGAGAGTGCATTCGCGTTCGATCAAATCAAAATTTCAGGCATCAAGAAAATGGGAAAAATGGCCAGGACAGCACCCATCGGCGCACATCAACGGCTCGGCGATTGTTTCCTGTTGGTTGATGAGCGGATGAATATAACGTTCATCGATCCCGCGCGCAAAGATCTTTTGAGCCAGGAGGCCCGAGTTTTGGTGGGGGAAAATCTTTGGGATGTCTTTCCCATGCTGAAAGAAACCCGTTTTGCAGCTGCCTGCATGAGGGTTCTGGAAAGCCAGAATCCGGAAATCGTAGAGGAGGATTTCCCTGCCTGGCAAGGGCGATACGAATGCCGCGTCTTTCCGGTATTGGGCGGGCTTTTCATCACATTTGCTGAGAGCGCTGATCCGAGGCGCCCGATGGAAGGCGCTTTGCGGGAGATGCTGGAACACTCCCCGGATGCCATCGCCGCGGTCGATTTGGATTCAGGCGAGATCGTCTACCTTAACCATGAAGCATTTTGCGGCTATACCCTCAAAGACCTGATAGCGGCTGAGTCCGTATGGACCGGGGTCCATGAGGAGGATCTTCAGAGCGTCAAGACTTACTGGGAACGTATCCGTTCCTCTGATTACCTGGATCCAATTGAGTATCGTTTGAAATGCAAGGACGGAAACTGGTTGTGGATCAGGCAGCGAACCCGGACAATCACCCGAACGACCTCAGGAGCGCCGGAGCAGATTTTGATCACCCTGACGGACATTACTCCGGAAAAACAAACCGAGGAGGCGCATCGCCAGAGGGAAGAAGCTCTCCGCGACAGCGAGCGCCGCTACCAGTTGATTGCTTCGTCGGCCTCCGATTACATGTTTTCCTGTCATTTCGACTCGAACGGTCAACTTCAATTGGAGTGGACGGCAGGCGGCTTCGAAGCAGTCACAGGATATACCGTCGAGGAATATATTGCCCGAGGCGGTCTGCGGGCGACGCTCCATCCGGATGATCTCGCAATTCTTGATCTGGATCTGGAGAAGGTCCGCGCCAGGCAGCCCATCAACTCAGAATATCGTACCTATAAAAAAGACGGCGAGATGGTCTGGGTAAAGGTTTATGCCAGCCCGGTCTTAAGCGATAACGGTCAAGAAGTCATCGGGCTGATTGGCGCGGTCCAGGATATCACCGAGCGAAAAAAGGCTGAGCAAGCCCTGGCTGAAAGCGAGGCTTATCTTAGAGAAACTCAGGCGCTTGGCAAAGTCGGCAGCTGGAAATACAACCCGGCGACTCAGTCGATCACCTGGTCCGAAGAGACTTATCGTCTTTATGAACGTGATCCTTCCATGGGACCGCCGACAACGGAAGAAGAAGCTGCCTACTATACACCCGAACAGGCGCAAATCCTTCGAGAATATATCCGATTGGTAATCACCGAAGGTTGCGAAGCCCAATGCGACCTGGAAGTCCATCTCCCGAGCGGAAAAATAGCTGTATTCTTCGTCAGAATGCGTCCCGAGAAGAATGAACTGGGTCAGGTGGTCAACATTTTTGGGACGGTTCAGGATATCACCGAGCGAAAGAGGGCGGAAGAAGAAATCAAGCAGAGACTGGACGAGCTTGTGACGGTCAATCGCATCTCGACGGTGTTAAACGAGGCGCGCAACCTGCAAGAAATGCTGCCAAACCTCCTGGATGAAACGCTGGCGCTGCTGAAAAGCGATACAGGCGCGATTTTCCTCTCGAACGGGCATGACGCCAAACTGGACCGGGCTGTCGAGTACGGTTGGAAAAATTTGAAAGATGGCCCGCATTCTTCTGAGATCAATGACATGGTTGAACTGGCGTTTACCACTGGCGAAACCAAAATATATTCTTGGGATGGAACTCTGCTCAGCGACGATCCTCAAGATACCTCCCTGGTGAATGGCCTGCGGAGTTTTTTCTGCGCGCCGATCCGGGCCGAGCACACGATCGTTGGGGTCTTTTTTGCGGCAATCAATACCCCATTATCTGATATTGAACTCCGCCTGCTGGCGACGGTCTCCGAAATTAGCGGAAATGCGATCCTGCGTGCCAGGCTTAATGAACAGACCCTTCAGCAGATGCAGCGCCTTACGGTCCTCCATGAGATCGATCAGGCGATCAATTCGGTGATGGATCTGGATTTACTTCTGTTCATTCTGCTCAGTCACATCACCAGCCAGCTTCACATGGATGCGGCTGACATCCTTCTGTTAGATATTGTCGAGAAAAAATTAGAATTCAAAACCGGGATCGGCTTTCATACAAAAGATGCGTTCAAATACCGAGAGCCGATCAGTAACGACCTGATCGGGCAGGCGTTGAGGAAGAAGAGCCTTGTCTTTGAGCCAGATGTGACTTCCCCAGAGGCGATTATTAACAACCGAATCCAGCGCCTTCAAGGGGAAGATTTCAAGGCGCATATTGTTGCTCCGATTATCGTGAAAGGGGAAACCAAAGGCGTCCTGGAACTTTTTCACCGCACGCCATTTGATCCCGATCCAGATTGGTTGAATTTCCTGGAAACTCTGGTCGGTCAAACCGCGATCGCCATGGACAGCGCAATGATGTTTGCGGATCTCCTGCGTACCAATAAGGAACTGGCCGATGCCTATGACGCCACCATCGAAGGCTGGGCTATGGCGCTTGATCTCCGCGATAAGGAAACCAAGAATCACACCAAGCGAGTCGCAGAAATTACTGTGCGCCTTGCCCGTCAGATGGGGATTGACGATAGTCAACTGATCCATATCCGCCGTGGTGCGCTCCTGCACGACATTGGAAAACTCAGTGTGCCAGACCATGTCTTATTTAAGCCGGGCAGCCTCACTGCCGAGGAACAGGAAATCATGCATCGCCATCCTCAGCAGGCGTATGAAATGCTTTATCCGATCGAATACTTACGCCCGGCATTAGATATTCCCTACTGTCACCATGAAAAATGGGACGGGACGGGTTACCCGAGGGGCTTGAAGGGCGAAGAAATTCCCCTTGCAGCCCGAATTTTCGCCGTCGCAGACGTTTTCGACGCTCTCATCTCAGAGCGCCCGTATCGAAAAGCATGGCCGTATGCCCAGGCTTTGAATTGGATCTATGAGCAGGCGGGCAAGCATTTTGACCCAGAGGTTGTCGGCGTTTTTCTCTCCATGTTCCACACAGGTAAACTTTCGGCTCTCCCCTAGGACTGAGAGGATCATCTGGTAGATTGGTTTAACTTAATGGGGATCAGACAGTTCCAATGATGGTCACTCCACGGAGGATGCCGGCTCCCGGTGACCCTTTTTGCGCTTAATCGTACACGCTGAACTCGCCGCCATTACAGCCGCCAATGCGATTCTTGCCGGCGGCTTTTGCGGTGTAGAGGGCTTTGTCGGCGCGCGCGATCAGCGTTTCCAGCGAGAAGCAGGTTTCATCCAGGTCGCTGACTCCGATCGAAACCGACACCGGCAGGACAGTCTGACTGTCAATGGTAAAGCCGGCGGCGATCCTTTCCTTGATGCGCCGGGCAACCTGTAAACTACCCTCCAGATTGGTGCCCGGCAGGGCAATGATGAACTCATCCCCGGCGTAGCGGGCGGGAATGTCCGCCTGACGCAATTGCGAGCGGCACTGCTCGCCGATGAACTGGATCAACTGGTCGCCAGCCTGATGGCCGTAGGTGTCGTTGACTAACTTGAGGTCATCGACATCCAGCATGATCAGCCCCATTTCGTCATTGTAGCGGCGGCTGCGGTAGAACTCGCGCCGGGCCAGCTCGAAGAACTGGCGGCGGTTGAACAATTCGGTCAGCGGATCGGTGATGGCCAGATGCTGGATTTTCTCGAAGAGGCGGGCATTCTCGATGGCGATGGCGGCCTGGTTGGCGAACGCCTGGGCCAGCTGCGCATCTGTCTCATCATAGGCGTTGCTCTTAACGCTATCGATGGTCAGAAAGCCGGTTACTTTGCCGCGCGCAAAGAGGGGTACACCCATCCAGCCGCGTACGTGGGAGGAATCGCCCCAGCCGAGAAAGCGTTCGTCCCGCTGCGCGTCCGGGATAATGATGACTTTGCCGGTCTGAAAACCCTCCGAAGTCAGCGGTGCATCGGTCGGGAAAGTGTGGCCGAGCAACTTTTGCGGGTCAGGAAATCCGCGCGCGGCGACGATCCTCAGGGAATCGCCTTCCTGTAAAAAGATCGCGCAGCTGTCGTATGGCACCACTTTATCCAGGTTGGTCATGATCTGGTCGAGGACTTTTTCCAGCTCGAGGGCGGAGGTGACCGCGTTGGAAGCTTCGCGCAGGGTTTCGGCCTCCTCGGCCCGCTTCTTGGCCGATTCGAACAGGCGTGCATTGTCGATCGCCACGCCGGCCTCGCGGCCGATTGCTTCGGCGAGGGGGATATCCCGGGTGGTAAAAACATGCTCGCTTCGCCGTAAATAGAAGCCGAGCACGCCGATGACCTGGTCGCCCACCCGAACAGGCGCCATCAGCATCGAGCGCACGCCATGATCAACCAGCTTCTTGCGCGCGTTCGGGTGGGATGAATACTGCTCAAGGAGGATCGGAGCGCCGCTCCGGATAACCTCCCAGGTAATCCCCTCGCCTTTTTCGAGGGTTTCCTCGAAAGCGCCTGCGGGGAAGTTATAGGCGTGGCTGACGGTCACGCTCTGCCCGTCTTTTTCCACCATGCCCAGCAGGCTGCCGTCGGCGTTCAACAGCTCGCAGCCAAGGCGGAGTATGTCATCGAGAACGACGGACAGGTCCAGCGATGAGCCGATCTTATAGAGAATCTCGTTGAGCTGCTGTTCGCGCCTTAATAATTCAGTGGCCTCTTCGAATAGAATCGCATTCTGAAGGGCCAAACCCGCCTGCGCCGACAGGGCTGCCAGGGTTTCGACGTGCTCCAGGTTGTAAAAATTCGGCTCGCACTTATCCAACGAAAAGAAGGCAATTACCTCGCCGCGGGCGATGATCGGCGCCTTCACGACCGAGCGAATATGATCGGTATGGGGCAAGAAAATCCAGCCGGGGTATTTGCGCACATCCGGGATCACCAAAGGCTGCTTGTGTTCGATCATCCAGCGAAAGGATTCGGTTTTCTCCAAATCGAACGCGTAGTGATCCACTGCCTCGGCAGTCTCTTTACCGAAATTCTGATAACCCCGGCTGCGGGTGATCACCGCCTGGTTGCCATGCACCATGGTGATATTGGCCGAATCGTAGGGCACAACCCGGGCAACCTGCTCCAGGAGCTGATCCAGGATGGTGTTGAAATCGAGCGTTTCGCTCAGGCAGGCGCCGATCTCGCGCAGCACATCCGCCAGCTCGCGCTGCCGGCGCTCGCTTTCCGCTGCCCGGCGGATTTCCTCATCGGCGATCTTTCGGCTGGTGATATCCCGCAGGACAGCAATGAAACCCTTGGGATTTCCCTCGGCATCCGTGAAGTTCGACAGGCTGACCTCGCCGGGGAATTCGCGCCCGGAGATGGTCACCCCGCGGTATTCCCATAACCGCAGGGTGCCGCTGGCGCGGACGAGTCGGCTGAATTCACGCACGCGTTCATGATCCTCGGGAGCTACGAAGTCGAACACACACATGCCGCTTAAGTCGGCGTCCTCGGGGAGCTCGTGCAGGCGGGTGGCTGCTTTGTTCCACAAAAGCAGGCTGCCTTTTATGTCAACCATCAAAATTGCGTCTGGAGAGGTCTCCACGAGAAGGCGGTAGCGCTCTTCGCTTTCCCGCAGCGCCGAGCGCGTGCGTTGATCTTCGGTAATATCCCGAATGAGGAACAACCTGCCAACTACCTGGCCGTGTTCATATTTGAGGGGAGTGATTTGCAGGTCGAAAGTGCGCAGCTCGTTGTTGATTTCTCTGGTCACGGGCTCGTGGACATCCGCCCTTCCGCGGTAGCGTTCCACCAGATCAGGCCAGCGGCTGAAGAATTCCTCCGCTTTATGGCCAATTGCCTCGGAGCTGGTGCAGCCGAAGAACTGACAGGCGGCCGGGTTGATGTCGACGATGCGGTTTTTGTCATTGAGCACCAGCATGCCGTCGCTCATCACCTCGATCATTGTGCTGCGCGCCAGCGGGGTCAAGTCGAGCAAACCGAAGCGGTAAACGCCGAGAATCAAAGCCACTCCGGTGAGGGTGAATGCCAGAGGTGTCGGGTCGAGTCCGGGAATGGGCGCGCCGCCGAGAAGATATACCGCGTTCAGCGCCCAGGGAATCATTACGCCGGTCATCACGGCAACCACCTGACGGCGGTAGATAGCCACCGATTTACTCAGCGTGCGCAGCAGATGGAAGCTGGCTATCAACAACAGCGAGTAGGAGTAGATGGAATGAACCCAGAAAAGCGGTCCGTGCTCGAGATGGAGATAGACAAAACCGCCGATGGTTTCCATCTTGGCGCTGGTGTAAAACAACCAGTGCTCCGGATTGGTCATCACAGCCGCCATAACCAGGGCGGGCTCGATGGCCAGGAGCATCACCCGCCTCTGGTAGAGCCATTGTCCCCGCCCAGAGTAGCGCAGTGAAAACGCCATCCAGGCAGCCGGAACAGCCAGGATCCCCAAATAGGTCAGGTTGTCGAAGAACTGTTTCCAAACCGGGTCAACGATGATGGCTTGGACGGCGTAAAGCAGGCTCCACAGGCTGATGGCACCCATCAGCCAGGCTATTTCAAGGGCGCCTAATGCGCGAACCCGCCGCAGGGCCACGACCATCAGCCAGGCAGAAATCGCTGACCCGCACAGCAGGATATAAAAAGCTGGGGGGAATTGCAGGTTGTTCAATTTACCAAATGGATAAGGAACGGTTAAAGAAGGGTATAAAAAAAGATCAGTTACCAGCCCTTCTTTTTCTAATTATAGTAGATGATGGATGGGATGAGAATATGATGCAGGATAACTTGCAATTTTGATATTTGCCCCCGCCCGCCGGCGGCAGGCCGTAAAGCGGCTTTCCCCTTTTTGTGTTAGGATTAACAGGGCCGGGGTAATCCATCCGCCCTTTCTGGAACAATTATGGCGACCATTGACGACCTGCTGAAAAAGCTGCCGCCCGAGACCCGAGAGATTTTCCGTCTGATCTGGGAGTCCCTCTCGCTGGGCGATCGCAGCGGTTTGCAGGCCATGCTTTCCGGGCTGCCAGCCGACGTCAACCTCCTGCGGCTGCTGCTGAAGCTTTCCACTCACCAGTTGCGCATGGCCTTTGGGCAAAAGCATCGGGTGGCGATCGTCGGACCGGCCAATGTGGGGAAATCGACCCTTTACAACCAGTTTGTCAGCGAAAAATCGCAAAAAGCCGAGGTCAGCCCGCTGCCCGGCACCACCCGCGAGAATCAGGAGGCAGACGCCGGGCTTTTCAGCATCATCGACACGCCCGGCGCCGATGCGGTTGGCGAGGTCGGCGAACGAGAGCAGCGCGAGGCTTTGAGCGCCGCCGCCAACGCCGATTTCCTGATCATCCTCTTCGACGCCATTCAGGGGATCAAGCAGGCCGAGCTAAATCTCTATCAGCGTTTGGTGGACCTCGGCAAGCCCTACGTGGTAGCTTTGAATAAAATCGACCTGGTGCGCAAGGAATCTCTGGCAGTGCAAACCCGCGCCGCCGCGAACCTCGGCCTGACGGTCGAGCAGGTTGTCCCTGTTGTCGCCAAAACGGGGGAGGGCGTACCGCAAATCCTGGCTGCCATCGCCGCGCTCGAGCCGGAAATTGTCGCCGCGCTCGGGCGGGGATTGCCGACTTACCGCTGGCAGCTTGCCTGGCGGGCGATCATCAGCGCCGCCTCGATTTCAGCGGTCATTGCGCTGACCCCGCTGCCGATCGTCGACTTCGCCCCGCTGATCGTCACCCAGTCGGTCATGGTGCTCAGCATCGCCCGCATCTATAATTACCGGATCACAATCGAGCGCGCAAAGGAGATCGCCGCGGCGTTTGGCCTGGGCCTGCTCGGGCGCACCCTTTTTGCCGAGTTGAGCAAGCTTGGCGGGCTGCCGGGCTGGCTGCTGGCTGCTGCGATTGCTTCTTCTACAACCGTGGCGATGGGCTACGCCTCGACTGTCTGGTTCGAGCGCGGCGAGCGGCTCTCCAGCGAAACGCTGAAAACGATGACCCAGACGATGACCGCCTACCTGCTGGATACCCTGAAAGGTCTGGGCAGACGCCGCCCGAGCAGGCAAACCCTCAAAGAGCGCATTCAGGATGCCCTGCAACAATCTCCTGTCGGGGAGGATCCAACCACTCTTGAAGGCCGTTCCTAAGATATCCTTGAAAAGTCTCTCCACCAGCCGATTCGGCATCGCCTTTGCTCTGGCGGTTGCCCGATATACCCCGCGCTGGCTGGGTTATCCGCTTGCCCGCACCCTGGCGAGAATCGTCGCCTCGCGCCGAAACAGCGAGATCATTCGGGCGATGCGAGCCAATCAATGGGTGATACGCGGCAGCCAGCTCAGCGGCCCCGAGCTCGACCAGGTGGTTAAAACCGTGGTGCTCAAGCACACCCGCTGCCTGTATGACTTTTACCATAACTTCGACCGGCCGGATAAAATCCTCAGTCTGGTCTCGTTTTCGCCCGAATTTCAATCTCTCTTCGACCGCCTGAAAGATGGCAGGGATTCCGCCCTGTTCATCGCACCGCACCTGAGCAATTTTGATCTGGCGGGGCGGGCGCTGGCCTTGCGCGGTCTGAAATTCCAGGTGCTCTCATTTCCGCAGCCGACCGGCGGGTATGAATGGCAGAACCGCATGCGCAAGGACATTGGCATCGAAGTGACGCCGATGTCGATCAGCACGGTGCAAAAGGCAAAGGCGCGCCTGCGGGCTGGCGGGGTGGTGCTGACCGGGCTGGACCGCCCCCTGGACCAAACCAGATACCTGCCGCGCTTCTTCGGCCGCCCGGCGCCGCTGCCGACCGCCTACGTGCATCTGGCCATGCAGGCTGGCGTGCCGATCGTCGTCGTCGCCTGCATCACGCTCCCCGACCAGACTTACCAGATCGTCTGCCAGCCGCCGGTCTTCCCGCAGCCGCATCCCGACCGGGAGGTCGAGCTGGTCAGCAACGCCGAGCAGGTGCTCAGCCGGGCCGAGGAGTTGATCCGCCAGTACCCGGATCAATGGGCGATGTTCTACCCGGTCTGGCCGGAGGCGTTGAACGAAGCGCCGCAGTGATCCACAGCCGAGCGCTGCTTGCGGCACATCGCCTGGAAGGGTCCGGGGTTTGATCTGTAGAAGCCGCGATCCCGCTGGGCGGGACTGGATTTTCACCCGTCAGGTGACTATAATAAGGGTACAAAAGGAGTCCCCATGGATGAGAAAAAGCTGAAGGAACATCAGCGGATCAATGATATCCTGTTTGGTCCGCTGGAGCGCCCCGCGCTCGCCTGGCTTGCCCGAAAAATGCCGCCGTGGGTCATGCCCGATACCCTGACGGGAATCGGCGTCTTCGCCAGCGTGATCATCTTTGTCAGCTACTGGCTGACCACCTATAACAAGAATTTTCTCTGGCTGGCTTCCTTTGGATTCATTCTGAACTGGTTTGGCGATTCGCTGGACGGCACCCTGGCGCGTTACCGCAAGATCGAGCGCCCGCGCTACGGATTTTTCATCGATCACACCATCGACGCGGTCAGCGAGATTCTGATTTTTGTCGGGATTGGTTTATCGCCCTACGTCGATCTGACCGTCGCGCTGTTTGGACTGGTGGCTTATTTCAATATCGCCATCCTGGTCTACCTGATCATGATCGCCAGAGGATACTTCCAGATCTCGCTCTGGAAGATCGGTCCGACCGAATTCCGGGTGATGGCGATCCTGGCTAACGCAATCGTTTATTTTGCCGGCAATCCTTCTTTCAAGACCATGTTCGGCGATGTCTCGCTGTACAACGCGGTGGTTGTATTCGTCATCCTTCTGCTGGTAGTCTTCTTCTTTTACGAGGCGATCCACACCGGCGGCCAGCTGGCTCGCGAGGACGACTACTCGCGCCAGCGCCGGGAGGTCAAAGAAAAGGAAAAGCTGGAGAAACGCGAGCGGAAGTTGAGTGAAAAGCAGTCGCGGCGCGAGTATAAAGCCCGCAAGCACCATCGCCTGAAGAAGGGTGTTTCAGACAGCCCAAGCAGGTTGTGACCGGTCCGCCCTGACCGCTCAATTCTTCACATGAAAACCGTTTCCCGCAGGGAGCGGCTGCTCTCTGCGCCATTTTTTTGTGGAAAGGAACTTTGGGGGCGAATAGAACCAGGCGCCTCTAGGTGAACCGCGGGCTTCCTTGTAGGGGGGTGGGGATTATGATAGAATCATCTGGCTGGCGGCCAGGAGCTCCGTAGGGAGGGATGGCCGAGTGGACGAAGGCGCCTGTCTTGAAAACAGGTGTGGGGCAACCCACCGTGGGTTCGAATCCCACTCCCTCCGCTGGACAGAACCCGCCCGCAGGGGGCGACAGAAGAGGAAATTAACAATTGGGGAGGTGCCAGAGTGGTCGAATGGGGCCGCCTGCTAAGCGGTTGTCGGGGCTATAAACCTCGACCGCGGGTTCGAATCCCGCCCTCCCCGCTGGGAAACTCGCGCAAGCGAGTGTTTTTTATTCCAAGAGTACCAGGGCTGGGCGGCTCCGCGGGTTGAATACCATCGAGGTACAGGTCCCGCCCTCCCCGCTGGGAAACTCGCGCAAGCGAGTGTTTATTATTCCAAGAGTACCAGGGCTGGACGGCTCCGCGGTTCGAATACCATCGAGGTACAGGTCCCGCCCTCCCCGCTGGGAAACTCGCGCAAGCGAGTGTTTATTATTCCAAGAGTACCAGGGCTGGACGGCTCCGCGGTTCGAATACCATCGAGGTACAGGTCCCGCCCTCCCCGCTGGGATACTCGCGCAAGCATCTAATTTCCAGCTTGTGAAAAATAATACTAATATTATCCACTTGCATATATTACAAATCTATGTTAAATTAAGGTTGTTCTCATCTTTCCCGCCTTTGGATACGCGGTCTGCCGTATCCAAAATTCCCTTATTGTCCTAATTGAATATCCGCTTCCTGTTTCTCACATCCTTTCTCAGAGGAGGGGCCTGTATGTATAACGGAAACGAGAGTATCCAAGACGCTCTGATCAGGCGCGGCGTGTCGCGGCGGGATTTCCTGAAATTCTGCACGCTGATGGCCGGCGCGCTGGCCCTGCCAAGGGGCGCAGAGAACATGATCGGAGCCGCGCTGGCTACGGCCAGGCGCACGCCGGTGATCTGGCTCGAGCTGCAGGACTGCGCTGGCTGCACCGAAGCCTTCCTGCGCGCATCACACCCTACGGTGGCCGAGATCGTCCTCGATGTCCTCTCGGTGGACTATCATGAGACAATCATGGCGGCCTCAGGGAAACGAGCCGAGGAGGCCAAAGCCGCCGCCATTGAGGCCGGGGGCTACCTGCTGGTGGTCGAAGGCTCGCCCACGCTCGGCGACGGCGGGGTCTACTGCTGCATCGGCGGGCGCTCGTCCGTTGACATCCTCGAAGAGGCAGCTTCGAACGCGATCGCCGTGGTGGCAGTAGGAAACTGCGCCACCTTCGGCGGGCTGCCCAAGGCCAGCCCGAATCCGACCGGGGCTGTAGCGGTCATGGACCTGATCAAGGACAAACCGGTGTTGAACATTCCCGGCTGCCCGATGAACCCGGTCAACCTGACTGCCACGGTGGTGCACTTCCTGACCTTTGGCGCACTGCCCGAGATGGATGAACTGCACCGCCCGATGTTCGCCTTTGGCCACCTGATCCACGATAACTGCGAGCGGCGCGGCCACTTTGACGCGGGCGAATTCGTCCGCGCCTGGGGCGACTACGGTCACCGCAACGGCTGGTGTCTCTATCAGATGGGCTGCAAAGGCCCGATGACCTACCAGAACTGCCCCACGGTGCGCTACAACGACGGCACCAACTGGCCGATCGGCGCGGGTCACCCCTGCATTGGCTGCGCTCAACCCGATTTCTGGGATATGCCGACCTATACCCCGATCAAGCTGCAGGACTTCCTGCCGCCCGTAACTTATCCGGTGGTCGGATCTTCCAACGGCAACGTCACTCCTGAGGGGGCGGCGGTCACCGGCGGCGCGGTGGGCGTGGTGGTCGGAGCGGCTGCGGCTTTCGCCTACAACCTGCTGACCAACCGGGCCAAAGGCGTCACCCCGGATGTAACCCATGAGGTGCCGTCAGACGAAGAGGCTGAAAAGCACCACGGGTCTGAGTAAAAGAGGAAGGTTGCCATGCCGATAAGCCGAAGAGGTTTTCTCAAGATGGCAGGCGCTGGCGTCGGAGCGCTGGCGGCGCCAGCTGCTCCACAGGCCGCAGCGGCAGCCCCGGACTCGGCGGAGGAGTATGCCTCAATGCTCTACGACGCCAGCATGTGCGTCGGCTGCCGCGCCTGTCAGACTGCCTGCAAGCGACGTTCCAATCTGCCGCACGAAACCGACCCTCTTAACCTGTATGAGATGCCGCGCGATCTGAGCGCTGATACCTGGACCATCATCCAGCTCTACCAGGGCGAGGACGGCCAATCCTTTGTCAAACACCAGTGCATGCACTGCATCGATCCGGCGTGCGTGTCCGTCTGCCCGGTCGCTGCGCTGGAAAAAACGGAATCGGGGCCGGTGATTTATCATGCCGATCGCTGCATCGGCTGCCGTTATTGCATGGCGGCCTGCCCGTTCGGCATCCCCAAAACGCAGTGGTACAAGGCCCTGCCGCTGATCCAAAAATGCGACTTCTGCGCAGACCGCCAGGCGAACGGTCAGCCACCGGCCTGCGGCGAGGCCTGCCCGACCGGCGCGCTGATCTTCGGCACCCGCAAGGAGATGCTGAGCACGGCCAAAGGGCGGCTCTCGCTGGATCCGGGCTACGTTCAACATGTCTACGGCGAAAAGGAAGCCGCCGGCACGAGCATGCTCTATATCTCCAAAGTCGGCTTCGACAGGCTGGGCTTTCCCGATGTCCCCGAAACCGATTTCCCCAAGATCACCTGGCCTTACATGGCGGCAGTGCCGGGGCTGATCGCTGTGATGGTTTCGCTCAGCACGGCGATTTACTTTATCACCCACCGTAAAAATAATAAGAACAACAATTCCATCAACGGAAAGGAGGGCTGAGATGGGCGCGCGATCCGAACAATTATGGACCACTCGTTTCCCGCAAATCCGCATGCGGCGCTACCCGATCGGCCCTGGCATCGTTCTGGTCTGGGTGCTCGGCGCCCTTGGCATGGGTGTGGCGGTCTGGCGCTGGATCGTCGGCCTGGGTCCGACCACCAACCTGAGCGACGGACGCGGATGGGGGTTGTGGATTGCCTTCGATATGATGGCCGGCATCGCCCTGGCTGCCGGCGCGTTCACTGTGGCGGCGATCGTGTATATTTTCAACCTGAAGCGGTTTTACCCGATTGCCCGTCCGGCGATCCTGACCGGTTTCATCAGCTACATCCTGGCGGCCTTCACCCTGCTGGTGGATCTATCGCAGCCGCAGCGCATCTGGCACCTGATCATCTACTGGAACATCCACTCGCCGTTATTCGAAATCGGCTGGTGCGTGATGGCCTATACAACGGTGCTGGCGCTCGAGTTCAGCCCGGTGATATTCGAATGGCTTGGCTGGAAGGTGCCGCTCAAGATCATCCGCGCAATCACCATCCCGCTGATCATTGCCGGAATCACCCTCTCGACCATGCATCAGTCCACTCTCGGGACGATGCTGACCATCCTGACCGAGCGGATCCACCCGCTCTGGCATTCGCCGCTGCTGCCGTTCTATTTCTTCATCACCGCGGTCGCCGGCGGTCTGGGGATGACCATCTTCGAGTCGTTCCATTCCGCCCGGACGTACGGTTACCCGTTCGAGCTGGGGGTGCTCTCGCGGGTTGCCAGGGTGGTCCCCTGGGTACTGGGCATCTACTTCGTGATTCGCGTGGGCGAGCTGCTGGTCACCGGCGAAATCAGCCTCCTGCTCCAGGGCGGCACGCCGACCATCATGTTCATGATCGAGATGATCGGCGGCGTGCTGCTGCCTCTGTTCATGTTCGCCGACCCGCGCGTGCGCAATAACATGAACGGGATCACCTGGGCGGCTTTCTTCGTCATGGGCGGGGTGATGATCAACCGTCTGGATAACGCGCTGGTGTTCTTCAACGGCGCTTTCTACTTACCCAGTTGGTCCGAGCTGGCGGTCACCGTCGGCCTGACCTGTCTGGGCATCATTATGTACGATCTGGCAGTCCGTTTTCTGCCGATGTTCCCCGAGCCAACCCCCAAAGCAGTCAAAGAGCTTTGAACCCGTCGAAAAAGGAGAGTACACCTATGCCCAAGATTGCTATCGATCCGATCACCCGCATCGAAGGTCACCTGCGCATCGAGGTTGAGGTCGCGGACGGCCAGGTGACCAAGGCCTGGAGCAGCAGCACCATGTTCCGCGGCATCGAAATCATCCTCAGGGGGCGCGATCCACGCGAGGCATGGACCTTTACCCAGCGCATCTGCGGTGTTTGAACGACTGTACACGCACTCAGCTCCGTGCGAGCTGTCGAAGATGCCCTGGGGATCAAAATCCCGACCAATGCCCGCCTGATCCGCAATATCATCGAAGCCATCCAGTATGTGCAGGATCACGTCATCCATTTCTATCATCTTCACGCGCTGGACTGGGTGGATATCGTCAGCGCGCTCGACGCCGACCCGGCCGCGACATCCGATCTGGCCCAATCCATCTCCGATTGGCCCAAATCCAGCGCCAATTATTTCAAGGGCGTCCAGGACCGGATCAAGAATTACGTCGCCAGCGGGCAGTTAGGCCCGTTTGGCAATGCCTACTGGGGTCACCCGGCCTATAAACTACCGCCGGAAGCCAACCTGATGGCCGTCGCCCATTACCTCGAAGCGCTCGACTGGCAGCGCGAGGTGATCAAGGCTCACGCCATCCTCGGCGCCAAGAACCCGCACCTGCAGACGTACCTGGTCGGCGGGATGGCTGTTCCGGTGGATCCCAACAGCCAGGCGGCAATCAACGCCGACAAGATCGCCGCGCTGCTTTCATTGTTTGCCAAGGCCAAGGATTTCGTCGAGAAAGTCTACCTGCCCGACGTATTGGCGGTGGCGCCCTTCTACCTCGAATGGGCCGGCCTGGGCGAAGGTCTGGGGAACTTTCTCTCCTACGGCGACCTGCCCCTGGTTGACGACGCCGACCCGAACAACGCCTCGCAAATGTTCTTCCCGCGCGGGGTTATCCTGAACCGCGACTTGAGCACAGTCCACCCGCTGGATGAGGCTTTGATCAGCGAGTACGTCACCCACTCCTGGTTCACATACGACGATGACAAGAAGGGCATGCACCCATCGGTAGGCGAGACCAACCCGAACTACACCGGCCCCAAGCCGCCCTACGAATTCCTGGAGACCGAGCAGAAATACTCCTGGCTCAAGGCCCCGCGCTACGACGATAAATCGATGGAAGTCGGACCGCTGGCGCGCATGCTGATCGCCTACGCCTCGGGTCACGAGCGGGTGAAGTACTGGGTGGATGCGGTGCTGAAGGCTTTGGACGCTCCGGCGACTGTGCTGTTCTCCACTCTGGGGCGCGTGGCCGCCCGCTGCGTCGAGACGGTCGTCCTGGCCGAGCAGCTCGCTCCGTGGACGATGGAGCTGGCAGCCAACATCGCCGCCGGCGACCTGCGCATCCATGATAACGCCAGCTGGAACCCGGACCTGTGGCCGGCTGAGGCGATGGGCTGGGGCTGGAGCGAAGCTCCGCGCGGCGCGCTTGGACATTGGATTCACATCAAGGACAAGAAGATCGCCAATTACCAGGCGATCGTGCCCTCCACCTGGAACGGCTCGCCGCGCGACGCGCGCGGCAATCCCGGCGCTTACGAGGCCGCCCTGGTGGGTACGCCGGTCGCCGACCCCGAGCAGCCGGTGGAGATCCTGCGTACGATCCACTCATTCGATCCCTGCATGGCCTGCGCGGTGCACGTGCTCGACCCGCAAGGGAAGGAGATCACCCGCGTCACGGTGATGGAATAAGACTGAATGAAAAAGACCCTTGTGCTCGGGGTGGGCAACCTGCTCCTTTCGGACGACGGAGTTGGCATCCACACCATCCAGAGATTACAAGAGGCGCACACCCTTCCAGAGGAGGTACAGGTCGTTGACGGGGGAACCTGCGGCCTGGACCTCCTCCAATTCCTGGAAGGCATCGAACGCCTGATCATTATCGACGCAGCTCAGATGGGCAAGCCGCCCGGGACGGTCGTGCGCATGGAGGGCGAGCAGGTGCCTGCTTTTCTCTCCCTGAAGACCTCGCCGCATGAAATCGGCCTGCCGGAGCTGCTTTTCGCCGCCAAACTGACCGACATATACCCGCAGGACGTGGTCGTCTTCGGCGTGCAGCCGGAATCGCTCGAGACCAGCCTGGGGCTGACTCCGGCGGTCGAGGCGCGGGTGGACGAGCTGGTCGAGCTGGTGAGCGCGGAGGTCAATCGGGGGGAGTGAGGGTTTATTATGCGCTGGCGCGCGGACGGTCCCTGAGCCTGCCTGCACTGAGTTTGGAACAGCGTCGCGGGGTTGCCTGCGCGATTGCCCATATATTAAGTCCGCAGGGTTGAGGACGGCCGGGGCATGGGTCGATCCGGAAACCGCCCCGCCCGAATCCCTCCCGGCAACCAAATCCGGCGATAATTAAGGAATGCCAACCCACCCCTTCGCCATGATCGTCCTCGCTCACCTGAGCCGCTACCCATTGATGCAGCCAGCTGACCTGTACAAGCTGGCTCACCAGGCAGCCCTGGGCAGCGAACACGCCGTTCGCTCCGAGGCAGCTGCCCGCGCCTGGCTGGAACGCGAGCTGGCCGAGATGGGCAGCGGTCCGGACGAGCCGCTCCTCGATCCGATTTCGCCTGACGGGCGCATCCTGCGCGTCCACCTGCGTCCGTATTTGCTGGCCGGGCACGACCCTGAAGCGCTGCTGCGGGCATTCGTGGGCAGCGCCAATCCCATCCGCGGCGGCGAAAAACGGCTGCGCTCCTACCTGAACGCCGTTTCGCGCCTGGCTGAAGACGGGCGGATCGGGATCGACGCCGGAGAATTGAGCGTCTTGATTAAAGAGATGCAATTGGCCGGATGGCCGGCGGTTCATCACTCTTCGAGCTATCAGCGCGCCTACCGGCCAGCCTACCGGGTGGTGGTCCGCAGCCTTTTACCCTTATCCATCCTCAGCTGATGTTGCCCAATCCTGGCGGCAGTTGATATAATGAATATGACAGGAAACCTGATGCAGGTTTGATTCTTTGTCATCTTGGGGGGATGAAAGGGCTTATCGGGTGGATGCGCAAACTCTATCGGATACGGTCGTCTTCTCGCTGATTACCGCTCTGGTGCTGGTGATTGCCGTGGCGGTCGTCTATTATTTCTATCGCAGCCGGCAGCGCAGCACGTCTCTCGCGCACCAGCAAAAACTGGGCCTGGAAGAGCGCTTCCGGAACGCAGTCTGGTCGTCGGCGGTGGTCATCGCCTCTACCAGCATGGCCGCAGCTGAGAGCGGACGCGAGAAAGTCCGGGTCAGTCTCGAGCTCGAGGTGGAAACGCCGGAAGGGCGGCGTTATCCGGTCAAGACCACCTGGTGGGTCGATCCGGGCTACCTGGGCATGCTCAGACCGGGGGAGAGCGTGCTGATCCGCATTGATCAGCAGGACGCGATGCGCGTCTATCCCAACGTGGATTGGGCCCAACCTCTCGAGTGGGATCAAGAATAACGCCCGGCCGAGCGCGGATCCTGGCGGCGTGTTTTAACTGACAAAGATCGATCCTGCGGCCGGTGCCTAAGGTTGGGCGGTCAATTGTTGCCTATTAATATCTCAATGGTTATAATTTTAGGTGCAATAACCGATCATTTCACCGCCCGCGTCGATGCCAGGAATGAGCGGATATCCTGTTCAGACCGAGGTGCCTGTATGGATACGCAGCCGATCAGAGAAACCATCACCCTTGGCGGGGGATGTTTTTGGTGCCTGGAGCCGGTGTTCAGAGAGTTGACGGGGGTGGAAGCCGCGGTCGTTGGCTATGCCGGAGGGGGGGTTCCCGATCCGTCCTACGAGCTGGTCTGCAGCGGCATGACCGGTCATGCTGAAGTGGTCCAGGTGACCTTCAATCCGGCGGTCATCTCATTGCGCGAAATCCTGGAAGTGTTTTTCTCGGTCCATGATCCGACCACGCCTAACCGTCAAGGCGCAGATGTCGGCACGCAATACCGCTCGATCATCCTGTATCAAGATCAGCGGCAGAAACAGGTGGCCGAAGAGGTCATCGCAGAGTTTACCGAACAAGGTTTATGGGGCGCGCCGATTGTCACCGAGGTAACCCCTCTCAAGGGATTCTACCCCGCCGAGGAATATCACCAGGGTTACTACGAGAAAAATCCCTGGGCGGGTTATTGCCAGGTGGTTATCCGCCCCAAGCTGGCCAGGTTCCGCTCGAAATACGCCGGCAGGCTGAAAAAGCCCGGCTAGTTTCACCGCCCGCCGACCTCTTACGCGGCCTCCCAACCGTTAAAGGCCTGGTTGATGTGGGAGAGATGACTTCTTATTGAAGTCTTCACCTCGCAAGAGATCCTTTGGAAAAAATCCCAAAAAAAGGATACAATACGGTGTGTTCGACCAGCGGCGCCGGCACGCCTACCAGGCTGGATGTCGGCACCCTGAAAATCCCAAAAGATCTTTCTATTGATACGATAACTATGCGAGTTTCACTGACCTCCCTCTACCCCCGCGTATTTGTGAAAATTATTTCAAGTCTGATTCTTCTGGCGGCTGTTCTATATCCGGCCTTCACGGCCGCCGCCCAGGAAGCCACGCCGACGGTTGAATCACAGCCAGTGCTGATCTACATGTTCTGGGGCGACACATGCCCGGTCTGCGCCCGGGCAAAACCATTTCTGGAAGGGCTGGCTGAAAAATACAGCGGCGTCGAGCTCAGGTTCTATGAGATTTATTCGAATGTTCCAAACCGGGCGATCTTTGAAAAGATGGCGGCCAAGTACGGCTTCGAGCCGCGGGCTGTGCCGACCATCTTTATCGGCGATTACAATGTAACCGGCTACAATGACGAAATCGCCGTACAGATCGAGCAGGTGGTCCAGGGCTGCCTGGCGAAGGGCTGCCCGGACGCCGGCGCAGGGGTGGTCGAAGCTCCGCCGGATACCCAGCCAACGCCAAAACCGACCGAAACACCGAACGACCCCTTGAAAACCCGCACCATAAAACTGCCCCTGATCGGCGCGATCAATCTCGAAAACCAGTCGCTTTTCGTGGCGACCCTGTTGATTTCCTTTGTCGACGGATTTAACCCCTGCTCGCTGTGGGTGCTCTCGATGCTGCTTGCTTTGACCATTCACACCGGCTCACGCAAGAAGGTTGTGTGGATCGGGTTAATCTTCCTTACCGTCACCGCGTTGATCTACACCCTGTTCATCGCCGGTCTGTTCAGCGTGCTGAAGATCATCAGCTTCGTCGGCTGGATTCAGTGGCTGGTAGCGCTGGTGGCAGCCTTCTTCGCTTTGGTCAATATCAAGGATTATTTCTTCTACAAAGAGGGGCTCTCGTTCACCATCTCGGATGAGAAACGCCCTGGGATTGTCAGGCGCCTGAGGGCGGTGATGGACGCCAGCCAGTCCTTCTGGGGGCTGACCGGCGCGACCATCGTCCTGGCAGCCGGCGTCTCGCTGGTCGAGTTTTCCTGCACCGCCGGCTTCCCGGTTTTGTGGACCAATTTGCTGACCGCTCAAAACGTGACGGCGGCAGCCTTCGTGCTGCTGTTGTTGGTCTACATGCTGATTTACCAGATCGACGAGCTGGCCATCTTCTTCGGAGCGGTGGCGACGCTGCGCGCCAGCCGCCTTCAGGAAAAGCAGGGGCGCATCCTCAAGCTGATCGGTGGGGTGTTGATGCTCACCCTGGCGGTAGTCATGATCGTCAATCCGGAGGCAATGAACAACCTGTCGACTTCTTTGGTGATCTTCGCGATCGCCTTTGCCGTTGCGGCCCTGGTCCTGCTCGTCCACCGCTCGATTCTTCCCAGATACGGCATCTGGATCGGCAGCGAAGCCCGACCGAGCACATATAAAGCGAAACGGGGCAAGCGCATGCAAGGCAGCCGGCGCGATCGGCGACATCGCCATGGAAACTGAGCGGGTTTTGCGGGACTCCCATGCAGTCACCTCTGGTCGGTGATCTGTTTTCGGTCCTGGTCATTTCTCTGATCGCCGGCCTTGGGACGAGCGTGGGCGGGTTGATCGCGGTCTGGCGCAGGCCGGGCAAGCGGCTCTTCGGCCTGTTGATGGGCATCACCGCCGGGGTGATGATCAGCCTTTCCTTTTTGGAGCTGGTCAACGAAGCCTGGGAGCTGGGTGGGTTTTTAACCGCAACGATTGGTTTTAGCCTGGGCGCGTTGTTTATGTTTGCCCTGGATTATTTTACGCCCCACATGCGTTTTGGCGAGCGAGAAGTCCGCCAGGTGAGGGAAATCAGCCAGCCACGTTACGAGCCGTTTCACAGGATCGGCCGGCGCTGGCAGCACGGGCCCATGCGCCGCAAGACAGCCATCACCGATCGCCAGCTCTGGCGTACTGGCATGCTCCTGGCGGTTGGCATTACCATCCACAACATACCAGAGGGTATAGCAGTAGGCGCGGGCTATATCCATGAGCCGGCGTTTGGTATTTTTGTGGGAATTGCGATCCTACTGCACAATATTCCGGAAGGGATCGCAACCGCGCTGCCGCTTTGCAAAAGCGGGGTATGCCGCTGGGATTCCTTCCGCGTGGCAATGCTCTCCGGGCTGACCGAGCCGATCGGCGCGCTGCTGGCAGCCCTGTTTCTCAGCTCTTTTGCCGGCTTCGTACCGGCTTCACTGGCCTTCGCCGGCGGAGTGATGGTGTTTATCACCCTGGATGAGCTGCTCCCGGCTGCACGAAAATATGGTCACCAGCACACGGTTGCGATTGGGATAATCCTCGGAACAATATTTGTTTTTCTGCTTTCCGGTCTGCTTGGGGTATAGAATTTCGTAAACGAAAAAGGGGCAAGGAAGGTCCTCGCCCCATGGTGTTTAGGCGTTTGCCGATGAACTTACGAACCGCGTCCCCCGCGCCACCCTCCCTGGCTCTGACCCTGAGCGTTGCTGGTTGAACTAAACAGGATGGCCTGATAGGCCTCTGCACTCAGGTGCTGCGCCTAGTAGGTTTCGCCAGCCTGGTTGAGCAGCGTGGAGGTGAAAGCGCGCAGGTGGTTGTAGGAGCCGTTCAGCAGGTTGGTGAAGACCTGCTGGATGTCAGCGTTATCGGTAATTGTTAACTGCGATTGCAGATCGAGAATGTCGATCTCCTCGATTTCCGCGCCGACCTTTAGGGCGTCTGCAAGAGACTGGCTGCCCTGTGCTGTCAATTGGTTGTACAGCGATTGCAAATCTGCGTTGACGAATACGCCGGCGACAGTGGAGGCCGGATCAGCAATGCCGTAGCGATCAAGCAAAGCCGCTACTGCTTCACTGTGGGTTTGTTCGCTGGTGGCGATGTTCTGGAAGAGCGGCAATCTCCATTGATCGTACAGAAAGAGGTAAACGTCACGGGCCAGTTTTTCCTCTTCGCGCATGAAGACCAGCGCCTCTTCTTCAGCCGGGCTTAATTCTCCCGTCGGGAGAGATTCGAGCCCGATAGCAGCGCCGCTGGTGTACCCGGAATCTGCGGCGGGTTGAAACGGTTCGGTCGCGATGCGGCTTCGACTATCCTGTCCTTGCGCGCCAGCCGATTCCCAGGGGCGGCTCTGTTTTTCGCTACCGGCATAGGTTCGGTTGATGGCGCCAAAGGCTAAAACCGCGATGACGCCCACCAGTAAAGTGATTCCTACTATCTTCTTAATCATTGTGCTTTTCCTTTCGGTAAGTAGTTGTTTGGTATCGATGGATTTTTGCGCAGAGCTACGCAGGGCAGACTTGCGAGCTTCGAGCGCTGGCCGGGACTGAATGGACAGTATCCGGCGAGTCACGTTCACTATCCAGCGCCAGTGAATGGCGAAATGGATAATGGCAGCGATCATCATGATGGTGGATGACCACGTATGGATCGCATCCCAGGTGATGCGGGTGAACAGGAACAGTGGGTCAGGGTTGCGTCCGCCGTGGCTTCCGCCAACGAAGAGGAAATACAAACCAGAAGCTGCGCTCAATAGAAAGCTGAAACCGATGGAAGCGTTAATCCAGAGGTTGAAGCGTGCGCGTGGATTCATCTTTTCGGACTGGCGGGTCAATTCCCGATAAATCCGCTGCGCCATCGTGACCAGCCACTTCCGGTGCAGTGTGATGTGCAACGCGGCAATGACGATCATGAAGGCGCTGCTCCAGGTGTGGAGATCGCTCCAGGTTTGGCGCGGGAAGAGGAAAATCAAGGTAGAGTATGGATTTCGCCCGCCTTGAAATCCTGAGGAGGGTGCCAGTAAAAAAATAGATCCCAGAGAGCGAAGCAACCAGGGCGCTGATCAAGAGGCCGGCGTCCAGCAGCCAGTTGTTTATTGTTTGTTTTGAAGTGTTGGTACTCATTCATTACCTCGACTAGGTTTGATGTGTCAAGAATACTGGATTGGTATGATGAAATTGTGAAGTTTGCATGAATAGTTTGTGAAGAATGATTTGAACTTCTCTCCCGCCGAATGAGCCTTGCGCCTTTGGAACGCCGGCTTTGTGATAAAAGGAACGAATATGACATTTGTCTGTGACATTTATCACTGTCACAGGTTGCTATGGGCTGATATGATTTCGAATATCACAATTGCTATATCAACTTATATCAATATGGACGAGCTGCTTACCACCCGACAAGTACAGGAGATCCTCAAGGTCGACCGGATCACCATCTACCGCATGTTGCGTGACGGGCGCTTGAAAGGCGTCAAGATCGGGCAGCAGTGGCGTTTTCCTCAATCCGAGGTCAACCGGCTGCTCGGCCGCCGCGGCGAAGAAGCCGAGCTGATCGCCTCAGGGAGCGAAGCAGGGTTCCCCATCCATTGCATGCAGACTATTCAAGATTTGTTCTCCGAGGTCAGCCAGATTCCTGCCGTGGTGGTGGACATGGAAGGCCAGCCGCTGACTCAGCCTAGCAGCCCCTGCGCCTTCTGCCAGGCGATAATGGGCAGTCAGGTCGGGGGCGAGGCTTGCCGGGCTTCCTGGCGCAGCTTCGCCGTTGCCAGCCAGGGTGGTTCGCAGTACTTCGCCTGCCACGCCGGGCTGCAATACGTTGGCGCGCCGCTTGTGGATAAAAGCGGGCAGGTAGGCCTTTTTCTTGTCGGGCAGATCTACTGGCAGGCGCCCGATCTGCGCGAGGAAAGTGAACGCGTCCGCCGTCTGGCTCAGGTGAGCAGTGTACCCGCATCCACTTTACTCGCTGCCGCCGCCAGCATCCAGGTGATCCCGCCAGAGCAGCATGAGAAAGTCGAATCCTGGCCGTTTACAGCCGCCCGGGCAATCAACAGCATCTTACGCGAGCGAGTCGGCTTCATCGAGCGTTTACAGCAAATCGCAAATCTAACCCAAATTCCCTGAGGAGGAACACTTATGAAGAACCTTGTCATCCTTGGCGCCGGCACAGCGGGCACAATGGCCGCCAACCGGCTTGCCCGCATGTTGAACATGAATGAATGGCAGATCACCATGGTTGACCAGGACCCGGTCCATTACTACCAGCCCGGTTATCTTTTCCTGCCGTTTGGCATTAACACCGAAAAGCAAATTGTCAAGCCAAAACGAAATTTCGTCCCACGCGGCGCCAGGTTGATTCAGGCAATCATTGATGCGATCGAACCGGACCAAAATCGGGTAAAACTGGGCAACGGCGAAACCCTGCAGTATGATTTCCTGATCATCGCAACCGGAACGGATATCCACCCGGAGGAAACGCCCGGCCTGGCAGAGCATGAGTGGGGCAAGTCCATTCACACCTTCTATTCATTCGATGGGGCGGTTGCGCTCACCCGTTACCTTTCATCATGGAAGGGCGGCAGGCTGGTGTTGAATGTGGTCGATACCCCGATCAAATGCCCGGTCGCTCCGCTTGAATTCCTGTTTCTGGCTGACTGGTATTTCCACAAACTTGGCATGCGCGATAAAGTTGAGCTGGTTTATGTTACGCCGCTCTCGGGCGCTTTCACCAGGCCGATCGCTTCGATGAAACTGGCCGAAATCCTGGACCGCAAGAATATCCACGTTGAGAATGATTTCTATATCGAGCAGGTCGATCCAGACGCCAGGAAGATCGTCTCCTACGACGAACGTGAGGTGGAATATGATCTGTTGGTCAGTATCCCGCTCAATAAGGGCGCCGATGTCATCGCCCGTGCCGGTCTGGGCGACGAGCTGAACTATGTGCCGGTCAACAAGCATACCTTCCAATCCAAGCAATATGAAAACATCTTTGTGCTTGGCGACGCGTCGAATATTCCCACCTCGAAAGCCGGTTCGGTAGCGCACTATTCGGTAGACCTTTTTAGCGAAAATTTCGTCCACCTTACCGAGGGGAAGCCGCTAGAGGAAAACTTCGACGGGCACGCGAACTGCTTTATTGAGTCCGGTTTCAATAAAGGTATTCTGATCGATTTCAACTACACCACTGAACCCTTACCGGGCACCTACCCCATTCCGGGAATCGGCCCCATGAGGTTGCTGGAAGAAACCGTCATGAATCACTGGGGCAAGCTGGCTTTCCGCTGGATGTACTGGGAAATCTTGCTGCGTGGTTATAAACTGCCGCTGCCGCCGAATATGAGCATGGCGGGCAAACGCATGACAACCACAGCTTCGATGTCGGCTGATTGACCATTTGGGTCTTCTGTTGGAAAAGACGAATAAATTACGATCATTTGGAGGAAAAAATGGCAACTAAAACAATTGCGGGTGTCACCGTTCAGGTGAACGAAGAAGGCTTTATGATCAATCCGAACGAGTGGACCAAAGAAATCGCGGTCGAGCTGGCCAAAGAGGAAGGCATCGCCGAATTGACCGAGGCCCACTGGAAGGTGATCGATTTCTGCCGCGAGGCCGCCAAATCCAGCGGCAAGGCGCCCACCCTGCGGACCATCACCAACGGCGCTGGCGTCTCAACCAAAGAGTTGTTCACGCTGTTCCCCAAGGGACCGGCCAAGAAAGTTGCCCGGATCGCCGGGTTGGGCAAACCCGAGGGCTGCGTCTGAGCCGCATTCCCCGAGGGTCTTGAGTAGAAAAGAGGAGCATCCCAATGTCTGACCAAAATGACACCCCCCGCAAGATTGCCTTCATTTGTTCGAAGGGCAACCTGGATATGGCCTACCCGGCGCTGATCATGGGCTGGGCGGCGCTTGGCAACGGCGTGGACGTGACCATCTTCTTCACCTTCTGGGGCCTGGATTTGATCAACAAGCACCGCGTTGATCATCTCGAGATCGCGCCGGTAGCCAACACCAGCATGAAGATGAGCATGATGGGCATCAAGACCGGCAACCTCGGCATTCCCAATCTCCTGGGCGTCCTGCCGGGCATGACCGCGTTCGCCACCAGCCTGATGAAAAGCAAGATGAAGAAACTGGAAGTGCCGCCCGTGCGCGAATACCTGCAGATGCTGGCCGACGCCGGCGCCAAGCTGTATGCCTGCAAGATGACGGTCGATATGATGGATCTTAAAAAAGAGGACTTCGTCGACGGAGTGATCGACATCGTCACCGCCAGCGATTTCATCGACATGTCTGAAGGCGCTCAGGTCATCTTCATCTAGCCAAACGGTCAAATAATTAAAACTAACCGCCCGCCTGTTCCCTGAAAACTGCGGGCGGTTTTCTGATTTAACTCTCCAACCTGAAAATTATCATTATTCTTATGGATAGATGTAATGAGGAGAGGTGACCTTTATCATCCGCTCCCCGTTTTGTTTTTCTTGACAGATCATGTATCATATTAATTGTTATTTTTGCAACAAGAGCGCTTCGTCAGGTCGCAGATGCTCCTGCCGCATGCGCCGCGCATCTTTCAACTCCCCCTTGCGTTTAACTCAGTAACGACCCACCCAAATCTATAAGGGTGCAAATGAATCGAAGGTATTCGATTCATTATATGGATGTTGTTTCCCTTTGGATCAATAGGATCGTTACATATTAATACCAGGAAACAATAAAGAATTTTATGACCCCCGATATTTCATTTACCTGGCATGCCCTCAGCCAGCAGGAAGTCCTGGAGAAGCTGGAAACTCCGCTCGAAGATGGGTTAAACACGGCGGAAGTCGAGCGCCGTCGAGCGCAATACGGCCTCAACCAGATCATGGAAGCGCCGCGCCCGACCTTCTGGCAGATGGTGCTCGGTCAGCTGAACAATTTCGTCATAATTCTCCTGATCGTCGCCGCGGTGATCTCGGCCGTCCTTGGCGATTGGGTCGAGGCCGGGGCGATCCTGGCGATCGTGATCCTGAACGCTGTCCTGGGCGTGATTCAGGAGAGCCGGGCCGAGCAGGCGCTGGCTGCGTTGAAAAAATTAGCCGCTCCCGAAGCGCGGGTGCTGCGCGACGGCCACCGCGTCTCGGTGCCCTCTGTAGAATTGGTGCCCGGCGATGTTGTTTTTCTCGAGGCCGGCAATTACGTTCCCGCCGACGTGCGCCTGGTGGAAGCGGTCAATTTGCGGGTAGAAGAAGCCGCCCTGACCGGCGAGTCGCTTCCGGTTGAGAAGAACGCCGCTGTCGTCCTGGAGAAGGATATCCCAATCGGCGACCGGAAGAACACCGCCTTCATGGGCACCCTGGTTTCCTACGGACGCGGCCGGGGTGTGGTGGTCAACATTGGCATGCAGACCCAGCTCGGGCTGATAGCCGGCATGCTCCAATCGGTGGAACAGGAGGAGACCCCTCTCCAGCGCCGGCTGGATCAATTGGGCAGGCTGCTCGGCTGGGGCGCGCTGGCGATTTGCGCCCTGGTGTTCGTCATCGGCATCCTGCGCAGCGGCGGCGCGCTCGACCAGATCCTCGACATGTTCATGATCGCCGTTTCCCTGGCAATAGCTGCGGTGCCTGAGGGGCTGCCTGCCATTGTGACCATCAGCCTGGCGCTGGGGATGCGCGAGATGATTCGCCGCCACGCGCTGATCCGCAGGCTCTCATCGGTGGAAACGCTCGGCTCGGCCACGGTGATCTGCTCGGACAAGACCGGCACGCTGACCCAAAACGAGATGACCGTCACCCGGGTCTGGGCGGACGGGCAGACCTTCGAAGTCACCGGCAGCGGCTACACGCCCGTCGGCGACTTTCGTTTAGATGGACAGGGTATCGATCCCAAACAGTACCCCGGCTTGATGATTTCGCTCTGGCTGGGGGTGTTGAATAATGACGCTTACCTGGAAGTATCGCGCCAGAACGGCGGGCAGGAGACCTACCGGGTCGTCGGCGACCCTACCGAGGGAGCGATCCTGGTTTCGGCCCACAAGGCCGGTCTGCTGGCCAGGCCGGTGGTCGAGGCTTATCCGCGTGAGGGAGAGATCCCCTTCGATTCGGAGCGCAAGCGGATGGTCACCCTTCATCTGGCCTACGATCCTTTCCGGGAGGACGTGCGCCACATCCCCTTCGACCGCAAGGACTGGTACGTCGTGGCGGTCAAGGGCGCGCCGGACGTGGTTCTGGGATTGTGCAAGAGGGTCCAGCCGCTTGAGGGTGGAGAGCCGCGTCCGCTGAATGAACAGGAGCGGGCGGCGATCATGGCGGCTAACGACGCTCTGACCGAGCGCGCCCTGCGAGTTCTGGCGGTGGCCTACAGCCTGAGCCCTTCCCGGCCGAGCGAGGTCAACAGCGAGCAGCTCGAGCGCGAACTGGTCTTCGCCGGGCTGGTCGGGATGATCGACCCGCCGCGGCCTGAGGTGCTCCCTGCGCTCGAAAAAGCTGCCGGGGCAGGCATCCGCACGGTGATGATCACCGGCGACTACCCCAACACCGCCCGGGCAATCGCCGAACAGATCCACCTGCTGCGAGCCGGTCACCGGGTGGTCACCGGGGCCGAGATGGACACCTGGGACGACGAGACGATGAAACGCATGTCGATGGAGACCGACGTGTACGCCCGAGTCTCCCCGGAGCACAAGATGCGCATCGTCGATGCGCTGAGGGCGAACAATCAGATTGTCGCCATGACCGGCGACGGGGTCAACGATGCCCCCGCGATCAAACGGGCTGACATCGGTGTGGCAATGGGCATCACCGGCACCGACGTGGCTAAAGAAACCGCCGATATGGTTCTGACCGACGATAACTATGTCAGCATCGTTTCAGCGGTCGAGCAGGGCCGGATCATTTATTCGAACATCCGCAAGTTCGTCTATTACCTGATCTCCTGCAACCTGGCTGAGATCGCGATCATCTTCCTGGCGCTGCTCTTTGGCTGGCCTTCGCCGCTGACGGCGATCCAGCTGCTCTGGCTGAACCTGGTCACCGACGGGGCGCCAGCCCTGGCCCTGGGCACCGAGAAGGGCGACCCGGATATCATGAGCCAGCCGCCGCGCCCGCCCAGAGAGCCGATCATCAACCGCTACATGCGCACCGGCATCATTGTGCAGACCGTGGCGATCACCGCCGTGACGCTGTTGGCCTATTACCTTGGGCGCAGCACCGACCCGGATCACGTTGCGTTCGCTGAGACCATGGCCTTCACAACTTTGTCGATTTCTGAGCTGCTGCGAGCTTACACCGCGCGGTCTGAGTACTATCCCTTGCTCAAAATAGGCGTGTTCCGTAACAAATATATGAATTACGCCTTTTTGTCATCGCTTGTTCTAATCCTGGCAGTGATGTATGTGCCGTTCCTTCAGGACGTGTTCGACACCCAGCCGCTCGGCTGGGCGCAATGGCTGGAAATCCTGCCATTACTGATTCTCCCATCGCTGGCGGCGGAAATCAACAAATATATCACCTCGGCGATACGTCTCAGAAAGCGCCAGCAGGTCAGTGAGGCGGTCTCAAGATAGATGAGACCGTTTGGCTGTATTGGTTCCAAAAAGTTTGATCGTCAGGAGGAAGTAAGAAAGGAGGATGTCTGGAGATAACCTGGATTTCAGTCTCGATTTTCAATCATCCTGCACAATGATGTCCGCATCACAGGAAAAGCTTTATTCGAACGAATAACTTTATGGAGGAAAACATGAGCCGGTCTTCAAAGCGAATATTCATAGTTCTTAGCGTGCTGATAGCGCTGAGCCTGCTGGTCTCAGCCTGCGGCGGGGGCGGAGCTAAGAAGACGGTCAAGATCGCCTTTATTGGTCCGTTTACGGGCGGAAATGCTGCCATGGGCCTGGGCGGACGGAACTCATTCAAGCTGGCAATCGACGAGCTCAATGCCGATCCAAACACCAAATATCAATATGAGATCGTCAACATCGACGATGAATGCAAGCCGGATGTGGGCGTGCAGGCTGCCTTGAAGGCCGCCAGCGATCCGGAGATCATCGCGGCTGCCAGCCATTATTGCTCGATGGTCGCCATCTCGACTGCGGACACCTTCCATAACCTGGGGCTGCCCTCCATGGTTTGGGGCGCGGTGCTGCCGGCAATCACCTACGGAAATGATTACGTCGAGATCACTCGCGTCAACGGCACCCAGATTCAACAAAACCAGGTTCATGCTCAGACGATCTGGGACCTCGGCTTCCGCACGGTCTCGATCATCCACGACACATCCGACTACGGTCGCGGTCACATGGAGTATTTCTCAGAAGCCTGGGAAAAGCTGGGCGGGAAAATTCTTTCCATCCAGGGCGTGACCACCGACCAGCAAGACTTTACCGCTGAGCTGACCAAGATCAAGGCCGAAGCTCCCGAGCTGATCTACTTCGGCGGATTGACCCCGGTTGGCATCCCACTGCGGGCGCAGATGGTCAAGCTGGGCATCGAAGCTCAATTCAACGGCACCTCTGGCATCAAGAATGAGAGCTTCAATGAAGCCCTCGGCCCGGACGCCGAAGGCGTGATGTCCTTCCTCGAAGGCGCTCCCACGGCGGAGCTGCCCGGCGGGAAGAAGTTCCTGGAGGCTTACGAGAAAGCCGGTTTTGCCGAACCGCCTGAGGCTTACGGAGCGTTTGCCTACGTTGCCGGCAAGTTGATTGTCGCGGCGATTGAGAAAGTTGGGCCGGATCGGGCAAAGGTCGCTGAAGAGCTCAACAGGACGAAGGTCGAAGACACGATTATTGGACCGGTCGAGTTTGATGAGTATGGGCAGAACATCGTCCCGCTGATCACCCCATATGTCAGCCAGGATGGTAAGTGGGTACCCTGGAGTGAGTCGGAGTACGCTTCCGGCAAGCGCACTCTGCCGGGCTTGCTCTACATGCAGAAGTAATCGGAGATTGACACGACTCGGCCGGGTGGGGGCAGGCCTGGATTTGCTTGCCCCCACCCTCTTTTTGATGGGCGCTGGATCAGCCATATCATCGGAAAGATCCGCCCATCCCTTAATCTGTTATCCATGGAGGAGCGCAGATGAGTTTTCTGGATGTGCTCATACAACAAGGCATCAACGGATTGATGCTTGGAATCATGTACTCATTGGTCGCGGTTGGCTTTACGCTCTACTTTGGCGTGCTGAATGTGATCAACTTCTCCCACGGCGATTTTTACATGCTGGGCAGCTTCATGGCGCTGGTGCTGGTCTCGATAGCCCAGGGTCTGGGCTGGATTCACAACTCGATCGCCTATATCCTCTTCCTGTTCGCCGGATCGAT
This sequence comes from uncultured Anaerolinea sp., assembly GCA_964564935.1. Classification (GTDB taxonomy): domain Bacteria; phylum Chloroflexota; class Anaerolineae; order Anaerolineales; family Anaerolineaceae; genus Bellilinea. Next base: position 5,392 of record CAZMCF010000023.1, on the reverse strand, counting down.
GATCCTGACTGCGGTCATCGGCGTGCTCTCCGCCCGTCTGGCGGTCAAGCCGGTGCTGAAAGCTCCAATGCTGATCAGCCTGCTGGTCACCCTTGGGCTGGGAATCGCCATTCGCGAGGCGGTGCGCGTCCTCTACCCGCGCGGCTCCGACCCGAAGGGCTTTCCCGCACTTTTTCCATCGGGGGCTTTCGAGCTTGGCGGGGTGATCATCCGCTACGAAAACATCTTCATCCTGGCGATCGGCATCATGATGATCGTGATTGTTAACCTGATCATCAACCGGACCAAGATCGGCTCGGCCATCCGCGCAGTGGCGCAGGACAGCGAAGCGGCGATGATGATGGGCGTAAACATGGAAAAGACCATCGATATCACCTTCATTATTGGCTCGGCAGTCGCAGCAGTGGCGGGCATCTTGAACGGCGTGTATTACGGCCAGGTCATGTTCAATATGGGCGCGATCGCCGGCGTGATCGGCTTTTCTGCGGCGGTGATCGGCGGGCTGGGGAATATCTACGGCGCGATCGTTGGCGGCGTCCTGTTCGGACTGCTGGAAACGATCGCCGCAGCGCTGCTGCCCATTGGAACCGAAAACAAGCGCGTTTTCGCGTTTTTAGTGGTGATCCTCTTCCTGATTTTCAAGCCCACGGGTATTCTGGGCGAGAAAGTCTATGAGCGGGTCTAGGGAGGGAGGTTGACAATGGCTGAACTTACACCTGCCGATCATAAGGACCGCTCCGGATTGGGTCTGGTTCTCGGGCTGGAAATCCTGGCCTTTGCGCTGGTCATGGCGCTTTTCCTGATCGAAGCTGGCTGGATATTGATTCTGGATGTGGTTTTGCTGATGGCTGCGGTCTTCGCGATCCGGCGCCTCCCGGCTTTGCGGGAGCGATTCACCACAGCCTACGGGCAGCACCGCAAAGCCGCGGTGATTTGCGCAGCGGTCTTACTCCTTCTCGTTCCGGTGGCGTTGAAATCCTCGCCTTACTGGTTGTTTGTGCTGATTACCGCCGGGTTGTATATCATCGCAGCGCTGGGGCTCAACCTGCAGCTTGGCAGCGCGGGGATGATGAACCTGGCGGCTGCAGCCTTCATGGCCTTCGGCGCCTACTCGGCTGGCCTGCTGGCTCTCGACCTCGGCGTGCCGCCGCTGCTGACCGTCATTGCCGGCTCGCTGATCACCGGTCTGTTTTCGGTGCTGCTCTTCATCCCGGTGCTCAAGACCAAGGGCCACTACCTGGCCCTGGTGACCATCGCCTTCCAGTTCATGGTCGTCATCCTTTTGGATAACCTGGAGTTTACCGGCGGTCCGCAAGGCTTGAAGAACATCCCGCCGTTCGACCTGTTCGGTTACTCATTCGCCACCACGATCAACCTGGGCTTCGCCAGTTTCCATTTCTACACCAATTACTACTACCTGGTGTTGATCCTGGTCGTCCTGCTGGCGATTGCCTCGCAGCGTATCTACCAGTCCTGGGTGGGGGTCACCCTGGCGACCATCCGCGACGATGAGGTGGCGGCCAAGACCTCGGGAGTGCAGATCAACAAGTGGCGGCTGCTCATCTTCGTACTGGGGAACTGCTTTATCGGCCTGAGCGGCGCGCTCTACTCTCACATGGTCTGGTTCATCTCTCCGCCGAATTTCACCTTCGAGAAATCCCTGGTGCTGGTCTCGATCGTCATCCTGGGCGGGATGGACAATATCTTCGGGATCATCGTCGGAGCGCTGCTGCTGGTCGTCCTGCCGGAAAAACTGCGGGTGATCTCCGACTACCGCTTTCTGATCTACGGGCTGGTGCTGGTGGTGATGCTGATCTTCCAGCCAAAGGGGCTCATCCCCTTCAGGGTGCGCAATTATCTTGGGGTGGTCAAGCCGTGGCTGGAGAAGAAAAAAGCCGGCCTTAATCACAAAGAAACAGCAGGGAAGACGCTATGAACACGAACAACGGCAATCTGCTGATTACCAAAGATCTGACCATTCATTTTGGCGGCCTGGTCGCTGTGGACCACGTCGACATCGAGGTCAAGCGCAACACGATCATGGGCCTGATCGGTCCGAATGGATCGGGCAAAACCACCATCTTCAACATGATCACCGGCCTGTACACGCCGACCAGCGGCGAAATATTCTTCAACGGCGAATCGCTGATCGGCAAACCTGCCCATGAAATCGCCCGCAAGGGAGTGGCGCGGACCTTCCAGACCAGCCGTCTGTGCCTTGACCTGTCCGTTTTGGACAACGTCTTCATCGGAATGCACTCGCGCCAGAGGCAGGGCCTGTTCTCGGCGGTTTTCAACCGTAAACTGGTCGCCGAGGAGGTTGGCGAGGCCCGCGAGAAAGCCTTTTTCCTGCTCAACACCTTCAATCCGGAACTGGTCAAACGGGCAGGCGAACCTGCCGGGCGGCTGCCGCAAATCGATCGGCGGCGAGTCGAGATTTGCCGGGCGATGGCCGCCGATCCGCGCCTGCTCCTTCTGGATGAACCCTCGGCGGGAATGACCCCGGAGGAAATCGAAGAGCTGATGGCGGATATCCGCAAAGTGCAGCAGGCTTCCACCGACATCACCATCGTCATCGTCGAGCATGTCATGTCGGTCATCCGCTCGATCACCGAGCATGTGGTGGTGTTGAATTTCGGGCGAAAAATCGCGGAAGGGTCGTTTCATGAAGTCGCGTCCAGGCAGGAAGTGCTTGAGGCCTATCTTGGCAAACGCGGAGGTGCGGCATGAGTGAGCTGCTCTTATCGCTGAAGGACGTCACGACCGTCTACGGCAGCAATGAGATGCTGCGCAAGGTGAACGTGGACGTGGAAAAGGGCAAGATCGTCTGCCTGCTAGGTTCGAATGGAGCCGGCAAATCAACCCTGATCAAAGCCATCCTTGGGCTGGTCAAGGTGGTCGGCGGGACGATCACCTTCGATGGACAGGACATCACCCGCCAGAAAACGCATAACATCATCAAGAGCGGCATCTCGATCGTCCCGGAAGGCAAGCGGATCTTCCCCAAGATGACCGTGGTCGAGAACCTGGAGATGGGCGCGTATTACGAGCGGGATAAAAAGGTCATCGAGCAGCGAATGGAGAAGGTTTTCAAGCTCTTTCCGCGCCTGGAAGAACGGCGCAAGCAGATCGCCGGGACGCTCTCTGGCGGCGAACAGTCGATGCTCTCCATCGGGCGCGGCCTGATGAGCAGCCCCAAGCTGATGATTTTCGACGAGCCCTCATTGGGCCTCGCTCCGATCCTGGTCGAGCAGAACTTCGAGACCATCCAGAAAATCAACAGCGAGGGCACGACCGTTTTTCTGGTGGAACAAAACGCCTCGATGACCCTGGAGATCGCCTCATACGGCTACGTGCTTCAATCCGGCGAGGTGATCGCGCAGGGTTCCGTGGATGAGCTGCGCGAGACGGAAGTCATCAAGAGCGCATATCTTAAAGAATGACCCTGGATTAACCGCCTGCGGACGGGCACCCTCAGCCCCCCGTGTAACTCTGAGAGCGATTGGCTGATTGAAACTGAGGATGGCCGCCGCTTGTTCCGGCTGCCAATCAAGGTGATAAAAGAAAAGGAAGGAAGAAATGAAACTGGATCCACCCGTTGAAGTATCTCAGCAAAAGCTGAGCATTGACGTCAGCGAGATCGAGCCGCTTCTCTGCGCGCCGGCCATGGGCATGAAACCCTGGCCTGAGGCGTACCTGCCCTTGAAGGACGGGACGATCCTCTACATCCGCGAGGCAAGGCGCGAGGAAACCGAGGCGATGATCTCCTATATGAAGCGGGTTATGGATGTCAAGCACGATTTCTATAACATCGTCGGCGCGCGGGTCTGCGCTGAAATCCTCGGCTGGTACACCCGGCGGCTGAAAGATCCTTACCTGCTGGTCGGGCTGATCGACGGGCTGTGGGTCGGTCTGGCCAACGGCCGCCTGATGAACGAAAGGATTAACATCAGCCACCACACCCTGGCGCTGACCCGCGGGGCGCGCATCGGCGCGGCGATGTATTATGTCAAGGCGTATTACGCCTTCGAAATCCTCGGCTCGGAAGAGTTCTGGAGCACGCCGGAGAGCTACAACGGCTGGCTGCGCTACATCGTGGGCATGGCCCAGCAATGCTACAGCTGGCCCGAGCACCAGCACGAGCTCGGCGGCGGGCGGATCTATTACATCACAAAACAACTTTGGCAAAGCAGCGCCAGGGAATATTTACAGCAGATGCTCGGGCATGAGCTTTGCTTCGACGTTCCGGAAGAAATCCGCATGGCGAATGCGAACTTCCGTGTTCCGGAAGAATTAACAGTGTAATCCGACAATTAAAGATGTGAGGAGGTTTAACGATGATCACCGAAGGATTAAAAGGCCGCGATTTTATCCGCCTGCAGGATTTCAGCAAGGCCGAGATCGAATCGATGCTCGAGCTGGGCCTGCAATTGAAGGCCGACAACGCCCTGCGCCGCCGACACGACGACATCCTGCCCGGGCGGACGCTGTTCATGATGTTCTTCAATCCCAGCCTGCGCACGCGCAATAGCTTCGAGGCGGGCATCTTCCAGCTGGGGGGCCACGCCCATTTCCTTCAGCCAGAAGCCACCCGGCTGCCAACGTTGGAGGGTGAGGATGTACCCTACGCCTCGGAGCGCATTTCGGACGTGGCGCGGGTGCTCTCGCGGATGGGCGACTGCATCGCCATCCGCATTCTTGGCGGGGCGGTCAACTGGGAGTACGAGAAGTCGCTGAAGATCATCGAGGAATTCGCTAAATGGAGCGAGAAGCCGGTGATCAACATGGAAGACAACAAGTACCATCCCTGCCAGGGCATGGCGGACGTGATGACCCTGCGCGAGCTGTTCGGGCGCGACTTGCGCGGGCGCAAGATCGGCGTATCGTGGACTTTCTCGCCCTCGACCAAGAAGCCGATCGCGCCGCATCACGACTTCATGTATGCAGCCAGCTTCTTCGGGCCAGAGATCGTCTTTGCCCATCCGCCGGAGATGCGGATCGACCCGGAGGTGGAAGCGCAGATCAAGGCCAACGTGGAGGCCAACGGCGGGTCCTACCAGGTGGTGGACAAGATGGAAGACGCCTGCGAAGGGGCGGACGTGGTCTATGCCAAGAATTACGTTTGCCTGGACCTGCTGCCGCCAGTGACGGATGCAGCGCAGACGGACGAAATGGCGAAGCTGTTCTTGAAGTATAAGGACTGGATCGCGGATGAGAAGCGGATGAAGCTTGGCAAGCCGGACACGCGCTACATGCATTGCCTGCCTTGCGAGCGCGGCTACGAGGTCAGCGACGCGGTGCTGGATGGCAAGTGGGGCAGCCCGACAACTTTCGACGAGGCAGAAAACCGCCTGCATGCCCAGAAGGGCGTCATGGCGGCGATTATTCCGTA
>CAZMCF010000022.1:0-48901 GCA_964564935.1 uncultured Anaerolinea sp. | reverse complement strand
GTTCCCTGTATTGTGGCTTCAGCATTGTTTGCCGGAAACAAATAAGATGAGCATGATCAAATCCCTCGGCGTTGTAACATTATCCATCCATAATCGTCTTTAAATACAGACAGATGTCAACAAAGCAACCAGGCCTCGATGAAGGACGTCTTCTTAGTCTTGCAACCCAAGGCGATAAGAAAGCGTTTGGAGTGCTGTATGAGCGGTACCTCGATGAGATTTATCGCTATGTTTACTACCGGATAGGCGACCAGCAAGAGGCGGAGGACATCACAGCAACTTCCTTTGTCAAAACTTGGGAGTACTTACCCAAGATTTACCGAAACAATCCAAGCAACCTCAATTTGCGAAAATGGCTTTACAAAGTAGCCAAAAACCTGGTGATCGACTACTACAAAAAGAAAAAAGCGCTGCCATTGCTGAACGGGCTTCATGATGAGCAGGATTCTACGAAAAAGGAAGCGGAACACAACATCCAGACAGATGAATTGGCGAAAGCGATCAGACTATTGCGTCCTGATTACCAACAAATCATCATCTTGCGGTTTGTCAATCGGCTCAGTCACCAGGAAGTGGCCGACATCATGGAGTTGTCCCTCGGGCAAACCCGCATATTACAACATCGAGCTTTGAAAAAATTGAAAGATCTGCTGCCAGATGAATCCACGTAAAACCACAACGATCGAAGAAGCATTAGAACTGTGCCTCGAGGCGCTCGAGCCTGAGACACCCGCAAATACTGATTCCTTAGCGCAATTTCCCCAATTTCAGAATGAGTTGGGTGAACTGATAACCCTGATTGGCCCGTTGAAGGACCTGGGTGAGGTCGCTCCTCGAAACCTGAAACAAGTTAAGGCCAGAGAGCAATTTATATCCAATCTCCCCGCCAGAGAAAAACCGCGTTTTCAAAATCTCGCAGGCATCTGGGCATTATCTCTAAACTTACCCCGACAACGCCTAAGAACAGTAAAAATCGCTTTAACCCTCCTTTTTACTTTCATGTTTCTTATGGTTGGGGGAGTCTTCATCGTGGATGCGTCGAATCCCGGCGATGTTTTGTATGGCGTTGATCGGAAGCTGGAGCAAATGTACCTGGGTACGGCCTCCTCTCCAGAAGGAAAAGCAAAAATCCACCTTGGGTTTGCTGCCGAGCGTTTGAAAGAGGCCCGTAAAGAAATTAATGAGGGCCGCATTGAGAACGCGATTAAAGCCTTATCATTCTACAACGACGAGGTGTCTGCCCTGGTGGGGCTCGAGGGTGACGCAGGCGCAATCGATCAAGAGCAGTTAAGCCAATATTTGACAACGGTCAGAACCCATCATAAAGATGTACTGATCGAGTTGCTCAGCAAGGTCCCTGAAACTGCACAGCCTGCTATCCAGCGAGCTATCGAAAAGTCCAACCCGGCGGATAACGCACCGAAAGGACCTCCTGATATGAGAAAAAATCCTCCGGCTGACGCCGAAGGAACCCCGGACGATCATCCCAATGGCCCACCTGAGGGAGTTGGACCTCCGGACAATATCCCTGCCAGCGCAACTGGCGAGGACGCGAAAAAAGGTGAAGAGGAATCCCCGCTAGAAACCCCGGGAATTCCTTCAGAACGCATCGAAATCCCTGGCGACAGGCCTTAAGAGATACTCGCGAATGGTGTATCAAAACAACTCTTTGAATTGATCGAAACAGACCACCCTTTGAGGACTTAGGATGCACGTCAAGAAGACATTCGGAGCCAGCCATGATTGAGAACGATCGGAATGCGATCTTGTTCCGGAGTCTTATTCTGACGATCGGGTTAATGATTGCCAGCCTTGTTGGGTTAACCGGATGTGTCTCTACGACGCAGCAACCCGATTTAGAGATTGCGGAGTCAGGTGTAAGCACCCTCATAACAACCAATGCCCCTGAGCACGATCCATTAGAGGGTCAAAATGCAACAGACCGCGTCCCCGTCCCCTCTGCAACGCTAAATCCCGCCGAGGAGGACAGTTCTTGGGAAGCCACTTTGGCGGCCTGCACGGAGACCAACCCGCATCCAATAGGGCAAAGCATCGCCGAATCCTATGAACTCGAGTATGACCAGGTGATGCGCTGGTTTTGCGTAGGTTACAGCTTTGAAAACATCCTGATTGCATTGGAAACCAGCGAAGCCGTCGACATCCCGCCGGGCGCGTTGCTTGAGATGCTGCTCGAGAAGGATTGGGAAGAAATCTGGGTTGAAATCGGGTTTGTTAATTATCCATGACTGGGGATAAATGGAGTTAACGACAAGCAATGTACCGTAAATCCTATGCGCCAACATTTGAAAGGAGACGAATATGACTAACCGCTCAATAAGTTATACGCTCGTAGCACTGCTAGCCGCTCTGGCATTGGTTCTGGCCAGTGTGCAGCTGGCGAGCGCGAAGGAGGATGATGAGATCGATATCAAGGGCACCGTAACAGCCATCGACACAGAATTAAAAAACTTCGAGGTAGAAACCGAGGATGAGGAGGTCTTCACGGTCCTCCCCTCCGATGGTTTTGATCTCAGCACCCTCCAGGTAGGCGACATGGTTGAGGTCGAGGGCACGCTCAACGAAGATGGCACCATCTCTGCGGTGAAGATCGAGGTCGAAGAGCCGGAGGAGGAAGAAAAAGAACCGGTTGACGATCAAGACGATCCGTCAGAGGGGTATTACTGCGTGCAATCCGATGTAATGCATCCACTCGCGGTGCGATTACTGGACCGCTATGAAACCGATTATGAAACCTTGCAGGGCTGGTTCTGCGATGGTTTTGGTTGGGGACAGATCATGCTGGCGCTCCAAACCAGCGAAACAACTGACGATCTGCCCGGGGATTTGCTCAACAGGCGGCGCGAGGGCGAGGGTTGGGGCAAGATCTGGCAGGATCTAAAACTCATCGGCCGTCCGGAAGATGCCGGACCTCCTAACGACACCGACGGCGATGGCCGCCCCGATCATGCGGGACCTCCTAATGGCGAGAAAGGCAAAGGCCGCCCCGACTTTGCCGGACCTCCGTTTCTTAAATAACGAGGACAGGCCATAATTTGGAGCAGGACGTAAAAAGCGGAGCGGCGTAAAGAAACGCGCGAAATCGGTGCGACTTTTTCAGCATCGAGAAGGTTCCAGATTCGCTAAATCGCTGAGGAAGGGTCGGCCAGACTGAGAAATTAAAATTCAGTTCCGGCCGGCCCTTTCGCATACGCGCTCAGCAAAGATCAAGGCGACCGCCGGCGCCTCCTCGAAATCCTCCGATTCAACACAAAAGACTTTACCTTCACCATCCCGGTCGGCTGGCATGCCTATGAAGAAATTTGAGTACGACCCATGCAACTGACAGGGAGTCCTTCGGTCTCGGCGTGAACACCTTAATCACGCTTTAGCATCCCCCCGGCCAGGGACATGGCGGTGCATTTTTCTCTGTGGCGAGCGCATCTCTCACAAATGTCGAGAGCCTGGAGGACCGCGTCATCCAGGCGTATGATGATCCGGAAACTGAACTCGAGGATCTGACTCTGAATGAGATTGAGCTGCAAAGCCGGTCAGCTTTCGAGGCAATGCATAAGCGTCCCTGGGGCGAGCCCTGGTGGCGTTTCCGCGACGTTTGACTGGAAAAGGATTACTTTATCTGTTTACATTCCTTAGCACGCGTTGTGAATACCGCGTGGCTGCCTGACAGATTACGCCGGGACATTACCCGCGGCTCAGAGAAAAAAGACACCAAACACTACCGGGGCTACCAATGCTTTTATCAGCAGCATTTTTCCGCGCATCCGACTTACCTCCAGACTGCCCGTAATCGCACAGCAATTATTATCGGAAGACCGGCCGACAATATTCAATTCGGGTGATATATTTGGGATATCAACATTATACGAATGATAGATTGCTTAATAACAAATCAGGAAATTCCTGGACGCCTTCTAATGGAATAGAAAAGCGGCTTCATATGAAATCAATGCGTTGCCAGAATGCGGCTCAACCTGATCCTTCACATCTATTGGTGTTGCGATAGAATAAGGAAAGCCGCCCCCCATTTTCACCCGGCAACGTTCCAGGCGGGGATTTGATAGGATTAGCTATCACCGCATTATCGGGGTTGATTGTTTTTCCCAAGGAGATCCCATGCGACAATCCATGCTCACCTATGAGCAAGCCCTGTTTCTGCTCGAAGAAAAAAAAGCCCTGACCGATATCCTGCTCAAGCTTACTGAGATCAAAGCTCCTCGGGATGAGCTGGCAACATTGCAAAAAGCGATCATGCAGTTGGATGAGCTGTTTCTGCTCGTCGTGGTGGGTGAATTCAACGCCGGTAAAAGCGCGCTGGTGAACGCCATTCTTGGCGAAAAAGTGCTGCCCGAGGGCGTCACGCCGACCACCTCGCAGGTGACCCTGGTCAAATGGGGCGAGAAGATCGAAAAACAGGTGGTGGACGAGGACTTCGCCACTTTCACCTATCCGCTGCCGCTGCTCAAGGAATTGAACATCGTCGACACGCCTGGCACGAACGCGATCATCCGCCGTCACGAGCGGTTGACCGAAGAGCTGCTCCCGCGCAGCGACCTGGTGCTGTTCACCACCTCGGCGGACCGGCCGATGACCGAAAGCGAGCGCCAATTCCTCGAAAAAATCCTCGCCTGGAAGAAGAAAATCATTTTAGTTCTGAATAAAACCGACATTATTGAAAATGAAGTCGAGGAGGTGCGCGGTTTCATTCTTAAGCACGCCGCAGGAATCCTCGGCGACGTCCCGGAATTGTTCCTGGTGTCTGCCAGGCAGGCTCAGCGCGCCGCAGCCGAAACGGACGAGGAACGGCGGATGCAACTGCGCGCTGCCAGTGGATTGGATCAGCTGGAAAATTACATCACGAATACGCTGGACGATTCAGCCCGCCTCAAACTCAAATTCAACAATCCAATAGGGGTGGCCGATCATTTACTCGGGCGGCTGGAAGAGTCGGTAGGAGCTCAGTCCGCCGATCTGAGGGAAGATATACAGACAGTCGAGTCCATCGACGCGGCAATTGCCGGCTATGAGCGCGATCTGCAAAACGAGCTCGCCCCGCGCCTGGCCGAGCTGGAAACAATCCTCCAACGGCTCGAGCTGCGCGGGCTGGACTTTTTCGACAATACCCTGCGCCTGACCAATATCCACAACCTGGTGCGCGGCGACAAGGTCCGCGGACAGTTCGAAAAAGAGGTTCTGGCGGACGTGCCGCAGCAAATCGAGGAGCAGGTTCAGCGGCTGATCGACTGGCTGGTGGACAAGGATCTGCGCGAATGGCAGCAGGTCATGGCATATCTACAGCGCCGCCAGGCGCTTAGCCTTGATCACGTCGTTGGCGTCAGCGGCAGCCCGCAGTCAAACCGCCGCCGGGAATTGATCGAAACGGTTGGGAAGAGCGCCAAAAAGATCATCGAAGGTTACGATCGGACCAAGGAAGCCAGCGCGCTGGCCGCCAGCGTCGAGGCGGCGGTTGCGCAGACCGCTCTCTTCGAGGCCGGCGCGGTGGGCCTGGGCGCGCTGGTCACCACGGCGGTGCTCTCCTCTGCATTGGATATCACCGGCACGATAGCGGCGGGCGTGCTCGCTATCGTCGGCTTTTTTGTCATCCCCTATAAACGGAAACAGGCCAAGGAAAATTTCAAGGGGAAGATGACCGCCATGCGGACGAATCTGCTCAATTCCATGACGGCTGAATTCAGCAAAGAAACTGGAGATGCGATTTTCCGGCTGAAGGAAAATGTTGCTCCTTATACCCGCTACGTCCGCGCTGAGCAAGAGCGAATCGATCAAATCCATGCCGCGATTGCAGAAATGCGCCAGCGCCTTTCTGCGCTTCGCGCCCGCATTGATGCAGTTGTAAAATGAAATGTGATAACAGCCGCTCGAACCATCAAGGACGGTGAGCAGCAGGTTCGTGGTTCTCCCTCTCCCCTGCATCAATCGATTCGGACATCTCCAAAGCAATTGCGCGAAATCCCGTCCACGCGCACCTGCCAGACGCCGTTCTCCTGCCAGACCGGGAAAGCCCTCAGCTCCGCGCTCAATTGCTCCAACAATCGGCCCGCGCGGACGGCGCTGAGCGAAACTTCCTGCCATTTTACCGTCGGCTGATCTTCCAGCAGCGCCTGGCGGCAGGCCAGCACCGCCCCAAGGTCAGCCCGGATTCCTACTGGGATGGACGGCTCGCGGAATTTGTCCACCAGCGCGGGCACCGCGTCGCTCGACAGGGTGGTCAGATAGACAACATCTAATTCCTCGCCTGCCGCCGTGCGCTGGATATTCTGGCGGACAATCAGGCCATCTACGTTGATCGCCCCAAAGGTCAGACCAAAACCGAGCGCCGTCAGCAGCAGCGCCGGGCCGAAGCGTCCCGGTTGGCGGATCAGCTCGAGGACAATCGTTGCCAGCAGCAGCAACGCCAGCCAGGGGATGAAGAAAAAAGTATAGGTGCGCAGGCGGGTGAAGCCGTAGGCGGTCTCATAGAGCAGCAGGCGCTGAAAAGCTGAAGCCAGAATGACCAGAACCTGCGCCATCAGCAACACCGAGAGCAGACTGAAGGCCCGCCGCTGACCGGGCGTCTCCCTGCGGGCGATCTCCCCCAGCCCCAGGTAGAGCAGCAGGCTGATCACCGCCACCGCCACCAGCTCACTGAACCCCCGCCGGGCATATTCGGAGTAGGTGAAGCCGGTTGCGGTGATATTGGCTTCCCCGCCGAACAGGTACTGTACCTGTAGAACGACGAAAAAGAGGAACAGAGCGTCCACGCTGGCAAGAACCATCCCGGCCTCTGTCCAACCGAGAAAAGGTTTGATCACCGGCTGGTTGGGGTTCTGCGGGCGGGCGACTTCCTTGCGCGGATGAACCGCGTGGGCCAGCGCCCCGGCGAAGACATAACCCAGCACCAGAATGTAAAACAGGCGGAAGATATATTCCGGCAGCCGCTCGATATTCAGCAGGTCCAGGAATTTCTCCAGCCGCTGGGCGAAGATCAGGTCCGCCGAGGAAAGCAAGGCTGCCAGCAGGGCGACGATCGGCAGGGCGATCAACAACCCGCGCAGGACCGGTGCAGCCCCGCGCCAGAAACCGCTCCGCCTGGCAGCGCCTGCACCTCCCTCCTGCGCCTCGACATCCCGGCTGAGCGTAAACGGGCGGGAGAGGCTGGCGATGACCAGCCAGAAGCCGGCGGCCAGGTAGTCCCAGACGCGGTAGTAAGGCCAGCTGGCGCTGCGCAGAGTCGCGGCCAGCACCATCGCCAGCGCGAGCGCCAGGAAAGCGCTGATCAAGAGGGTGAACGGTTCCCGGCGGATGAACGGCACGGCAGCCAGCAGCAGGATGAACCCTGCCAGCAAAAGGCTGAGCGGCGGCACGCGCACCTGCTCTGAGCGGGCGAGGAACAGCGTCCCGCCTATGAGCAGGACGTTCCAGAGAAGGAATGAAAGCCCGGGTTGTTTGCCGTAGAAAAAGAAATCGACCGCCCAGGCGATCAACAGAGCAGCGATCCAGAAACGGTTGGGGGATTTAAGCATGGAAACGCCTCTTCTTCAGGAGATCGCCGGGGGTATCAGCGCAAGGAACAGCCGGTTGTCCTGACAACGCGGCTCTGGATTTCAGCCGCTCCCGGAGCGACTACGAGGTCAGGAGCATGGCCACCATCGAGAGGACGATGATGACCGAAATGATCAAAAAGACCACATATTGAGCCCGCAGCCTGCGCTGATCACGGGATTGTACGGGGCGGGGTTTGTTCTTGCCCTTGTTCGCCATACTTGCCTCCATCCGTCGGCTCGATTTTACCACCAAAGCCACATCACGGATGCCGCCCTGCCCCCGGACGGTTTCAGTGTAGGCCGCAGGGACTATCAGGAGCTATACAAACCCTATCAAAATCTCTCGGAGGGCATCCAGACGATTACCGCCAAGGCGCCGAGACCGCGGTGAGATACAAAACTGATTTTCTCCGTGTCCCTCGCGCTCCAACGGGAAATCCATCTAGCTGAGCGGCCAGATTTCGGAGGGCTGGCGAGGGAACATGGACTTCAAAAGCGCCGCGGCGGTGGTGTTGGCGAACGCATCCGGGTAAATGTGGCGCAGCTCTTCATAGCTGCGGTGCTGGAAGAGGATCTGTAAGAAGGTCTGCCCGGGGAAACGCGCATCGGCATCCTCCCAGCCAGGCGATTCGAGCTCGCGCACCTGACGGATTTTACCGCCCTCGAACTGGAGCTCCAGCCCGCGGTTGTAAAAGCTGATCCGCAGCCCGCCGCTGTGCCCGGCGCAGGGAGAATCCGCCAGGCGCTGCTCCAACACCGGGGCAATCCGGCGGAGAAACTCTGCCAGGTCGGGTACGCGCAGGTACCACGCATACGGCCGGTTAGGCGGGGCGTTCTGCGGCTCCAGGGCCAGGTAAGCCGGGTGCTCCTCGCCGAGGAACAGGCCGGTCCGCTGGTAGGGCTTTTCTGCCGTCCCGCGCTGCCTGCCAAGGGCGTGAAGAAAGCGCAGCACCGCCGGCGTTACGGCCAGGTAGGATACTCCCGCCTTGAGCTCGTACAAGGTGGCAACCCAGCTCAATCCCCAGAAATTCACCGGCACGCCCAGCGCGCCGACCACTCCGCCCTGCGGCTCGCAGATCATATACAGCTCGACCCTGGTGACGTTATTGGCGCTCTTCCCGCGCAACTCGTAGCGCCATTCGGCCTCGCCGCGCCGGCAGGCAAGCGGGCTGCGCTGCTCCAGCCTGGCGTAACAGGCAGCCAAATCCGGGATATCGGCTTCGCTCGCCGGGCGGATCAGGTAGGGTTCCTGCTCGCCTTCCTTGAGCTGCCTGATCTGGGTTTCATACACCAGCCGGCCGACGCCCAGATTGACGCACATCTCGTACCCGTACAGGCGGTAGTAATAAGGGATGCCGGTGATCGCCTGGACCAGATGACCGCGCTCCTTGCTCCAGCCATGCAGCACTTCGAACTGGCGGCGAACCAGCCCGCGGTTGCGGTAATCCGGGTGGGTGCCAACCAGTTCCGGGCGGCCCACCCCAAAGGAGATGCCGGCATAGCTCCAGGTCTGTGAAATGAGGTTGCTGGCGGAGACGATCCGCCCGCTGGCGGTCTCCTCGACGATGGTGAAATCGCCCGTGCCAAAGGTGGGATGGCTGCCGCTTAACAGATCGGCTGTCCATTCGCCGACCATCTCATCCGGCCGCGGCGGGTCGCCGGGGTTTGCGTGGATGATGCTGTTGAATTCGGCCAACGCGTCCCGATCGGCGGGGCGGCTGCGGCGCAGCAACAGACCGCCGCCGAGGTCGATGGGCAGGGCAGTCGAAGCGTTCTCCATAGTTACCTCAAGTTCTAGTCTGGCTCTGGAGGCCTAAACGGAATAAGTTGCTTAAACCACTAAGCCCGGGCGCGGCCCGGACTCATGGAGAATGGGAATTGCGGTTGGATTGAGCGGAAGGCGAGCCTCAACCAGATCACGAAGCTCACTCGTTCGAGGAACCGGCTGGCTTGGTTGAGGTGTCGGTTTTGGAGCTGCTGCCCTCGCTCGAGGATTCCTTGCTTTCGGAAGAGTGCGCGGTATGTCGAGGTGCGCCGGAGGGTGAACGGTGGTCTGTGGCGTAGAAGCCCGAACCTTTGAATACAATCCCTACCGGCGTGTAGACCTTGCGCAGTGCCTTCTTGCCGCACTCGGGGCACCAGGCCAGCGGGAGCTCGCTGAATTTTTGGGTTCGCTCAAACTGCACACCGCAATTCTCGCAGCGATAGGTGTAGACCGGCATTCTTTACTTCCTCAACGAACAATTATATCAATAGACAGAAATTTATTTTACGACCATTTCGGTCGAATCGCAAGGGCGGGTGATTTTTTGGAGTGCATGACTCAGGTTGCAAAAGTTGTATCGGGATGGAACACCCGGGACAAATGTTTTCAGAATTAGACCCCGAGAGTTGATACTCCCTTTCGCAGGCCATAAGTTCACATAACTGGATCTGGTTCCTCCACTGAAAGGCCGGATTATACTTAACCACACCAATCCCCAATACGGAGAAATTTGCATGAAGCTTCTGATCGCCTGCGACATGGAAGGCATCTCCGGCGTGGTCAACTGGGACCAGGTCAACCCCAGCCACCCGGAGTACGGCCGTTTCCGGAAATTGATGACCGCCGAGGTGAACGCTGCCATCCAGGGCGCGGCCGCCGGAGGCGCAACCGAATTCCTGGTCCGCGATGGGCACGAACTGAGCAACAACCTGCTGCTCGAGGAACTCGACTCGCGAGCCGTTCTGATCACCGGCTCGACCGCGCCGCTGGCGATGGTTCAGGGCGTCGAACGCGGGATCGATGCCGCCATTTTCATTGGCTACCATGCCCGGGCCGGCTCGCAGAATGCTAACCTCGACCACACCTGGTCCAGCGCCCGGGTGGCCAACGTCTGGCTGAACGGCCGGTTGGTAGGTGAGTTCGGGTTGAACAGCGCGGTCTGCGGTCATTTTGGCGTTCCGGTACTGATGGTCTCCGGCGACCATGCCCTGTGCGCCGAGGCGAAGGAATGGGTTCCCGAGGTGGAGACGGCTGCGGTAAAAACCGCCATCGGGCGTTTCGCCGCCGAATGCCCGCCGCCGGCATTGACTCACCAGTTGATCCGCGACGGAGCCGAACGGGCGGTGCGCCGTTTCCTGGCCGGCAAGGGACCCGTCCCGCTCCAATTGACGCCCCCGGTACGGATCGAACTGGAGATGATTGCGTCCCAGATGGTGGATGCCGCCGCGCTTCTGCCCGGCGCGCAGCGCGTGGACGGACGCAGGCTGGCCTATGAGGCAGAGGACATGCTCCAGGCCTATGCCGCCTTTCGGGCGATGGTCAATCTCGCGCCCGTAAAATAGGAATATATACACGAATACTGTTGATACATGTCAATTGACAGGCTGCCCGCGATGCCGGACAATAAATTCAGGTTCGCGGGCGGCTTGATATGGATTGGCGGGTAGTGGCGGCGCCCCCGCGGCTACCGATCATGAATAATTCCTATCTGCTCCTCAACAGGGACTTCTTACTCAAAGACGGCGACCTGGTCGTGCGTCCTTTACGCGACGCCGCCGCAGACTATGAAATCTTAACTCGCTGGCTGCAGGATCCCAAAGTCCTGGAGTACTACGGCGGGCGCGATCAGTGCTTCTCCCTGAGCCTTGTTCAGGCAGAGTTCGCGCCCAAGGTCATGGCAGCTAGCGGCAAGACCCCCTGCCTGATCGAATTTCTGAAGCGTCCGGTCGGATACCTGCAATTCTGTCTGATCCTGCCAGCTGAGGCAGAGGAATACGGCTACCCCGCCGATGAGCGCATTTTTGGGGTGGACCTGTTCATCGGCGCGACCGAACTCTTTGGCTGCGGTCTCGGACGGAGATCTCTGCGTTGTATCCTTTCTTATCTGTTCACCGAGCTCGGCGCCCAGCGGGTGATCCTCGACCCGCGCGTCGATAATATCCGGGCTATCCGCAGCTACACCGCCGCAG
This sequence comes from uncultured Anaerolinea sp., assembly GCA_964564935.1. Lineage (GTDB taxonomy): Bacteria > Chloroflexota > Anaerolineae > Anaerolineales > Anaerolineaceae > Bellilinea. The sequence goes on along the minus strand of CAZMCF010000022.1, from coordinate 37,388 downwards.
GCTTCCGCAAGGTGAAGCTGCTGCCGCGGCACGAGCTGCACGAAGGCCGTCTGGTCGACTGCTGGCTGATGGAGGCTGTTCCAAAGGCTGCCAGCTCATAGCTGGGACAGGCGAAAATAATCACACCACCGGCTGACCGGGCAGCGCGGACACTCCGGCGCGCGCGCATGGCAGACTTCACGCCCCAGACGGATCAGGTTGAGGTGCGCCGGGCCGTACTCGTCCGGCGGAAACAAACTCGCCAGGTGCAGGTGCGCCTGTTCGACGCTCATCTTCGCCGGGCGCAGCCCGATCCGCCCGCTGACCCGGTAGATGTGGGTATCGACCGGGAAGGCCGGGATTCCCAGCGAAAAGACCAGCACGATCGCCGCTGTCTTCGGACCGACCCCCTTGAAGCGCATCAGCCAGGCGCGGGCCTGTTCCAAGGGCCAGTCCCTCAAGAATTCCAGGCTCAGCCCGCCGGTCTCGGCGCTGATCTGGCGCAGGACTGCCTGAATGCGCGGTCCTTTTTGGTTTGCCAGCCCGGCCGGGCGGATGGCAGCGATGACCTCCTGCGGTTCCGCGTCGCGCACCGCCTCCCAGTCCGGGAAGCGCGCCTTCAAAGCAATAAAAGCCGCATCCCGGTTTCGGTCGTTGGTATTCTGCGAGAGGATGGTCGAAACCAGCTCGTCCAGGGCCGGCAGCGGCTCGCGCCATTCAGGCGCGCCGTACACTTCCAGCAGCCGGCGGTGGACCGCCAGCGCTTTTTCGGCCAGTTCAGCCTGCGGGGCGGGCGGGCGGTCTTCAACCATCAGCGCCGATTAAAAGGCCAGCTCAAAGGGAAAGACCGGGCGCATCACGCCGACCTCCAGACCGCGCCAGTTGGTCACCGGGCGGGCGGCGTGCCTGGCAAGCCGAACCCGGATTTGTTCCTCGCTCAACAACCCCAACCGCCGCAGCATCTCGATCGCGACCACCGGCCTGGCCCGTCCAATCCGGTCGCCGTCGGCGATTTTGATGGCAATGCCTAGCGCCGGGCTGCCGGGCGCGATCACCCCGGGCAGGATGCCAATCGCCTGGTAGCCCTCCGCGCCTCCCTTGCAGATGAATTTTCCCTCGCCAGCTTCCATCGCCTCGGTGTCAAAGCGGCCGGGTCCCGCCACCATCACCGGCTGGGCGGTCATCGCCGCCACCACCCGCCGGCAGGCTGCAGCCCGCTGCAGAGGCAGGCCGGACGGGTCGCACAGCCGGGCAAAACCCAGGGCTGCGTTATAGAGCGGAACCCCGAAGACCGGCACGGAACAGCCATCGATGCCGACCGCGATCTTCTCGAGCGGGTACTCGATCATCTCAGCAAAGGTCTGGATCACGACCTGCTGCAGCGGATGGCGGGGGTTGATGTAATCCTCTTTTGAAACGCCGAGCAGTCTGGAGAGCGCCAGAAAGCCGGTGTGCTTGCCGGAACAATCGTGCCGGTTGGGGGTCGGCTCCAGGCCGCGCCGCAGCAGCTCATCGCGGGTCTTCTCGTCCAGGGGCGGCTCGGTGCCGCAGAGCAGGTCGCTCTCGCTGAAGCCCAGGCGGGCCTGCAGGGCGCTGACCGTCTCGAAATGCAGATCAGTGCCGGAGTGCGAGGCGCACATCAGGGCAATCTCGGCGTCGGTCAGGTTGAAGGCCTGCTCGCCGCCGCGTTCGAGCAGCGGCAGGACCTGGAAGGGCTTGGAGGACGAGCGCAGATAGGCGACATGCCGGGGGTCGCCGGCACTGGCGAGCAGCCTTCCGGCGGCGTCGACAACCGCAAAGGCGCCGAAGTGGACCGACTCAACCAGCGGTCCGCGGGTAACCTCGACCAGGATTTCGTAGGGTGAAGCTGTCATGATGGGTTCCTTGGGTTTGCGGTTATTCTTCCAGCTCCTCGCCGCCGGGGCTGTAGCGGCGGGTGAAATAGCGAGCCAGGCCCCATTTCAGCCGGCTGGTGTACTGCCAGCGCCGGTCGGCAGTGAAATTGAATTCGCGCAGCAGCGCGGGCACGAAATGAGCGGTTTCCTCGACCGTCCCCCCGGCCGCGGCCAGCGCTTCGATCTTCTCGTGGACCAGTTTCAAAAAGGCGCTTTGCTGGCGGACCTGTTTCTGGGTGGTCAGTCCGGTGCGGCCGTTGACGATTAGATAATTCTGATAGGTGCTGGAAGCCAGCAGCTCCAGCGTCTCCAGCCAGGCGGGAATATCCGCGCTGGCCAGGAAGGGCGGCTGCCCGGGCACCACTGCGTCGCCGACGAAAACCACTTTATCCTCGGGGATCACCGCCCAGATCGCGCCGACCGAAGGACCCGGATGGTGTTCCAGTGCCATTGGCGAGCCGTCCCAGTGGATCTGCAGCCGTTCGGTGAAGGTGATGTCCGGCGGCGCCCAACGGACGCTGCTGAGCCCTTCGTACATCTCCCAATCGGCTCCGGTTTCCGGTCCCTGTGCCTTGAAGGACAGCGGGCGGTTGCGGAAGACCTGGGCCATCTTCTCATGACCGATGACGGTGCATTCCATCGCCCGAGCGCCCAGAGTGCGGTCGGGGTGCGCATCCAGGTTGATCAGGATCCGGTCGACGCCGCCGCCGAGGTTGAGCAGGGCCGAGCGCCACGAGCGGGAGTCTTCCGGGCGCAGCGGCGCGTCGATCAGGATCAATCCGTGCGGCCAGTTGATCGCCGCCAGCGTCACGCCCGGGTAGCCGGTTTCGATGTAGATATTCTCAGAGATTTCTTGCATCGTCTATCCTAGCCTCGAGGAACAAGATCACGCAGGCGCAGTGATCGGAATGGTGAACACGAACCGGCTGCCTTCCCCCGGCCTGCTTTCGGCCCAAATTTTACCACCGTGCGCCTGGACGGCCAGCCGGCAGAAAGCCAGCCCGAGCCCCAGCCCCTTCGGGTAGCGGTCGGCCTGCAGACGGGTGAATTTATCGAAGATCAGCTCGAGCGCATCCTCGGGGATGCCCTGGCCGCTGTCTTTGACCCAGAACTGGACCATCTCCGCATCTGCCTGGCAGCCAACCTCGATCGATCCGCTGAGCGGGGTGAACTTGACAGCGTTTTCGAGCAGGTTGATCAGCACCCGGCGGAGCATATCCCCGTCGGCATGGATGGGCGGCAGGCTGGCGGGCAGGTTGATGTGGAGGGTTTGCCCTTTGCTTTCGGCCAGTACGCGCACCGCGTCGAGGGACTCCTCTACCAGCGCGCGCGGGTCGACCTCCCGCCGGTTGGCGATCGGCTGCCCGGCTTCCAGGCGGTTGATATCCAGCAGCGATGAGATCAGCCGCTGCAGCCGGTCGGCCGAGCGGGTGGTGATCTGGAAAATGGGGCGGACTGACTCGGCCTGGTCGGCGGGCAGCAGGGTATCGAGGATATCCAGGCTGGAGATGATGTTGGCCAGCGGCGAGCGCAGGTCGTGATAGATCATCGCCATCAGGTCGTCGCGCATCCGATCGAGCTGCTTGCGCTCGGAGATGTCGCGCAAAATCCATTGCAGGGTCGGCTGCCCGCCGTAATCCACCCGGCGCACGTGCACCTCGACCGGCAGATCGGGCAGCCCCTCGCGGTGGAGCATGCTTTCATAACGAACCGTCGCGTTCTCCCCCAGCCTGGAGAAGTTTTCGCCAAGCAGGTCGCCGCGCAGGTCGTGCAGCTGGGAGATGTTGAGTTCGGTCAACCGGCTGAGGCTGCTCAGCGTAGCCCGTACCGCCTGGCGGTTGGCTTCGAGAATCCTGCCCTCGAAATCGGTCAACAGGATCGGATCGACGCTGTCCTCGAACAGTTCTCGATAGCGGCGCTGGGCTTGCTCGACCGAGGCATACAGGTGAGCGTTGCGCACGGCGATGCCGGCCAGGTCGGCGATGGCCTGCAAGAGCTGCAGGTGTTCCTCGGTGAAGAAATGCGGACGGGCGTGAACCAGGGTGAGCACCCCGGTCAGCTGGCCGCTGGCCAGCAGCGGGACGCAGATGGCCGACTTGCTTCCGCTGCGCTCGCTGGCGTCATCCGGACGCTGCGTCCAGCGCGGGTCGCTGCGGGTATCGGCGATCAACACAGGCTGGCGGTTCTGTGCCACCCAGCCGGCCAGCCCGCGGTCGATGATCGCCTGCATCTCCCCTGGAGTGGGGTGGAAAACGTGATCGTTGACTGCAATCGCTGCTTCGACCGGCTGACCGGCCTGATCGAGCACGATCAGGGAGCCGCGCTCGGCGCCGACGTTGCTGGTGGAGAGATACAATACCCGCGCGAGCACGCTGCGCAGATCCAGGCTGGCAGCCAGCTCGCGGCTGATCTCGAGCAACAGCTCAAAAGAAGAACGCGTGCGATCCTGCATCTTTACCCGTTCCTTTTCGTAGAGAATGGGGCTTTGAGTGAGCCGCCGGCTGGCATCCTGAGAAAGCCAGGCATAAGCGCGCAATCTCTCTCGTTCGAGTATAGCATAAACCCACCGTACCTTTCCGCTGCAGGCGCGGCTCATCCAGGGTCGCCCCTGATTACCCAAACCGTTCCTTAGTATGCTCCTGAACAGGACCTCCGGAATTGCATCCCAAGGCTTATGCCCCAGACGCTATCAGTCTTTTTATTCAATAATCAGACTGATAAGGTATAATTTAATCATCTGGGAAAGGAACCCGTTATGTTCGATCCCTTCCGTCGAAAAGAAGACGAGCAAAATGCGAGCAGCCAGGGTCGCCTGCCTCCAGGCCAATCCCTGACCAACCGCTTCCCGGTGCTGCACTACGGACCGGTCCCGCGCATTGACCTGCAAACCTGGAATTTTAAAATCTGGGGCCGGGTGGAGAATCCCGCCGAATTGAGCTGGGAGGAATTCAACTGCCTGCCTCGCCGCAAGATCAACATCGATCTGCACTGCGTCACCCGCTGGTCCAAGCTGGATACCATTTGGGAGGGCGTTGCGGTGCGTGATATGATCGAGCAGGGCATCTTCAAGCCGCTGCCCGACGCGCGCTACGTTATGCAGCATGCCGAAATGGGCTACACGGTCAACCTGCCGCTCGAGATCGTCCTGCAGGAGAATTTCTTACTGGCGACGCACTTCAACGGCGAGCCGATCAGCCCCGAGCACGGCTACCCGCTGCGCGGCGTGGTCGGCGCGATCCCCGGACGGGATGACCTGTTCACCCCGTACCTGTGGAAAGGCGCCAAGTGGCTGCGCGGACTGGAATTCATGAGCGAAGACCGCCTGGGATTCTGGGAGCAGGCCGGCTACCACAACCAGGCCGATGCCTGGAAAGAGGAGCGGTTCGCCTGAGCCAGCCAGGCCTGCCCATCCGGTTCACCCATTTCAGCCGGTGAGGTTTATCTGACCGTCAGCCCGCGGTTGGCCTGGAGACCGGCGCGATCTAAGTTTTGATTGAACTGGTTTATTGCAGGTTCCAGATCAGGTAGCTGTCCGCAGAGCAGATCGGCTCGCTGGCGGGGATGTTCAGGCAGACCCTGTAGGCGATGACGCTGCCGTTATCCGGCGCCGGTCTGAGCGGATCAACGCTCAGGGCAGCCCGTCCATCCGAACCGGTGGGCGGCATGGAGTAGCGTTCCTGCCTGCCGTCCGGCAGGGTCAGAGTCAGCTCGGCCTCGACATCCGCGATCGGCTGCTGGTCGCTGGCGCGCAGCAGGGTCATCTCGAAGATCTGCGCCTCCGCCGCGCTTACCCGCGGTTTGCCGGCGTGGACGAGCAGATGCACCGAATCAGGGCTGAAAACGAAGGGGGTCTCTTGCTCAACCTGCCCGCCCTGCGCCAGGCGCAGATACTCCCTTCCAAGGGGAGCCATGCGAACTTTTTGATCATCCCCGGCGGTGCGGTCATAGAGCAGGCAATAATGCTCGAAGCACTGGCGATAAACGTCAGCGCCGAGCTGAGTCACCTCGCCAATCGGGTTGCCGGAAATCTCGCGCCCGCCATGTTGAGCAATGAAATGGTCAAACGGCAGCGGGACGTGATAGCCCAGCTCGTTTTCGATGCCATAAAATATCACCCCTTCCGCCTCGTTATAGATCTTCGGCCCGGGCGGGGAGGTTGGCATGCCGAGCAGCACCGGCAGGCTGCGCAGGCTCACGCTGTTGGGGTCCTCCTGCGGCGCCGAAAGGACCACGTTCTCGTAAACCTGCTCGAGACGCCCATCCGGGGCAATGTATGGCTCGCTGAGCGCCAGACCGAAGACGTTCAGCCCTCCCAGACGGGCGATCTGGGTCAGGAAGGGCTGCTCGACGCTTTCCACACTGGTCACGACGATGCCGCTCTGCGGCGGACTATAGCGGCAGTCGCTGTCGCAGGCGTAGACGCCGTAAGCCAGCAGATGCGCCTTCCCGCCCGGGTCGCCCAGATCGCGGTAAAAGCCGACGTTGGCGAAGTACTGCTCGATGCGGTTCTTTGCGCTGTTAAAGCGCGGCTGGGAGAGCGGCCGCCCGGCGTAAAGCGGTCCGTACAGTTTGTGATAGAGCTCTTCGAACTCCTCGTAGATCTGGTAGCCGTCGACGACCAGATCGCCGCTGGCCGCCGCGCCGGGCTCATCCCGAATCCCGAGGGCCTCGCCGAGCGGGAAGAGGCTGTAGCGGTCGATGCCCTGCTGGAGCGGGTCGAAGCAGAGCAGGGCGTTGACGGTGTACTGGCACTGCTGGGAGCGGAAGGTGAACAGGGCAGTGATTGCCGGGCCGAGCACATCCTGCCCGCCGAGCGAGGCGTAGAACTCGCGGAAGATTGGGTCGATCGAAAAGGTGCCGGGTTCAGGGGTGGTCGCCGCGGTATTGCCGCCGCAGCCAGCCAGCAGCAAAGCGATTGCTACCAGCGAAGCGGGCAGAAACGACTTGCGCAGCGATTTTAGCAGCTTGAAAAGCTTCATCAGGGAAAATACCCCGAACCAGAGCAGGATCGTTATAAAGGATAAGGGCGGGAAAATACTGGCGCCGGCAAAAGGACCTACCCCGATAAAGACCGGTCCAGTGAAAATATTATAACAAAACTAATCTCATTAAGCACCCACGAATTGGCCCGAATTTTGCAACAGGGACCTCCCGCAAACCACAGGGGTACCTGAATTCAAGTCCCCGGGAACGCGGGATGCAAGGATGGCGACACGCGAACGGATTCCCATGGCGGGGAAAGAGAATCGCTCAAGCCGATTGGATGAGTCAGCGGCGTTATTTACGCTTGAAACGCGAAATCCGTTATGGAACGCTCCCTCACTTCGCCCTCAGCCGCGGGTCTCTTTCCAGAGTCAGGCGGATGCCGGTTTCGAGCGGGATCGACGGATGGTAATTCAGTTTTTCGGCCGCCAGGGTTAAATCGGCGCACAGACGCGCCGGACCGCCGTCGCTGCGCGGATTATAGACCACCTCCGGGTGGGTTCCGGTGACGGCGATCACCAGGCGGGCCAGCTCTTTTACGCTGGTCTCCTGCCCGCTGCCGACGTTAATGGTCAGCCGGTCAACGCCCGGAGCGGTCGAGGCTGCCAGCATGGCATTGACCACATCGTCCACGTAGACGTAATCGCGGGTTTGCTGTCCCTCGCCGTGGAGCACGAGGGTGCCGTTCTGTAAAGCCTGGCGCAGGAAGGTCAGCATCACCGGCGCGTGAACCGGCGGCAGGTGCTGCCCCGGACCGTAGGCGTTGAACACCCGCAGGCAGACCGTCTCGATCCCCCACAGCGCGCCGATCGTCTTGACGTAAAACTCCGCCGCCAGCTTGGATACTGCGTAGGGCGAGCGCGGATTCGGTTGAGCGTCTTCGCGCACTGGCTGCTTCTCCTGGTTGCCGTAAACCGCGCCGGAGGAGATGAATACCACCCGCCGCACGCCGACGTCGCGCATAGCCTCCATCAGGCTGACCGTCCCGCCTACATTGACCTGATTATACTCACGCGGGTAGAGCACCGATTCCGGCACCAATACCCGCGCGGCCAGATGGTAAACGCAGTCGACCTCCTGGAGCAATGTCCACAGCTTGGGGCGGTCGTTGACGTCTCCGCGGGTGAAGTGCACGTCAGGCGAAAGCACCGCCGGATCGCCGGTGGAGAGATCGTCAAGACCGCGAACTGAATGCCCCTCTTTGACCAGGCGGTTTGCCAGCGCCGAACCCAGGAATCCGGCTGCGCCGGTGATTAGAAAACGCATTGCGTCCCTTGTTCGAAAGATTCGTTCTAACCGGTGGAGAATTGCTTCCCAACCCGCAGATCATCCGCGCGGTTGAGGCGGTCAGGCAGCCAGGCTATGTTTCAGGTAAGCGCTGGCTGCCTATCGGCATTATAGCACAAGCCGGTTACAGCCGATTGACGAAACGCTCGATCCGGCGCAGGGCTTCTTCCAGCTTTTCATAGGAAGTGGCGTAGGAGCAGCGGCAGAAACCCTCGCCTCCGGCGCCAAAGGAGTTGCCCGGGATAATGGCAACGTGCTCCTCCTGCAGCAGGCGGTTGGCAAATTCCTCGTCGCTCAGGCCGGTGACGCTGACTTTTGGAAAGGCGTAGAAGGCGCCCTTTGGCTCAAAAGTCGGCAGGCCGATCCGGTTCAGTTCCGGCACGATCAGCCTCCGGCGGCGGTCGTATTCCTCAACCATTTCCTCGACAGCCTCATCGCGGTCGCGCAGCGCGATTATGGCAGCATCCTGCGCGGTGGTCGGCGCGGACATGATCGTGTACTGATGCACGCGGATCAAGCCTTTCATAATGTCAGCCGGCCCGCAGGCATAGCCAATGCGCCAGCCGGTCATGGCGTAATCTTTCGAAAAGCCGCCAACCAGAATCGAGCGCTGGTGCATGCCGGGCAGGGCAGGGAAGCAGACATGCCGGTGGCCGGCGTAGACCAGCCGGTCATAGATTTCGTCTGAAACGACAATCAGGTCGTACTTTTCGGCGATACGGGCAATTTCCAGCAGCCGGTCGCGGGTGGCGACTGCGCCGGTGGGGTTGTTGGGGAATCCAAGCAGGATCGCCTTGGTGCGCGGCGTGACGGCCGCCTCGATACGGGCCGGATCGACGTTGAAATTATCCTCTATGGTACTGGGGATTTCCACCGGGACGCCGCCCGTCATATAAACTTCGGCCTGGTAGGCGACAAAGCACGGAGTGGGGATGATCACCTCGTCGCCCGGATCGAGCAGGGCGGTCATCGCCAGGTAAAGCGCCTCGGAGCCGCCGACGCTGATGACGATCTCAGTATTCGGGTCGTACTGCACCCCGTAGCGCATCTCGAGATGGGCGGAGAGCGCCTTGCGCAATTCGAATACACCGGCGTTGGAAGTATAGTGGGTACGCCCTTTTCTCAGCGATTCGATCCCCGCTTCGATGATATGCCCGGGTGTGTCGAAATCCGGCTCGCCAATGCCGAGCGAGATAACGTCCTGCATCGTCGCGGCGATGTCGAAAAACCTGCGGATGCCCGACGGCTTGAGGTTTGCTACCCGCCTGGACAAATAACTCTCGCGCATGGGTGCTCCTTCCACCTGTTCCTTGCTTTGTTCGGTCACGGACATGCTGGGTACCCTCCCCTTTTCAGGATGATCAAGATCTGCTAGGTTTTATAGCGGGTCAGAGAAGATTCACCCGCCATTCGTCATACAATTCGCCGTAGAAAAGCTCGAAGCGCCGCCCGTCCGACACCCGGACCCGGAAACGCTTTCCGCCCGGGATGCGCCAGTGCTCCTCGACTTCTTCCACTTCCAGGCGCTGTCCTTCCCAGCGCAGGGCAACCGGCCGCTCGGCGTACTCGCTGCCAGAATGGCACTCGACCAGCTCGCTCACTTCAGCCACGAATCATCTCCCAGGTTGAGCTGCTGCGCCTGCCCCTCGACCACCACGCGCCGGCCGAGCAGGGAGTCCGCAATGACAGTCTCGCGCAAAATACAGCCCTCATCGATTACCGCGTCGCGCACCACCGCCCGTTCCAGCCGGCAGCCCTTGCCGATCGAAACGTGCGGCCCGACCACCGACGCCTCAACCTCTGCTTCCGGATGGATAAAGACCGGCGGAACTACGGTCAACCCGGGCCGCCTGGCGGCTTCTGCGGAGTTATCCCGTCCGTGTTCGAGCAGGTAGCGGTTGGTTTCGAGAACGGTGGCGGGGATGCCCGCGTCGAGCCAGACGTCCACCGGACGAGTGCGAATCCGCGCGCCGCGTTCGAGCATGACGTTGACCGCGTCGGCCAGGAAGTACTCGTTTTTCAGGGTCATGCCGCGCCGCATCTGCTCTTCGATGGCTGATATCAGCTCCTCGGTCCGGCGGAAGTAGTAAAATCCCACCAGCACCAGGTTGTTGGAAACATCCTGCGGTTTTTCCACCAGGCGGGTGACCCATCCCTCGCTGTTCACCTGCGCGACGCCGAAGCGGCGCGGGTCCTCGACCGGTTTGACCCAAGTGAGGCAATCGACGTCCTCGCTGGCCAGGTCCGAAAGGTCAGCTTCGATTAGCGTGTCTGAAAAGGACATCAACATCGGACCCGTGAGGTGCTCGCGGGCCAGGTAGAATGCATCGGACTGCCCGCGCATGATCTCCTGGAGGACGAAATGGACCTTCTTCTCCGGATGATGCTCCCGCATGTACGGCTCGACCTGCTCGCGCTGGTTTGGTCCGACGATCAGGACATACTCTACCTGCTCGCCCGGAAGGGCGCTGTTGAACTGCTCCAGGACGAAATCCAGCACGGTTTTCCCGGCCAGGGCAATCAGCGGCTTGGGCTTGCTCCAGGTATGCGGGCGCATCCGGGATCCCAGTCCAGCCATTGGCACGGTGATCGTGAGGGTTTTCAATCCAGGCTCCTCCCTGAGGGTGATTCGGCGAGGTCAGCGCCTGAATTATTGTATCACCAGGTCAGGCCTGGCGCTATTGAGAGTCTTCCAGTCCTGGCGGGACGTTTGACGGGTTTTAATCGCTTAGGGCGCGCCACTCGCGCAAGATCTTCCCCAACTCATCCAACGGGAGAGCATGGGCGCTGCGGCCTTTGTAGCCGGTCATGGTCTCGGCCATGCAGAGGGCGTTCAGGATGGCTTCCTCGACCGCTTCCGCCGCTGCCTCGACCAGCAGCCCGGTCTGGTTGTGGGCCAGAAACTGGAAGGTCCGCAGCCCTTCCGCGCCCGGCATATAGTCATTGCCGGTCGAAAATGCCAGGAACAGGTCGCCCGAGCCGTCATCGCCGATGCCGCCAACCCGGGCCAGCCCGACGATCGCTCGCTGAGCCAGCTTACGGCACTGCAGCGGACTGAGCGGCGCGTCAGTTGCCAGGATTGCGACTATCGAGCTGCTCTCCGGCGGGGTTTGCCAGGGAAGCGGCACGCGGTCGGCATCGAGGATGCGCCCGACCGGAACTCCATCGACGCGCAGCAGATGGCGGTCGCCGTAGTTGGCCTGCACCAGCGCGCCGACCGTGTAAGTCTGGCCGGCAATGCTCACCCGGCGCGAGGATGTACCGGTGCCGCCCTTGAAATCGTGACAGATCATCCCCGTGCCGCCGCCGGTGTTACCCTCCGCCACCGGTCCCGGTCCAGCCGCCTCTAGCGCGGCGATCACGTCGTCCTCGGTCAGCGGAAAGGCGTCCATATCATTCAGCCAGCCGTCCCAGGTTTCCGCCACCACCGGCAGCTTGTAAGCCCAACCGCCATAATGCTTCGCGCCGAAACGGACCAAAGCCGAATAGGCTGTGCCAACCTGATTGGTGCTGGTCAGCACAACAGGACTGGTCAAGAGGCCGGTCTCTTCAAGGAACGGCAATCCGGTCATCTCGCCGATGCCGTTAAAGCAGTGAAAGCCGGCGAAACAGGCGTTCTCATGGATCCGCCCGGCCCGCGGCAGGATCACAGTCACCCCGGTACGGGCAACATGCAGCTGGTCGCGGATGACCGTGGTCTGCCCGACCCATACACCAGATACATCGGTAATCGCGTTGAGCGGGCCGGTTGGCAGCCTGCCAATCGTCACGCCAAGCTCGCGGAGCCGTTTACGTTCGCTGGAAGCCATTTTCTATATCGTAAGTCAGCAAATAAGGACTGTCTAGGCGGCCTGCAAGGCCTGATCGAGGTCGTCAAGGATATCCTCGACGTTTTCGATGCCGACCGAAAGCCGCACCAGCCCGTCGGTCAGGCCGATCTTCAGCCGCTCCTCGCGCGGTACTCCTGCGTGGGTCATGCTGGCCGGGTGCTGGATCAGCGTGTCGGTGTTGCCCAGGCTGACTGCCAGGGTCATCAGTCGGACGCGGTTGAGCATCGCTTCGCCGGCCGCCAGCCCGCCCTTCAATTCGAAGGAGATCATCCCGCCAAAGCAGCTCATCTGCCGGCGGGCAATTTCGTAGCCCGGGTGGGATTCCAGGCCAGGGTAATAAACTTCGGCGACCTTGGGGTGATCATACAGGAAGCGCGCGACCTGCATGGCGTTCTCACAGTGGCGCTGCATGCGCAGCTCGAAGGTCTTCAACCCAATAGCTGCCAGCCAGCAGTCGAAGGGCGAGGCTGACCCGCCAAGATTCTTCAATATGCTGTAGAGTTCCTTTTGTACCCAATCCGGGTGGCGGCTGACCACCGCCCCGCCGACGATCATCCCGTGTCCGGAGAGATACTTGGTGGTCGAATGCAGGCAAACATCGGCGCCAAGGGACAGCGGGCGCTGACAGTAGGGGGTGGCGAAGGTGTTATCGACGAATAACCAGGCGCCATGACGGTGGGCGATCTCCGCCACTGCCGCAAGGTCAACGATGGCCATGGTCGGATTGGCAGGCGTCTCGGCATAAGCCATGACCGCATCCGGGTGAGCGCGGAAAGCTTCGTCCCAATCCTGCGTTTCAACCCGATGCAGCCAGACCACGTCGATGCCGTAGCGCGGGGCGATGTCATGAAGGAAGGTGAACGTCGCCCCGTAGAGCGCCTCCTGAGCGATGATCGTTTGCCCGCTGCGAACCCGGGCGAGAATTGCCGAGGTGATCGCTGCCATGCCGGTGGCGAAGACCAGCCCGGCGACGATCTCGCCGGCCGGCTGTTCAGGATGGGCGCGAAGCAGGTCCAGCCCTTCCAGGAAGGCATACTTTTCGGCGATATGAACCTGGTTGGGATTCTTCAGACGGGTGTAGGTATAACCAGGATCCTCCCCTTTGAAAATGGCTGCCCCGGTCGCCACGTCTGGAAAGCCAAAGGTGGATGTCTGGTAGATTGGCGAGAGGTGGGCATGGTAAGGATGTCCCCCTTCGGCGACGTGGTTGACGAGTGTTCCGATTCCATGGTGCGGGTCAAGTTGGCCCATGCGATGCTCCGTAGATATTTTTCCTCATTATAAATCCAGTCGCGCATAATTGTCGAAAGTGAGCAGGTTCACGAACGGTCTGGTCCGATGGCCCTGATTTGGATGGGGAATCACGGCGGTAGCCATCCGCGTCTGCCTGCTGATGAGCATCTGGACAACAGGCAAAGCGCCCGCCCTGGCGAACTCCCTGGCGCAGTCCTTTTCATTGTTATGGAAATCAACCAACGCCCGGGGATCGCGCCCGGCGGTCTATAACCGATGTGCGATTCGTTGACAGCCTGGAATGGATAGGGTATGATTTAGCCGCGTCCGGGTGGGACCGGCGCGGCAGAATCCGCCGAACCCTGTCAGGTCCGAGAGGAAGCAGCAGTAAGGTGGTCACTCTGGGCGCCGCCGGAAAACCTGCTCGGGCGCATTCCTTCTGGATCACGCGCTCGAAGATGCATACTCCCCCTATCTGCGATTACGAGGGATCCGACTACCAGCAGTCTTTCTGGGAGCAAGGCGGGCGGGTCTACGAGGACGCTGCCGAAGCTGCAGCGCTGCGCCGGTTGCTGCCGGGCGGCGGCAGGCTGATGCTCGAGTTAGGCGCCGGCGCCGGGCGGAACACGCCGCGCTACCAAAATTACGAGCGGATCGTCCTGCTCGACTACTCGCGCACCCAGCTCGAGCAGGCCCAACAGCGCCTGGGCGTGGATCAGCGTTACGTCTATGTTGCGGCTAATATTTATCGCCTACCCTTTGTCGCCGGGCTGTTCGACGGCGCGACCATGATCCGCACCCTGCACCACATGGCTGACGCGCCTCTGGCGCTTTCTCAGGTGCGGCGGGTACTGCAGACCGGAGCAGTATTCATCCTGGAATACGCCAACAAGCAAAACCTGAAAGCAATCTTGCGGTATGCGCTCGGCCGGCAGAAGTGGAGCCCATTCAGCCGTGAGCCGGTTGAGTTCGCCGCGCTGAACTTCGATTTTCATCCCGCGGCAGTACGCGAATGGCTGGCCGCCAGCGGATTCACTGTCGAGCGCCAGTTGACCGTCTCGCACTTTCGTACCGGCCTGTTTAAAAAGCTACTGCCGCTTAGGCTGCTGGTCTGGCTGGACACCCTTGCTTCGCTGACCGGCGATTTATGGCAGCTCAGTCCGAGCGTCTTTGCCCGCTGCCGCGCGCTGGGCGAAAGCCCGGCGGCCGCGCACGGGGCCTTCTTCGCCTGTCCGGCTTGCGGGCAGGCTCTCCAAACCGACGCCTCGCCGCTGATCACCTGCCCGGGATGCAGGGAGTCCTATCCCTTCCAGGGCGGCATCTACGATTTTCGCATCCCCTCCGACCGCGGTTGAATCCGGTTTTCAGCCCAAAAGAATATGGAAGAACTCTCTTCTCTACGCGCCTGCGGGCGGAGCGATTTTTTCGACCACCCAGAAATGGGAAAGGCCGAAGACTCTGAGTGGGGTATGCTCCAGCGCCTGGAGGACTGTGCGCAACCAGCGTCCCAACACCCCAAACCGGTAAATCAGGTTATCATAAGCGCCAAAGATGATCCTGCGCTCAATCACGGCGACCGGCAGGCCGCTGAATAGAAGGTCGAGGTCTCGACGGGTGTAGATTTCGACGTGGGGAGCCAGCCTGTCGCGCCAGCGGCGCGGCAGGTAGTTAACCAGCGGGATGTTACCGAAATGGTACCTGCCGCGCCAGTAGATGCCGTGCGTCTCGAACGGGTAGCCGCGATTGGGCGCAAACAGCACCAGCCGGCCGCCCGGCTTGAGCGTGCGGACAATCTCTTCGATCGCCTGGCGGTCATCGTTCACGTGCTCGAGCACCTCGTGGCTGAGCACCAGGTCAAAGCTGTCAGCGGGGAAGGGCAGCTGCTCGCCGGCGGCGCAGAGCACCTGATCGGCCAGCCGGCGCGCCTCGAGGGTGCGCTCGTGCTCGATGTCCAGCCCGACCGCCTGTCGGGCTGCCGGCGCCAGCCGGCCAAGGTACATGCCCACCCCGCAGCCGTCGACCAGTACGCGGCCTGTCAGGCGCTCGCCGGCGGCCCGCTGAATCAGCCTCAGCCGGCGTTCCTGCCCCGCCCGCCAGACGTGCGACGGCTCACCCCGTTCGGCTACTTTTTGCAGACGTCCTTCGTCCATAGGTGATAATCCTACCATAAATTCTGCGACAGGCGGCGGGCCTGGAAGGGCGGCCCGGCCTTGCCGGGCGCAGATTCGCATCAGGCGGCGAATGGTATAATCTTAGCCAGGTGAACACCTTCCTCGGAGCACCCTGATTGAGCGAAACCACCACATCCTGGAAAGAGCTGGTCAACCTGCCTGGGCTGCTGCGCAACCTGATCAGCCGCCGCGAGATCATCCGCATCCTGACCTGGCGCGATTTTGCCGCCCGTTTTCGCGGCTCGGTTTTCGGCGTCCTCTGGGCTTTTCTTCAGCCCCTGTTCATGATGGTGGTTTACACTTTGGTCTTCTCGGTCTTTCTAAAAGTCCGTTTTGGCAGCAGTGAATCGCCTTACACCTTCGCGGTCTATCTTCTCTGCGGTCTGCTCCCCTGGAACACCTTCGCCGAAGGATTGAATAGTTCTACCGACCTGATTCGTAAGAACGCCAACCTGGTCAAACGGGTTGTCTTCCCGCTCGAAGTGCTCCCTCTCAACCTGACCCTGGTTTTGGTCATCCAGCAATTGATTGGCTTTGTGCTGCTCCTGCCCCTGGCGTACATCATCAGCGGGACGCTAGGTTGGGCGCTTTTATTCATGCCTGTGATTTTATTGTTCCAGATTCTGTTTGTGACCGGCGCCAACTGGATCTGGGCGTCCATTTCAGTTTTTGTTCCCGACCTGCGTCAGGCGACCACTCTGCTGACCATGCTGCTGATGTTCGTCACGCCTATTTTCTATCCGGAGGATCTGATCCCGGCTCGCTTTCAGTGGCTGATCACCCTCAACCCGATCGCCCGGCTGGTGAGCATGTACCGCGATGTGGTGATGTCTGCCCAACTGCCCTCGCTGCCTGAGATTCTCGGCACCGGCGCGGTCTGCCTGGTGGTCTTTATGTTCGGCTACGTCTGGTTCATGCGCACCAAAGCAATTTTTGCGGATATTGTATGAGCAGCGACGCCCTGATTTCGGTTCGCAACATTGGCAAGCGCTACTGGCTGTACAAGCGCTACCGCCACCGCCTGATGCAGTTTGCATTTGGCGGTCTGCTCAAACGGGACTACGCCGAGCCTTTCTGGGCGCTGAAGGATGTATCCTTCGACCTGGGGAGGGGTCAGGCGCTGGGCGTGATCGGCGTAAACGGCAGCGGAAAATCGACCCTGCTGCAGATCCTGGCCGGCACGCTGCAGCCGACCCTTGGCGAGATGCACATGCGCGGGCGGATCACCGCCCTGCTGGAGCTCGGCACCGGCTTTCACCCTGAGTTCACCGGGCGAGAGAACGTCTTCCTCAGCGGCGCGACCATCGGCATCCCCGAGCGTGAGATGAAGAAGCGCTTCGATGAAATCGTCGAGTTTGCCGGAATCGGGCAGTTCATCGACCAGCCGGTGAAGATGTACTCCTCGGGCATGTACGTCCGCCTGGCGTTTTCAATCGCCACCAGCCTCGATCCGGAGATACTGATTGTTGACGAAGCGCTGGCGGTAGGCGACGCCGGCTTTGTGCTCAAGTGCATGAACCGGATGCAAAAGCTGCGCGAAAACGGCGCGGCAATCTTGCTGGTTTCGCATGATGTGCAAACCGTGCGCAGCTTCTGCGATCAGGCTCTCTGGCTGAACCGCGGCGTTCCCCAGGCCCTGGGCGGGACGCTGGAAGTGACATCGGAGTATGTGCAATATTTGTGGGGGGCGGCCCAAAAAACCGGGGATGCGTGGAGAGCCGCCAGCCAGACGGACGTGCAGAGTAAGAGTCTGGAACGCTGGGGGTCGGGTGAATTTGTCGTCGATGAGGTTGTCGTTTCATCCAATACTGCAGGCCAGCAAGGTGTGTTTGAGTACGGCGATCAGGTGTCGGTTAAGGTTACAGCTCGCGCTTTGGAAGATCTCGATACCACTCAGGTTGGCTTTGGCATTGCCTTTCGTAACACCAAGGGGCTGGACATTATCAATTTCACCACCCTCGATCAGGGTATACGCATCCCGCCATTAGCCGCGGGGCAAATCATCCACCTGGAATGCCGGTTTGAAAACATACTCAGCAACGGACATTACGCTCTGGTGGTTAATATTGAAGACCGGTCAAAGGGTGCGCCGGTTTATTTCGATTACATCGAAAATGCAAAAATTATCCAGGTGGTCAGCAGCCGGGCGATCTATTCGGCGGTACTGCCGCGGGCGGATATCAATTGGGTGGTTGAGCAATCATTACCCAATTCGAGGCAGGACCGAAAACGAATGGCTCGATTTAATAAAAAAAATTGGTTCTTATGGAGTCGCAACTTATAAAACGGACAATCAACCTTTCATGTATTCCTGAAATGACTCAAAAACCACATGGAGAGAAAAACGCTACCCCAATCAGGTTTGATGTCTTTTTCACACTCTGCCGTAATTCAAACGGGCGATTAGCCAATGCAGCAACACTCAGTACAAGGCGGAGGGGGGATTTTTAAGCACGATATTAGCTACCCTGATAACAATTACACATTCTCCCCCTCACCTCTTCCTCCCCCAATGAATCGCCACCGTCCCGGCATTCCTCCGCCTGAAGCCGACCTCCACAAACCCAACCTCCTCCATCATCCCCGCCAGCGTTTCCGCCGCCAGAAAACCCTCGCTGGAAGTGGGTAAATAGACATACGCTTCCCGGTCGCCGGCCACCAGCTGACCGAGCAGCGGGATCACAACTCTCATGTGCAGCCTGATCATCGGCGAGAGCCATGTTCTCACCGGCCGGGTTGTGTCCAGGGCTACCATCCAGCCGCCGGGGCGCAGCACGCGCAGCTGCTCGCAGAGCGCCTGCGGCACGTCGCTGACGTTGCGCAGTAAAAAACCAGAAACCACCGCGTCGAACTGTTCATCCGGGAAGGGCAGCTTCAGGGCATCCGCCGCCAACCAGCGCAGCGGAGCCGCCGAAACGCGCCTGCCGGCCAGCATCATCCCCAGGGTGAAATCCGCCGCCGTAACCTTACAGCCCGGCTGCTGATGCAATGCCTCGCGGGCCAGGTCGCCGGTTCCGGCGCCCAGGTCGAGCACGCGCGAGCCGGGTCTGAGCCCCGCCCTGCGGATCACCTCGCGCCGCCAGGCAATATCCTGCCAGCCGGTCATCAGCCGGTTCATCAGGTCGTAGCGCGGAGCAATACGCGCGAACATCGCCCGCACTGCCGCGGCTTTTTCCCTGCTGGCTGGATCAGTCTTCATCCGCTGCCGGCACCCAGGCGAGAATGGTCGTCCCTGCCCCCGGCTCGGAGGTGATATCCACCTCGCCGCCAGCGTTGCGCGCGCGGGTCTGAATGTTGGACAGGCCGTGCCCGATGGTGACCCGTACCTTGTCCACCTCGAAGCCGCGCCCATCGTCGGCTACTTCCATCAACACCCGGTCCGCCGATTTCCATAGAGTGACGCTGACATTCTTGGCCCGGGCGTGTTTGGCTATGTTCGCCAGAGCCTCCTGGCAGATGTGGAACAGGGCAATCGCCTGCGCGTCCGGCAGATCGTGAAGATCATCTTCCGGTCCCTGCAAATTGACGTTCAACAACGTGTTCGCCCGAAATTCCTGAGCCAGCCGGCGAACGCCCTGCATCAGACTTTCGTTTTGTAACTGGCGCGGCCGCAGATCGAGGATATAAGCGCGCACGTCGCGGATGGTACTGTTCAGATCGCGGATGGCCTGATCGATGCGCTGGACGATGCTTTGCGGATCGCCGCCGACCAGCAGGCGGGCATGTTCCAGATTCAAGCCTACCGCGTAAATGGACTGGATAATTCCGTCGTGGAGGTCCATGCCGATACGCTCGCGCTCTTCAAGCACCGCCAGCCGCCGCCCCTGCAGGTTCAGGCGCACGTTCTCGATTGCTGTCCCAACCCACGATCCGATGGTCGCCAGGAATTGCATTTCCAGGTCATCCAACGGCAGCGGATGGGCTGAAGCCACACACAAGACGCCCAGCACCCCCTGCCGCCCATTGATCGGCAGACAGGCCACCTGGTGAAATTCGCCGCTGAGTACGTCGGGGTGCAGTTCGGCATCACCCGGGTTTGTCAATGAAATCAGCACCGGCTGGTTGTTTTTGGCCACCCGTCCAATCACCCCCTCACCGAGTGAATACCGCTCGCGGGCCCAAAGCATCTTGACCAGATGCCCGCGGTGCAAGATCAGTTTCAGGGTGCGGCTGTTCTCCAGGCGCAGGTAGATTTCGCCGACCTCCAGCTGCAGGTAATCCAACAACTGGGTGAGGGCTTTATCCAGAATCTGGTCAATGTCCGAGGAAGTCGCCAGGGTGGAGGCCATTTCGTTGAGCAAGGCCAGGTTTTCATTCCGGCGGGTCAGGATCCGGTCGCGCTGGATCAGCTCTTTGTACATGCGCGCGTTGCTGATCGCCACTGCGGCGTATGCCGCCAGCATTTCGATCAAGAGCTGGTCGTCCTCGGTAAATTCTGGCGCGCCGATCTTCTCGGTCAGATAGATCTGTCCGAGCTGGCGGTTGCCGTGCCGGATGGGCACGCCGAGGAAGGATGTCATCTTTGGGTGGTGATCGGGAAATCCGACGCTGCGCGGATCCTGGGAGATATCGGCCAGGCGAATGGGCTCCTGGGACTGCATCAGCGCGCCGATCAGACCGAGCCCGCGAGGCGGGTGGGCGATCCGCTTGACCTCATCCGGCTTCATCCCGATGGGGATAAAGGCCTCCAATTCGCCGTTTTGATTGAGAACCCCCACTGCGGCATACTTCGCCCCGGCTTGTTCGCAGGCTAAAACCGCGATCCGCTCGAGCAGTGATTCGAGCGAAACATCCTGGACAAGCTCCAAACTGGCGTGGTGCAAAGCCAGCAGGCGTTCTTGCAGTTGTTCGCGGGTAAGTTGTAACGGCTCCATGGACACTCGGCCAAACCTTGTGGGCTAATTTTACCTGAAATCGTCTGGTTTGGGTAATTCTCCCTGTTGGGAGTCTGATCGATGCTGGGATGGCCGCGGCTGCACCCAGTATAGGTTAGAATAAGATTTGCCTGAGAATCGCCAATTTGTTTCGCGAGAGACCATCCACCAAATTTGAGGCGCAGCTTGATCCACATTCAAAAGGTCAATCCAAAGCGCGCGTTGATTCCGATTGGCGTTGGCACAGCCCTCTCGCTGTTCGGTGATTCCACCCTGTATACCGTTCTTCCAGACCCGGCAATTGCCGCCCAGGCGGGTGTCTCTCTGGCGATGGTGGGCGTACTTCTCGGCGCCAATCGTTTTGCCCGCCTGCTCTTCAATAACCTGGCAGGCTCGCTGTTCGACCGCCTCCCCCGCCGCCGACTGATGATCCCCGCCATGCTGCTTGGCGTGTTCTCGACTGCGCTCTACGCCTTTGGGCGCGGGGCGGCGGTGATGCTGCTCGGACGGGTGCTGTGGGGAGCGGCCTGGTCGGGGATTTGGATCGGCAGCAACGCCATCGCCCTGGATATCTCGGATGACAGCAACCGCGGCGCTATTACCGGCCGCCTGCAAATGTGGTTCTCCCTTGGCATCGCTCTGACCAGCTTCGGCGGCGGTCTGTTTACCGACCTGTTCACCTACCGCGGTGGGTTATGGGTTTCCGCCAGCCTGGGCGCGCTCGGATTGCTCATCTGGCTGCTTTTCCTTCCCGAAACCCGCCTGACAAAGCTCGCTTTCCCGCCCGTCGCAAAAGACGCCGATCCGGATGAAAATCACTTCAACTGGCGTTCTATTGCCGCTGCCGCCATACCGTTATTCGCGGTGCGCTTCACTTTTTCGGGGGTGATGAATTCGACCACCATCCTCTGGCTCTCCCGTTACATCGACGGCGGGGTGACCTTCGGCAGCATCCTCCTGCCCCTGGCGACCATCACCGGCGGGATCGCGGCTGCCCGCGTTCTGGTCGGCACCGCCAGCGCCCCGTTGATCGGCGGGCTTTCCGACCTTGGCCGCAAGCGCTGGTCAACCCTGGCTCAACTGATGCTGGCCGGAACCGCTGGGATTGCGCTGATGAGTCTGCCCTGGTTGGGCGCCGGGCTGGTGGGCACCTTCCTGGCAGCGCTGACCGCCGGCGCGGTGCCTTCGCTCTCCGTCGCGCTCATCGGCGACCGGGTGCCGCTTGATCGCCGATCGCGCGGCCTCGGTCTGATCTATACCTTTGGCGATCTCGGGGCGTCTCTGGGCCCGGTCATTGGACTGGCGCTGGTTCCTCTGCTCGGCGTTTCCAGGGTTTACCTGATCAGCTCCGGGTTATACGGTCTGGCTGCGGTCCTCGTTCTGGCTGCCTCGCTCATGTCTGCTCGCCCGGAAAAGCATTCAGTGTGATATGGTATACTTTTCCGAGCAACCGCCCGCCGCGCGGCTAGGCGGCCTCAACTCGTTTTCTAAAAAAATCTCGCATGCCCCTTCTGACCGCGGTTAATTTCGCCAAATCCTACGGTCCACTGGATCTTTTCAGCGACATCTCTCTGTCCATCCCTCACCGCGCGCGGATAGGCCTGGTCGGCCCAAACGGCGTTGGCAAGACCACCCTGCTGCGCATCCTCCTCGGAGAAGAGGAGCCTACCCAGGGCCATGTAATCCGCGCCCGCGGGCTGCGGATCGCATACCTGCCCCAGGAAGCCCGCCTGGAATCCCAGCGCACATTGTGGCAGGAATGCCTTTCCGTTTTCAGCGAGCTGATCGAGCGTCAGGCCGAGCTTAACCGGCTCGAGGCGGCAATGGGCGACCCGCTTCAAGCCGAATTCGCCCTGGAGGCTTACGGGCAGTTGCAACGCGAGTTCGACCTGCGCGGCGGCTACACCTACGAAGCCAGCATCCGCCAAACGCTCGGCGGTCTGGGCTTTCGCCAGAGCGATTTCAACCGGCCGCTCGGTCAGCTTTCCGGCGGGCAGAAGACCCGCGCCCTGCTGGCGAAACTGCTCCTTTCCAACCCCGACCTCCTCCTGCTCGACGAGCCGACCAATCACCTCGACATCGCTGCGGTGGAATGGCTGGAGAACTACCTGCGCGACTGGGAAGGAGGGGTGCTGATCGTCTCCCACGACCGCTATTTCCTCGACCAGGTGGTGGATACGATCTGGGAGATGACCCCCGCCCTGGAAACCTACCGCGGCAATTACTCTGCCTATCTCCTTCAGCGCGAGGAACGCTACCAGCGTCGTCTGGAGGAATACCAGGACCAGCAGGAGTACATCGAAAAAGAAGAGGATTACATCCGCCGCAACATCGCCGGGCAGAACACCCGCCAGGCCCAGGGACGCCGCAAACGCCTGGAACGCCTGCTCGAGGAGACCCGCCTGGCGCCGCCCAAACAGCCGCGCCGCCTGCGATTCCAAATTCAGTCCGGCGGCCGCTCCGGAGACCTGGTGCTGCGCACCTCGAGATTGAGCATCGGCTATCACGACGAAGGCCGGCCGCTCTTTCACGTCCCCGACCTGATCCTCAAGCGCGGCGAGTGCGCTGCGATTATCGGTCCGAACGGCGCCGGGAAGACAACCTTCTTGAAGACGCTGCTCGAGCAGGTTCCGCCCTATTCCGGCGAGGTCCATCTCGGCGCCAGTCTGAAAATCGGCTACTTTGCCCAGGCCCATGAGGATCTGAACCCTGAGAGCACCCTGATGGACGAAATCCAGGCGGCGGCGCCAAACTGGCTGCCCGGTCAAATCCGCGATTATCTTGCCCGTTTCCTTTTTAGCGGCGATGATGTTTTCAAGGAAATCAAACTGCTCTCAGGCGGCGAGCGCAGCCGCCTTGCGCTCGCCTGCCTGGCGCTGCAAGGCGCCAACCTGCTCCTCCTCGATGAGCCGACCAATCACCTCGACCTGCCCTCGCAGGAAGCGCTTCAATCGCTGCTGGCTGATTTCGACGGCACAATCCTGCTGGTGACCCACGACCGCTACCTGATCGACGCATTGGCAACCCAGATCTGGGAGGTGTTCCCCGACCGGCGCAGCCTGCGCGTGTTCGAGGGCAGCTACAGCGAATACAAAGCCGCCCGTCAGGCGGAAACCGCCGGGCAAATCGCCCGCCAATCCCTACCGCCCCTAGCGGATAGGTCGAAGAACCCCCGCCCGGGCAGCGGCGAGCGCAAGCGCCAGGAACGGCTGAAAGCGCTCGAGGCCCAGATCAGCGAGCTGGAGGCAAAGCTCGAGCTCATCTCGCGCCAGTTGGAAAACCCGCCGAAAGATCCAGCCCTGGTCTCCCGCCTGGGGGAAGAATACCAGCAGCTTCAGCACGCCCTGGAAGAGTGGCTTTCAGCCTGGGCGGACATTTCCGACTGAGAGCGCGTTGCTTTTCATTCAATGTGGGGTTATAGCAAGAGGCGAAAAGCCCAGTAAAATATCGCGAATCCTATCATAATCTATCAAATTCCTATACTTTAATCCTGCTCTCATTGAAGTCCAGGTTAAGCTGAGCTACAATCATTAAACAAAAAAGATCATTTTTCATGATCACCTGAGGAGGCAAGCATGGACACCGTTCGCCATATCCTGGAAATCAAAGGCAAAATTGTCTGGACCATTTCGCCGGACGAACTGGTATTCGAAGCCTTGCGCCTGATGGCAGCAAAGGATGTCGGCGCTCTGGTGGTGATGAAGGACGATAAAATGATCGGCATCCTCAGCGAGCGGGATTATGCCCGCAAGCTGATCCTGCACGGCAAGTACGCCAAGGATACCTATGTGCACGAGATCATGGTAACGGATCCCGTCACCATCCACCCCGACCAGACGGTGGAAGAAGCCATGGAGCTGATGACCCATCACCGCGTGCGCCACCTGCCGGTGGTGGAGGGCGACTGCCTGCTGGGGATCATCTCGATCGGCGACGTGGTCAACAACATTATCCACCGCCAGCGCAAGACGATCAGCACCCTGGAGAGCAAGGCCAAGCCGCCCAAGGAAGAGCCGTTCGAGCCGGTTGTCCCGCGCTTCCCCAGCATGCCGAAGAAATGAGCGGCTGGCGCGATTGGTGGGGGGTGATTGCCGGTTGGCTTTGATATCAACACAGAGGGCGCAGAGATCCTATTAGCAAAATCTCTGTGTTCTCCGTGTCCTCTGCGCCCTCTGCGCCCTCTGTGGAAAAAATCAGCCGCTATTCCCGCGAGATGGTCACGTAGATCATCGGGCGGCGGCGGGTTTCGCTATACAGGAAGTTGCTCAGCTTCTGCTCGACCTCGCGGGTCAGATTGCCGTTTGGCGTCGCGCCGACCACGTCGGCAATCTTGCGGCGCATCTCCTCGATCAGGTCGTCAGTGTCGCGGGGCAGGACAAACCCGCGCGCGCTGATTTGCGCCTCGCGGCGCAGACCGCCGCTGAAGCGGTCGAGGGTCAGGTTGACCAGGACGATCCCATCGCGGGCAAGAATCTCGCGCTCGCGCATCACGTCCTCGTCCACCTCGCCAACGGTCGAGCCGTCGACGAAGACATACGAGGTCGGGATCTGCTCGCCGAGCTTCATCGTATCGTGGGTGAATTCGACCGACTGACCGTTTTCGATCACCGCGATGTTTTCCTTGGGGATGCCGACCTTCTGGGCCAGCAGAGCATGCTGGCGCAGGTGGCGGATTTCGCCGTGGATGGGGATGAAGAACTTCGGGCGGGTCAGGTGAAGGAGCAGCTTCATCTCCTCCTGGCTGGCGTGCCCTGAGACGTGCACCGGCGCGATGGCCTCGTAGATCACGTTCGCGCCGCGCTGGAACAGGCGGTTGATCGTCCGATAGACGTTTTCCTCGTTGCCTGGAATGGGGTGCGAGGAGAGCACCACCGTGTCGCCGGGTTGGATATCGAACTGGCGGTTCGTGCCGGTCGAAAGGCGGCCCATGATTGAGGTCGGCTCGCCCTGCGAACCGGTGCACATGATCACCACCTCGGCATCTGGCAGGCCCAGGGCCTGGTCGATGGGCACGATCAGGCTGTCAGGGATATTCAGGTAGCCCAGCTTGCGGGCCATCTTCATGTTATCGACCATCGACATGCCGGCAAAAGCCAGTTTACGGCCGTAGCGGGCGGTAACGTCGGCCACCTGTTGCATGCGCGAGATCAGTGAAGCGAAGCTGG
This sequence comes from uncultured Anaerolinea sp., assembly GCA_964564935.1. Classification (GTDB taxonomy): domain Bacteria; phylum Chloroflexota; class Anaerolineae; order Anaerolineales; family Anaerolineaceae; genus Bellilinea. The sequence continues at coordinate 11,971 of CAZMCF010000022.1, read as the reverse complement.
CAATGATAATCCTCCCGGGGGCTTCGCGGAAGACCTTGTCGAAAGCGTCATCCACCACCCGCTCGGAGGGCGTCCAGCCCGGCCGCTCGGCGTTGGTCGAGTCGGCCAGCAAAGCCAGAACGCCGCGCCGCGAGAATTCAGACAGCTTGGCGTAATCGCTTGGCAGGTTGTCGACCGGGGTGTGGTCGAATTTATAATCCGAGGAGTGGACGATCAGCCCGACCGGGGTGGAAATCCCCAGGCCAACCCCATCCGGAATCGAATGGCAGACGTGGAAGAACTCCACCTGAAACGGACCGATCTGGACCGTATCGCCGGCCTGGATGGTGTGCAGCCTGGCCTTGTCGAGGCCGCCCTGCTTGGCCAGCTTGACTTCCAGAAGGCCGCGGGTCAGCGGCGTGGCGTAGATCGGCGCGCGGATCTCCTCCAGCACATGGCGAATGGCGCCGGTGTGGTCTTCGTGCCCGTGGGTGATGACAATTCCGCGCACTTTGTCGCGTTTGTCGAGCAAATAGGTGATGTCCGGGATGATGTAATCGACCCCGTACATGTCGTTGTCGGGGAACATCAGGCCGGTATCGACGATCAGAATCTCGCCGTTGTACTCGTAAACCATCATGTTACGCCCGACTTCCCCCAGACCCCCCAGGGGGAGGATGCGTAATTTTTTCTCTTTCATACCTTCTAATTACCTGCTTTCAAATGTAAAGAATAAGTTCTCAATAACACAGTCTTCCTGTGATAAGCGTTCGATTCGAAGCACCGCCCATTTTCGCTGGGCGGCAGGGTCTTGCCAGGAGCCGCGCAGGTTCACCCGCGGCAAAACTCATGACATTCCCACCTTTGCGGCCAAACGGCCGGATAGCTTTTTAACGAAGTAGATGCATTCTAACACGGAGAAGGGGATTTGTCAAAAAGAGGCTGGACAAACCCCGTACGTCCTTGAGACCTGGCAGTCAGGTATCGCGAGCGGGTGGTGTGGGGTTAGGTCGTTTGCTACCACCCCCTCCTACACCTCCCCCAAAATCCTCCGGATCTTGGGGGAGGACAGAAGGGGGTCCTCAGGCTGACGGTCACGTACCGCGAGCGGGCGGAGACATTGGAAACCCAGCCAATGCAAGCCGACGCGAGCAAATGAGATCGCTTAGCACTCTAAGCGGCTCTGAGGGATTTTTCGTTGTGTGTACTTCACCCCTGCCCGCGGCGGATGACGACCAGGGCGATGTCATCCTGGCGAGGCTCGCTGCCGACAAAGCGGTGCACCTCCGCTAGAAGCGACTCCAGGATTTGACCGGCGCTGGCGTTCATGTTCTCCAGCACCACGTCCAGCAGTTGATCTTCCCCGAAGAACTGTCCGTGCTGATTCTGCGCCTCGGTGATCCCGTCGGTGTAGAGGATCAGGATATCCCCGGGCATCAGCTTCTCGATCTTCTGCTTCCACTGCGCCCCCTCGGAAACGCCCAACGCCATGCCAGTCGGGCGCAGGCGCTGGATCGGGTCCTTGCTCTTGCCCGGGCTAATAATGTATCCGGGCGGATGCCCGCCATTGGCGTAGATCAGTCGGCCGGTCTGCGGCTCGAGCACCGAGTAGAAGGCGGTGACGAACATGCTCCCGCGGGTGTCGTTGAGGATACGCTCGCTGACCGAGCTCATCGCCACCCCAGGCAGGGTCGGGTAGCGGGTGGCGTAGGTGCGGATCAGGGTGCTGGAAAGGGCCATGAACAGCGCCGCGCCGATGCCCTTGTCTGAGACGTCGGCGATGACCAGACCCCATTTGTTGTTGCTGAGCGGGATGAAATCGTAAAAATCGCCCGAGGTCTCGCGGGCAGGCTCCAGGCGGGCAGCCACATCCCAGCCGGGGATCACCGGCACTTCTTCCGGGAGGATATCGACCTGGATGCGCCCGGCCATGACCAGTTCGCGATTGACGGTCTCGCTCTGGCGCTGGGCAGAGGTCAACCCCAGGCCAGGCAGTTCGCTCCCCTCCTCGCCGACTTCTTCTTCGCTGCGGTGGTGAAAGGCCGCCTGGGGGTGATTGCGGAGGTCCGTTTGTACAGCCGGGTCGCGCTGCACCTGGGTCAGGGCGGTTTTGAATTCGTCCTCGCTGACGTTGCGCGAGAAAGTGTAGCAGCCGACGTGGTCAGGATATTCCTGATTCTGGCTCTCGGCCTGCGGGTTAAGCAGGAGGACGATTTTGATCCCCGGCTGATGCTGGCGGATGCTGGCGGCGATCGCGCGGGTCTCTTCCAGCGAACAATCGAAGTCGAGCAGAATCAATTCCGGGCGGGTCAACTGGCAGAGCTGAAGAGCCTCCTGCCCGCTGTGGGCCTCGCCGACCAACTGGATGCCCGGCAAGGACATCGCCAGGGATGCCAGTCCGCGCAGGTAAATGGCCTGATCGGAGGCAATCGCCAGACGGCAGGCCTTGTTAGCCGGCATGGCAGTTACCGGAATGAGGTCGGTAAGGGTTGGCAGGGGATGCCGCCGCTGTCCATCCAGCCAGTGTAGGTTGCGCGGATTCCAGCATGACCTAATTGTACCGGATGAATTCCTAATCGAATATAACTTTTTCCAAAATTTGGACTAATTGCTGCCAGATGCAGATCATTTTCAATTAAAAAGTCCAAATATCAGGTTAATTCCATCTCGGCCGGCGCGCCCTCGAACTGGCTGTTATACAGTTCGGCATAGAAGCCTTTGCGGGCCAGCAGCTTCTCGTGCCTGCCCTGCTCGACGATATCGCCGTCGCGCATCACCAGAATCCAGTCCGCGTCGCGAATGGTCGAGAGGCGGTGGGCGATGATGAAGCTGGTGCGGCCTTTCATCAACTCGGCCATCGCCTTCTGGATCAACACCTCGGTGCGCGTATCGACCGAGCTGGTCGCCTCGTCCAGAATCAGGATGGTTGGATCGACCAGGAAAGCGCGGGCGATGGTCAGCAGCTGCTTCTGCCCCTGGGAGATATTATTGGCTTCCTCGTTGATCATAAAATTGTATCCGCCGGGCAGAGTGCGGACAAAGTGATCCACGTGGGCGGCTCTGGCGGCGGCGTAGACTTCTTGATCGGTGACGTGGTCGCGTCCGTAGCGGATATTGTCGAAAATCGTGCCGTTGAAAAGCCAGGTGTCCTGAAGCACCATGCCGAAGACGCAGCGCAGGTCGCCGCGGCGGAAATCCTTGATGTTGTGCCCATCCAGCAGGATTGCCCCGTCGTTTACGTCGTAGAAGCGCATCAGCAGCTTGACCATGGTGGTCTTGCCCGCCCCGGTCGGGCCGACGATGGCGATCCTCTGCCCCGGGTTGGCATAGAAGGAAAAATCCTTGATGATGACCTTGTCGGGATTGTAACCAAAGCGGACGTTCTTGAACTCCACCAGCCCCTCGAAGGCGTCCAGCTTGACCGGCTCGGCCGGATCGGGAATCTCTTCTTCCTCGGCGAGGAACTCGAATACGCGCTCGGCCGCGGCGGCGGTCTGCTGAAGGACGTTGGAGATGTTGGCGATCTGGGTGATCGGCTGGGAGAAATTGTTGACGTACTGGATAAAAGCCTGGATGTCGCCGACAGTGATCAGCCTTCGGGTGGCAAGATAGCCGCCCAGGATGCAAATGCCGACATAGACCACATTGCTGATGAAGCGCATGGACGGCATCATCAGGCCGGAGAGGAACTGCGATTTCCAGGCAGAGCTGTACAGGGTGTTGTTCAGCCTGTCGAAGCGCTCGATGCTGTCCGCCTCGCCGTTGAAGGCTTTCATCACCACGTGAGCGCCGTACATCTCTTCGACATGCCCGTTGACGTGGCCGAGGTAATCCTGCTGCTGCTTGAAATATTTCTGCGACTGGCCGATCACCCCGGCAATCACGCCCATCGAGAGCGGTACGATCAGCAGCGCCACCAGAGTCATCTGCCAGCTGATGGTCAGCATCATGATCAACACGCCGATCACGGTGATGACCGAGCTGATGATTTGCGAGAGGCTCTGGTTCAGGGTCTGGCTGACCGTGTCGACGTCGTTGGTGATCCGCGAGAGGACTTCGCCGTGGCTGGTGCCGTCGAAATACCTGAACGGCAGGCGGTGGATCTTGGCGGCGATGTCCCGGCGGAAGCGGTAGGTGATGTCCATCGAGATGTTGGACATGATCCAGCCCTGGACGTAGTTGAACAGCGAAGAGGCCAGATACAGGCCAAGGACGATCAATATTTTCTGCCCGATGTAGCCGAAATCGATTCCGCTGCCGGTTCCGGCGATCTGTTCCATCACCCCCTCAAAGAGCTTTGTAGTCGCCTGCCCCAGGACCTTGGGACCGATGATGGCGAACACCGTCGAAGCGGCGGCAATGATCATGGTGGCCAGAATCGGAACTTTATAGGCTTCCAGGTACTGGATCAGCTTGCGCATCGTACCTTTGAAGTCGCGGGCTTTCTCGCCTTTCATCATCGCCATCGGCCCGCCGCGCCCAATCGGCCCGTGGCCCATCGAGCCCCCTCGTCTGGGAGTACTGGGAGTGTTCGTTGCGCGCGTCATGCCAGCTCCTCCTTACTGAGCTGCGAGTAGGCGATTTCCTGGTAGGTCCCGCAGGTTTCCAGCAGCTCGTGGTGTCTGCCAATGCCAACCACCTTGCCCTCATCGAGGACGATGATCTGGTCGGCGTTTTTGATTGTAGCGACGCGCTGAGTTACGACCAGAACCGTGCTGTGTCCGGTATTCTCGCGCAGCGCCCGGCGCAGGGCAGCATCGGTCTTGTAATCCAGCGCCGCAAAACTGTCATCGAAGATGTAGATCGGCGGCCTCTTGACCAGCGCTCGGGCAATCGCCAGGCGCTGCCTTTGACCCCCAGAGACGTTCGCGCCGCCCTGGGCGATCTCAGCGGCAAAGCCGTCTGGACTGGCTCTGATGAACTCCGCCGCCTGGGCGATCTCGACTGCCTCTTCCAGATCCTCGCGGGTGGCCCGCTTATCGGCGTAGAGCAGGTTGCTCTCGATGGTTCCGCTGAAGAGCATGCCGCGCTGGGGGATGTAGCCGATCTTGTCGCGCAGGTCGCTCTGGCGCACCTCGCGGATATCGACGCCGTCGATATAGACCGCCCCTTCGGTCACATCGAAGAAGCGTGGGATCAGGTTGACCAGAGTGGATTTTCCGCTGCCGGTCGAGCCGATGATCGCAGTAGTTTGACCAGGCTCGGCAGTGAAGCTGATATCATGCAGCACGTCGTCCTCCGCATCCGGATAGCGGAAGCTGACATTGCGGAACTCCACCCGCCCGACGAAAGGCTGCGGGAACGGCTTTGGCTGCGGGGGATCTTTGATGGCCGTCTCGGATTCGAGAACTTCGGCAATGCGCCCGCCCGAAACAGCCGCCCGCGGCAGGAAGATAAACATCATCGAAAGCATCAGGAAGGACATGACGATCTGCATGGCGTACTGCATGAAGGCGATCATGTCGCCGACCTGCATGCTGGCCTGAGCTACCTGGTGCGCCCCGACCCAGATAATCAGCAGCGAGAGCCCGTTCATCACCAGCATCATCACCGGCATCATCGTCACCATCACCCGGGCGATGAACAGGCTGGTGTCGGTCAGTTCGCGATTGGCCCGGTCGAAGCGCTGCGTTTCAACCTCCTGCTTGTTGAATGCGCGGATGACCATCATGCCCGTCAGATTCTCGCGGGTGACCAGGTTGAGCCGGTCGATCAGCTTTTGCATCAACTGGAACTTCGGCATGGCAATCGAGAACACGACCAGGATCAATCCAAGCAGAACCAGCACCCCCAGGGCGATGGTCCACCACATCGAAGAACTTTTATCGATGGCGCGGATGACACCGCCTACCCCAATGATCGGAGCGAAGAACACCATCCGCAGCATCATGAAGGTGACCATTTGCATCTGAGTAACATCATTGGTCGAGCGGGTGATGAGCGAGGCAGTGGAGAACCTCTCGAATTCGGCACTAGAGAAGCTCTCGACTTTGCGGAACACATCGCGGCGGAGATCGCGGGCTGCGCCGGCGGCGGTTCGGGCGGCCAGAAACCCGATGGCGACCATCGCTGCCCCGCCGAGCAGAGAAATCAGCAGCATCAGCCCGCCAGTGTGAAGGATATAGTTCCGCTGCAGGCGGGCGATGTCCATCCCGAGGGCCTCATATTCGGCTTTCACCGCGCCGATCGCCATCTGCCTGACCATGTTTTCGCCCAGAGCAGCCACCTGCGTGTCTACCGTCTGGGTCATCTGAGCCAGTTGGGCGGCGGGCAATTTGGCGAGCAGAGCGAACAAATAGGTTCCAGACGGCAGTCTGGACAGATCGAATTGTCCCATCTGATTGAGCGCCGCTGCTTTGGCCGGATCGGCCAGCGCCTGCTCCAGAGTCGAAACGACGAGCATATATTTGGCCATGACCGGCTCGAGAGCGGCAATCTGGTCCTTTGACAGAGCCTTGCGCACGTAAACAGCCTGTTTTTCCAGGGCGGGGTATTCGCTCAGGTACTGCTCAAAATCGGCCGAACTGCGGTCGACCAGGTTGTAGCTCTCCCCAATCAACTGCCGGTCAGCTTCGCTGGCGAAAATGAGCAAACGCTCCATCTCGCTGGCGCGGATGGCGATCGGTGCGGCGCTCTCCACGCCGCTCTGCTGGATGCCAACGTTGACGATCCGCGAGAGGTAATCCGGCAAAGCCAGGTCGGCGTTAGCCTGGACGAACAACAGGCCGATGGTGAGTAGAATCAGCAGGGTGTATGGTTTAAGATAACGAATCAATCTCAGCATGGATGAATTCTCTCCAGGGTAGATACAGCCCCCAGAGGGGCGGTTTACTCAACCGCCTCTGCGGCAGGGTGAGCCGCCGACTGTTCGGCGGTCAACCCGGCGTACAGGCGGGCGAGCAGGTCGATCAACTGGTTTTGCTCGACTGGGGTCAGCGCCGCGGCAAGCCGGTTGTGGTGTTCGATCAGCCGCGGAGCGTGCTCGCTGACGATTTGCCTGCCGCGGTCGGTCAGGCGAATGCGAAAGGCGCGCCTGTCTTGAGAGTCCAGGCGGCGTTCGATCAGCCCGCGCTCCTCGAGCCCGCTTAACAGGGCGCTGATCGTGTTGCGGCTGACCCGCTGGTTCAAGCTGAGGTCGGTGGGCCTTACCCCATCCTGGTTGCCGCGGCGTTCTTCCCACTCCAGGCGCATCAGCAAGCCGAGCCGCGGCCCGGATAGATCGCATTCAGCCATGTGGCGCTCGTGGCAAATATCATATGCGTTCGCCAGTCGCCGGATCAGCCCGGCGATCTCCAGGCCCTGCAGGTCTTCTCTGCCGGTTAAATCGGAGAGGTGGGAATGGATGCGCTGCCGGAGGAGATCGATAGGGGGTTGCGGATTGGCTGGTTTTCTCATGGATACCTTCCGATCATATAATCACATGTCGAACAATTCGAAGGCGAAGTATATTCCCGATGAAGGGTCATGTCAATAGCCAACATGGCTGCGTCCTTCTACATAAATGATGGGTGATGAGGGGAAACCGGTGAGAACGCGTGTGTAGACGCCCTGCTGCCCCGCCGTTCAGCGCTCCCTGCGCCTGCGGGTGCACCCCTATGACGCGGAGCCGATGGATCCCTCTTATTGCCGGGGACATCTCCAACTTCGCGCTGGATCATCTCAGGGCTGAGCTGACCCTTCGACAGGATCAGGGATCGGCTCAACCCTTGCTCGCGACGCTCAAATTACTTCGCAGCCTCACCTGGATTTCTCACGCCATCATCTCGCCCATCTCGCGCAGCTTGCGGGCATCCTCTTCCGGGATCAATTGCGGCTCAATGCCCAGCGCCCGGCAGGTGAGGATTTTCTCAGCGGTCAATTCGATCACCTCGGTCATGTCTGCAGCCCGGCGCAGCGTGCTGCCGACCACCACCAGTCCGTGATTCTGCATGATGGCTGCCACACCCTTCGCGCCGATCGCCCGTGCCACCTGCTCGCCGAGCTCAGCCGTTCCAGGCATGATGAACGGCACCACCGGCACATCGCCGATAAAAGCTGCGTCGGTCGAAACCGGCAGGAATCTGGTGCCGGTCAGGCCCATCAGAGTGGCTTTTGGGGCATGGGTATGAATAACCGCCTGGATATCCGGGCGGGCGCGGTAGATGGCGCAGTGCACCCGCCGCTCGCTCGAAGCGCTGAAATCCGTCTCGCACAGGATGTTACCGTCCAGGTCGATCCGCACCATCATCTCCGGACGCAGGTCGCCCTTGAAAATCGCGCTGGGCGTGATCCAGATTTCATCCGGTTTTCCTTCCACCCGGGCAGAGATGTTACCGCCGGTGGCTGTGATCAGGCCCCTGGCGTACAACTCATTGGCGATCTGGATGATCTCATCGCGCACATCCCCTGCTTTATGGGCGGCTTCCGCCGATATTCCCGCTGGCGGAGCAGACGCCGGTGCTGCCCGCCCGGCTCCGATGCGGGTGAGGTCGCCCGGGTCGCCAACCTCAGCTCGCGCTCTCCCGTATGCGCCGGCCAGATCGAGCTTCTGCATGGTCATGGCCTTGGCGGTGTCGCCGCTGAAGGAGAGCTTGCCGGTCATGGCCGCTTTGGCCGGGTTGATCCGTCCGGTAAACATACCGTCAAATACGTCGGCGCTCAACTTCAGACGCACGTCCGCCGGTACGGGTGGCTCGCCCATCCCGGCCCGCACCGTCCCTTCGCGGAAGCTCATAAAGAAGACATGCCCGGTATCCTTGATCGTGAAAAGGAAAGTGACGTCCTTGCCGCGGGCAAACTCAGCCGTCTGCGGGTCGCCCTCAAGGTAGGCTAAAAACCTGACAAGTATTTGACCGAACATCGCGGCGGTTGCGTCTCCACCGACTGTGCCAACTCCCGGGGTTGGCGCAGGTTTTCCCGGTTCGCGGGCAAACAACTTCTTCAGCCCACGGATCACCCCAGCTCCACGCTCCCCCTTTTCTTCTACATCGTAGGTGGGTTTGGCCTCCCGCGCGCCGGCGGGTTGAACATCCAGGTCGCGCACAGCCGGGGCGGGACCTTTCGCCAGGTATTCCAGAGCCCGGCGGTCCAGGCGGCGCTCGCCGGTCCAGGTGAATCCTTTCAGCGTCTCTGGATTGAGAATGTATTCGGGCTTCTGCCCCGTAAGCATTCGCCTGAGCTCAGCCACGATGATCTGCCCCTGGTGGATTCCGACTTCGCGGGTATTGCCGCCAATATGCGGCGTGGCGATCACATTCGGCAGCGCTAAAAGCGGATCATCCGCGCTGGGCGGTTCGACCGGGAAGACGTCCAGCGCCGCACCGCCCAGATGACCGGAACGGAGGGCTTCGAGCAGCGCATCCGAGTTGACCAGCGCGGCCCGGGCGGTATTGATCAGAAACGCGCCGGGCTTCATCCGCGCCAGCTGCTCGGCGCCAAGCATCTCACGGGTCTCCTCGCTGACCGGCGCGTGGAGAGTGACAAAATCGCTGCGCTCGAGCAGCTCCTCAAGGGTAACCTTCTCCGCCCCGATCAGAGCGGCCTCCTCACAATCGATGTACGGGTCACACAACAGGACCCGGGCTTCAAACGGCAGCAAACGCTGGATCACCCGGCGGCCGACCGCGCCTCCACCGATCACCCCGACCGTTTTACGCCAGAGCTCGACCCCCTGGAACTGACTGAAAGCCATGCCCATCCGTCCCATGTCGCCAGCTTCGCCGCCCGGCTCGCGCAGAAATTCGGCGGCCCTGGGCAGCTTGCGGGCCAGATTGAGCATGAATGCAAGGGTCAGATCGGCGACGGCGTCGGCGTTGCGTCCGGGCGTATTGATCACCGGCACGCCCGCCGCAGTGCAGGCTGGAATATCAATATTGATCGGGTTCCCGCGGCAGACCACAACAACGCGCAGGTCGGGCAGTTTCTGCAGCGCCGCGGCATCGACCACGTCCACTTCAGTTATGAAAACCGCGCAGCCTTTCAGCGCCTCGACCAGGTCATCGCCGGCCAGCAGACGGCCTTCACTGCGGTAACTGGCGTAGGTCACTTCGCCAAGCTCGCGCAGCATCGCAACCGCTTCCTCGCCCGCATCCGCGCTGACGAATATGGTCGGGCGGAACTCTGCAGCCATCTCAGGAGGCCGCTCGGGCGGTTCCTGCATGCACTGCAGGATGATTCCGGAAGCAACGCTGTCCGCGGGCTGCCGCTCAAGGCGCAGCCGCCGCCAGTCCGCCTTGAGGTCCCGGTAGGCGCTGACCGCTGCCGGCTCTGACTGGATAGCCTCCAGCTTTCCCGTCATTTCCTGAGCCGCGGAAGCCAGATCCGTATGGATACCCGCCCCGGCCGCAGCGCACATGGCTGCCCCCAGTCCGGTCGCCTCCGGGTGAGGGGAGGTGCAAACCGGCAGGCCAAATACGCTGCTGATGATCTGAAGCCACGTGCGGCTGCGGCTCATCCCGCCGCAGACATAGACCGCATCGATCTTCCCCCCGGCGACCTCGAGAGCCTGGGCGGCGTTCTCCTGAATGGCGTAGGCCATGCCCTCGAGCGCTGCGCGGGCCAGGTGCCCTAGCCCGGCTGTCCCGCCGGGGGTGTGAAGATTTGAAAGGGTAAAGGAGTCCAACGGAATGCTCATCTCGGCCGCGTTGAAGATTTGGGTACCAAAAAATGAAATTACCCCGCACGCTCCAGGCTCGGAGCGGGCCGCATCCGCCGAGAGAGCCATGATCGGCTGAGGCGAGTGGGGGTAGAGCAGGCCGGCCAGCCACTGCAGGGCAGAGCCCATCGCTCCGGCGTTGCTTTCGATCACATACTGCCCTGAGATTAGATGCAGCCCGGTCCAGGTTCGCTGTCTGGCATCGATAAAAGGTTGGTCGGCGGTCAGCATCACCGGCGCGGTGCTGCCTGCGATCACCCCCAGCCGCCCAGGCCGGGTGATGCCCATCCCGAGCAGCGCAGTTTGCGAGTCCGCTCCTCCAGCCGCGACCGGCACGCCGGCCGGCAGATCGAGGTGAGCTGCTGCCCCAGGGTTGAGCTCGCCCAGGCGCGTCCCGGCCCTGACAAGGGGCGGGAAGATTTCACGCGGCAGGCCAAGCGAGTCGATCAGATCATCCGCCCAGCAGCCGCTCTGCAGGTCGAGCAGCATCGTCTCGGCCGCCTGGCTGACTTCCATCACCAGCGACCCGCACAGGCGGTACGCCAGCCAATCGCTGGCGCAGAGGACAGCCTGCGCGCTTTCCAGGAGCGCAGGCCGCTGATTTTTCAGCCAGAGCAGCCTGGCAGCGGTCATCACCGGGCTGGGCCAGTGTCCGCAGCGCCGGTAGAATTCCATCCCACGATCTGCGGCCAGCTCCATTCCCTCGCTGCTGGCCCGGGCGTCTTTATTCGGGGTCGCCATCAGGACATTGCCCGATCCGTCCACCAGGACGGTGGTGAGGCGCATGCCGGTCACTGCAATGCCGGCGATCTCCTCGCCGGAAGCGCCAGCCCTGCGGCGCGCCTCTTGGGAGAGCTCTGCGAAGGTGCGCCAGATGCCCTGCACATCCAGGTTAAAAGCCCAATAACCCAGCCCGGGCGCGTTCGGTTGAGTCCAGGGGCGGTAGGCTGCTGTGATGGCCCCATTAATGAGGTTGTACAAAACGCAACGCCCGCCGCTTCCGCCAATATCAAAACCCATTAAATACTTCGCTGCCATAACGGTCTTCTCCCCGGCCAAAAAATCCATCGCAGTCGCATTGAGGCTGTCCTGAACCTGCGGCCTTGCCCATTTGTTATGATGCTATTTGATTCCCCCTGGATTGTCAAACGAATTTACAGAGCCGCTATCCGTTGCGCAGGGGTCTCCCGTCTGGAATGTCACCGCGAGGGAAGCGCGACGGTCTCCACCCGGGTATGGGAGATCGCTTCGGTATTCAGCCTCCGAAGGCGGGCATCGCTCTGTTCCCTCGCGATGACGCTGGCGGCGCCGCCGCGAATGAGTTGACTTCTGCCCGCATGAACCCCCCGCCTGCGGGAG
>CAZMCF010000021.1:0-50459 GCA_964564935.1 uncultured Anaerolinea sp. | reverse complement strand
CGCCCGGGACAATGCCTTCCTCGACCGCGGCGCGGGTGGCGGAGAGGGCGTCCTCAACGCGGTGCTTCTTTTCCTTCAGCTCAGTCTCGGTCGCCGCGCCAACGCGGATGATCGCAACGCCGCCGGAAAGCTTGGCCAGGCGTTCCTGGAGTTTCTCGCGGTCGTAATCGCTGGTGGTCTTATCGATCTCGACGCGGATCTGCTCGATGCGCCCGCGGATTTCCTTTTCCTCGCCCTTGCCGCCGACGATGGTGGTATTGTCCTTGTCGGCAACGACCTTCTCAGCCCGGCCGAGGTCCGAGATCGTGGTGGTCTCGAGCTTGCGCCCGGTTTCTTCCGAGATCACGCTCGCGCCGGTCAGCACTGCGATATCCTGGAGCATGGCCTTGCGCCGGTCGCCAAAACCAGGGGCTTTGACCGCAAGTACGTTGAGCATGCCGCGCAGCTTGTTGAGCACCAGGGTCGCCAGAGCTTCGCCGTCGACGTCCTCAGCGATGATGACCAGGTCACGCTTGCCAACCTGAACCATTTTTTCCAGCACAGGAACGATATCCTGCGCAGCCGAAATCTTCTTATCATGGATCAGGATGTAAGGCTCGTTGATGACCGATTCCATGTGCTCAGGATCGGTAATGAAATAAGGAGAAATATAACCGCGGTCGAATTGCATACCTTCGACGTACTCGGTCTCGAACTCCAGGCCTTTGGATTCCTCGACCGTGATGACGCCGTCTTTGCCGACCTTGTCCATGACCTCAGCAATCAGCTCGCCGATGGTGCGGTCCTGGGCAGAGATCGTGGCGACATTGGCGATTTCTTCCTTGGTGGTGATGTCGATCGCCTGGGAGCGGATCGAATCGGCGACTGCCTTCGCGGCGGCCTCGATGCCGCGCTTGAGCAGCATCGGGTTGGCGCCGGCAGCCAGGGTCTTTAAACCTTCGGTGACAATGGCGTGGGCCAGGACGGTTGAGGTGGTGGTGCCATCGCCGGCGATGTCATTGGTCTTGGTAGCCGCTTCCTTGAGAAGCTGGGCGCCCATGTTTTCGAACGGATCCTCGAGCTCAATTTCTTTGGCGACGGTTACGCCGTCGTGAGTGATGGTCGGGGAGCCGAATTTACGGTCCAGGGCGACGTTGCGGCCCTTCGGACCCAGGGTGGTGGCGACAGCGGTTGCAACAATATCAATGCCGGCCTTCAAGCGGCGGCGGGCGTCTTCCGAAAATACCAATTGTTTGGCTGCCATAGGTGTTCTCCTTATAGAATTTGATCAAAATTACTTGGTTTCGACGATCGCGAGCAGGTCGCTCTCGCGAAGGATCAACAGTTTCTTGCCTTCGACCTTGATTTCTGTGCCGGCGTACTTGGCAAACAGAACCGTATCCCCCACTTTGACGTCCATGGCGATGCGCTTGCCATCTTCATCGCGATCGCCGGGACCAACCGAAAGAATAACACCCTTCTGGGGTTTTTCTTTGGCAGTTTCCGGTAGGACAATACCGCCCGCGGTCACTTCTTCCTGCTCGATGGGCTCGACAACTACACGACTGCCTAAGGGTTTGAGATTGATCGCCATTGATACCTCCCATGTCTGGTTGTATTGGTGGATTTTCCAACTTTTTAGCACTCTTGTTGTAAGAGTGCTAAAACCAGCCAAAATAATACTCGTCTTTGAGACAGAAGTCAAGGGGTTGTCTCCCCCTCTTATAAAACTCTGATATTCCCTGCCTGGATTACCCTATGGAGCAGCGCTGGCAATTCCCGCGCAAATCTGCTCGCTCGGGCTGATGATCGCCGAGATTTCCGGGTCGCTTCCGTAAGCTGCGCGGACCTCAGCCAGGACTTTGTTTGCTTCGGCGCAGTAGTTATTTGCCGGGCGGTGCATTCCGGCCAGGACCGACCCGTAAGTGTAGTAGTAGACCAGGGTGCGGCTGTTCAACGGCTGCCCGCTGACCTCGATCGGCGCGTCTGTCTCCTCGTTACATCGGCGCACCTCGCAGCTGGTCTTGGCATCGCAGCCGTACGTGGCGCAGCGCAAGGCAGGGATGGCGCTTTCATAGTTGCGCGCCTTGAAATAAACCACTCCAAGCTGGCCGTAGATATCGGGGTCGGCCGGGAGCATATCCAGGGCAGTGCGCACATTGAGTGAAGCGGCGAAGAATTCGCCCATCTGGGAATACGTCCTGGCGATCGACAGGTATGGAATTGGATCTTTGACGCCAATTTGCCGGTTGATCACCACTGCCTTGGCGTAGTACTCGAGCGCCTTTTCGTACATCTCCTTCATTCTCAGCTCGTTGGTCGAGCGCAGGCCGAGCGTGCGGTAATTGGTGCCAATCTGGATGTAAAGCGGGGTGAAATTGGGGGTAATCGCGGCGGCCTTTTGATATTCGCTGATCGCCCCCTCGTAATTACTGAGCGATTCCTGTACGTAGCCGCTGACCCGGTGCACATCCATCAGCGAATCATCTCTTGCCAGGGCCAGCTCAATGTTCTGCTCCGCCTGCAGCCACTTTTGCTGATCCACCAGGATCTCGGCGTAGAACGCCAGGGCGAGCGCATTCTGGCTGTCCAACTGCAGCGCACGGATCGCCGCCTGCTCGGCCTGGGTCAGGTTAAAGGCCGATTCATCTCCGGAAATATCCGGGTTGGCGTACCAGTCGTACACCAGGGCACGGATAGCCTGGACGCGGCTGTCGTCCGGGGCAAGATCCGTCGCCCGGTCGATGCTTGTCTTGGCTTCCTTCAAGCGCTGCTGACTGTCCGCCAGGGTGGTCATCAGCGAAGAGGAATAGACCTGGATGCGCGCCATGTCGGCCAGCAGGCGGGCATTCTGCGGGTCCAGCTCGACTGCCTTTTGATAGGCATCGATCGCTTTTTGCAGGTTTCCAGCAGTGAACTGGGACTCGGCTTCCAGCGCGTACGAGTTCGCCACCCGGGTGGGCGTGCCGGTTGGCAGGAACAATTCTTTGACCTCGCCGCGTTCGTAACCGAGCAATAAATACAGGCCAGCGATGATCAGACCAAGCAGAAGGACGAAGCGGTACGGATTGAACCGCGATGTCTGCCGGCGGAATAAGGATCGCTTTGGATCGATCTGGATCATAACAGGCCTGTCAGGGCGTCGGGGTGGGTACCGGAGTGGGCGCCGCTCCCGATGCAACCTGCTCGCAGATATTGATGATCTCCTGCGCGTTCGCAACCGAGGTTTCCTCGATGCTGACTCCATCCAATACAGCCTGGGCGATCAGGAGCGCTTCGCCGCATTCGCCCTGGCGGGCGAGGGCCAGCCCGTACATGTAATAGTATTCGGAGACCGGCCAGTAATCCAGCGGGAGCCCTTCGACGGTTTCACCGGTCCTGGCCGTCCCTCCCCGCACGGCCATCCGCAAGGCGGCAATTGCCTTGGGAAAATCGCGGTTGCGGTAATGCATCACGCCCAGATTGCCGTAGAGGTAAGGGTCCGTCGGTGCGCGCTCGATCGCCAGCTCAGCATACTGGATCGCATTCGCAAACTCGCCCTGGGTGGCGTAAGTCCGCGAGAGATACGTGTAAGGAAGCGGATCAGTGGGGTTGAGCGGGATGGCATTGGTGAATTCGCGGATGGCATTGGGATAATCCTGCAAAGCCCGGTAATTGCGTCCCAGAAATATATGTAAATCGGCGATATTGGGATTAATCGCCACCGCAGCCGCGAATTCGCGTACAGCTTCCTCGTAGTTGCTGGTCATTTCAAGCACAACTCCGCGTGCCCGGTGGGTCTCGAGCATATTTGGCCCCAGTGACGCGGCTTTGCGCGAGTATTCGATCGCCCGGTTCAGCGTCTCGAGATCGCCGGTCGGCGAAGCGGATTTCAATGCCAGGATTTCCGCCAGGTAAGCATACGGGATGGGATTATTCGGCTCGAGGTTGATTGCCTGATTCAGCGACGATTCGCCTTCCAGATAATTCCCCATCAGGCCGAGGGCATAACCGCGAAGGGCGAGCGCCTGAGCGTTGTTCGAGTTAATCACCAGAGCATTGCCAGCGTTATCTAACGCCTCTTGGTACTGGCCAAGGTAGATATGCAATCGGGCCATCGAAATGTAAATGGTCGGATCATTGGCCGCAACCAGGGTGGCGTCTTTATACACCTGAATCGCCTGGGAAAGCTTGCCTTCCTTCACCAGCGCTTCGGCTTCGTTGATGAAAGATTCGGGCGAACGTGTGGGGGTAAAGGTCGGGATGAACAGCGGCGGCGTCTGCGGGACAACGATCTGGTTGACGTACACCGCCCCGCCGATCAAAACCAGCAGAATCAGGATCGTGAACGGGTTGGAACGTCTCCGACGCCGGTTCATTTTCAATTTACTACCGCGGAGATACATGCTCTGATCTTACCATCAGCTTAAAACAACCGTCAAGCGCAGCGCGCTCGAGCAGGTATGGGCGAATTCTTGCCTTTTCAGCTTGCGTTCCACTTTCCTTCGGGCTACAATCCTACCATGCGTTTCGATGTGTTCACTCTGTTTCCACAGGTGCTGCAGCCATACCTGGAAACGAGCATCATCCAGCGCGCCCGGCAAAACGGCCTGCTGGAGGTGTACTTACACGACATCCGCGCCTGGACGACCGACAAACACCACATCACTGACGACGCGCCCTTCGGCGGGGGTGGGGGGATGGTGATGAAGCCCGAGCCGATCTTCGCCGCCGTGGAAGACGTGCTCGGCAAACCTCCCGCCTGCCCGGTGATCCTGCTCACCCCGCAGGGACGGACCTACACCCAGCAGATCGCCGCTGAACTGTCAAGACAACCGCGCCTGGCGCTGCTCTGCGGCCGCTACGAGGGCATCGATGAACGTGTGCGCGAACATCTGATCAGCGATGAGATCTCCATCGGCGACTACGTCCTGACCGGAGGCGAACTGCCTGCCTTGATTCTGATCGACAGTATCACCCGCCTGCTTCCCGGCGCACTCGGCGATCCGGACGGCGCTCAAGACGATTCCTTCGCCAGCGGATTGCTCGAATACCCGCATTACACCCGCCCGGTGGAGTACCGCGGCTGGCGTGTGCCGGATGTACTCCTTTCCGGCAACCACGCCGATATTGCCCGCTGGCGGCGCGAACAGGCCCTGCTGCGAACCTTTCGGCGCAGACCTGATTTGCTGACCCAGGCCGATTTATCGGCTGCTGACAAGAAATTCCTTGAGAGTCTCAAATCATCAGAAAGTCACTCAGAAAATCCCCCGCCGTCTTCGGCAGAAATATCCGAAAACCCATCGAGTTCCTAGGATCCCAATCAGCGAGGTGGCTTCATGAGCAGCAGGTTCAATTTCGGCAGGATTTTTTTGCTTGGCTTTGGTTTTTTTGGCGTCAGCGTCATCTGGAGCGTTTATAACGCCTACGTGCCCATCTTCCTGGCGAATAAGTTCAACCTTCAACCGGCCTGGATCGGCTTCTTCATGACCCTGGATAACATTGCCGCATTGTTGATCCAGCCGCCGATCGGCGCCTGGTCGGACCGGCTGCGCACGCCGATCGGACGGCGCATGCCCTTCATCCTGATCGGCGCCCCCATTGGCGCGATAGCCTTCGGTCTGATCCCGTTGCAGAGCGTCCTGCCTTTGTTCGTGGCCTGCACCAGCACCCTGCTGCTCAGCATGGCTCTCTGGCGCACGCCGGTCGTCGCTCTCATGCCTGATATCACTCCGTCGCAATACCGCTCGCAGGCGAACGGCATCATCAACTTTATGGGCGGCATCGGCGCGATCATCGCCTTCATTATCGGCGCCAATCTTTACGACCAGAATCCTGCTTATCCTTTCTGGCTGGGCAGCGCTCTGGTGATTGCCTCATCCCTGCTGGTCTTTGCTTTCATCCGCGAGCCGAAGGAGTTCGAAACCAGCGACTCCACGCCGCCCAACCTGTGGATCAGCCTGAAAAAAGTCATCCAGGAAGAGGAAAAATCACCGCTGCGAGTATTACTGGCGATCTTCTTCTGGTTCGTGGCCTATAACGCCATCGAAGCGTTCTTCACCCTCTACGCAGTCAATCACCTGGGCATGCCAGAATCGGATGGCGCCCGTTTGCTCGGACAGCTTTCGCTCTTGTTTGTCGCGATGGCGCTGTTTTCCGGATTCATCGGCGCGAAGTTCGGGCGGAGAAACACGATCACGATCGGCATTCTCCTGCTGGCTGCCTGCATGATCGCTATGTACGTTGTTCCTGTAGATATCCTGACCATCCAGCTCGCCAGAGCGCCGATTCTGGGGAATATCCCTGTGGTAGGGTTGGTGTTGATGATCGCCGGGATCGCCTGGGCGCTGATCAACATCAACTCGCTGCCGATGGTTGTGGACATGACCGATGACCTGCACATAGGCACATATACCGGCCTGTATTATCTCTTCTCTACCCTGGCAGCAATCCTTGGGCCGAATGTGAACGGACTGATCATCCAATTCAGCGGTAAGAACTATGCCTTGATCATGATCGTCGGACCGATTTTCATGCTGATCGCCCTGTTCATGATGCTCGGCGTGCGCCGCGGAGAAGCAAAAATCAAAATGACAAAGGAGGTGAACCTCTCGAAATAACCACTTGCCTGCATCGAAATTAGGATGTATACTTGGATCATGTGCGCAAGGCGCAGATTGGCGCCGTGCGCATCAACATCAGCTTTCCCCAATTTTCATCCACTTTTCAGGAGGAGAAACTCGTATGACTAAGAAGCTGTATCTCATTTTTGCCGTCATCCTGATGGCATCCATGGCTCTGGCTGCCTGCCAGAAAGCAACGCCGACTCCGGCTCCCGTTGTGGAACCCACAAAACCACCCGAGCCTACGGCAGCCCCCCCAACCGCGGTTCCGCCCACCGCAGAACCCGCCAAAGTCTATAAGATCTGCCAGGTGACCGACACCGGCGGCATCGACGACAAATCCTTCAACGCCACCGCCTGGAAGGGTGTCACAGATTCTATCGCCCAGTTCGGCGTCGAGGGCAAATATCTCGAATCCCAGCAGCAGACCGACTACGAAAAGAACATCAACGCCTTCATCGAAGATCGCTGCGATCTGATTATCACCGTCGGCTTCCTGCTCGGCGATGCCACCAAAGCGCTGGCTGAGGCCAATCCCGATCAGAAGTTCTCCATCGTCGACTACGCTTACGATCCGGTCATCCCGAACGTCCTGGGCCAGGTCTTCGCCACCGATCAGGCTGCCTTCATGGCTGGCTATGTTGCCGCTGCCGCGACCAAGACCGGCAAGGTTGCCGCCTTCGGCGGCATCCAGATCCCGACCGTGACTGTGTTCATGGACGGCTTCTGGTACGGTGTAAAGTATTACAATGAGAAGCACGGCACCAACGTGGAAGTCCTCGGTTGGGATCCTGCCACGCAGACCGGCTCCTTCACCGGCAACTTCGAAAGCCTGGATGACGGGCGCACCCTCGGCCAGACCTTCCTGGATGAGGGCGCCGATATCATCATGCCCGTCGCTGGACCAGTTGGACAGGGTACCGCCGCGGCAGTTCAGGAACGCGGCAACGCCTGGATCATTGGCGTGGATAACGACTGGACCCTCACCGTCCCGCAATTCAAGGACGTCATCCTGACCTCGGTCCTCAAGAAGATGGACGCAACCACCGTTGAGGCTGTTAAGATGGTCATCGACGGCACCTTCCAGGGCGGCGTCATCGTTGGTCTGCTCGAGAACAAGGGCGTTGACATTGCTCCAGTCCCGGATGCTGTGATGACCGATGCGCTCAAGGCCGAGCTCGAAGAAGTTCGTGCTGGCATCATCGCCGGAACAATTCAGACCAAACCCTAATACCGCGAGTAATCAAAAAAAGGGCTGGCAATCGCCAGCCCTTTTTTTTACTAGTGAAGGCCGCGTTAGGCCTGCAGGCGTCTTCTGGGTAAGAAAAGGATTTTCCGATCAATCAGAATACACGGTTGATTTTGATGCCATCCTGCCGATTATTAACCCGATTATGAGTTTGACAGATCGTTCCTTATGGTACAATACTGTCATTATCCATCCCCCTGGAGAGTAATTTATGACCCCAGTGCTCGAGCTTCGCGGAATTACCAAGCGATTTCCCGGTGTGCTGGCGAATGACCATATCGATTTGACCCTCGAGAAAGGGACCATTCACGCGCTTCTCGGTGAGAATGGGGCTGGAAAGACCACCCTGATGAACATCCTGTATGGTCTGTATCGGCCGGATGAGGGTGAGATTTTCGTCAATGGCCAGAAAATCGAAATTCATTCACCGTCCGATGCGATCAGCCGCGGTATTGGCATGGTTCACCAGCACTTCATGCTGGTCCCGGTTTTCACGGTAACCGAGAATGTCATGCTTGGTGATGAAGCCACTCGGCCGGGCGGCTTTCTGGATCGTGAAAAAGCAGCCCAGCATATCCGCCAGATTTCCGAGCAATATGGATTACAGGTAAACCCAAACAGTTATATTAAAGACCTGCCGGTCGGCGTGCAGCAACGGGTGGAAATCATCAAACTACTCTACCGGAAGGCAGATATCCTGATTTTTGACGAGCCGACTGCTGTCCTTACCCCTCAGGAAGCAGATGAATTATTTACGATCATGCGCTCCCTGACCCAACAAGGGAAATCCATTATATTTATCACCCATAAATTGCGCGAGGTGCTGGATGTTGCGGATCTCATCACTGTGATCCGCCGCGGCAGAGTGATCGGCTCGACCACCCCGGCTGAAGCCGATCAAAAAACACTGGCCACCATGATGGTCGGTCGGGAGGTTGAGCTCGAAATCGAGAAGACGCCTGCCAGGGTCGGAGATGTTGTCCTGCAGGTAGAAAATCTAGTGGTCACCGACGATGTTGACCAGGTTGCTGTGGAAAACGTCAGCTTTGAGGTGAAAGCGGGGGAGATTTTTGGCATCGCCGGCGTGCAAGGCAACGGGCAGACAGAGCTGGTCGAGGCGTTGACCGGCCTGCGGAAAAAGGAATCGGGCAAGGTTACCCTGCTCGGGAAGGATATCACCTACTCTCCGGTCCGTGAAATCACGGAAACGGGGACAGCCCATGTCCCAGAGGATCGCCAGCGCGATGGTCTGATGCTGACCTTCCCGGTCATGGATAACCTGGTTTTATGCACTTATTATCAACCGCCGTATGCCAGGGGAACTATCATCCAATGGGATGTTGTCTTGAAAAACGCGGAACGGTTGATCGCTGATTTCGACATCCGCACCCCCAGTCCGTTCACCTCCGTGGGCGCGCTTTCTGGCGGAAATCAACAAAAAGTAATTGTTGCTCGCGAGCTGTCGCGGCCAATCCATTTGTTAGTCGCAGCGCAGCCAACTCGCGGACTTGATGTTGGTTCGATAGAATACATCCACAAGCAAATTCTAAAGCTGCGGGACCAGGGCGTTGCTGTCCTGCTGGCGTCAACTGAATTGGATGAAATTTTACAGTTATCCGACCGGATTGCGGTCATGTTCCGCGGGCAGATCACGGCGATTGTCCCGATCGAGGAAGCGACTAAAGAGTACATCGGCCTGCTGATGGCAGGCGTTCCTGAGGAAGAAGCAAAAAAGCAATCTCAACCGAGCTAACCAGGATAATGAGGGTGTGCCTTGAACAACTCAAAGGATAATGCGAAACAAGACGCCGGAAAGATCCTGATCGAGGAGTTAACCCCCCAAGGCAGGAATAAAAAGAAAAACAAAGAAGCCCGTCGGCGAGGGCAGGTAGTCCTCATCCCGCTGCTCGCGGTGCTGACCGGCCTGATCGTAGGTGGGATTTTTATTATCCTGACGACCGAGGATGTCTACACAGCTTTCGGACAGTCTATTGGCGCCGGTTTATTAACCAGCTGGAAGGCTGTTTCAGTCGCCTATAAATCACTCTTTGAAGGCGCAATTGGAAACCCTGCGCGAATAGTCGCCGCTGTCCAATCTGGCGATGAGTTGGAAATCCGCCGATCCTTTAACCCTTTTCTTGAAAGTCTCGTTGCAGCCACTCCGTATATTTTTGGCGGTCTGGCAGTTGCCCTGGGTTTTAGGGCTGGCGTTTTCAACATTGGCGTTGAAGGCCAGATTTTTTTAGGCGCGATCTTTTCTGCGTACGTCGGCTATGCAGTTAAAGGGCTACCCGCCATCATTCATATTCCCCTGGCATTACTTGCCGGAGCATTAGGAGGCGCCATTTGGGGTTTCATCCCCGGCTGGCTGAAAGCGAAAACCGGGGGGCATGAAGTGATCAACACGATCATGATGAATTACATCGCTTTCAGACTCAGTGATTGGCTGCTCACAGGTCCGATGAAAAGACCGAATTCGTTCAATCCGGTCAGCCCGACCATCGAACCGAGCGCGATGCTCCCGAGATTATTTGAGTCGCCCATCCGCTTCCATATCGGATTTTTTATTGCCCTGGGTGTGGCGTATCTGGTCTACTGGTATCTTTTCCGCACAACCTGGGGATTTGACCTGCGCTCAGTGGGTACCAATCCGAATGCGGCTAAATATGCGGGCATGAATGTAACTCGCAACATTATCCTGGCCATGACTCTATCGGGCGCGCTGGCCGGTCTGGCAGGCGCCAATGAGGTGCTCGGAGTCAATCACAACCTGGCTATGGCTTTTTCTTCCGGCTATGGCTTCGACAGCATCGCCCTGGCGCTCTTAGGGAATAATCACCCGGTTGGAGTGGTACTGGCCTCTCTGCTGTTTGGCACTCTCCGAAATGGAGCAACCAGGATGCAGTTGACGGCAGCGATTCCAATCGACATTATCTCCATCCTTCAAGCGATGATCCTCGCATTCATCGCCGCTCCTGCGATCATCCGCACGATTTACCGGCTGAAGAAACCCGCAGTAGAAGAGGGCGGCGTCATCATTCGCAGCTGGGGAGGACAGTGATCCATGACCACTTCCGTGAATACCTTCCATAAACACATCGAACGGGTTTCGCCAACCCGCCAGCGAGTCATGGGCATTTTGTTCCTGCTGTTTGGTTTGACCGTTTGGTTCTTCTTTGCGCGCAGCGTTACCCCCGAAACAATCACATCGTTTGGGTTAAGCACATCGGTCGCAAGCCTGCAACTGCCGGCCTGGAAAATCCCATCGTTGACAGCGTTGTATGTGATCTCCATCGCCTGCGCCATCCTCGGCGGATATCAGCTTGCTCGGGGTTTTCACCGTTTCACCAATATGGTTTTGGCGGTCGTCGTTGGATTGTTCATTTTCGGATTCCTGGTCTGGGCGGCTGCGGGCAAATCGATGAACCTGGTGGGATTATTGAACTCTACCCTTAGCAAAGCCGTCCCTATTACCCTTGGAGCGCTTTCCGGCGTGCTTTGCGAACGCGCCGGCGTGGTCAATATCGCCATCGAGGGCATGATGTTAATGTCAGCCATGATTGCCGCCCTGGTCGGCAGTCTGGCTCACAGCGTGTGGGTTGGCCTTCTGAGCGGTATTGCAGTTGGCGCCCTGATGGCCCTGATTCACGGGGTGCTTTCGATCAAATATAAGACCAACCAGATTATTTCCGGTACGGTCATCAATATTTTGGCCACAGGATTGACCTCCTACATCTCGGCAAAATTCCTGCAGGTCTATGAAGAGATCAACAATCCAGGCATATTCAAGCCGTGGGCGATTCCCGGCCTATCGGAAATCCCCATCATTGGAGAAATCTTCTTCAACAACAACCTCTTTGTCTACGGGATGTTCATTTTCCTGATCGTGCTCCAAATCGCGATCTTCCAGACCAAGTGGGGGTTGCGCCTGCGCTCGGTTGGCGAGCATCCCAAAGCGGCGGACACCCTTGGCATCAACGTCTTCAAGACACGTTATATGGCCGTCCTGCTGGGCGGCATGATGGCCGGTTTCGCCGGCGCCTATTTCACCGTGGGCTCATCTGGACGCTTCGATGAGGTGATGACTGCCGGGCGCGGATTTATCGGTCTGGCCGCGATGATCTTCGGCAACTGGACCCCCTTCGGATCATTTGGCGCAGGGTTGATTTTTGGGTTTGCCGATTCTCTGGCTTCCCGGATGGCGATCCTCGGGCTGACCATTCCATCGCAATTCCTGCTCATGGCTCCTTACCTGGCGACCATGATCGTCCTGGCGGGAGTGATTGGAAAAGGCCAGGTCCCCGCCGCTGACGGCGTGCCATACGAAAAAGAATAAAGATAGCCTCGCTTCCAAACGTTACCCGGGTTCCCCACTCTGGGGAGCCCGGGGTTGCTACCCGACATAGTTCTTCACTCAGGACTTGTTTATAATCTGTACGAAAAATTCGTTTTTTGCTTTACCCTGCAACCACAAGGGGGATGTTGATCGTATATATATCAACCGTGCATTAGAATTGTTCCCGTCAGGGTCTATCATCCAACACGCCAAACGGAGCAGGTGATGATGTCTACAATTATCGTTAAAGAAATCAGCAAACGGTTTGGGGAGCAGCTCGCTGTGGATCATGTGTCGTTTTCCGTCGAGCCGGGTGAAATCTTCGGCCTGCTTGGCCCTAACGGCGCAGGGAAAACCACCACCCTGCGGATCATCCTCGACATCTTCAAACCCGATTCTGGCCAGGTGGAAATCATGGGCGGCGCAATGAGCGAGGCGAAGAAAGACCGGATCGGGTACCTGCCCGAGGAGCGCGGCCTTTATCAGGACATCCCATTAGAGCAATGTCTTGTCTATCTGGCGACGCTGAAAGGTTTATCCGGCGAAGAGGCCACCACACGCGTCCGCGCCTGGCTGGAACGCTTCGATCTTTTCGACGACCGCAAGAAGAAAGTGAAAGAATTAAGCAAGGGCATGCAGCAGAAAGCCCAGTTGATCACTACCCTGGTCCACGACCCTGAGCTGATTGTCATCGACGAGCCGTTTTCAGCCCTCGACCCTGTCAACACACAGATGGTCAAGGATTTACTGCGCGAAGAACGCGAGCGCGGCAAGACCATTATCATGTGCACCCACCAGATGCACCAGGTCGAAGAACTGTGCGACCGGCTGGTGTTGATCAACCGCGGGAAGGCGGTGCTTTACGGTCGGTTGGAAGAAATTCGGCGGAATTACACCGGGAAGGACGTGATCGTCCACGCAGTCGGCGGCCTGCCGCCAACCATCCCCGGGGTGGACAGCATGGAGAAAGAGAATTCAGCCTACCGTCTGCACCTAAGCCCGGCCCAAACACCCCAGGAGCTTCTCCGTTACCTCGTTTCGACCGACATTGCCATCGATCGATTCGAGCTGGCATTACCCACCCTGGATGAGATCTTCATTCAGATCGTGACCGGCGAGGAGGTTCAAGCATGAGGAAGGTATGGCAGGTTGTCCGCCATGAATACCTGCGACATGTGCTGCGCAAGCGGTTTATCTTCTCAATCCTTTCCATCCCGTTTTTTATTCTCCTCACCATCGGAATTGGGATTTTGACCAGCGTTTTGATGAATGATTGGCGCCCAATCGGTTATGTTGACCGGTCCGGCGTCTTCGAAAATGCTCAGCCCCTCAGCGAGGAAGATACTCCACTTAGCCGAAACATCGAGATCATCAGGTTTGAATCAGCGGAACAGGCCGAACAGGCGGTGAGGGACGGCAAAATTCAGGCCGCGTTCATCATCGAAAAGGATTATCTAAAAACCGGCGCCGTCACCGTTGTCGCCAATGAAAAATTGAGCGAGAGCGCTTCGAGCTATTTCCACAAGTTTATAATCTCCAATCTGCTCAGCCGTAAATCTGCCGATATTAAAGAGCGTGTCCTTAACGGGCCCGAACTGGTGTTTCACTCGCTCAGCGATGAGCGTGAATTCCACGAAAACAACATCCTCGGCATTCTGGTGCCGCTCCTGTCCGGCGTCCTGCTGGTGGTTGCCGTCAACACCAGCGGCGGATATCTGCTCCAGGCGGTGAGTGAAGAAAAAGAGAACCGTACGATCGAGATCATCGTCACCTCCCTTTCGCCCAACCAGTTGATGATTGGAAAAATATTCGGCAACCTTTCCGTTGGGCTTACCCAGCTCATTTTTTGGGCGCTGACCGGCGCGGGCGGCGTTGCGCTGTTCATGCGTCTCTTTCCGGAGATCAGCGGCTCCGGGCTGGATTTATCTTTTCTAGGGTTGATGCTGCTCACATTTCTCCCGGCTTTCGTGATGATCGCTGCCTTGATGGCCATGGTGGGCGCGACGGCAGCCGAAGCTCGCGACGCCCAGCAAATTGCGGCTCTATTTTCGATCCCAATCACCGCCCCGCTGTGGTTTCTCAGCATCCTGATCGAAGAACCGAATCACCCGCTGGCAGTCGGATTGAGCCTGTTTCCACTGACCGCTCCGGCTACCCTGCCGGTGCGGTCGGTGCTGACCAACCTGCCTGCCTGGCAAATTGCTTTATCGATCGGTCTGCTCGTCGTTTCGGCAGTTGTCGCCGTATGGCTGGCCAGCCGCGCTTTCCGGCTCGGGATGCTGCGCTACGGGAAATCGCTCTCGCTGCGCGAACTCCTTCAGCGAGGCAAAGCCTGAGCCGGCCGTATCACCGTGCGCATAGGATCGCATGATGAAAACATCGCTCATCTTTAAACACGAACTTATCAAGACGCTGCGCAGCCGCTCTTTCCTGGCAGTTCTCATCCTCGTGCCGATGCTGTCCTTCATCGTTTTGATCATCGCCAGTTCTTTAGACGGCAGGAAAGAGGCAGCGGCAACCCAGGGCTCACCTCAGGGGTCAGCCGAAGAACTCGAAATCCTGGGGTTCATCGATTCAGGCGGGTTGATCCAGACAGTACCCGCCGAGATGAGCGCCGTGATCAAACCGTATCCAGACCTGGTGAGCGCCAGAGCCGCTGTCGAGCGCGGTGAAATTACTGCCTTTTTCAGCATCCCCGCCGATTATCTCCAGAGAGGACAGGTCGAGGTCTATCGACCGGATTTCAATCCAATTGGCGGCATGGAGTCATCCGCAATTTTGACCACACTGCTGAACGCCAATCTATTGAGAGATGATCCGGACCTTCGCGAGCGGATCATGTTTCCCTACAACCTGACCTTCCGCTACTTGAGTGAAACAGTTCAACCCGAAGAGGATTCAGGCTGGGCCTTTATGCTGCCATATATCGTAACTTTCCTTTTCTACATATTCATTTTGACATCAGCCAGCCTGCTTCTCAACAGTGTGACCAAGGAAAAAGAAAACCGGGTGATTGAGATTCTCCTCACCTCAGTCAAACCGGTGCAGATGCTGACTGGCAAAATCACCGCACTTGGCTTGATCGGTTTATTCCAAACCGTCGTCTGGATGGTCTCCGGCTGGCTGATGCTGCGGTATAGCGGGCGAGCCGCCTTGATCCCCTCCTCCATCCAGCTTCCCGCCAGCGTTCTGATCTGGGGCGTGATATTCTTCATCCTTGGATATGCCATCTATGCCAGCCTGATGGCCGGGATCGGCGCACTGGTTACCAACCTGCGTGAATCCTCACAGGCGACGATTTTGGTGGTGATTCCACTGATCATCCCGTTGATGCTGGTTTCCGCTCTGATCGAAAAACCCAACTCGGCTGTTTCCCTCGTGTTAGGCCTGTTCCCGTTCACCTCGCCGGTGGCGATGATGACCCGCCTGGCCGCCGCTCAGATCCCCATCTGGCAGCCCTTCCTTGCGGCGATCCTCCAGGCGCTGACCGCCTGGCTGATCATCCGCGCGGTGGCCGGCATGTTCCGGGCGCAAAACCTGCTGGCTGGCCAGAGATTCGACCTGAAAGTGTACCTCCGCGCGCTGCTTGGACGCGTCTGAATAAAATTCATTAAGCAAGCTCCCCGAGATTGGAGGCAATATTCCCTCACGCACGTAATAAATCCGCTTGCCGATGGTTTTTTAGCATGATATAATTTTTTATCGGCAAACATTGTCCACAGCATTGAATGGCCGGATTTAGACAAGGGCGAGGGCCCTAAAGATCCCACCTTTCTCTCAAATCAATACTCTCACTCAAATCCGCACCTGGACGGAATTTTTAGGCGCGGTTTCACACCTAAATAACAGAGCCATGGAAAAACAAAAAATGAGCATACTTGAAATGGAGAAAGCTCCCCTGGCAGAGCTTCGCGAAAGGGCAACCCAGCTTGGTCTGCCCAACGCACACCGCCTGAAAAAAGAAAACCTCATCATCCGCATCCGGCAACTGGAAGCTGAACAGGAAGGCGAAGAAGTTCGCGGCGGCGTACTGGAGATCATGCCGGAAGGCATTGGTTTCTTGCGCACCAACTACCAGATGGGACCGGAAGACGTTTATGTGTCGCAGGCGCAGATTCGCCGCTACGAATTGCGCACCGGTGATCTGGTTATCGGCGCCGTCCGCCCGCCGCGCGAATCTGAGCGGCATTACGGGCTGCTTAAAGTCGAATCGATCAACGGGCTCAGCCCAGACGAAGCTCGCGACCGGCCGTCTTTCGAGCGACTGACCCCCATCTTCCCAGATAAACGCTATGACCTCGAGACCGATCGGACGATTATATCCACCCGCATGATCAACCTTGTCGCTCCCATCGGCCGCGGGCAGCGAGGCATGATCGTCTCGCCGCCCAAAGCTGGCAAAACTACGATTCTGAAACATATCGCCAACGCGATCACCGCCAAGAATCCGGATCATCACCTGATCATTGCCTTGATCGGCGAGCGTCCGGAAGAAGTCACCGACATGGACCGCTCGGTTGACGCCGAGGTGGTTGCATCGACCTTTGATGAGCCGGTCCAATCGCACGTGCGTACCGCGGAGATCACCCTCGAGCGGGCCAAGCGCCTGGTGGAAATTGGGAGAGATGTGGTAATATTGATGGACTCGCTGACCCGGTTGGCGCGGGCGTATAACCTGGTCGTCAACCCGTCAGGACGCACCTTATCCGGCGGTATGGATCCCTCCGCGCTTTACCCGCCCAAACGCTTCTTTGGCGCGGCGCGCAATATCGAGGAAGGCGGCTCGCTGACCATCATCGCCACCGCTCTGGTCGATACCGGATCCCGCCTGGATGACGTCGTCTACGAGGAATTTAAAGGCACTGGCAATATGGAACTCCACCTGTCCCGCCGCCTGCAGGAACGGCGCATCTTCCCGGCGATCGATATTGAGCGTTCTTCCACCCGCCGCGAAGAACTGTTGCTCGGACCGGACATGCTCCAGCGGGTTTGGCTGATGCGGCGCATGTATCTGCAGATGATCGGCCAGCCTCCGCAAGGCGCCGGGATGGATCCCGCGGTCGCCACCGAGGCGATCATCCAGCGGATGATCAAGACAAAGACGAACCAGGAGTTCCTGGAGGGCTTGACGGAGGCTATGTGACCCAATCGGAATCCGTTCGACCTGAGCCAACCCGGCGGGACAAAGCGGGCTGGCTGTCCTGGCTGGCCTGGGGCCTGGCCGGGGCAATGGTCGCATTGATGACTTACATGATCTTTCTGCGGGTGGGCATCGTTTCATCCGCGCCGGCGATCGAAAACAAAAAACCAGCCGAATCTCTGCCCTTGACTGCCGTTAATGTTCCCTTGCCGGCCTACCTGCCGGCTGCGAATGTGTCCGCTTTAATCCGCCAGGCTGCCCTGACGACCATCATTCCTACCCGCGAACGCTCGGAAGCTTTGGATTATGAGGTCGAAAAAGGCGATTCCGTTTTCGGTATTGCTCAGAAATTCAATCTCAAGCCCGAATCGATCCTCTGGGCCAACTACGACGTCCTCTTTGACGACCCGCACATGATCTCGATTGGCCTGGATTTGAAAATCCCCCCGGTCGATGGCGTCTACTACAAGTGGAAGGAAGGCGACACGATCGAGAAAGTTGCCGCGGCTTTGAAAACCACCCCGGAGGATATCCTCCTCTGGCCAGGCAACCATCTCGATTTGCTCAACCCAGTCATCGAACCGGGACAATACGTGATGGTGCCAAACGGACAGCGCGAATTCCGCACCTGGGTCGTGCCGACCATCCCGCGCGGTGCAGCCGGGGTCAATACCAGCATCTATGGGCCGGGCGCATGCGATACCAGCGCCGGCGGCGCTTACGGCACCGGCACTTTCATCTGGCCTGCGCCTCAGCACACCCTCTCCGGCAATGATTATTGGTCCGGCCATCTGGCCATCGACATCGCTGCCTACACCGGCGATCCGATCTACGCAGCCGATAGCGGCCTGGTCGTCTACGCTGGACCGGTCGGCGGCGGCTACGGCAATATGGTCATGATCGATCACGGCAACGGCTACCAGACGCTTTACGCTCACTTGAATTCCTGGAACGTGCGCTGCGGGGCGAGCGTCTATCAGGGTCAGGTCATCGGCGCTGCCGGCAGCACCGGCAATTCGACCGGTCCGCACCTTCATTTTGAAGTCCGCTACTTCGGCGGCTTTGTCAACCCCTGGTACGTCCTGCCGTAGTCTATAACAGGCTGGCCGGGTCAACCTCCACCCGCCACTCGCCCAGGTCGCGGCTTTTCAACAGCGGCAGCGGGTCCGATCCGCGCAGGATGATCTGCCAGCGGTACTGGTTGTTGATCCGCGGGAAAAAACATGGCGCCGGTCCAATGATCTCGACCTTCATTCCACTCTCGCTGATCCAGCTTTCCAGCCGGCCCGCCATCCTTACAGCAGTTTCCTCCGCGTCGCCTGCCCGCGCTTTACGGATTTCCAGACGGATTAGGCGGGAGAACGGCGGGTAGCCGATTCCGCGGCGCTGCTCCAGCTCCTGACGGTAAAAGCCGTCGTAGTCATGGCGCGCGGCAGCCTGAATGGCGTAATGCTCCGGCTGAAAAGTCTGCAAAATCACCTTACCCCCCAGCGGGCTGCGGCCTGCCCGGCCGGCCACCTGGGTCAATAATTGAAAGGTACGCTCGCCGGCGCGGTAATCCCCCAGCGAAAGGCCTACGTCAGCCAACACCACGCCGACCAGCGTCACCAGAGGCAGGTCGAGACCCTTGGCCAGCATCTGGGTGCCGACCAGGATGTCAGCCCGTCCCTGGGTGAAATGGGAGAGGATCAGATCGTGGGCGCCTTTCTGGCGAGTCGATTCGGAATCCCAGCGCAGGGTACGCGCCTGGGGAAAGAGCGTATTGACTTCCTGCTCGACCCGCTCCGTGCCGGTGCCGTATTGGCGGATGTGGTCGCTGCCGCAAGCCGGGCAGCGTCCCGGCATCTTACGGCGGTAATTACAGGTGTGGCAGATCAGCTCCTGCGCTTCGCTGTGCCAGGTCAGCGTCCGCTCGCAGCGGGGACAGCGCAGAACATAGCCGCAATCCCGGCAGAATACATACGTGGCGCTGCCCAGCCGGTTGATGTACAGGATCGCCTGCTGCTGGGAGTCGAGCACGTCGCGCAGGCTGGTCCGGAGCGCCCGGCTAAAGATCGAACGGTTGCCCGCCTTTAGCTCCTGACGCATATCGACGATCTGGACGGGCGGGAGGGGCAGGAATTGCGCCTCCCCATCCAGTTCGGCAGGGACTGCCGGGCGGTTGATCCTGGCCAATTGTGCCGCAACCGTCTTCTGGTGTGCCAGGATGCGCAGCGGCAGAGAGAGGATTCGCCACCGTTCTCGCCGGGCCTGGTAGAGCATGGCCACCTCTGGCGTCGCCGAGCCCAAAAGGAGCAGACTGCCGGTCAGTCTGGCAAGCTGAACGGCCGCATCGATGCTGTGATAGGCGGGCGCCGGTTCGCTCTGGTAGTACGAAGGATCGTGGCACTCGTCGATGACGATCAGGCCCAGCTCGGGCAGCGGGGTGAACAAGGCGCTGCGCGGGCCGACGATTACATCCAGCAGCCCGGCCCGCGCCCGGCGCCAGGTATCGTATCGCTCGCCAGGGGACAGTCTGGAATGGACCAATCCCACCCGGCCAGGAAAACGGGCCAGGAAACGCCGCACGGTTTGAGGGGTGAGGGCAATTTCTGGAACGAGGACGATCGCCCGCCGCCCGCGCTGGAGGACAGCTTCGACGGCGCGCAGGTAAATTTCGGTTTTACCCGAACCGGTCACGCCATGGAGCAGGACTGGGGGCTGCGGCTGGTCCAACCGCCCCAGGCAGGCCTGGATCTCCTCCCATACCGCCGTCTGGTCGCGGGTCAGCGCCGGTGGATGGTGCTCGCCCGGTCCAATTTCACTCAAGGGATCCCGCCATATTTCGGAAGCAAAAAGCTGGACGAGACCAAGCTCTTCCAGCCGGCGCAGATCGGACAGGTTGCCGCCGCTGACAGCGTACAGCCAGGCTGCCTGGACCGGCCAGGGCTCTTTGACCAGGAAATCCAGCATTGCTTTGCGCCGCTGGTAGGCCGGGCTTCCCGCCCTGCCGACCTGCTCGAGGGCAGATTCGATTTGGCCGGGATCGATCGCCAGGCGGACCATACGGATCGTCTTGGCCTTGACCCCCGGCTCGGGCAGCACCGGCTGGCGGACAAGGACGCCTTTCCGGACCAGAGCCTGCAGGGATTCTTTCCAATTGACCCGCCGAAAAGCGGCGCCGATCTGCCGCCCGCGCAAAGGACCGCGCTCGCGCAGCAGCAGGACAATCCGCCGCTGGAGCGAGGACAACTCGGTTTCGGCTATACGAAGCGGCTCGACCAGTCTGTATAATTGATCCGCCTGCTGGCTGATCCCAGGGGGCAGCATCAACTCCAAACAGCTCGAGAGCGGCGTAAGAGTGTTCTCCTCCAGCCATCGGGCCAGCGCCAGCTGCTCTTTGAGCAGCACAGGCGCCGAATCCAGGAGCGCCTCAACCGCCTTAGTCTGCGGCACCGACGGCTGCTCAATCCGCCGCAGGACGATCCCCTGTACTCGCTGGGATCCGAACGGGACGACCACCAGACAGCCTGGCTCTACATCCCTTTCCAGGCTTTCAGGCAGGTGATAGTCGAAGACGCCAACGTGGCCGGGTATGTTGACGGCGATCTCAACGAATGTGGTCAATGCTCACCCGGTTTTCAACACGACCGCAGCGCCGTACCCGACCACCGAGCTGGTATCGCCGGTTTCATCGGCTGAGGTGCTGTAATGCAGCAGCTTGACCTCATTCGCGCCCAGTTTGCGGGCGGCGAACAAAACCGCAGCGATGGCAGCTGCCCCGCAGGCAAATCCTTTCCCGGTCAGTTCGGCGGTCAGCACCCCCGCCGGCGAAAAGGCCGCCACCTGGGCAAGCATCTCGCCGTCCAGCTTTGCAGCAACGCCTTGCGGGTAGAAATGCGAAAGGTCGCTGCTGGCAACCAGCAGCGCATTGCGATCTTTCAGGCGGTCAGCAAGCGCCGCGCC
This sequence comes from uncultured Anaerolinea sp., assembly GCA_964564935.1. Classification (GTDB taxonomy): domain Bacteria; phylum Chloroflexota; class Anaerolineae; order Anaerolineales; family Anaerolineaceae; genus Bellilinea. The sequence goes on along the minus strand of CAZMCF010000021.1, from coordinate 29,208 downwards.
TAACCCTTCAGCGATTCGCTGATCACGGCTGCGGAGCATGAATGGCAGCAGCTTGAACGGCTTTGTCAGGGCGCGCTGAAGAAAAGGCAGTTCGATCTCCAGCGAATGTTCCTCATCTTCGCGGACAAACGCAACATCGACGCCGGTTTCCCTGGTAAATTCTTCGCAAATTTCCTGAACGAGCTGGTGATCTACAGGGATTTCCCCCAAAGGGGTGGCATAATGAGTATGGGCGCTGGTAATCACCTGGGCAGGATGATAGCTGTGAAAGGGTGAAACGATCGCAACCAGGTCGTACGATGCCCCTTTGACAGCCTTAAAGGCGTGCCCCGCGGTTAATCCGGAATAACGGTGGCCGGCGTGGGGGGCAATCAAAGCCACCACCTGCCCGCTCAACTGACGAATCTGGGCGTCCTCGAGATACTGGTCAACCCTCCGCTCCAATTGATACGGGTCCCCGTTGTACCATAACCCTGCGATTGGAGAAGGTCGAACACCAGAGTTAGGTTTCATCCTGCCCCTCCTGATCAAGGTAATTTTTATTCATTATACCCATGCGGTCGCTGAAATCAATCCGCAACGGTGGGCGGCCAGCCGCGCCAGAGGATAAAATCAAGCTGGACACAGGCTGCGCCAATTTGGATCAACTCATCGATTTCGGCCTGCCTTATCACCCCGCCGCCAGCAATCACCGGCAGGCCGAAAACTCTCAGGTATTCCAACGCCGACCGGGTTTGCGCCAGAAGCGCAGGGCCATACAACCTTCCGCGGACAAGGCTGCCAGAAGCCGCGGGGAGTGCGCCGCGCGGCGGAGCCATGCTGACCGCCGAAAGTCCCAGATCAACCGCCCGTTCCAGCCCGCTCTCGCGGACGCGGTCGAGCGGAACCGCAAGGATCAGCGGCAGTTCACCCAGCGCAGCGAGGATGTAATCCTGGATTTCCGCGCCCGCTGCCCGGTAAGGGAAGCTGAGCTCGATGGCTGTCACCCTTTCCAGCTCCTCGATCTGGCGGACCATCCGTTCGATGTGCACCGGGGTATCCCCCAGAAGATGAACCCAGATCGGAACAGGCGAGCGAGCCCAGCGCTGCGCATACCGCCGGATTACCTCGCGAATACCCGGAGACGGCCAGCCGGTATGGAGTAAAAAGCCGCCCGGGTAGCTGATCAGCGCCCGATCCTGCGCCGGTTTGCGCGGCCGATAGCTGATCGGATTGGTGACAAAAGCAACCGGCGGCCGCGGAACCGGCCATTCAGCTGGCGGCGCGAATCCCAGCGTCCCGGCAGCGTTCATCCAGCCGGGGTTTAAATCCAACGGACGGTGGTCAGGGGTCATCCCGGTGAATTCTAACGGTTGATTCTCCATAACAGTCTACCAGTCGAGCAAATTCAAAGGAAAGACCGGGCCGTCCTTGCAGGCCAGATGGTAGCGTCCGCCGGCTTCGACCGCGCATACCCCGCAGTCGGCAACGCCGGCGCAGGCAAAACGGGTTATGATCAGAATCTCCGCCTGAAAGGGTAAACGGGGAAAATGGCCGCTTCCCAATAAAGCGCCTAAATGTTCAATTTGCTCCACCCCGGCCTCGAGCGCGGCGTAGTCCGCCCAGCTCCAGGCTTCGTTCAGCGCCTGGAGCGGAAGGACCTCGACCTCAGCCGGCAGTACGGCCGGCATAGACGGACTGAACAGGCTGACCGCAGCGCCCTGCCGGATGGCAGCCTGGGCGAGAGGCGCAAGGCGGGAGAAACCACCCGTCAGGCTCGCCAGCGCCACCCGGCGAGCCTGGGTGGGCAGGTGAAAACCTTTTCCTGCCGGCCCGCGCAGCCATACTTTCCCGCCTGGAATCCAGTTGCCCGGGATGCTGCCCGTCAACAGGCTGCCCCCGCCTTCCTTCCAGGCGAGGTACAGTACAACCGGCAGGACTTCTTCCGCTTCCAGCGAGCAGCCGAGCAGGTACTGACCGGCTGCGGGCGCCATCGCCGGCGGAAGATCGAAGCGGATTGTATGGCCGTCTTCGCTCAGGCCGATTTCGAGAATTTGACAGACTGCTTCCGTAACAGCCCTCCTGAGACCAATAACCGCAGGGAAAGGATCGGACCAAATAAAACTTAGTATAATACACCAGGTCGATTAATCTTGAGGAGGAATCATGAATATAGCCAGCCTGTTCCAGGGGATAGCCACCCTGGCGTGGATCGCCTTCGTGGGCATTTTAATGCTGGTCATCGTTCGCGCCGGCCGCAACCGGCCGATCAAGAATGCCGTCAGCACCGTGGTGATCACCCTGGTGATCGCAGTGCTGACCACCATCGCAGCTGCCGGACTGGTTTTCATCGAGCCGCAGGAGAGAGGCGTGGTCATCTCCGCCCTTTCGCCACAAGGCTACCGGGATACAGCTCTGTCGCCGGGTCTGCGCTGGATTATTCCCTTTGCTGAACGGGTGGTGCGCTACCCGATTTCCCGCCAGACCTACACGATGTCCATCGCGCCCTCCGAGGGGCAGATTATCGGCGACGATTCGATCACCGCGAGAACCTCTGATGGCCAGGAAATCTTCGTCGACGCTTCGGTCATCTTCGCCATTGACCCTGAAAAAGTGATCGATGTGCACATCAAGTGGCAGGACCGCTACGTCGATGAGCTGATTCGCGCTCAAACACGCGGGATCATCCGCGACGCTGTATCCCAATTTGGGGTCGAAGAGGTATACAGCACCCGCCGCGGTGAAATGGTCGATATGGTCTTCGCGGAAATGAGCAAAAAGTTGGAAGAAAATGGATTGGTGTTGATCGATTTCGTGCTGCGTAATATCACCTTCTCACCAGAATACGCGGCTTCGATCGAGCAGAAGCAGATCGCCGAGCAGCAGGCACAGCAGGCGGCTTTCGTCGTCGAGCAGCGCCGCCAGGAGGCCGAACAGGCTCGTCAGGTGGCTCAAGGTAAAGCTGACGCTGCCGTGATCGAAGCCAAAGGTAAAGCTCAATCACGAATCATCGAGGCTGAGGCCGAAAAAGAAGCCCTGGGATTGATTGCCGAGGCGATCAAAGATAACCCTGACCTACTTACCTATCAGTACATCTCAAAACTGGCCCCCAACATCCAGACCATGCTCCTGCCGAGCAACGCACCGTTCATCTTCCCCTTCCCTGAAGTTGGGCTCACCCCAACACCAGCGCCCACCCCGAGTACGCCCGAATAGTTCGATTGGGGTGATACTTGTGACGAGTAACCGCATAGGAGATCATGAAAAGCACACCCGCCAGACCGCCTTCTGGTAAAGTCATCCGCCTGACCGGCCTCTCCCGCTGCGCGGGTTGAGCTTCCAAATTGAGCGCGGAAGCGCTGGCGCAGGTTCTGCGCCCGATCAAAGAAGTCTTCGCCGGACAGGATTATCCCAATCTGCTGGTCGGAATGGATTCGCCCGACGACGCCGCGGTTTGGAAGCTGGATGAGGAACAGGCAATCGTCGTCACCACGGATTTCTTCACCCCGGTGGTCGATGATCCCTACGACTACGGAGCGATCGCGGCTGCCAACTCGCTCTCCGATGTCTATGCAATGGGCGGCAGACCGTTTCTGGCCTTGAATATCGCCGCTTTCCCGCCCGACCTGCCGGCTGAAATCACCGCTGAGATTGTCCGCGGCGGGGCAGAGAAAGCCCGCGAAGCTGGAGTGGTCATTGCCGGCGGGCACACCATCCAGGATGAAGAGCCAAAATACGGGCTGATTGCGCTTGGATTCGTGAAGATCAAAGAACTGCTGACGATGAAGGGCGCCCGCCCAGGCGACCGTCTTGTGATAACCAAGCCGCTCGGGTTCGGGGTTACGACCACCGCTCTCAAGCGCGGCAGCGCCGAAGCCGCTGATGTCGCTGAAGTAACCGGCTGGATGAAACGGTTGAACGCCAGGGCCGCACAACTGGCGCGCGAGTTCCACCTGAACTCAGCAACCGATATTACCGGCTACAGCCTGCTCGGCCATGGTCTGGAGATGGCTAACGCAAGCGGAGCAGCGCTCCGCATCGATTTTAATCAATTGCCGTTCATCTCATGCGCGCGAAAATACGCCAAGCTCGGCGCATTCCCGGGAGGCGCTTTCGACAACCTTCAATATTTTGGCGCTCAGGTTGCGTTTACTGCCCGGCTGGACGAGCCAAACCAGATGCTCCTGTTCGATCCCCAAACCAGCGGCGGTCTGTTGATGGCCGTTCCGCCCGAGCGCCTGGAAAAACTGCTCGCCCGGGCCGCCGAAATCGATCAACCGGTCTGGGTCATCGGCGAAGTCATCGAGGGCCGCGGGATTGAAGTGGTCTGATCTCCAACCGCTCTGGCAGGCCTGTCTGGAAGAAGCCTGGCAGGCCTTCCTCCACGGAACAGTGCCAATTGGCGCGGTCATCGCCAACGCGAACGGCGAGATCCTCGCCCGCGGCCGCAACCATATCTACGACGACAGCCAGCTCCCCGGACAGGTCAGCCGCAACCAGCTTGCTCACGCCGAGTTGAACGCGCTGTTGCATTTTGACCGCATTGCCCACGACCCGCACACCAGTTCAATCTATACCAGCCTGGAACCCTGCCCGCTGTGCATGGGCGCCATCTACATGATGGGCATCCGCCATGTTCACTACGCCGCCCGGGATAACTTTGCCGGCAGCACCAACCTGCTGGGAGTCACGCCTTACCTATCAAAAAAAGACGTACGTGTATATGGGCCGCTTCATCGAGACGTGGAAGGCGCAGTAATCGCTCTCCAGGTGCTGTTCGGGCTGCAGCGCACGGATCTGCCCTTCAATTCGCGCGCAAGCGAGGTGTTTGCTGCCTGGGAACAGACCTGTCCCGAGGGCGTCGCCCTTGGCAGAAGGCTCTACCAGCGGGATATTTACAACGGCTTGCGTCAGAACGCTCCAACAGCCAAAGAAGGGTTCGATCTGTTCTTCGCCGAACTTGATTCAGGCCTGGCAGGCTGATTAACCTGCCAGACGGCGGCATGCCATTGAGCACCGGCTCACGCCGGTGATAAAATATGCCCATGATGGAGTTGAACGATCATCTGCGAGGCATTCTGGATACCCTGCCTTCCAAGCCGGGCTGTTATCTCTATAAAAATTCGGCCGGACAGGTGATTTACGTCGGTAAGGCGGTCAACCTGCGCAACCGGGTGCGCTCCTATTTCCACAACCCTCTCGAGCAGGATTATAAAACCCGCAAGCTGGTCGAAAACATCGCCGATATCGAATGGATTGTGGTCGGTTCGGAGCTCGAGGCGCTGATCCTCGAGATGAACCTGATCAAAAAACACCGCCCGCGCTACAACATCCGCCTGAAAGACGACAAGCGCTACCCGTACATCAAGGTTCACTGGGCGGATCCGTTCCCGAAGGTGACTGTCACCCGCCAGATGGTCAAGGATGGCTCGCGCTACTTCGGCCCTTATACCTCGGTCTGGGCAGTCCACCAGACTCTGGACGTTCTCCGGCGGATCTTTCCCTACCTGACCTGCGACCGGACCATCACCGGGCAGGACGAGCGCCCCTGCCTGTACTACGACATCAAGCTGTGCAGCGGACCGTGCATTGGGGCGATCAGGCAGGCGGATTACCGCCAGATGATCACGGATTTATGCCTGTTCCTCGAGGGCCGCACTGAGCCGATCGTTTCTCGCCTGCAGGCTGAGATGGAACAGGCTGCCGAAGAATTGCGCTTCGAGCGGGCCGGCGCCATCCGCGACCAGATTCAGGCCATCGAACGCGTGGTCGAGAAGCAGAAAGTGATCTCCAGCGCGCAGACGGACTCGGATGTGATTGCGATGGCCCGCGCTGACGGCGAAGCATGCGTGCAGATCTTCTTCATCCGCAGCGGTAAAATGATTGGACGCGAGTACTTCATCCTGGAAGGGACCGAGGAAGAGCCGGACGCCGAAGTAATCGCCGAATTCATCAAGCAATTCTATTCGGAGGCCGCTTCCATTCCCGGCGAGGTGCTCCTGCCCCAGGAAGTCGAGGAAGCCAGGATCATCCAGCAATGGTTGCATGCCAGCCGCGGCGGGACGAAGGTCGAGCTGGTCGTCCCCCATGAGGGTGAAAAGCAGGAGCTGATCGCCCTGGCCGCCGAAAATGCGGTCGAAACGCTGCGCTCGCTCAAGGCGCAGTGGGAATCCGATACCCACCGGCAAAGCGAGGCGCTGGCCGAGCTGCAACAGGCCCTCGGCCTGCCTGAGCCGCCCAACCGGATCGAATGCTACGACATCTCCAACACCCAGGGCACGGCCGCGGTGGGCAGCATGGTCGTATTCGAACAGGGCGTGCCGCGAAAATCGCTCTACCGCCGCTTCAATATCCAGACCGTCGAAGGACCGGACGACTTTGCCAGCATGGAAGAGGTCCTCACCCGCCGCTTCCGCCGCTACCGGGCTGCTCAGGAGCAAAGTGCTCCTGGCGCCAAGCAGGATCCGTCCTTCGTCTTCCTACCCAACCTGCTGATCGTCGACGGCGGCAAAGGGCAGTTAAGCCGCGCCGTTGAAGTCTTGAAGAAATATGACTTATTCGGGAAAGTGCCGGTGGCCGGTCTGGCCAAGCAGAACGAAGAACTGTTCCTGCCAGGGCAGAAAGATCCGCTGATCCTTCCACGTCACTCGCCGGGACTGTACCTGATCCAGCGCATCCGCGACGAAGCCCACCGCTTCGCCATCACCGCCCACCGCAACCGGCGCGGGAAAACCGGCCTGGCTTCCCGCCTGGATAGCATTCCTGGGATCGGTCCGGCCAGGCGAAAAGCGCTGCTGACCAGATTCGGCAGCATCGAAGCCATCCGCGAAGCCAGCATCGAAGAGCTGACCAGCGTCCCGGGAATCACCGAAGAAATCGCCCTGGCGCTGCGCTCGCAATTGGATTAATCGTTTTGACCGGGCGCTGTGGAAGCCGCTGGGACCGGTTGCAACCCCAACAGGTCCAGCGAGAAGGGCCAGACTGCCAGGCCGAGCAGCAAACCGAACCAGAGCGTCGCCAGGCGAATCAGCAGGGTCGCTGCCGAAGCAACCGCGGTTTCCGCCCCGGCTACCAACACCAGCATCCCGGCGATGGAGACCTCTGCCGCGCCGAGACCGCCTGGCAGGGCTGTCACCGCGCCGACGATGGTCGAAAAGGCCAGGATGAAGATCGCGTTGGCGGCCGTCTCAGCCGTCGGCGGCAGTCCCAAGCCCCGCAGGATGAACGAAAAGCCTATCCCCTCTCCCAGCCAGGAGATGGTACCCAGGCCGACTGCCAGAAGGGTGACGCCTGGCTTGAACAGAGCAAAGCTGCCCTCGTAGAATTCGCGCAGAGCGGGGATTGTCTTTTTGATCAGTGGAATCCGCTCGCCAAGCGCCAGGATCCCCAGAGCCAGCGGGCGGATTTGCGAGATGACGACCAACCCAAGCAGCAGAGCCAGGACAAATGCAAAAGCCGGCCAGTAGCGCGGATTGGCAATCACCCCCAGGGTGGAGAGGGCCAGCACTCCCAACCCGTCGCTGATCCGCTCGGCGGCCACAACCGAAACCCCACGCGCCGACGGAACCCCGCTGCGCTGGTTGATCCAGACCCCCTTCAGAACCTCGCCGACCTTTCCTGGCGTCATCGCCAGGGGAAAGCCGGCCACGAACAGGCGCAGACTCTCCCGCCAGGGGATGCGCGCGCCGATCTGACCCAGATAATACTGCCACTTGAGGAAACGCAGGCTGTAGTTGAACAGGGTAAAGCCAAGCGCCAGAGGGAAGATCCGCCAGTCAAAGCCAGTCAGCAGCCGGCGCATCTCGCGGAGGTCTCCCAGCAGCGCCAGCCCGACCAGTACCAGAAAACCCAGCAAAAAACCGGGAATCATCCTGCGCAGGATTGATTTGGTTTGCGGTTTTGTCGCCGCAGGGGGTTGCATCATTCCGCAGATTATACTCGAACAAAAAATTCGTATTGATGGATCCATTTCACATGGGAAAAATATCGTTTTACTGCCAAAGCAGCATGGTATAATGACTCACTGAAAAGGTACCTTTTCTGAGGAGAGAAGACCTTTCTGCGTACCAATCCCCAAAGTTCATCAATAAAAAAGGAGGAGAATCCCGTGAAACGCTCTATCTTTTCCCTGCTGGCGATCTTTGTCGTTCTGGCGTTCATTCTGAGCGCATGCCAGCCAAAGGCCACCGAAACCCCCGGATATCCCGCCCCTGCCGGCGGCCAGCCCCAGGAAGGCTATCCTGCCGGGGGAGTCATCCAGGTCGCCACTGACGCCACCTTCCCGCCGTTTGAAATTGTTGATGAAACCACCAAAGAATTGACCGGTTTCGACGTCGAGCTGATGAACGCTATCGCGGCTAATTTGGGCATGACGGTAGAATGGGTCAACACTCCGTTCGATTCGGTCATTGCCGGCGTCAGCACCTGTCAGTATGACGTGGCGATCGCTGCGATCACGATCACCGACGAACGCAAGAATGAAATGCTCTTCAGCGAGCCGTACATCAATGCCGGTCAGATCGTCGTGGTGGGCATTGGCAATGATGAGGTTAAAGGCGTTGCGGACCTTTCGGGTAAAACCGTGGCCGCGCAATTAGGCACGACTGGCGAAATTGAAGCCCAAAAAATCCCCAACGTCGTTTATAAGCCGTATGACACATATGACCTGGCATTCCTGGATCTGGTCAACGGACAGGTGGACGCCGTCATCGCTGACTACCCAACCGCTCTTGGCTTCATCGGCAAGAATGAAGGCAAACTGAAGACGGTTGGTGAGGTCTTCACCGAGGAATCCTACGGCATCGCCGTCTGCAAGAATAAACCAGACATGCTCGACAAAATCAACGCCGGGTTGAAAGCTGTCAAGGACGCAGGAAAGATCAAAGAACTCGAAACCAAGTGGTTAGCCGGTCAGTAATCAGGGGCATCACTAAAGCCTGCGAGGATGAAAGCCTCGCAGGCTTATTATTAGGAGGCCTATGAGCGCAAACTCCCTCTCGACACCCCCATATCAAGCGGCTGCGACTTCTCCCTCCGTTCGTAAACGCGAGTTTGACAACTGGTGGATCCTGGTTGCTGTTGTTGTCGGCCTGATCATCCTTCTGACGGTTACCTCGCCAGATCCCTACCAGCGCTTGCTCAGGTTTGTCAGCGACGGCATTTGGCGCACGATTTATCTGACCATCAGTTCATTCGTGCTGGTCCTGATATTTGGACTGATTGTTGGTCTCGCCCGGCTGTCCAAAGTAAAGCTTATCCGCGGGATCTCAACCGTATATGTAGAAATCATCCGCGGCATTCCAATGATGGTGCAGATCATCTACTGGTATTTCGCCGCACCCGCGATTATTAAGCAGATCGGCGTGGCCTTGAATATCGCAGCAATGGCCAATTACAAAGCTAACGGCATTGTCATGGCTATCTTCGGTCTCACCTTTGGTTATTCGGCCTATATGTCCGAGGTGTACCGGGCTGGAATTCAGAGCATCTCCAAGGGGCAAATGGAAGCTGCGCGCAGCCTGGGAATGACCTATTTCCAGGCGATGCGTTATGTGGTCATCCCTCAAGCCGTGCGGGTGATTCTCCCGCCGGTCGGCAATGAGTTCATCACCTTGCTGAAGGATACCGCCCTGGTCTCAGCAGTATCGATTGCTGAACTGACCCGGCGAGGAAGAGAATTCGCTGCCTCCAACTTCAACCCCATCGAAACCTACACAATGGTCGCGCTGCTCTATCTGACCATGACCCTGCTGGCGACCCGGCTGGTCGCCTGGCTGGAAAAAGCGACTAAAATCGAGAGGTAATCCATGGAGCCCATTATCCAGATCCGGGATGTTTGGAAAAGTTTCGGCCACGTTCAGGCTTTGAAAGACATCAGCCTCGAGGTCAAGAAGGGCGAGGTTGTCGTTATTGTCGGCCCCTCCGGTTCGGGAAAATCCACCCTTCTGCGCTGCATCAACCGCCTGGAAGAATTCGATCGCGGCAGCATCATCGTGGACGGGATTCCGCTCGACAGCGCCGAAAATATCAATGCCGTGCGCACTGAGGTGGGCATGGTCTTCCAGCAGTTCAACCTCTTCCCCCACCTGACCGTGCTGAGCAATATCATGCTGGCGCAGATGATTGTGCGCAAGCGTGATAAGGAAGAAGCCGCCCGGATTGCCATGGACCTTCTCCACAAGGTCGGCATCCCGGAGAAAGCCCACAACTACCCCGGACAGCTTTCCGGGGGGCAGCAGCAGCGGGTTGCCATCGCCCGCGCGCTGGCCATGAACCCAAAGATCATGCTGTTCGACGAACCGACCAGCGCGCTGGATCCGGAAATGATCCAGGAAGTGCTGGATGTGATGCTGGCCCTGGCCCGCGAAGGGATGACCATGGTGGTCGTCTCGCACGAGATGGGTTTTGCCCGCGCGGCAGCCCACCGCGCCATCCTGATGGACGGCGGGCAGATCATCGAAGAAGCCCCGCCGGCAATCCTGTTCTCAAACCCTACCCACGAACGGACCAAACAGTTCTTGAGCAAAGTGCTCCATTAAGATCAGCTATTTCCTCCGATCCCCGAATGACCGGTTCGTTTTTTTGCATGTATAATTTATTCACGGCAACAATCCGTTGCCTAATTTACGTTATTCTTTTATAGCTCAGGTCAGTGATTCGTTCATAATTACATTATTTGGGAATCATTCTAAAGGAATGGTCATGCGAAAGCAATTCAGACGGGCGGCTGCATTAGCGATCATGATTGCCTCGCTATCGATCGTCGGCGCGTCTCAGGCGCAGACCGTCCAGACGGCCACCCTGACGCTGACCAGCCCGTCGGCCTGCCCAGCTGCTGGCTGCGCCGCCGGACAGCGCCTGAATTTACGCACCACCTATCAACTTAGCGCTTCAGCGACGGATGTTCAGGTGTGCGTTTACACCCCAACCCATTGGGGCGTCGTCGGTCTTACCATTCAACCGACAGGCCTTTTTACCGGTTACCCGTACCAGTCCACCGCGGTTAACTGCCCTCCGGCTACCGGATATGATCTCGCGGGAGGGGCGACCGCTGCTCTGCCGGCCTTCCAGATCGCCGATGGATTGGATTTTACCTTTCGCATCGGCCCTGCAGCGACCGCGAATGGATTGATCATCGTTCGGATACTGCAACAGGTGGGAGGAACGTGGGCGCAGACCGATGAGACTTTCCTGGGGCTTTCAGTCATCCCTACGGCAGGGACGGTCTATGTCGCCAATGACGCTGCGGCCTGCAGCATCAATTCCCCCTGCTACGTCAACAGCGGCGACGACCTACCTGACGGCGTCGGCACCGGACTGAAGGATGCCATCGATTCACACGCCGCCAGCCAGCCAGCGATAATCTACGTCCTCGGTAACTACCTGATTAAAAGCAACGCGGTTCTGCTCGATAAACCTCACAACCTGCTCGGCTTGACCGACGCCAGGATCACTTATGCCGGCTCAGTCTGTACTCAGCCTATGCTTAAGATCACTGGCGGCGGTTCAATCATTAATCTGACGATCACAGACGGCGGCTGCACGAGCCCTGACCGGGATTTACTCCTGGTCGACAGCCCTGCGGATATTAAGTTTGAATCTAACGACCTGACCGGTGGCGATGACGCCGTGCGGATACAGGATAACAACGGCAATGTTACTTTCCAATTCAACCACATTACCGGAAACTCGGGTTACGCCATCGTTCGAGAGGCGGGCAGCGGCACCGGAACCGGAACGATTTCAGCAGCCGCCAATAATCTGTACAACAATCGCAGCGGCGCTCAGGTCAACTGCGCCGGCAAAGGCAAAGTTGACCACAATTTCTGGGGATTCGGAATCAGCCTGCCAACGGCAGCCGAGCAGTGCACTGTAACAGCGGGAAAACAGCTCGGCGCGCCGGGCCTGGCGCGCAGCGGCACCGCCGGCATAGACGCCCAGCGCGTAACTGCCGGAATCACCATGAGCTATAACCAGAGCAGCAAGGTCGGCTTTCAACGCTCCCCGGACGGCGCTGATTTCGACCTGTACATCGTCAATCACGGGTTTGGGTCCCCGGAGAATGTTCCCTTCACCGGCGGGCTGCCCGGCAGCCTGATCCCCTGCTCGAGTTATTGGGACGTTTTCCTGGCCGAGGGCGCGATCCCCTCTCAAGCGTTGACCCTTGCATTTCGTTACGATCTTACTTCCGGCTGCACGGTCACGGTCGAATCGAGCCAGTATTGCGGCAGCTCCGATCAGGCGCTCTATCCGCTCTGGTGGTACGACCCAGGCGGTGTAGCCACGGCAGGGTGGGACACGACCGGGCAGACCGGTCAGATCACCGCCTGCAACGTACCCAATAAAGAAATCCAGGTGATAATCGATGGGGATGGACGCCCGGCTCTGCTGAATGACTTAAACTTCACCCCGTTTGTTGTCGGGCTTCCTCCTGTCTCCTCCTCAGTGGTGCTAACCCGCTTCGTTGGCATCTCAGAAGACGCAAGCGCGAGGATCGAGTGGACCACCTCGAGCGAATCGAATCTACGCGGTTTTTACATCCTACGCAGCCTGACCAGCGACGGCGGTTTCGTTCGGGTGAGCAACGAGATATTAAGCACTGGCACCCCATTGATTGGGGCGAGTTATGCCTACACAGATACCGGCTTGACCAATGGAACGACCTATTACTACCGCCTGGAGATCGTTTCTGCTTCCGGTGAATCGTCCTTTTCGGGCGTGATCAGCGTAGTTGCGGGTCTGCCTACCTCGACGCCCACCGCCACCCAAACACACACGCCAACCATCACTCCCACCGGGCCTACCCCGACCGTAACAGCCACCGGCCCAACCCCCACACCTACTTTTACCCGGACGATTACGCTTACCCGCACTATCACGGCTACCCGCGCCCCGACCATGACGCGCACACCCATTCGGTATTCGACATATTTCTACTACCGCTCGCCGACCCCAATCCCAACCCGAACCCCCTTCCCCACCCGCACCGTGACGCCGCTGCCTACCTCCAGCCTCCTGGCGGAAACTGCAACGGAGGCCGCAACAGCTGGCAGCACCGTCATCGGTCCAGGAGGCGGATATCCAGCCGGGACGTCAACTGTCGCAGAATCTGGAACGGGCTACCCTGGCGCGGTTACGGCAGCGACGCCAACGGCCGAATCGACGAAAACCCTGGCTGTCAATCCCACTGGAACCGGAACCCCGACCTCAGGACCGACTGGCGGGAAGGGCATCGCCCGCTTGGTCAGCATCGGACGCAATTATTGGCCGTACATCCTGGGCTTATTGGGTTTGGAAATCATCACTCTTGCCATCGCAGGATTCATCCTCTACCGAAAAGGATTGCTGACTTTCCCGCTGCTGCCCAAAAAGAAATAGTCATTTTTTGACTTTTCTTTTCATTTATGCTATTCTTTGAATTTGACGACCCCGGAAGGCCGCCTGCCAACGCGGGCTTTTTTGGGCTGAATCGAGGTGGGGTTAATCAATACCAACGCAGGAGTTCGTATGCAGCGCGAACGCGTCTCAGAGAATGTTTACTGGTTTCAAAGTGAAGTCTACGCGCAGGTGACAGCCGGCGCGGTCACCGGACCGCAATGGGCTGTGGTGATCGACACGCTGGCTATCCCTGAAGAAACACTGGCAATGCGCTCGTTTATCGAGGAGCAGCTTGGCGTTCCGGTCCGTTACGTGATCAACACTCACAATCACGCCGATCACACCTGGGGGAACTGCTTCTTTCCCGGCGCGACGGTGATCGGACACCAGCTTTGCCGTGAATTAATGGAAACGCGGGGGCAAGCCTCGTTAGAGTCGGCCCGCCGAATGAACCCCTCCTTCCGGCAGGTGAAACTGGTCTACCCGCACCTGACTTTCGATGCGGGCACCATCTCTTTGAAAGTTGGCAAGAAAAATCTGGTGATGATGCCGACCCCCGGTCACAGCCCGGATGGTATTTCCGTGTTGGTAGAAGAGGACCGGGTCCTGTTCGCCGGTGATGCTTTCCTTCCTCTGCCTTACATAATCGACGGCGACCCGGATGTCCTCAGCGCCACCTTGAAATCTTTCAGTAAAATGGGACTGGAAAATATCATCCAGGGGCACGGAGATATCATCCTGCGCGGTGAAATCGACGAGGCGGTCAACGGAAACCTGGCTTATCTTAACGCTGTCCGAAAGGCAGTAAAAACCGCCGCCCGGCGGCGCAACCCGTTGGATGCGCTGGTCACAATTGACATCGAAAGCTGCGGGAAGAGCCGGGTGCTGCTCGGCGGCCTGGCTGATGAACTCCACAAGCGCAATGTACGCTTCTTGTATAAATTGATTTCCGCCGAAGAAGAAGGCCAGCCGGCCTCATAAAGCACCGCTCAGCCTCCCGGAATTTCTCCCGAGCCGATCATCTTCCAGGCTCCTGAGCCAGTCGAGGGCGTTCGCTTGATGACCGCCTTATCTGCTTAATTACTTTTTATGAAGATCACTCGCAGGAGCTGATGAATCTCACACGTGATTTTGCTGATGCTGCTGCGATGAATTCGGATGCCGCCGGCTGGCTTTTTCTGCCCGCTTTCTCTGCCAGTAAGCGCGCAGGCCTACTACCCGTTCGGTACCGTTGCGCAGCCGTTCCAGATTGGGACGCAGCGCCCAGGTGACGATGATCAATGCGCCCAGGCCGTAAGCAGTATAAATCCACGGGCTCAACCCGAGGATAGCCCGCGCGGCGAAGACCAGGATGGAAAAGAAGGCAACGCTCATCGTGGTAACCGAGGCATAACCGACCAGCAGGTAGATCAACCCGGCCAGAGGGAAGATGATCAGACCGGCTACGGGCCACAGGGCGATGGCCCCGCCCAGGGCAGGCGCGCCGCCGGCGCCGCCGCGCAAGCGGATGCCGCCTTTCGTTCGTTTCTCGATTAAAAATACCGAGTAGTTATGGCCGATAATCGCCAATAAGGCTGCCGCTACCCGCACCCAGGCCCGCTCCGGGACCAGCCAGGCGGCGAGCCATCCGGCGGCAAAGCCCTTCAGCGCGTCACCCGCCGCAGTCAGCAACCCGGCGAAAAAGCCTGCCGCGCGCATTGCATTCGTCCCGCCAGTGCGCCCGCTTTCGACCCTGCGAACATCTTTACCGGTAAAAATCCAGACAAAAACCAATCCAAAAGGGATCGATCCGATGATATACGCCAGAATTAAAGACCATCCAATTTCTGCCATACCGTACCTCGTTTGCATCCAACGTTAACCAAACCCCGGGATGACCGTCAGGTTACGCGTCATTTTCCCAGATCAAACGGATTTCACGCGGATTTTTCCCGTCGAGTATATAACCTCTCACGTCCCAGCCGCCGGGCGCAGGGAACCAGATGATCTGAATAGCGCCAGAATAGGTGTTCTCTATTAAATCGGTGACTGACAAACGGTCCGGTCCGTTCGGATGAGAATGGAAAACGCCAAGAAATTCAAGGTTATGCTCATCCATCCAGTGTAAACATTGCAGTAATTCGAGCGGTTCCATATAGTAGCGAACCGGGCTGTGCAACTGATTGGTCACCGGCAGAACAGCCTCCACTACCCCGCCGCGCCCGGCAAGGATGCCGCAGGCCTCTTCTGGTAGAACCTTGAGGACATGGGCGAGCATTTCCGCCCGCTGATTCGCAGATAAACGTAATTGCTCCAACATCACGACCTGAGCACAAGCGCCAGGCTCCAAATCAAGGCGGACAATACCGCCGGTTCCTGCCAGACCCGCCGTAAGCTGCGGCCTTCTTCGATGTTTGCCGCCAGGCTGGTCAGGCCCAGGGCCAGACCGACCAGGATCAAGCCGAACGGCAGGGGCGTAAGCGGCAGGTAATGGAGACCGATTGCCGCCTGACCGACCACCAGGGCAATCCCAAACGCCCAGGGAGCATGCCATCGTCCCCCGCTGCGTAAATACAACGAGCGAGTGGCGACCAAAAAAACGGTCGGCACCAGCACCAGTAAAAGCAGATAGAGGCGCATCTCCGCTGCCCGCACAGAGATGGCCAGGACGAGATACAGGGCGAAGGCCACTGCGGTTAAACCGACGCTGGCCGGCGCGTGGCGCAGATCATTTACATCGACCACAATGTACTCAGCCACCAGCACCAGGACGAACAGCAGCCCACCCAGAGCGAAGACTACCCACCACTGCGGGCTGATCTCCAGCGTGGAGAGCGGCAGGCCGATTGCCCAGGCGGTCAGCGCCGGAAGCAGCCAGTGCGGTAGGCGGGTTTTACCCTCCAGGTGGGGGTGCCCCTGAATCAGCCAGTCAGTGCCAGCTGCCGCAAGGATCGCCACCAGGAACGAAACAACAGTGTTGATATTTAATTGAAGCTCGAAGAGGAACCCCGGCAACTGCAGGCTGATCGCCTGCGCAGGGATGGTGACGAACGGCGTAGCGGCGTATGCGATCAGGATCGTCGCGGTGACGATACTCAACCTCTCACCATCGGGAAGGTGGCGGTGGATTTCCATAACCTGATTCTACTCCGCCTTTAACCAGGCTGCAAAGGATAATAAGTCGATCTCAAGTAGAGCAACTCGCGAACGAAATCCGCCAGAAGGCGATGTGGTAAAATTAACTCTCGTATGAATCAATCTCAAACCATCCACACTGCGCCGCCGAAATTGATCCAGGCTTTCACCGCCGGTTTCAACACCGTCGCCAGCCGCGCATACTTGTTGCTGCTGCCGATCGGCGTCGATCTGCTGCTCTGGTTTGGTCCGCGGCTGCGCCTGCAAGGCCTGCTCGGCCCGCTGGTCGACGAATCCAGCCGCGCTCTGCAAGAGTTTAATTCAGGCGACATGGCTTCCCGGTTGGAAGTGGTCCGGCAAATCTGGGGAGAGGTTCTGACACGCTTCAATCTGGTCAGTTTCATTCGTACCTTTCCAATCGGCGTGCCCAGCCTGCTGGCATCCCAATCGCCGCTGGAAAACCCTTTGGGATTGGCGCCGGTAATCGAGATCAATTCCTCGCTGGCTGCGCTTGGATTCCTTCTCCTGATCCTCTCCGTCGGATTTTTACTTGGCTGCCTGTACTTCAACCTGCTGGCGCGCAGCACAGCGGATGGGAAAATAGCCTTCGATCTGCGCAACTTTTCCCACCAGGTAATCCTTACCTTTATGCTCACCGTCGGATTGATCATGCTGCTGATCGTTCTCAGCCTGCCAGGCTTGCTGCTGCTTTCGGTATTTGCGGTGCTCAGCCCGAATCTGGCGGATATCGCCATGATCGCCGTGGTTTTCATCCTCCTCTGGCTGCTCGTCCCTCTGGTGTTTACTCCCCACGGCATCTATTCAGGCCAGCGCAACCTGCTCGTCGCGGTTGCCACCAGTGTGCGTCTGGTGCGTTTCTTCCTGCCGGGAACGGGCATCTTCCTGATGTTCGCCATCCTCATCTCGCAAGGTTTGGACATTCTCTGGAGGGTTCCGCCGGCTCATTCCTGGTTGACATTAGTAGGAATCTTCGGACACGCCTTCATTTATACAAGCGTGCTTGCCGCCAGCTTCATTTACTTCCGTGGTGGTATGCGCTGGATGGTTCATAACCTGGCCAGGCAGGTACAGCGCGAGTTAAATGTTTAACCGGCTTACGACCAGCTCGCATTAACAGGGCTGCCTCTGTTATCCTTCAGGAGGTTTCATTGGTACAGGCTAACGTTTCATCTTACGCGGCAAAAGACATTCAGGTGCTCGAAGGGCTGGAAGCCGTCCGCCGCCGCCCCGGCATGTATGTCGGCGGCACGGATCTTAAAGCACTCCACCACCTGGTTTACGAAGTCGTTGACAATTCGATCGATGAGGCGCTGGCCGGCGCCTGCGACCGGATCACGATCACGATCCACCCCGACAGTTCGGTAACGGTTGCTGACAACGGCCGCGGCATCCCGGTTGATATTCACCCCGAAAAGCAGAAATCCGCCCTGGAAGTCGTCATGACCATTCTCCATGCCGGCGGCAAGTTCAGCCACACCAGCTATAAAGTCTCCGGAGGCTTACACGGGGTAGGTGTATCGGCGGTCAATGCACTCTCGGAATGGTGCGAAGTGCGCGTCTGCCGCGATGGCAAAGAGTACTTCCAGCGCTATATTCGCGGCGTACCTCAAGAGGCGGTCAAGGCGATCGGAAAGTGCGATCCCAGGGTAACCGGCACGATCACCACCTTCAAGTTCGACCGTGAAATCTTCAAAGGCGACGTGGATTATAAATTCGAGACGCTCGCCCAGCGTCTGCGCGAGATGGCTTTCGTCACCCGCAAGGTCCAAATCCGCCTGGTGGACGAGCGCGCCAACAGGGAGATGACCTTCTACTTCGAGGGCGGGATTATCTCTTTCGTGCGCTATCTCAACCGCAACCGTGAGGTGCTTCACCCGGTTTTTTATGCCGAAAAAACCGTCGATGACATCGGCATCGAGGTTGCCGTGCAATATACTGACGCATACGCTGAATCGGTCTATTCGTTTGCGAACACGATCAATACGGTCGACGGCGGCACGCATATGACCGGTCTGCGCTCGGCTATCACCCGGGTGATCAACGATTACGCCCGGCGGACCAGCCTGCTCAAAGACGCCGATCCCAACTTCACCGGCGACGACACCCGCGAGGGAATGACTGCCATCGTAAGCATCAAGCACCCCGACCCGCAATTCGAGAGCCAGACCAAGGTCAAGCTGATGAATCCGGAGGTACAGACTTACGTCCAGCAGGTGGTTGGCGAATCGTTCTACAGCTTCCTGGAAGAAAACCCCTCGGCGGCCAAGGCAATCGTCCAGAAATGCCTGACTTCCGCCCGCGCACGTGACGCCGCCCGCAAAGCCCGCGACCTGGTCATCCGTAAATCCGCGCTGGAAAGCCTGACCCTTCCGGGCAAGCTGGCTGACTGCTCGGAGCGCGACCCGAACAAGACAGAGCTGTACATCGTCGAAGGCGACAGCGCCGGCGGATCGGCCAAACAGGGCCGCGACCGTCACTTCCAGGCCATCCTGCCGCTGCGCGGCAAGATCCTCAATACCGAGCGCGCCCGGCTGGATAAAATTCTTTCCAACAACGAGGTCAAAGCGCTGATCTCGGCTCTCGGAACCGGCATCGGCGAGACCTTCGACCTGAAAGGTCTGCGCTACGGGCGGGTGATCATCATGACCGACGCCGACGTGGATGGCAGCCACATTCGCACCCTGCTGCTGACCTTCTTCTTCCGTTACATGCAGCCGCTGGTCGAAAACGGGCACCTCTTCATTGCCCAGCCGCCGCTTTACCGGATCGCTCACCGCAACACGGTCCAATTCGCGTACACGGACGCTGAAAAAGAAAAGATTCTCAAATCGCTGGGCAGCGGGGCCGACAAAGCCAGCATCCAGCGCTACAAGGGTCTCGGCGAGATGAACCCCGAACAGCTCTGGGAGACGACGATGGACCCGACCAAGCGCACTTTGCTTTCGGTGACGATCGAAGACGCAGCGGTTGCTGACCGCACGTTCGACATGCTGATGGGCGAAGCCGTCCCGCCGCGCACCCGGTTCATCACCACCCATGCCCGCAGCGTGCGCAACCTGGACATTTAGCATTCATTCCACTTTGTAAGGCGCAACAGCCGCGGAAGGTTACCTTATAAGGGAAAAACCTACCTGCAGGCTGTTTTGCCATATTGTGTTCGTAAATGGTGTATCTTGATCAGTATAGTAATATAATTAATCCATAGCGACGGGTCACTTTTTGAATATCAATAGAGGGAGCGCGCCATGCCAACAGCGATTTTGTTTCGGGCTGAAGACCTCTCCAATTACATCATCCGCTTTTTTACAAAGCTCGGCGTGCCTGACAACCACGCCAGAATCGCAGCGGAAGTCCTTATCTCTGCCGACCTGCGCGGGATCAGCTCCCACGGCATCATCCGCCTGCACTCCTACTATGGCAGCCGCATCCTGAAAGGCCTGCTCGACCCGAAGACCCCCTTCGAAATCATCCGCGAGACGCACACCAGCCTGCTGCTGGACGGCGCCAACGGGCTTGGCATGGTCGTCGGACACTACGGCATGACCCGCGCCATCCAGAAGGCGCGCACCGCCGGCGTGGCTTTCGTCACTGTGCGCAACAGCAATCATTTCGGCATCGCCGGATACTACGCCATGATGGCGCTGCCCCACGACATGATCGGCATCTGCTTCACCAACGCCCAGCCGCTGGTCGCGCCGACCTACGGGCGCACGCGGATGATTGGCACCAACCCGATCGCCGTGGCAGCCCCGGCAGACAAAGAGCGTCCTTACGTGCTGGATATGGCCACCAGCATTGTCCCTATCGGAAAGATCACCGTCTATGACAAAGCCGGCGAGAGCATCCCCGAGGGCTGGGGAATTGACAGGGACGGCAATCTGACCACTGATCCGAAGGCGGTGCTGCAAGGGGGCGCGCTGCTCCCGCTGGGCGGCACCGATGTTATGCGTGGCTACAAGGGCTACGGCCTGGGTCTGCTGGTCGATATCTTCTCCGGCGTGCTCTCGGGCGCGGCCTTCGGCGAGGACGTTGGCGGTGTGATGAAGAAAGATTCGCCTGCTAACGTGGGTCATTTCTTCGCCGCGGTGCGCATCGACGCCTTCCGCGATCCAAAGGAATTCAAAGCTGACATGGACCGCCTGATTCGGATGATGAAAGAAGCCCCCAAAGCAGCCGGACATGAGCGCATCTACATCCACGGCGAAAAAGAGTTCGAGCTTACAAATCAGTATCTGCGCAAAGGCGTGCCGTTGCTGAGCGAAGTGGTCAAGGGCTTGCAGGAAGCCGGCGAGCAGGTCGGAGTTCCCTTCGACCTGGAACAGCTCGGGGTAACCGAAGGCGAGGAAGAATAGCTCACATCTGGAGCAGAATCAGCGCTTCCTCTCCTTCGAGGGGAATGTAGTTCTCTCCCTGCACCGCACCCAGCTCATCCCGTTTATTGGAAAGCAACAAGGTCCAATCAGCGCGGCGCACGCTGCCGCCGGTTGCGAAGCGCACCGGCCGCCGGCCAAAGTTGAGCGCCACCAGCACAGTCTGCTCGCCGGTCTGCCGCAGGTAAGCCAGCAGGCGCTGCGGTTCGAAGGTCAACGGCCGGAACATGCCTCTGCGCAAAGCCGGATATTCGCGGCGTAATTGCAGTAGCCGGCGGTAGAAGTGGTAAAGCGAATTCGGATCAGCCTGCTGGACGGCAGCATTTCGCTGGGAAAAATTCGGATGGACAGGAAGCCAGGGCTCAACCGGGCTGAAGCCGGCGTTGGGACTGGCATCCCATTGCATCGGCGACCGGCAGCCATCTCGCCCGCGATAGAAAGGCCAATAGAGCTGCCCGACCCGGTCTTTAATCTCGCTGCGCGGTACAGGAATATCGCGCATGCCAATTTCATCGCCATAATACATGAAGGGCGTTCCGCGCAGAGTCAGAAGCAGGGCTGCGGCGACTTTCAGACGCTCGTCATCCTCTCCCCGGGCGTAACGGCTGGCGATCCGGCGGACGTCGTGGTTGCCCAGCACATAATTCGGCCAGGATTCTTCGTGCAGCGCCTCCTCCCAGCGCTGGATCGCAGCAAGGAAACGGGCCGGTCGCCAGGGACACTCCAGAAAGCTGAAATCGAAGGCCGCATGCAGCAGCCCCGGCGCGCAGTAACTGGCTGCTTTCCACGGTGAGGACAGGAAGGTTTCGCCAACGGCGTATCGCTCTGGATAGGAATCGAGCAGAGCCCGTATTTCACGCAGCAGCGGGAGCATCTCAGGCCGGTCGCAATCGTAGAGGTGCTGCTGGCTGTCAAATCCGCGCAGCCCGAGCCTTGGCGGGTTATCGCGGAACCGGTCATCCTTGAAATACAGGTTGAACACATCCAGCCGGAAACCGTCCACGCCGCGGTCCAGCCAGAATTTGAAGACATCCAACAAAGCTCTTCGCACTGCCGGATTGCGCCAGTTCAAATCGGGTTGTTCGCGATAGAACATATGATAGTAATATTCGCCGGTCGCGGCGTCAGGCTGCCAGGCGCTTCCGCCAAAAACCGACTGCCAGTTATTCGGCGGCCTGGTCGTTCCCTGCCCTTCCCGCCACAGGTACCAGTCGCGGTAAGGGTTATCCTTGCTGCTGCGCGACTGCTGGAACCAGGGGTGCTGGTCGGATGTGTGGTTGAGTACCAGGTCGAGGATGATCCGGATTCCCCGATTATGGGCTTCTTGCACCAACCGGTCGAAATCGGCCAGCGTGCCGTGCTTTGGATCAATGTCGCAGTATTCGCTGACATCGTAGCCAAAATCAACATCCGGCGAGGGGTAAATCGGTGAGAGCCAGACCGCATCCACGCCGAGCTGGCTCAAGTAATCCAGGCGGGACGTGATCCCGTTCAAATCGCCGATCCCATCGGCATTGCTGTCTGCAAAGGAGCGCGGATAGATCTGGTAAATGACCCCGTCGCGCCACCAGACTGAATTTGCTTCCATGTTTGTGCCCCTTTTTCGCGTGGTTTATATGGATTAGTAGTATTATATGAGAAAGGTACCCTTGCATCATGCCGAAAGGTATGATAGAATTCATTTGCTAATCGAATGGACCGCATCGAAAAGTGGGCGCCCCCCACTTTTCTGCTTATGTAGCTGATTGCGAATAGTGGAGTAAGGAAGCATGAAGAACGAATTTACCCTGGCGTTCAACGAAGTTCTCGAAGAAAAGCAACTGCCGAAAGAAATTATCCTCAAGGCGCTCGAATCTGCAATGGTCTCCGCTTACCGGCGGGCGGTCAATGCCTCGAATGCCCAGCTCGTCGAAGCGAATGTCGATATCGAAACCGGCAAGGTGACCATCCTGGCGGAGAAAGAAGTCGTCGAAGAGGTTCAGGACGACCGAACCGAAGTCTCGCTCGAAGAAGCCCGCAAGGTCGATCCGAACGCCGAGCTTGGCAGCATGGTCGTCGTGGAAAGCACGCCGAAGGATTTTGGCCGAGTCGCCGCTCAAACTGCCCGGCAGGTCATTCAACAGCGCATCCGTGATGCCGAGCGCAGCGCCCAGTATAATTTCTACCAGAAGCAACTCGGAGAGATTGTTAGCGGCGTCGTCCAGGCAGTTAACTCGCAGGGATTGACCATCGGCCTCGAAATGAAGGCTGAAGGATCTATGCCGCGAAAGGAAATGATTCCGGGCGAGCGCTTCCGCATCCATGACCGCGTCCGCGCATTGGTGGCCGAAGTCAAGGATAATCCCCGCGGTCCGCAGATCATCCTTTCAAGGACGCACCGCAATTTTCTCCGCCGCCTGCTCGAAAATGAAGTGCCGGAAATCTACCACGGCGTGGTCGAAATCCGTTCGATCGCCCGAGAACCGGGCGAGCGCGCCAAAGTAGCCGTCTCGGCAACCCAGTCTGGCATCGACCCGGTCGGCGCCTGTGTCGGCATCCGCGGCGTCCGCATCCAGGCCATTGTCCGCGAGCTGCACGACGAGAAAATCGACGTGATCGAGTGGAACCAGGACCCAGCCGTATTCATCGCCAAGGCAATCAGCCCGGCGCGGGTGAACGGCGTCTACTTGAACGATCGTAACTCGGGCGGAAAAACCGCGACCGTTGTGGTACCCGAAGACCAGCTCAGCCTGGCGATCGGCCGCGATGGGCAGAACGCCCGCCTGGCAGCCAAACTGACCGGCTGGCGGATCGACATCAAGAGCCTGCCAGAAGCCGCCTCAGATGTCCTCTACCGCCTGCAGAACGACGAATCGCTCCGGGAACTGGCCGAGCTGGAAAGCGAGAACATTGCCAAGATCGAAGCGATGTTGGCCCGCAAAGCTGAAGGCCGCCCGCTGGCGCCAGAAGAATACGACCAGATGGCCCGCTTTGTGGACCGGATCGAGAAGCGCACCGCCCTCAGGCCTGAACCTGAAAAGGTCGACGCCAGCCAGTTAGACGCGGTTCGCGCTCAGATCCCAGCCGACGCGTTCGAGACCAACATCCTCGACAGCGGCTTACCCGAGCACATCGCTTACATTTTGCAGGAAGCCGGGTACAGCACGACCGGCGAGCTGGCAATCCAAATGAAGCTCAAGCCGGATGAAATTTTACGCCTCAATGGCATTGGTCCGCGCGCGATGCAGGAGATCAACAATCTGATGGCTGCGCTCGATGAGCGCGTCGCGGCAGAGCGCGAAGCCCTGCTTGCTCAGCAGGCGGCCACCGCTGAAGCCGTCCCGGAGGCAGAAGCGGAAGCCCAGGTTGAGCCGGCTGCCGCTGAGTCCGTTGCGGTTGAGGCAGAACAGCCCGCCCCCGAGCCGATCGAAGGGCTGCCGCAACCAGGTGCGGAACTGCAGCCCGAAATGGTCCAAGCCGAAGTTGCTGAACCCGTTGCGGAAGCAGTCGAGGAAGCCGTTGAAGAGGAAGAGCCTTCCTTAGATAAGCTCTTCGAGCTGAAGCCAGAAGCGCTCGAGCCGATTGTCTTCGTTGAGGACGAAGAGGAAGAAGAGATCGCCGGAGCTGGCAAAGATAAGAAGAAGGGCAAGAAAAAGAAGAAGAAACATGTCCAGGTTGAATACGATCCCGATCGCGACACCGTCATCGTCCGCCGCAAGCACCGCCGCGACGGCGAGGGCTGGGATTGGGAATAGGTTTTCGTAGTTTATGGATTGGTGAGGTGGCCAAGAAAAGCATCAAACGCGTCAAACATGTTCCGCAGCGCACCTGCATCGGCTGCCGAGAAGTGCTGCCGAAGCGCGCGCTGATCCGGGTCGTTAGAACCGCCAACGGGATCATCATCGATCCCGGCGGAAAAGCTGCCGGAAGAGGCGCCTATGTGCATCAAAAACGCTCCTGCTGGGAGCGCGCCCTGAAAAGCGCTCTCGCCAGCGCCTTAAAAATTGAGTTGACCGACCAAGACCGGGCTATTCTGCTCGAATTCATGCAAACTCTTCCCGAAGAAGACATGAACGCTGCCGAATAACCCCTTCGCGGAATTGAATAATACGCGTGGAGGGCAAACCCGATCCATTGTCCTCCTCGGATGATCTCATCTACGAAGCGTATTCCCGGTCGACTGAAATCAAGGTGGCTGCGAGAATTCTCCCGGGAAGCAGGGAAGAAAAAGAGGTGAGATATGAGTGATAATGGATCAAAAACAATCGAACTGCCCACCAGTTTGTCTGTCCGCGATCTGGCGCAGCGCATGAACGCCAGCCCCATTCAGGTCATCAAAATCTTGATGTCCAACGGGGTGATGGCAAATATCAACCAGCTGGTTGATTTCGATACCGCGGCGATCGTAGCTTCGGAGCTCGGTTTCGAGGCGAAGGCTGAAGTCTACGATCTCGAAGAAGAAAAAGAGACTGGCGAAATCCCCCTATGGCGCCAATTGATCGCCAGGGAAGATCCCAAGGATCTGCTCGACCGTCCCCCTGTAGTCACCATCCTGGGACACGTTGATCACGGCAAAACCACCCTGCTGGACGCCATCCGCCACAGCAATGTCGCCTCAGGCGAGGCGGGCGGGATCACGCAGCACATCGGCGCATACCAGGTCGAACACAAGAACAAACTGATCACCTTCCTGGATACGCCAGGTCATGCCGCCTTTACCGCCATGCGCTCGCGCGGCGCGCAAGGGGCGGATATTGTCATCCTGGTTGTCTCCGCCGCCGACGGCGTCATGCCGCAGACCAAGGAAGCCATCGCTCATGCCCGCGCTGCACGCGTGCCGATCATCGTTGCCATGAACAAGATGGACAGGCCAGACGCCAACCCGGAGTTCACCAAAAATCAACTGGCGGAAGTAGGCCTTGTGCCCGATGACTGGGATGGAGACACTATGGTTGTTCCCGTATCCGCAAAATTGAAGAAAGGCATCGATGATCTCCTCGAAGCGATTCTACTGGTGGCCGACAACCTGGATATCAAAGCGAATCCGCGCGGCGAGGTCTTCGGCACGGTAATCGAGGCCGAAATTGACCGGTCAAAAGGCGTGCTTGCCACTCTGCTGGTTTACAACGGCACCCTTGAGCTGGGCGATGTGGTCGTGGCCGGTAAGGCTTCAGGACGCATCCGCGCGATGTTCGATTTCCGCGGCAAGAGGGTTCAGAAAGCCGGCCCATCGATGCCGGTGCAGATCATGGGTCTGAACGAAGTTCCCGCAGCCGGGGATTTGTTCCGCGTGTACGCCAACGAGCGGGAAGCGCGTTTGATCGCCGAACAACGGGCTGCTGCGCTTCAACAGCGTCAGGCAGCCGCGCCTAAGGTCAGCCTGGAAGAATTGTTCAAGAAGGTTCAAGCTGGCGAGGATCAGGAGCTGCGCCTGATTGTCAAAGCCGACGTTCAGGGTTCCCTCGAACCGATCGTCTCTTCCCTGGAAGAGCTTGGCAAGGGCGAGATCAAGATCAACATCCTTCACGCCGAAACCGGCGACATCAGCGAAAGCGACGTCATGCTCGCCACCGCCTCCAAGGCAATTGTGGTCGGCTTTAATGTCCAGGCCGACTCGGCAGCCCGCCACCTGGCGGAAGCCGAGGGCGTGTCCATCCGCTTGTACAATATCATCTACCGGCTGACCGAGGACATCGAAAAGGCAATGAAGGGCATGCTCCAACCGGAGATCAGAGAAACGGTCATTGGTCAGGGCATCGTTCTGCAAACCTTCCGCATCACCAAAGTCGGTACGATTGCCGGGTGTAAAGTAACATCGGGCGAATTCCGCCGCAACGCCAGGGTGCGCGTCTATCGGAACGACGCCATGCTCTTTGACGGCGAGTTCGCCTCGCTGAAACATGAAAAAGAGGATGTCCGCGAAGTGCGCACCGGCTTCGAGTGCGGAGCCGCGTTCAAGAACTTCAACGATATCGAAGTAGGCGACCGGATTGAATGTTACATCCTGGAAAAGGGCTAAACCTTTTACCAGCGGGAGAGAAAGGCAGGGTAGTCAGCATGCCGTCTAAATTGCGTTTACAACGGATCAACGACCGGCTGCGTCAGGATCTGGCTGAGATGATTGTCATGGGCGAAATCCACGATCCGCGCGTTACCGGCGCATCCATCACCGACGTTAAGGTCGACCGTGAACTCACCTATGCCGATATCTACGTCTCGGCTGTGGAAGGCAGCCAGCGGGCAACCGAAATCCTTCAGGGACTGGAAAGCGCCAGCGGATTCATCCGCCGTGTGCTGGCTGAGCGGATCGAGCTGCGCACATTTCCGCGCCTGCGCTTTCACTGGGATCCCACGCCGGAGCGCGCGGACCGCATCGAGCGCATTCTGGCAAAATTAAGGGATGAAGGGAATGCCGCTCAGTCGAATGAGGAAAATAATGAAGAATAGCTCCATCCACGCTGCAATCCGTGAACAACTGCAAAGCGCTGAACGGATCGTAATTTTTTCCCACATCCGACCGGATGGAGATGCGATCGGCTCGCTTCTGGCTCTCGGCCTGGGTCTGCACCAAGCCGGTAAGCAAGTTCAAATGATATTAAAAGATGGAGTTCCGCCGGGATTTCACTTTTTGAAGGGAAGTGATCAAATCTTACGCGCCCCGACCGCGCCCGCGGATCTGTTCATCGTGGTCGATGTATCCGATCTCAGCCGCATTGGCGAAGGGTTTGACCTCGGCCAGCCCGATATTCAGGTTGACCACCATATCACGAACCTGAATTTCGCCAAGATCAACCTTGTCGATCCCGAAGCGGTCGCCACCGCGGCAATTTTGGCGGAATCTATGCCGAAGTGGGGTCTGGCAATCAGCCTTCCGGTAGCAGAGGCGCTGCTTACCGGCATCGTCACGGACACGATCGGCTTTCGCACTTCCAACATGACACCGCAGGCGTTACGCATCGCTGCCAGCCTGATGGAAGCCGGCGCCAACCTGCCGGATTTATACGACCGCTCGCTTGCCCAGCGATCTTTCGAAGCCGCTCGCTATTGGGGCAAGGGATTGAGCAGCCTCCAGCGCGACGGCCGATTAATTTGGGCCACATTATCTCGCGACGACAGGCGCGCAGTCGGGTATAATGGAAATGACGATGCGGATCTAACCCACATCCTATCATCAGTCATCGAAGGGGATATATCGGTATTATTCATCGAGCAGAATGATCACCAGGTTAAAGTCAGCTGGCGCGCCCGTCCGGGATGGGATGTCTCAAAAATTGCAGTACGATTTGGCGGAGGTGGTCACCCTGCAGCAGCCGGCGCAGACATCGAAGGTAGCTTGGAGGATGTGCAACAACAGGTGCTCGAAGAAACTAAAAAAGTGCTATTAGAAACCAAAACAGGGAATCCATGAACTAGGGTGACTGTAATTAATGGGGATTGGAGTGAAAAATGGACAATCAAGAAGAACTTTCCAGCACAATTTCGGGCGTCCTGGTGGTTGACAAACCGGTTGGGCTGACCTCGCACGAAGTAGTCCAGATCATTCGCCGCGGCACAAATATCCGCCGCGCCGGTCATACTGGCACGCTGGACCCGCGCGCGTCGGGCGTGCTGGTTGTATTGATCGGGCCTGCGGTGCGGCTGAGCGAGTATGTCTCGGCATCCGATAAGCGGTATCAGGCCGTGATCCAATTAGGCACCGCAACCGATACGTACGACGCCGACGGCCAAATCCTATCCACCAACCTGGTGAACATCTCCGAAGACGAATTCGAGGAAGCGCTGCAATCCTTTGTCGGGGAAATCGAGCAGGTCCCGCCGCCTTATTCAGCGGTGAAAGTCAAAGGGCGCAAGGCATACGACATGGCCCGTAAAGGCGAGGACGTCGACCTCGCTCCGCGCAAGATCACGGTTTACAGCCTCGAACTGCTCGAATGGGCGCCGCCCGAGGTGGTGATTGACGTCTACTGCTCATCGGGCACGTATATCCGCTCGCTGGCAAACGATTTGGGGAAAATGCTCGGCTGCGGCGCGCATCTGGTCGGACTGCGCCGCACTAAAAGCGGCCGTTTTACCCTGCGGGATGCGGTACCGCTGCGCAAATTGCGCGAAGCCTTCGATAATGGCACCTGGTATCAGTACCTGATCCCAGCCGCTGAAGCCCTCTCTGACTGGCCGGCGATCGAATTGAGCCAGGAACAAATCGAAGCCATCCGCCATGGACACCGCATTCCCGCCGAAGCCGGCATTGGCAAGATGGCCCGCGGAATCAGCCAGCAGGGCGAGCTGGTGGCATTGATGGAGTTCGATCCGACGACCAACGAATGGCAGCCCAAGAAAGTATTCTTCCAGTAAACGGAGGAAACCGATG
>CAZMCF010000020.1:0-54769 GCA_964564935.1 uncultured Anaerolinea sp. | reverse complement strand
GCCGCAACCTCGATCGGGTGCTGTACTTCGCGCAATACATCGTCACCTACGTTGACGAAGACGCGCGCCAGAAAGCTCTCAAGCGCCTGGAGGATGAGATCAACGTCTCAGAGCGTGAGCAGGCGGCTGTGATCAATGCGCGCATCCTCGAGGTCAAGCAAGCCCGCGATAAAAAAATCAGCGAGCTGACCCAGCACCGCCAGGATATGGAATCGCGCCGCGATGAGCTGATTGCTCAGAAACTCGAGCCGGTCATCCAGGAAGGGCAATCCCTCGAACGACAGCTTCAAGAGAAAGTCGGCACCGTTGCGAAGAAGGCGATCGTCTTTTCCTCGGCGAATGTGGAGATCGTCGCCGCCGGTGAATCCATTTCAACGGCGCAGGTTGCCAAGGTCCAGAAGGTGGTCAAAGAGAGGCTGGAAGAGCTGGAAAACGAATTTAAGGACCAGTTCCAGCGCGATCTTGAGCAGATCAAAATGCAATCGGATGAAATCCGCGCGCAGGCCGAAGTGGAGATGGAGGCGCTGCGCAGCCAGCTCGAAGACCAGTCTGCGATTTCGCAGAATGCCAACTCCCGGCTGCGTGATGAACTCCAGGAGCTTCGCCCGTTCACCTTCATAAGCGAAAGCCGTTACCGTGAATTGAAATCGCGCTGGGGGCAGGTGTTCCGGGCAGATATGGGCGCGGAAGCCTTCTACGACGTTCTCCGCCGCCTGGATCTGGACAAGCTTTCCGAGGATCTCTGGCACGAGGTGCGCACCTCCAAGAGCAAGCAGAAGCGCAAGAAAGCGACCACCCGATTAAAGGTGGTTGAGGCGTTCCGCCGCTCCGGTAACAAGCCGGAGTGGATGATCCTGACCGTTTTGCCGGTCATCCCGCCTGAATTACGGCCGATGGTTCAGCTCGACGGCGGGCGGTTTGCAACCTCCGACCTGAACGATCTCTACCGCAGGGTCATCAACCGCAACAATCGTCTCAAGCGGCTGCTCGAACTCGGCGCTCCCGACGTGATCGTCCGCAATGAGAAACGCATGCTTCAGGAAGCGGTCGACTCGCTGATCGACAATTCACAGCGCGGCAAGGCGCTCTCGCGCCGCGGCCGCCGCGAGCTGAAGTCTTTGAGCGACATGCTCAAGGGCAAGAAGGGCCGCTTCCGCCGCAACCTGCTCGGCAAGCGCGTCGATTACTCCGGGCGCTCGGTGATCGTGGTCGGGCCGACTCTGAAGCTCAACCAGTGTGGTCTGCCAAAGACCATGGCGCTGGAACTGTTCCGTCCATTCGTGATTGCCCGCCTGGTGGCCCATAACTACGCCGCTAACGTCAAAGGCGCCCGGCGGTTCATCGAGCGCAACCGACCCGAAGTCTGGGAAGTGCTCGAGGAAGTCATCAGAGACCGCCCGGTGCTGCTCAACCGCGCGCCGACGCTTCACCGCCTGGGCATCCAGGCCTTCGAGCCAGTCCTGATCGAGGGCAGCGCAATTCACCTCCATCCCCTGGTGACCACCGCCTTTAATGCCGACTTCGACGGCGACCAGATGGCTGTTCACGTGCCGCTTTCCGACAAGGCAGTCTGGGAAGCGCGGAACCTGATGCTTTCCTCCCGCAATCTGTTGAAACCAGCCGATGGCGAGCCGATCATCAGCCCATCCAAGGATATGGTCCTGGGCGTCTATTACCTGACAATGAAGGAAAACAAGACCCCGGCCAACGAGATCCGCTATTTTGCCAGCCTGGACGAAGTCGAACTTGCCTATCATCTTGAACAGGTCAAAATTCACACCGAGATCAAGCTGCGGGTCGAAACTTATTACGACGATCAGGGCAACCGGCTGCCTGCCCCGGAATGGCGGGTGATTGACACCACAGTCGGCCGCGCGCTGTTCAACCGAATCCTGCCTGACAAAATCCAATTCGTTAATGAAACGCTGGATAAAGGCGGTGTCAAGGATCTGATTGGCGAGGTCTATGAGCTGTGCGGCGAGAAAGAAACAACCGAAGTCGCCGACAAGATCAAAGATATTGGCTTTGAGTATGCCATGATCTCCGGATCTACTATCGCTGTGGCAGATATTTCCATGCCGGAGGAGAAAAACGATATTCTCCAACAGGCTCAGCGGGATGTCGAGAACGTCCAGCGCGCTTACCGCCGCGGCCTGTTAACCGAGCAAGAGCGCAATGACAGGGAAATCGAAATCTGGCAGCGAACGACCAAGGAAGTCGCCGACGCCGTGCGCAAGAACATGGACCCGAACGGCAATCTGGCCACGATGGCCAACTCGGGCGCGACAAAAGGCGGCTTCGGCCCGATTTCACAGATGGCCGGTATGCGCGGTCTGATGGCAGACCCGGCCGGGCGCATCATCCGTCTGCCGATTCAGTCAAACTTCCGCGAAGGCCTGACCGCATTGGAGTACTTCATCTCCACTCACGGCGCGCGCAAAGGGCTTGCTGATACCGCGCTGCGCACAGCCGATGCCGGTTACCTGACCCGCCGCCTGGTTGACGTGGCTCAGGACATGATCGTCAATGAGGTCGACTGCGGCACGCTGGATGGGATTTGGATCCGTAAAACAGACGACGTCGCCGGGCAGTCAATGGACACCCGCCTGTACGGCCGCCTGCTGGCCCAGCGGGTTGTCGATCCGGCCACCGGAGAGGTTCTGGCCGAGCGCGATGAGATGCTCGATCACAAGAAGATCCGCATCCTGCTCAACGCAAAGATCGATGCGGTCAAAGTCCGCTCACCCCTCACCTGCGAGTTGATGCACGGCGTCTGCGCGCACTGCTACGGCATGGACCTTGGGCGCGGAAAGATGGTCGAGCTGGGCGCGGCAGTTGGCACCGTGGCGGCCCAGTCGATCGGCGAACCGGGCACCCAATTGACCCTGCGCACCTTCCATACGGGCGGCGTCGCCGCCGGCGGCGACATCACCACCGGTCTGCCGCGCGTGGAAGAATTGTTTGAAGCGCGGCGCACTCCCAAGGGCGAGGCGGTCATCACCCGCATCTCGGGTGTCGCCCGGATCATCGAATCCGACCGTTACACCGAGCAGCGCATGGTGCGGGTCGAGAGCAGCACCATGGTCAGTGATGAATATGAGATTCCCGAAGGCTGGGATATCGCTGTTGCCGACGAAGGGGCCGTATCGCTTGGCGATCCGATTGCGACTATGGGCGAGGCTTCGATCGCTGCCCAGCATACCGGCCGGGTTCGCATCGAAAGCCGCAAAGTGATCGTCTCGTACGAGCAGCGGGAGAGCGAGGAATATGAAATCCCGAGCACTTCTCGCATCCTGATCAAAGACGGCGAGAAGGTCGAGGCAGGTCAGGCGTTAACCGAAGGCTCGCTCAACCCGCACACCATTCTGCGCATCAAGGGTCGCGAAGCCTGCCAGATGTATCTGCTTTCCGAAATTCAGAAGGTGTACCGGGCGCAGGGGCAGAACATCAACGACAAGCACTTCGAGGTGATCATCCGCAAAATGCTTGGGCGCGTCCAGGTGATCCGCCCGGGCGATTCGAGTTATCTGCCCATGGACCTGGTCGACCGCCTGGAAATCCGCCGGCGTAACGAGCAGTTGACCTCGCAGAGTAAACAGCCCGCCCGCTATGTGGAAATCCTGCTCGGCGTGACCAAAGCCTCGCTGAGCACCGATTCATGGCTTTCGGCATCCTCATTCCAGCACACGATCAAGGTGCTGGCGGGGGCGGCCATCGCCGGCAGCGGCGACCCGCTCTACGGCCTGAAAGAAAACGTGATCATCGGCAAGTTGATCCCCGCCGGAACGGGTTTCCAGTACGGCCGTTTCATCAATGATGACGCCGATGCGGTCAACGAAACCAGCCGCGTTTCGGTCGTCAATATCACCAGCGCAGGATAAACGTTAATCAAATAAGGACAAAACCCGAGGGAGACTGCTTCCTCGGGTTCTTTATTTAACGATGTTAGCCGAAGAATTCGTGATAAACTAATCAAGATCAAATATTCTATATTGACATTATTCGGGTGATTCTGAGGAGAACCTCATGGAAATAGGCCTGGTGAAACGAGTCGACATCGATCAAGAGATGCAGCAATCCTATCTGGATTATGCGATGAGCGTGATCGTTGCCCGCGCTTTGCCGGATGCGCGCGATGGGTTGAAACCGGTTCAACGTAGAATCCTGTTCGGGATGTACGATATGGGTCTGCGGGCGGATTCTGGCTATAAAAAGTCAGCCAGAATTGTCGGCGAGGTGCTGGGCAAATACCACCCGCACGGTGACCAGGCGGTATACGAGGCGATGGCGCGCATGGCCCAGGATTTCACCATGCGCTACCCGCTGATCGACGGCCAGGGAAATTTCGGCTCGGTTGACGGCGATCCACCGGCAGCCATGCGCTACACCGAGGCGCGCCTGGCGCCGGCAGCCCTTGAGCTGCTCACTCAGCTCGACCGGAATACCGTCAATTTCACTCGCAATTTCGACGACACCCTCAACGAACCCGAGGTGCTTCCCGCAGCGATCCCCAATCTGTTGGTCAACGGGACGAGCGGAATTGCCGTGGGCATGGCGACTTCGATCCCACCGCATAATCTGGATGAGGTCATCGGAGCGCTGGGCTACATGCTGGCTCAATGGGAAAAACTCGAGGATGTCAGCGTTTCCGACCTGATGAAGTTCGTCAAGGGGCCGGATTTCCCCACCGGCGGGATTATCCTTCAAGAAAATCGGGGCGAGGATCTGCTCAGCGCCTACGCGACTGGACGGGGCAAGGTCACCCTGCGCGGACGGGTACATTTGGAAGAGATGGGCCGCGGGAAGAGCCGGATCATCATCAGCGAGCTTCCTTACCAGATCAACAAAGCCTCGTTGATCGAGCGAATCGCCGAACTGGCCCGCGAGGGCGTACTGGAAGGCATCAGCGACTTGCGGGATGAATCCGACCGGCGCGGGATGCGCATCGTGATTGAATTATCGAAGGTCGCCGGGGTCGAAAATGTCCTGCGCGAGCTGTACAAGCGCACCCCGCTGCAAACCACGTTCCGCATTTCGCTGCTGGCGCTGGTGGATGGCGAGCCGCGCCTGCTTTCGCTCAAACAGGCGCTGCGGGTCTATCTGGAACACCGCATCAACGTTGTCAAGCGGCGCAGCGAATACGACCTGGAAAAAGCCCGCCAGCGGGCGCATATTCTCGAGGGCTTGCGCCTGGCGCTGCAGAATCTGGATGAGGTCATTAAAATCATCCGCAGCGCACAGGATGTTGACGATGCCAGAACAAAGTTAATGAAGCGCTTCAAACTATCTGAGATTCAGGCAAACGCGATTTTAGAGATGCAGCTCCGCCGTCTGGCAGCTCTGGAACGCAAGAAGATCGAGCTGGAGTACAGAGAAACCAAAGCCTTGATCGAGGAACTAGAATCCCTGCTGCGCTCGGCGAAGAAACTGCGCCTGGCGGTCCTGGAAGAGTTACTGCAGATCAAGGCGAAATTTGGAGATAAGCGCCGAACGCAGATCGTCTCCCTCCGCGAGGGCGCTGAGAAGCTCGAGCTGCTGACCACCAGCGATGTCGTGCCTGTGCAAACCGTCTGGGTAGGCGTAAGCGAGGAAGGCGTTATCGGGCGGATTACGGACGAAAAGCTTGCCCGGCAAAGCGGCAAGCTCGCTCCGCGCTGGATTATCCGCACGACTACCCACCACACCCTCTACCTGGCGGCGACCGACGGGCGCTGCGCGGCGATCGCTGTGCCTTCCCTGCCCGAGGTGGAGAATTTCGCGGACGGGGTGAAGCTGCACAAGGTTTCGCCGTTCGAGGAGAACCAGATTGTGGCACAAATCTTTGCCTTGCCGGCAAAACAGAATGGTGAAGAGGAACATTTTATTGTTACAGTTTCACGCAAAGGCCTGATCAAGAAATCGAACATATCCGAACTGCCTGGGCCTTCGACCCAGCTTTTCACCCTGGCCAAAGTCAACCCGGGCGATGCGCTTGGCTGGGTCTTCGAGAGCGACGGCAAGGCCGATTTCATCCTGGCGACCCGCAACGGGATGCTCATCCGTTTCCCGGAAGATGACGTCCGCCCGATGGGATTGATTGCTGCCGGTGTGAACGGGATCAAGCTGCTTGGCGATGATGAACTGATCGGGGCGGCGGTTTACCAACCGGCGGCGCACCTGCTGCTGGTTTGCGCCAACGGCAGGGGCTGGCGAATTCCCAGCAGCGACATTCCGCGTCAGGGCCGGTACGGGCAGGGGGTCATCGCCTGCAGGTCGGAAAAACTCGGCGGTGTGTCAGGTTTTCTATATGGCAAACCCGCCCAGGCAGGGTTTCTCCACCTGGCTCAGTCGGTCTCGAAAAACCTTCGCGTAGACGTGATTCCGGCTGGAAAACGCCAGTCTGCCGCAAAAGAAGTGCTGTCCGTGCGGCAGGGCGATCGAGTGACCGGCATCACGCCGCTGGACCTGGCAGGTGAGGATACCGAAAAGAGAGGCGCGCCAGCGCGCGGCAAACGCAGCACTCGCCCGGAGGAAGCAGAGGTCGTGGAAGAAATTCCACTGCCCTTGCCAGGCCTTTTTGATGACGGGGGAACCCCCGCTCCTCGTTCGAGGATGTCAAAAGACTCCGCCGGGGCTGTTCCTGGTGTAAAAGCGGGAAAAACAAGTTCACGAAGAACCGCGACAAACAGGTCGGCTGGCCCAACCGGTCAGACTGCAAAAACTGAAAAGGCGCCGCCGCGGGCGAAAAAAAATGAAACAGGGGCATCTCCTGCCTCATCTGGGAAGGGACGGACAAGAACCGCCGCAATCACTCCCGAAGCGTCAAAGACGCCTGCAAATCGAACCAGATCGAAAACAGCGTCGGCAGAAACCAAAACGGCTGCGCAAAAGAAGGTTGGCACTCGCGCCACTATAAAACCAGCTGCGAAGGCAGGTCAATCTGAGCTGCCAAAAGCGCCGACCAAATCTCGGGCGAAGGCTGCTCCGAAGGCGGCTGCGAAGAAGCCCGCTGCGAAAAAGCCTGCTGATAGTCAAGACACGAGCACTCGCGGATCGGCGGCATCGAAAACGAGCAAACCTGGCGCTAAAGGCGCCGGGGTGAAAACGAGGTCAACGAAATAATCCTGGCGATCAGGCGCTGCTCGAAAAATTCGAATAATGGTAAGCGATTTTTCCGTCGAGCAGGCCGATCGAGTCGCTGCCGTTGGCGACTGCGCCGCTCGGTAAGGTTGCCGTCCAGTGAATATGCCTTGAATTGCCCTCGCCGGTCACGCCGGTGATCTTAAAACTCGCCGAGGGCAGGATCTGATTGAAGAGAGTGTTATACCAGGCGCGGATCGCCTGGCTACCCTGAACAGCGCGGGCAAAGGTGATGTGGACCGCATCCGGCAGGTAGAGTGAAACAACCTTATCTAGGTCGTGGCTGTTGAGCGCCGCCAAAAGCTGGTCGGTGATGTCGCTGACCGGTTGGGGAGGCGCCCATTTGAACGCGGAAATCGTTCCCCATAACTCGGGCACGTCGCGCTTGCATTCATCCCAGGAGAAGAAATTCGCCCCTTTTAATTGAAGATCTCTGGCGGTGTTCAGGAATTCGGTGATGTCTGCCTGGGTCGGACGCCAGCCGCCAGTTTTATAGGCTGGTCCGGTCGGGAAGATGGGACGGAAGGGCTGCATTGCCTGGAATTCCCGCACGCAGCGGCGAAGGTTGGCTTCAGCGTTGTGATTTTGCTCCCAGTATACCTGGGGCATGTTGTAATCGACCTTTTCCAGGAAAACTTTCCAGGGGAGCTGTCGGTGGAAGGAGGGAAAACGGAAAGAGCTGAGCGCCATTGGCATGGCCGGCAGGCTGGCGCGCAGCCTCTCCATAAAGCGCTGCGCAGCGGCAGCTTTTCCGGGCTGCTTGTACTCGATCTCGGCGTCAATCACGTAACCTTCCAGGTCGAGCTGTTGCAGGCGCTGGATGGCGATATTCGCCTCGCCAACCGGATTGTTGCCGTAAACGTAATGCCAGCCCCAGACCTGAATGTCGTTTGAACGCAAAGCCTGGATCACCGGCGGGAGCAGGTCGGCTTTGGTATCTCTATCGAGGTTATAGGCATACGTGCCGTCGGCGATCTTGAGCAGGATGTGGCTGAATCCCGCGTTCTTGGCGGCGGCGGCAATTGCGGCCGGATTCCCGCCTTCACAGTTTATGACCTTCCAGATGAAAAACCCTGTACCTTCGAGCGACATTCAGACTCCTTGGGGGCGGCTCACCGCTCAGGCTGGCGACGACAGATTGCCGGCGAGCCCTAACTGGGGAGCGATCCTTCGCATGGCAAGGATGACATTATCTACATGTTCCCATAACTCGACGCCAAAATCCGCTGCAGCCTGGCTGATCTCTTCGCGATTGGCGCCGGCTGCAAAGGCGCGGTCCTTCCATTTCTTTTTCACCGATGCTGAGGTCAGGTCATACAACGAGCGGGAAGGCCTTACCAGTGCCACGGCGGTGATCAACCCGGTGATTTCATCGCAGGCGACAAGAGCCTTGCGCAACAGCGTGTCACGCGGGACGCTTCCGGCTGTGCCGTGGCTGAGAATAGCCAGGACAATCTCTTCCGGAACACCGTTAGCGCGCAGGATGGACGCGCCCGCTGCCGGATGCTCTTCCAGGCTTGGGTGAATCTCCCAATCAAAGTCGTGGAGCAGGCCGGTGATGCCCCAAAGTTCGACATCCTCGCGATATTTTTCGGCGTAGTAGCGCATCGCTGCTTCAACCGCAAGCATATGGTTGATCAGATTCTCCCCTTTCACGTATTTTCGAACAATGGCCATGGCTGCGTCGCGATCCATAGATCCCTCTCGATTCATTCGATGTGGTTGCTGGTCTGGTCGGCAAAGATCGGCTCAGGGTCGCCGAGGACGGGAAGAGGGCGAGTAACGAACACTTCAACGAAGGCTACCAGGGATGCCGGGATTTCGCGCATCCGCCAGAAGCGCATCGAGCGTGGGTTGTAACTTCTCCGGTCGGCCTGCACTCCTTCCGCTTTCAGGCCAAGCCCGTTGCAGGTCATCAGCGCCCGCGGCAGGTGATAGCGCTGGGTGATGATGAGGGCTTGCTCCAGACCGAAGATATGCCTGGCCCGGTAGCAGGTGTCGTACGTGCGGCGCCCGGCGTAGTCGAGGATAATGTCCTCTTCTGGAACACCGAGTTCGAGGGCGAATTCTTTCATCGCTCCTGGTTCGTTATAGTCGATGAAGCGGTTATCGCCGCTCATCAATAGTTTCTTCACCTTGCCGGCAAAATACAGATCAGCTGCAGTGGCAACCCGGTCGCGCAGAATGGGGGTGGGAGATCCGTCACGCATCAGCCCGGCTCCAAAAACAATCGCGGCAGGAGCAGAGGGAGCCTTTTCCAGCGAATGGGTTTTGGTCAACGCGTAAATTTCGGCAATCAACATCGGAAGGCCGAAGATGAATACCGCAGCAATGATCAAAACGAAAAGATACAGGAACATTTTCTTGAGCAGGCGTAGAAACATAAAACGATTTTACTATCCGGCGCAGCTCCCTTGATTCTAGAGTATCATTACAAGGTCTGTGCCAGAAAGGGGCGTCAGGCGAGCGGGAAGGGGATGGGATTACCGCCCAACCCATTTCGAAAGGTCGGTGGAACTGTATTGGACAGCGGCGCGGATCGGATCGTAAATGGAATCGTCGACAACTTTAAGATCCTGAACTTCATAGCCTTCAAGGGTTTGGGTGAGAACGCGTTTTCCGTCTTCTGTTTTTACGTAATCCTGCAAGGCAGTCAGAATCGGACGGCGAAGCGGCTCATCAACGGACGGCGCGAATGAGAAGTTCAGGTTAGGGATGACTGCCTCCGTTTGCCAGATGGCGATCACCCGGTCGACTGCGTCTGGCAGGTCGTCCAAAACGGCGCTGGACGTTCGCGGGTCGCCAATGATGGTGAACGTGGCTCCGAAATCACAGACCCCTTTGATGTAGAGCGAGCGCACCACTGCCGGGTAAGTTTGGGCGGTCACTCCCGCCTGGACGGAGATTCCTGCCTGCTCGAGCAGTCCGAAGGGCAGAATATAACCCGAGATCGAGCCGGGCTCAACCCAGCAGGGACGCTTCCCGTCCAATTGCGAGAGGGCAGTTTGAAGGTCTGCGGTATTCTGATTCGCGGCGGGATCGAAATAGGAGGTAAAACCGCTCTCGACGTTGGCCAGAAATTGGGTGCCGTAGAAATAGGTACCGAAATGATTGGTCAACAGAGCGACATCGGCCAGGCCTTGGTCGTGCGCGCGGATGTAGGTCAGAGGTTGCAGCCAGGCTGCCTGGATCTCGCCCTTTTCAAGAGCCTTATACAGCTGCTGTTGATCGGGAAGCACCAGGAACGCGATCGCGATGCCGGTCGAGGCGTTGAAGTGATCGAGCAGCAGGTTGATCGCTGTTTCGGCCTCAGCTGGATTTTCATATCCAACCAGTCCAATCGTAAGAGGTCTATCCGGGTGGCCAAAAGGTACCGGCGTAGGCGTCAGGGTGGGGGTCAGGCTGGCCTCAGGGCTCGCAGTCATTGTTTCGGTTGGAGCGGCATCCGCACAGCCCGCAAGGAATAGAATCAAACCCAGGAAGGCAGCCTGCAGAGTTCTTGCGGGATGTAGTCTGAAAAAATTCACGTGGAAGTTTTTCCCTGCATGGAATGTCTATCTGCTGCTAAGATTATAATCTTATTAAGGGATTTTACCCCGGGAATAGGGTTTCCTTGTTCCCGGTGGGTCACATCCGCAAATTCCACTCCGGGCTGCCGTATTTGCTGGCGGTCAGTTGCTCAGCCCGGATCAGCTCAGTTTTGAGCGGTTCTGCAGGGATTAATTCCAGGTCAAGCGATCCTTCAAAGGCAGTTCGAAAGGCCGAGGCTGCTTCCTCCCAGCTCAGTGGGTGACCGAGGAGGGATTCGACCGTTGCGGCATGGGAGAGAAGCCGTCGGGCGGCTTTTTCACGGGCAGGTTCGTCCGGGTAGGTCAACACCTGGGTGATGCGGGTGAGGTCGCCGTAAAGGGGCAGAGAGCCGTGTTGCAAGACCCCTCCCAGGCGGCGGGCCTGGGCGCTGCCGATCAGCTTCTTTCCGTCGACGGTGATTTCATAGTTGGATGGAACCTCGAAGCAGACCGCCCCGGTCTGTTGAGCGCCGTCGGGCAGCGGATATTGATGGTCGGCTTTGGCCTGCAGATGGAGTAATTCAAGGGCGCGGAGCAGCGCGCTGGATAACCGGCAATAGCTTTCCAGAATGGTTCCGGAGACGCGCGGCTCATTTTGAGGGGCGGCGACCGAATAGGTCAGCTCGTCGGTATGGAGGATTGCCCGCCCGCCTGTCGGCCGGCGAACGAGATCCCAACTACGGATCGCCAGGGCAGAAAGATCGACGTCGCTGATCGGTTGAGCCTGTCCGAGGGAGAGGCAGGGTGGATCCCAGGCGTAGAGGCGCAGAGTTGGAGGCGCCTGGTGATTGACGACCGATTCCAGGATGGCTTCATCCAACGCCATGTTCCAGGCGCCCGAAGCCGGGGCTGAGAGGATCAAACGCCATGTATCCTTGTACACGAGGTAGAATTATATCTGGTTATTTCGGAATTAATCGTGCTATAATTTGGTCATTCCACGTGAATTCATTTGATCAAGCAGATGTCAATTCTATAAATACCAGCCCGCGAGGCATCGACTCAAGCTTTTATGGGTACGCCACCGTAATTCACACGCATTGGCTGTTGGTATTCATCGCTGCGGGGATAGGTCCGAACTATTCTTTCTTTAGAAATCCTGGCGGATGTTTAGGCAAGTGTTAAGAACATTAACAAGCCTGTCCCTGTGGATCACCTTCAGGCATATCTTCTCAAGTTTGCAGGCGGGATCATCGGTTCGTGATTTTTCGCTCAACTTGAGGCGGTGAAGAATTCATGGAGAAAAATGCATACCCATAGAAAGGAGGTGGTGGAGGGGTTCGTTTTTAGGTAATCGCATGTATCGAGCATGTTCTTTTTTTCGAAATGAGCCCGGGAATGAATGGGCTCGATCAATCACAAATTCTAGGAGGAAAGAGATGTATAAAAAATTGTTGCCCTTGATCAGCCTGTTGCTGATCGCCGTCTTCGTTTTGACGGCTTGCGCACCGAAAGCGACACCGACGCCTGAAGCGCCGGCGCAGCCGCCAGCAGCCGAGCCAACAAAAGCAGAGCCGACGAAGGCGCCCGCTCCAACCGAGCCGCCTGCTCCCCAAGGCGTGACCGGTACGATCACCTTATGGCACGCCTGGAAAGAGAACGAGATCGAAAGCCTGAACGAAGTCATCGCCGCCTTCCAAGCTCTCAATCCCGAGGTCAAATTCGATGTCCTCTATGTTCCCTTCGACGATTTGAAGGGTAAATATGAGACTGCCACCGCCACCGGCGGGGGCCCGACCGTCCTGATTGGTGCGGCTGACTGGGGACCTGGGTTCTACGATGCTGCACTCGTGGCTGACCTGTCCGCGGATTTAGATGCGGATTTCCTCGCCACGATTAATGAAGCTGCTCTTGGAGCTGTCCAGTACAAAGACGCCTTGATCGGTCTGCCGCAGACGCTCAAGGGCGTGGTGATGTTCCGCAATAAGACCATTGTCCCTGAAGCTGCAACATCTCTGGATGATCTGATCGCGAAAGCAAAAGCCGCGGCTTCTGGCGATGTTCAGGGCGCAACCCTCGAATACGGCTTCTTCTTCTCTGCTGCTCACCTGGATGCCGTCGGCGGCAAGTTGATGGAAGCTAACGGCGATCCTGCATTCAACGACGCCAAGGGCGTTGAGTGGGTTAACAACATCCTGAAATTCAAGGATGCAGGCACCTACTTCAACTATTCTGACGACGATGTGAACCTTTTCAAGGCCGGGAAATCAGGCGTGATCATCGACGGCACCTGGAATATGTCTTCGCTGGCTGAGGCGATTGGGGCCGAGAATCTGACAATCGATCCCTGGCCTGCCGGAATGTCGGGCTACGTTCAGACAGAGAATATCTACCTGAACGAAAATGCAACCGGCGACGACCGCGCTGCCGGCCTCGAGTTCATTAAGTTCTTCCTCTCCGCGGAAGCCCAGTCTTTGCTTGCGGATGCGACAAAGGCCGGCCATATCCCGGCGGTTAAAGGCGTAGAGGTCACTGACCCATTAATGAAAGCGGCCGCGGACGCGTTTGCCGGCGGTGCCGCCTTCCCGGTGATCCCCGAAATGGGCGCGTACTGGGATCCGATGAACAACGCTCTCAAGAAAGCCGTAGATGAGGGCGTCGATCCGGCTGTTGCCCTCCAGGAAGCCTACGACCTGGTTGTCGCCAAGGTCAAGGAAATCCGGGGCCAGTAAGATCAAGGAACCGCACAGCAGGTGGGAGATTATCTCCCACCTGCTTTGTAAGTGCTTATTGGTTAATGGATGGCATAAAATTAAGGCAGGTCGAAGGAGGTCTAGGATGGCAGCCGTCTCACAAACACCTGCGCGAAAAGAAAAAGTGGTGAGGGGAGATACAGTCACCATAAAAAAATCGCTCATGCCCTGGGCGTACATCGCCCCAGCCGGTCTCTTAATGACGGTGATCTCGTTTTTCCCACAAATCTTTCAGGTCTGGATGGCGTTTACGGATTTTCGGGTCAAGAACCTCCGTTTCAATTTGTTCCTTCCAGAAACCTGGGATCGATTTGCCCCGACGTGGGTCGGGCTGGATAATTTCGTCAAAATCCTGACCAACAACCTGGCGCTCGAGAACTACGATTTCTGGCGCCTGTTGACTTTCAATCTAACCTGGACGCTGGTCAATGTGTTTTTCCACGTTTCACTGGGTGTTTTGATCGCGATGGCGTTAAACAGCAAGGGATTGATCGGCAGGCGAGTCTATCGAGCATTATTTGTCCTTCCCTGGGCCGTTCCCGGCTATATCGCCGCCCTGACCTGGAAAAACATGTTCGACCAAAATTTTGGCGCGGTCAACCAGCTGATTGGGGTTTTCAACAATACATTCGGAACGAATTTTCCCACGAACATTCGCTGGATTGCCGAGACTACCCCGCCGATCGGGGGCCTGCTTAGTTTCCTTCCATTGGCTTTCTATGCCTTGTTGATTACTAACGTCTGGCTTGGCTGGCCGTTCATGACCATTGTTGCAACCGGCGCGCTTCAATCCATCCCCGAAGAACTGTATGAAGCCGCGGACATCGACGGGGCCTCGGGTTGGCAAAAATTCTGGAATGTCACCGTCCCCATGATCCGCCCGGCCATGG
Organism: uncultured Anaerolinea sp.; assembly: GCA_964564935.1. GTDB lineage: Bacteria > Chloroflexota > Anaerolineae > Anaerolineales > Anaerolineaceae > Bellilinea. The sequence continues at coordinate 40,498 of CAZMCF010000020.1, read as the reverse complement.
TTCCGGCGATTATGCTGGGAACCATCTGGACATTCAATAATTTCAACGTCATATACTTTATCTCGAAAGGGGATCCGTTTGGGCGGACGGATATCCTGGTCACCCAGGCGTTCAAGCTGGTCTATGAGCAGCGCCTGTATGGTGTGGCGGCTGCCTTCAGCATTGTAGTTTTCTTTGTTTTACTCATATTGACATTGATTCAGAATCGGGTCACAAGAGCGACGGAGGCTTACAATGCATAGGAAAAGGCGCGCTATTGTAAGGCAGGTTTTCCTGCAAATCTTCCTTCTGGGAGTGACGATTTCCGTTCTCTTCCCGATTCTATGGATCGTCTCCATGGCGCTCGATCCGCGCGGGATCGATAAACCGCTCGAATTAACCCTCATCCCACCCGGCGCATCGTTGAAGGCTTTCCAAAAGGTGCTTTTCGAGCCGTTCCAGTTGCTTTGCAAGGATCCCGGCGATGTAAACTCCTGCATGACCTTTGGAAAACTCCTGGCAAACAGCCTGCTGGTGGCGCTTGGCACCAGCGTGGCAGCCGTCATTCTCGGTTCGTCAGCTGCCTATGCTTTTTCGCGGTTTAAATTCATCGGCAGGCAGTTTGGCATGCTTGGCTTTATCGTGCTCTTGATGCTTCCCTCCACTGCGACTCTGGCGCCTTTGTATGTCTTACTCAGCCAGATCAGGCTAGGACCGGAACCATTGAGGGCTACCCTTCTTGGTTTATCTATCGCCTATGCTTCCGGCACTTTGCCCTTTACGATCTGGAATTTGAAGGGATATTTCGACACCATTCCCAAAGAACTGGAAGAAGCCGCCTTAATCGACGGGGCATCGATCACGCAGACCTTTTTCAGGATCATTATTCCACTGGCGGTGCCGGCGATCGCCGTAACGGTCCTTTTCGCTTTCATGACCGGCTGGACAGAATTCGTCCTGGCCTGGACCTTCCTGGAAGATCCTTCGCGGTTCACCCTGGCGATGGCGCTGCGTTCGATGCAGGGGCAGTTTGCCACGCCCTGGTCTGAATTCTCCGCCATGTCCATTCTGATGAGTATCCCGATTGTGGTTCTTTTCTTCGCCCTGCAGCGATATCTGGTCGGTGGTTTGACTGTCGGCGGCGTGAAGGGATAGCTTTTTATTTCGAGTTTCAAATTCTCGGGGGACGGTTCGCCGCCGTCCCCCATAACCATATCCAAGGGGATTCTTTCTGATGAAGAAAATTTTCGTCTTTTTCCTCCTCGCATTTTTAACGGTCAGCTCCTGTACGCCTGTCACTCCTCAGCCAACCCCCGTGCCGCCAACCGTAGCCGTACCGACCGAAGCGCCTCCACCTGACCTGTACGTCGCCATCATCTGGCACCAGCACCAACCTTTCTATGCAACCGACCCGGAGACAGGGTTGTTTGTCGCGCCATGGGTGCGCCTGCATGCCGCCAAGGATTACGTCGATATGGCCGCTATGGTGGCTGATTACCCCAATGTCCACGTCACTTTCAACCTGACGCCTTCATTAATAGGACAATTGGATGAGCTGGCCGCCGGCAAGCGCGATCTTGCCTGGGAAATGACGCTCATCCCCGCTGATCAGTTGACCGTCGATCAAAAAACCTACCTCCTGCAACGTTTCTTTGACGCGAACGGAAAGGTCATCGCCCGCTTCCCGCGTTACGAGGAATTGATGGACATGCGCGGAGGTACCAGCAATGATCAAATTATGGCGGCTCTGGAAAACTGGACTGCCCAGGACTTTCGCGACCTGCAGGTCCTGTTCAACCTGGCCTGGACTGATCCCGATTACCTGGCAGAAGAACCGCTGGCCGCATTGGTTAAGCAAGGCCGGGGTTTCAGTGAAGCGGACAAACAAATCGTGCTGGATAAGCACCTTGAGTTCATCAAAAAAGTCGTTGCGGTGCACCGGGATTTACAGGATATCGGTCAGATCGAGGTGACCACCACGCCGTACGCTCACCCTATCCTGCCCCTGTTGATCGATACCGAGCTGGCCAAAATTGCTGTGCCGGATATCGTCCTTCCGCCGCGTTTTTCATACGGGCGGGATGCGGTCGAGCAGCTTGAGCGCGGCGTCGAGCTTTATGTTGAGCACTTTGGCCAGATGCCGCGCGGGATGTGGCCGGCCGAGGGCTCGGTCGCCGAGGAGATTGTTGGCCCGGTCTACCGGGCAGGCATCCAGTGGATTGTGACTGACGAAGCGATCCTGGCCGAGTCTCTCGGGCTGGATTTTACCCGGGATGCATCCGGTCTGCCGGCCAATCTCGAACAGCTTTATCAGCCCTATCAGGTGGCCGAGCGGGATGATCAACCGGTAGCCATCCTCTTTCGCGATACCCTCCTCTCGAACAAGGTATCGTTCGATTACAGCCAGTTGGATGCCCAGACCGCAATTGACGACTTCATCGGGCGGATTCACGCCATTCGCGACGCATTGAAAGCGAAAAGCGGCGGTCCGTATCTATTGACGGTGATTCTCGACGGCGAGAATGCCTGGGAGTGGTACGACAACGATGGAAAGGACTTTCTGAACGGCATTTACACTGCGCTGAATGACGACGCCAGTCTCAAGATGGTCACGCCGTCCGAATTCCTCAGCATGAATCCCGGTCCGCTACCTGTCATCAATGACCTGTTCGCCGGCTCCTGGGATGGCGGCGACTTCCAGACCTGGATCGGCGAGCCCGAGGAAAACAAGGGCTGGACCTATCTCGGAACCGCAAGGGCTGAGCTGGAAGAATACCTGCGAGGCAGCAAGAAGGGGCAGGTCAATGAGGAGCAGCTGGCCAGGGCAACCGAAGCCATCCTGGCAGCTGAGGGCTCGGATTGGTTCTGGTGGTTTGGAGCGGACAAAGATTCGGGCAACGACGCTGCCTTCGACGCCCAGTTCCGCGAGACTCTTGGTCAGATGTACGACGCGCTGGCCCTTCCCCGACCGGATTACCTGAGCGTGCCGGTCATCTATGCTGCGCCGATCGAGCCTGGAAAGGCTTTAGAGGCGGTGTCCAGCCCGATCATCGACGGTCAGGCGGGGGTTGAGGAGTGGGCGCAGGCCGGTCGCTTCGACTTTGGCGAGGTTCAGCCATCCAGTCTGGGATTCGCATTTTCCAAAGAGTTGATCAGCCTGGTTCTAGGAGATCCGCCGCAGGAGAATTTTTCCATCTATCTAAAAGTTCCAGCCATCCCGGAAGGCGCGCCTTTTTCAATTGAAGGCCGTCAGGTGCTCGAGATGGACGCGACTCATCGGGTGAAGGTGGAGAGCGGAGGAAAGTCGGCGATATTGCAGAAATGGGAAGGGAAGGACTGGGCGGACATCAGCGATACGCCGGTGAGTATCCAGGCGGGATCGGTTCTGGAGATGTCCTTTGCGCACAGCGCGCTGTGGCCGACTCTGGATGCGGGCGATGCCCTTTTATTGCGCATAGCCAGCGATCGAATTCTGCTGCCCAGACAGGCGCCGGGGCGGCTGTTAGTCCCTGATCTGGGACGGATCAACTGGCTGGTGCAGTTTACCGACCCGGCCGGAGATGATCACGGCCCGGGCGCCTATATGTATCCGAGCGACGGGGTATTCGTCAACGGCGTGTTCGACCTTCTCGTCTTCCAGGTGGGCAGCGACGAAAACAACCTGGTCTTCAAGGCTGAGATGCGCGGGCCGGTGGATAATCCCTGGGGCTCGCCCAATGGTCTGGCTATACAAACGATCGACGTGTATCTGGATGTGGACGGACCCGCCAGCGGCGCGAGGCTTTTGCGCAGCGCCCGCAACGCAGCCGTTTCAAAGGATTACGCCTGGGATTATGCTCTGACCATATCCGGCTGGCAAAACGGTTTGTTTACCTCGAATGAACCCGAAAAGGCGGATATCAACCTGCCGCTGACCATCATCACCGATCCGGGGCGCAGGTCGATCCTGGTTAAAATTCCACGGGACGCAATCCCGGGCGACCCAACCCAGTGGGCGTACGCGGTTTTGGTCATGTCACAGGACGGCTACGGCCCGAACGGCATCCGCGATGTGCTGCCTGTGGCTGAACGCTGGCGGATTGGCGGCGGGCCTCAAGGGGCGACGAACATGCCGCGGATTTTGGATTACCTCTGGCCCGAGGGCGCCCTACCAACCCAGGAAGAGATGCTTTCGGCTTATACCCCGGTGGAAACGCTGGTGAGCGATCTGGGCCCAGAAGATTTTGCCCAATTGGAGATGGTCAGACCTTAACCGGAACAGAAAAGCCCTTCCCGGAACTTAAAGGATAGTAGGTTGGGAAGCGGAAGCGCCTTGAGACAATCCCTGCGCCTGTAGAAGGGATCGTCTCAAGGCGCGTCTCTAACCCTTCGTCGTACCCGATTGGGTTGAATATGGCAATAAGGTCAGGCGATTTGGAACCCGCTGGCTCGTTGAGCGAGAGGCCGGGCCTGTATAGACATTGGGAAGGCATCGGGGTCTGCTGGCAAGGATAGTGCAACCTTCCCGATCATTCATTGTTCATGAAAGCGATGATTATGTTTATGTCTCGCCCCAACTGGGAATTTGAAGGACGCCCAGACGTGATATACTACAGTCCGCTATAAACCAGAATGAATTGCAGCAAGAATGAGCAAGATTTATCCAGCGATCATCTCTCGTGATAAACCGCGCGACACGGTCGAAATTCATCTGCCCGACGGGCGGGTATTGCAGGGCCCGCGCAACCTGCCCGTGGCTGAATTTCTCAAAGTGCTACCTGAGTGGGAGCACCCGCTGATCGTCGGGGCGGTGGTTAATCACGATCTGCGCGAGCTGACCTTCCCGATCTCGATGGATTCGAAAGTCACTCCGCTGACGATGGCCAGCAGCGACGGAGCGCGGATCTACCGCCGCTCGTTGACTTTTTTACTGGAAGCGGCATTTGTGGATCTGTTCCCTGCTGCCGCCTTGAACGTCGATCACTCGGTTTCGTCGGGGGGTTATTTTTGCCAGGTCAGCGGCCGGCCGCCGCTGTCCAGCCAGGAGATCACCCACCTGGAGAAGCACATGCGCGCGCTGGTCGAACAGGACCTGCCCTTCGAGCGCAGGATTGTGCCTCTGGATGAGGCTATCCAATACTTCGCCAGCCGCGGCTATCAGGATAAAGTGCTGCTCTTGAAACACCGCGAGAAGAATACCCTGGTGCTTTACCGCCTCGGCGACCATCAGGATTATCACCACGGCTACATGGTTCCTTCGACTGGCTATTTACGCTGGTTTGGTCTGAAGCGGATGGGCGCGGGATTCATCCTGCGCTTCCCGCGCCGGCATGCCCCAAATGAATTGCTGCCCATGCCGGATTATCCGATGCTCTTGAGAACCTTCCAGCAATACGGCGCGTGGCTGTCGCGCCTGGGGATCGAAAGCGTCGGCGCTCTGAACGACGCGATCGTGGACGACCGGGCGAGGGAGATCATCCTGGTATCAGAGGCGCTCCACGAGCAGAAGATCGCCGAGATCGCCCGCCAGGTGGTCGCCCGGGCGAAAACAAGCCGCATTGTTTTAATCGCCGGTCCGTCCTCCTCGGGCAAGACCACTTTCTCCAAGCGTCTGGCGGTGCAGATGCTGGCCTACGGACTCTCTCCGTTCCCCCTGGAGATGGATAATTACTTTGTCGACCGCGATAAGACCCCTAGGGATCAGAACGGCGAATTCGATTTTGAAGCCCTTGAGGCGCTGGACGTAGCACGGCTGGAATCGGATCTTCAAAAGTTGATCCGTGGGGAGGAAGTGCAATTGCCCCGCTACGACTTCAAAAGCGGTATAAGCCAGCCCGGAGAGGTGGTGCGGCTTTCTAAGGATCAATTGATTATCCTCGAAGGGATTCACGGTTTGAATCCGCGCCTGCTGCCGCATTTCCCCCCAGAGCAGACTTATCGAATATACGTCTCCTGCCTGACCCAGTTGAATCTCGACCGGCACAACCGGATCAGTACGACCGATACCCGCCTGATTCGCCGGATTGTGCGCGACGCGCGGGAGCGCGGTTACACCGCAGCCGATACGATCAGCCGCTGGGAATCGGTGCGGAGGGGGGAGAAGGATTACATCTTCCCATACCAGGAAAACGCGGATGAGATCTTCAATTCGGCGCTGGTCTATGAGCTGTCCGCATTAAGACCACTGGCGGAGCCGCTCTTGCGCCAGGTGCCTTACGGGACCGATGAGTATATCGAAGCCAAGCGGCTGCTGGCCTTTCTGGGGTGGTTCAAAACGATCGATGCGGATCTTATTCCGGATAACTCGATTCTGCGAGAATTCGTCGGCGGCTCGATCCTGAAGCACTTTAAGCTTTGGGAAAACGGCCATGAGGCTGCAAAAACGATCAAGTAAATTTACGAAAAGAACCTCAATTGACAACCCAACGAAATCCAAAGCCTCTTGTGATTGCTCACCGCGGAGCGCGCTCACTCGCCCCCGAAAATACCCTCGCAGCTGCCCGCAAAGCATTCGAAATCGGCGCCGATATGTGGGAATTGGATGTATGCATGACAAAGGACGGGGAAATGATCCTGCTCCATGATGACACGCTTGCGCGTACATCGAATGCGGCTGAGGTTTTCCCCGGACGAGCCCCATGGAAAGTCGCCGATTTTACCCTGAAGGAGATTTGCCAGCTGGATTTTGGTTCCTGGTTCAATCAGAAAGACCCGTTTAAACAGATCGCGGCGGGGAATGTTCCAAAGGCTGAACAGGAAAGTTATGTGGGCGAGCCAGCGCCGACCCTGCGCGAGGCGCTTGCGTTTACGAAAGAAAACCATTGGAAGGTGAACATCGAGATCAAAAACCTGGTTGGAACCGAGGGACATGCAGTAATCGTGGAACGGGTGGTCGCATTGGTTCGAGAGTTGGGCATGGAGCGAGATGTCTTGATCTCGTCCTTTAATCATGATTATCTTATTCATATAAAAGATCTGGCGCCTGAAATCAGAACTGGCGCGCTGGTCGAGCACGGCTATCCGGACCCGGTCAAGCTGATCACCCGTCTGGGCGCGCAGGCATACAATCCGAAATTCGGCGAGGTGACGCCGGAAGAAATCCGCAAGCTGCGCGAAGCCGGTTTTGATGTGTTTGTTTACACCGTGAATGATCCTGTTGATATGAAATTTCTGGTCGAATCTCACGTGAGTGGGATTTTCACCGACTTTCCTCAAACGCTGCGGGATATCCTGGCGGCGAAATAAAAAAAACCTGGCTCGATCGTCGCGATGAGCCAGGTCAGCCTATCGATTTGTTCGGATTACACTCCCCTGAAAAGCGGATCCTTCTGGCGGAGTTGTTCTTTGAGCATGAGGCCCAGGCGGGCTATGCCTTCATTGATCTTTTCCGGTGAGCTGTAAGAGAAATTCAACCGCATGGTATTTTGGCCGCCGCCGTTAGGGAAGAAACTCTCCCCTGGGACGTAAGCGACTTTATTTTTGATCGCTGCCGGGAACATTTCCGTCGAGTTACATTCTTCGGGCAACTTCACCCAGAGGAATAAACCGCCCTGCGGATGGGTCCAGGTAACCCCCTCGGGCATGTTCTCTTCCAGGGATTCGAGCATGACATCTCTCCGCTCGCGGTACAACGCGCGGATCACTTTGACGTGCTGATCGAGGAATCCACCACGGCCAACCTCATAGGCGACGAGCTGATTAAAGGTTGCTGTGTGTAAATCGGCGCCTTGCTTGACGATGGTCAGTTTGCGGATGACCTCTGGCGGGGCGATCACCCAGGCGAGGCGCAGCCCTGGGGCGAGGATTTTCGAGAAGGTGCTCAAATAGATCACGTTGCCGGTGTAAGATCCGTTCTGCACGCGCCTGCGGGCGTCGATCACCTCGACCGCGGGGAGGTGCTCGCCCTCGAAGCGGAGCTGCCCGTAAGGATCGTCTTCAACGATCGGCACCCCGTAGCGATCGGCCATGTCGACCAGGTATTCGCGCCTTTCGAGTGAGAGGGAAACCCCCATCGGGTTCTGGAAATTCGGCAGGACGTAAATAAATTTTGGTCCTGTACGTAATGCCTGCTCAATATCTTCGGGGACCATACCATCGTCATCCGTGCGGACGGTCACGTACTCAGCGCCATACGGAGCCCAGGCCTGGAGCGCGCCAAGGTAGGTGGGCGACTCTACCAGCAATCTGTCGCCGTGGTTGATGAAGACTTTGCCGATCAGGTCGAGCGCCTGCTGCGAGCCTGAGGTGATCAGGACGTTGTCCGCCGTGACCTGGATGCCAATCCGGCTGGCGTGACGCGCGATCATCTCACGTAAAGGCGTATATCCCTCGGTCGCGCCATATTGTAAGGCCATGGGACCCTTTTCGAGAAGCACCCGATTGCAGGCATCCTGGAATTCTTTAATCGGGAATACCTCAGGAGCGGGCAGACCGCCAGCGAAAGAGATGATTTCAGGATCTTCGGTCAATTTCAAGAGTTCCCGAATTGCAGAGGCTTTCATCCTTTGCATGCGCTGTGCATAGCGATGATCCCAAGGGGTTTGCATTTGCTTGTTTTCTCCTTTTAAAAAGATCAGATGGTTGTTGGTGATTGTGCGAAATTACACAGGAAAAATGAGTACACCAGAACCGATACCGATAACCCCTTGCAACGAATAATTCTATCCGATAACCAGATATCCACCAATAGAACCGAATTCATACCGCTAAAAAAACCAGGTGTGCTGTTTCTTCTGGCACACCTGGTAAGTCACACCTACTTGGGGAAGCGGCTAATGATTACCGCCAAGGAGGGAAGGGTAATCCGGTCGCCGATATACAATTCACCTGGAGCTTTGCCGATGCTCTTCGGCGCGCCCTGGTAGATGAAGACAGGAGTGCCTTCTTCGGAGGACTTCAGATCGACGTAGGCCTGCCCGGTGAGGAAACCCTCGGAATCGACCGCGCAACTGGTCACCACGCCGATGGTCTTGCCTTTCCGGTCAATGACGGGATCTCCATGGTGAGCCATGCGAACGCCCTTTTCGCTGAAGCGGAAGCGAACAACCACGCCCTGCCGTTTCGCCTCGCGTGCCATGTATGCATCCCGCCCGATGAACCAGGGTTTATACGTTTTGACGTAGCTGCCAAAACCGGCTTCGGCGACGCCGAGGTTGAGCTCGCCGCCCATTTCGTGACCGTAGAGCGGCAGTCCTGCCTCCGTTCGCAGGGAATCGCGGGCGCCAAGGCCGCACGGTTTCATCCCCAGCGGCTCGCCAGCTTTCATCAAGGCATCCCATAAGGCTGGCGCCTGGTCAGGATGGACGAACAGCTCAAAGGCCATCTTCTCGCCCGTGTAGCCGGTGCGCGAAACGACCAGATCCATACCGCCGACGACCGCTTCGCACAGCTCGGTGCGCTTGAGAGCCATGATCTTTCTTCGATTGGCAGCATCGACGCCGAGGGCCAGGAGGATATCGCGCGATTTAGGCCCTTGCAGGGCAATATCCACGCGCATATCCTTTCCTTCCTTCGGATCACGCAGGTTTCGCAGAACGACGTTCTTGCCAAAGATCCGCGCCCAGGGCCGGGTGTTGTCGACTTTAACTCTCCCTTCGCGGACTGCATTCAGCCATGCCCAGTCCTTCTCGTCATTCGAGGCATTGACCACAACCAGATACTTTTCCTCAGCCCGGCGATAGACCAGCGTGTCGTCGATTACATTCGCATCGGGATCGAGGAAGTGGGTGTAGCAGGATTCTCCAACCTCCAGGGCGCTGATGTCATTGGCGCAGACGCTGTCGAGGAACGCAACGGCGTCCACACCTTCAGCCTGAAAGACGCCCATATGGGCGACATCGAACAGCCCGGCTGCCTGGCGGGTGGCGAGATGTTCCTCGACTACCGAGGTGTACCAGACCGGCATTTCCCAGCCGGCGAAGGGGATCAGCTTCGCTCCAAGCGCCTTATGGGTTTCATACAGGCTGGTTCGTCTCAAGGCAGGGTTTTCAGGCTCTTTCCACTCGAACGCCGGCAGCGCTTCTCCGCTGCCCAGTGGGAGGCCGATAGCGTAGGGCTTTTGCGGATAGATGGGCGTCCCTTCAGCCTGGCGGATGGGTTCATCGGCTGATTCGCTGATATAAATTGGGCCAGGGGTCCGTCGGTGCAGATCGGGATCGAAGGCAATATATCCGTCCGAAAGGTCACGCAGCCAGGTGATGGCTGCTCCGGCCTTCTCAGCCGGCAGGCTGAAGCGGAAGTGTCGGGGAGTGATGCATGTAAGCACGCCATCAACTGTGCCTTTTGGCCCCATGATGCTTGTATTTTGGTGCTCACCAGGTTTGAGCGCCTCAGCGTCGCTGGTGAAGACATAGTTGACAAAACCGCGCACATTGACGCCCTTGATATCGTACACCGCCCAATCGTCTTTACGCTCTGGCTTATCGTCGATGAAATAGTAATGAGGGTAACCGTGGCGGGTCGGCTCAAAATCGATGCCGGCGGATTCCGCCAGCCTGCGGACCCGCAGCCGGGCATCCTGGAGGACGTCAAAGTCGACCTTTGCCCGTACCGCTTCTCCCTTGCGCGTTTCGAGGCTGTAAGGCCTGGTCGCCAGGAGGACGTCGGCCATGATATTCCCTACCTCGACCATATCCTTTTCAACCAGACCGCGCTGGGTCATCCAGGGCGTACCGTAGCGGATGCCGGAGGCATTCAAAGCAGTTTTATCGCCAGGGATGGTGTTGCGGTTGAGGACGATCCCGGCCACGTCGAGGATCCTGGCGGCCAGATCGCCGGAAAGAGTCGTGCCATCTGCACCGACAACGGTCTTGCAGTCGACGTTAGCGAGATGTGTATTCGTGCCGCCGTAGGAGATGCGCAATCCGCGGCTGGCAAGTTGATTGGTCAGCGCGATGCAGTTTTTGATAATCTGGTGCTGCAGCTTTTTGAATTGCTCGGTTTTGGCGATTTTCAGAGTTGTCGCCAGGGCTGCGATGGCGTGGATGTGCGGCCCGCCCTGCTCGCCGGGGAAGACCGCCCGGTCGATCTTGCGGCTGGTCGCGCTGTCGGTGGTCATGATCACCGCACTGCGTGGACCGAGGAGGGTCTTATGAGTGGTGAAAGTGATCACGTGGGCGTAGCCGACTGGCGATGGAATCGCCTTGCCGGCGATCAAACCGGCGATGTGCGAGACATCCGCAAGCAGGATGGCCCCGGATTTATCGGCGATAGCGCGGAATTTCTCCCAGTCCGGTGCCCAGGGATAGGAAGAGTAACCGGCGATGATGATCTTTGGCTTGTGCTCCAGAGCCAGCGCCTCTAGGGAGGTATAGTCGATTTGCTCGGTTACGGGATCGACATTGTAATGGATGACGTTGTATAGTTTTCCTGAACGGTTGACCGAGGAGCCGTGGGTCAGGTGCCCGCCGTGGAGCAGGTTCATGCCAAGGATGGTATCGCCGGGATTAATCAGCGCGTGGTAAACGGCGTTGTTGGCCGGCGCTCCCGAGAGCGGCTGTACATTGACGAAAATCTGGTCGGCGGAAATATTCTCCGTCGCAAAAACCTCGGCGCAGCGGCGGCGGGCCAGCGATTCGATCATGTCCGCGTATTCTACGCCTTTATAGTAACGCGGATCCGCGTAACGGCGGAAATGGGTCAGTCGGGCAGTAAAATCGAGAATTTCCGCTTCGCTCATCCAGCGAGTTTCTTCATCTGGATAGCCTTCGGCATATAAATTTTGAAAGACGGAACCCAAGGCCTCTCTTACGGCGAAGGGAGCAGTGCTTTCGCTAGGAATCAGGATTAATTTTCGATATTGGCGTTCTGCTTCGATCTGAATCAGCTCGTGGACTTCAGGATCAATATCTTTCAAGGTCCCACGGGTCAGATAATCTGCCATCCGCACTCTCCTTTATATTGAAATTTTCGTCTGTTAAATTTCCAAAAAACCAGCCAGTCATATTGTATTCCGCACAGATAGGCGGGTCAAGTCCATTTGTCCTTATGTACCGCGAAGGTTGTAATTGAAATGGATGGAGATTATGCCAGGTGGGATTCGATCCAGGAGAGCATGTAATTCAAGGCTTCATCCTTGATGAAGTCGTTATGCAGCTCGTGGTATCCGCCTTCCCACTCCTTATATTCCACCAGGGTTGTAGGAGCCTTTCTTGCCACCTCTCGCGTGCCAGCGACCGATACGATCCGATCGGCTGAGCCCTGCATGATCAGCAGCGGTACGGTCAGCTCAGAAGCGTGCTGCTTGATCCACTCGCCCGAATTGAGCATATCCAGTCCCAGCCGGGCTGAGATGCGGGTGTGGACGAGAGGATCTGAATCATAGCGCTCTACGACCGAAACATCGCGCGATAATGCACTGTGATCCAATCCATTATCCATGCTAAAAGCCGGCCAGAGGGTATAAAACACCTTTCCCAGAATGTATTTAACCGCGGGGATCTTATCGGGCGCAGTCACCGGGCTGGTGGCAATTACACCATTTACTTGAGGCTTTCGCTTAAGGGCGTAAATTAACGCGATATTACCGCCCAGGCTGTGCCCGTAAAGAAAAACCGGAAGAGACGGGTGGCGTTCTCTGGCCTTCTCAAGCATCAGATCGATGTCGTCGAGATACTGTTCAAAGGATTGGATATGCCCGCGCTGACCGCTTGATTGACCATGCCCGCGCAAATCGAAGCCAAGGAAGGAAAATCCGCGCTTGTTGATGAAGTCGGCCACGTGCGCGTATCGCTGGCAGTGCTCTCCCAGGCCGTGCACCAGGACAATCACGCCACGAACCGGGTCAGCAGGCTGCCATTCGCGAGCATAAAGACGGACGCCTTCAGAGGGTGAAGTATAAAATTCAAGGGGTGACATTGGGGCTTCCTTACAGATAGAGTGGGGGAACGAAATCCAGCCTAGTTTATCTTGATTTATTGCCAACGACAAGCACCTTGTCCAAACAAGGATACCATTTCGGTATGGATTAAATTAATCCTGATAGCAATATGCTCTGCCCGGCAGGTTACCCCTCAATCTATGTTTAATCCCCTGCCATTTTCGAGCACCTTGATCCGCTTGTAAAGAGGATCGCATTCCAGTGAAAAAGCCGGACCGATCCATTCGGTTTTCCTGAACTGGTCGCGGAAGAAGCGTGGTAAGGCCGGGGCGACCTGACTGGCTCCGCCGAATGGATCGCTTGAAGCGAAGATCACCCTGCCGATGCCGTGGAGGAGGATCGCTCCCATGCACATCAAACAGGGTTCAAGGGTGGTGAGGAGGGTCATTTCGCTCGCGCGCCCCCACAATTCTTCAGGGATGGATTTCAACGCCTCCATTTCGGCGTGGCGCTGCAGGTTCAAGCGCGGCTGCCAGATAGCGTTCCCGCCCTCCCCGACGATCTCGCCCTCAAGGGTGATCACCGCGCCAATCGGCAGGTTGCCAGCTTGTTCTGCCTGAATGGCGAGCTCCACTGCCCTGGACAGGCAAGCGCGATCAACTTCCGTTATTGACATACGCTGCTCCATTCTTAAGGACACTAAAATATTGATCTGTGACCATGTCGTGACCGAAATATGACCCTGTTCACATATGCGCGCTTTCGATTATAGCTTTAATCATTAATGAAATCAGGTAAGATCGGGAAAGGAGGGTGAACTCGGAAAACTTCGATCAACAAAGTTATAATAGAAGCTTGACCTGGCAGACCGACTGACCTGAGACCAGGGTTGTGATATGCAACTCTTGAGTGAAATCAGGGTTAATATGATTAGAAATGCCAGGCGAGGATGAGGCGTGGTCGAACCCGGCGATGATGAGGCAATCATCCGAGCTGCCAAAGGTGATAGCGAAGCCTTCAGCGTACTCTACCAGAGATACGTGAGGCGTATTTATAACTACATCTATTACCGGACAGGCAACCAGCACGATGCCGAGGATCTCACCGAACGGGTTTTTTTCCGTGCGCTGAGCCACATTCACAACTACCGCAACCGCGGTTTGCCCTTCTCAGCCTGGCTTTACCGGATCGCTCACAACCTGGTGGCAAACTGGTACCGGGACACCAAACGCCGAAAAGAGGTCCCGCTTGAAGATCACGCTTACACGATCAGCCGCGGCGACTTGCCGGAGAGCGAGCTGGTCAAGCTCCAGGAAGTCGAGCAGTTAATGGCGGCGCTCCGCCGGCTGCCGTCTGACCGGCAAAATTTGCTGATCTTGAAATTCGTCGAGCGTTTATCGAATGAGGAAATTGCCCAAATCATGGGTCGAACCGAAGGAGCGATCAAGAGCCTTTATCACCGCACGCTGCTCACTCTGCGAGATGAAATTGGGATCGACTTGAGTGGAGAAGAAAATGTTGAAGATAGTAACTGACGGTGCGGCGGACATGCCTCAGGGCTGGGAGCAGCGTTTTGGGATTCATGTTCTCCCCCTGCGCATTCGTTTTGGGGATGAAGAGCTGCTTCAGGGACGAGATGTTACAAGCGAGAATTTTTACCAGATGGTGAGGGAGAAACGCGACTTTCCCAAGACGTCGCTGCCCGCTCCGGACGAGATCAAGGAATTCTACCGCTCGATCGCCGGCAGAGACGATTCGATCATCTCGATCCACGTTGCCAGTAAAATGTCCGGAACTTTTTCCGCGGTGCAGACCGCTGCCAATGAATTGAAGGGCGAGCTGGAGGTCTATCCCTTCGATTCAGGGGCAGGTTCAGCGGCGCAGGGTTTCATGTGCCGTGAAGCCAGGCTGCTTTCCGAGAGAGGTTACAGCCCGCCAAAGATCATCGAGGTGCTCGGCGAGCTGCGCTCACGCCTGACGGTGATCTTCACTCTGGAAAATCTGGAGTTTGCCCGCCTGAGCGGGCGGATCAATTCTTTTCAGACGGCGCTGTCATCCCTGTTAAAAATCAATCCGATCATCTTTCTGCGCGACGGTTTGCTGCAGATGGGCAAGAAAGTCCGCACCCGCCAAAATGCCCTCGAAACCGTGATCAACGAAGTCAAAAACCGGCTGGCCGGTCAGGAGGCGAACCTGGCCATCGTTCACGCGAACACGCCTGAAACCGCCCAGGAATTGATCGCTCGGGTGCGCCAGGCGATTCCCGCAATCAAAGAGATTATTGTGACCGAACTGGCAATCCCTGTGGCAGCCCACCTGGGTCCCGGTACCATTGGGATTGTCGCATATCCAATCCGAGAGGTTCATTAATGCTTGGCAATACGATGGATTTCAATCAGGTCGGCAAGATCGAGAGAGGGCTGGGATTCTTCATGAGACCAGTCGATCCTGATCCTGATTTTGTCCAGAAATTGGGGGTCAGGCTGCGCAATCCGAAGAATATTACTCTCGAGGATGGATCACGAACCAAATCAGCCGCGCTGCTGGTTTTGATATCCGGACTGGTTGTAGGGATACTTTCCTTATTCCTGCTGCGCAGGCTGCGCTAGGCAATTCCCATTTTCTCTCTGGTAGATAGGTCAATCGATAGGGCAGCGATCAAGATGGAGATTCCTCATGAATTCCGAGCCTGGCGCGCAGCACTTCGTCGCTTGGTTCTACAAGAATGCTCCCATCGGGAAAAACGATGGTTGGCACGCTGCGAAATCCGCGGTTGACCTGCTCGACAAACCTGCGCCCCTCGAGATTCTCGTCAATATCGATGTAGGTGTAGGGGATGTTGTGTCGATCGAGCACCCTGCGTGAGCGGCGCGAATCAAAACACCAGCGGGTGCCATAGAGGGTGATGATCTTCTCGTCAGTCAAGCTGGCTTCCTTTCAGCGAGTTTTCGATTGCCTGGATTAATCGGCGAGTTTCGGCCAGCACATCAGCCGGGACGGGGAAAGTATAATCCTTCTCGACTTTGGTGAGCAGCAGGTCCGCGATTCGTTTCCATTCCATCGGGAGGTGAGGATCCGCCTGGAACTTGCGCAGGAGCGAATATGCGCTGGTATCCAACCGGGAATTTCCGCGGGCGAGGTAATAGGCTTGCACTGCCAGTCCGGCGGCTCTACGGGCGCAGACTCGCGCTCTGGCTTCATTTCCTGCTGCTCGGGATTCTTCGGCAGTTTGCAGCTCGTGCTGTATCCTTACTTCAATCTCGGGTGGAATCACAGTTTAATTGTAGCCGATCGATCCTCCGCTGTCGATTGGACCAACCTGTATGGGTTTCCGCTCATAACCCGGGAATGATAAATCCATAAGGCTTGGCCGACATGAATCAACAAGGGCAGGCGTAAATCCCACCCCTGCGATTTTATTATATTTACGATGACCGGTATCAGGGAGAAGAATGCCCTACGCCCATCCCTGATTCTTTACGAAAGAGGTGATGACCGGGATGTTGATATATTCGCCGCGATACGCCTTGATGGCATAGAAGACCATCAATAATAAGGTCACAATCGGGAAGATGCAATTCACGATTGGGATGAATGCCATGATCGTGTTGATGATGACCAGCACAATGCCAAGCGCCAGAGCTTGAACGGCATGAGCTTTGATGAAAGGACGATTTTTCTTATCTTCCATCAGTAGAACGATGATCGGTACGAGGGGAGTAAACAGGTATGAGAGCAGAGCCCAGAGGCGATCGTCGCTGGTGGATTCCTCCGGGGTTTGGGGCATTTCGGTCATTGCGGCCTCCTTCGAAAAGTGATTGTTTTGATAAAAATACGTTACCATTCTATAGCATCTGCCCTAAAAAAGCTATCGAATTTACAGATTTGTTTGTTGCCGGCGAGATATGTTAAAATCACCAGGATGATTCGATGCAGAACCGTCTTCATGGGCTCGCCCGAGTTTGCCGTCCCATCGCTGGAAAGGCTGGCTCAACTGGTTGACCTGGTGGGGGTGATTACCCAACCCGACCGGCCGGCGGGGCGCGGAAAAGCGCTCACTCCACCGCCGGTCAAGCAGACCGCCCTGCGATTAGGGCTGCCGGTGTTTCAACCCGAGCGCCTGCGCGCGCCAGAGGCTTTTGCTCAGCTGCAATCCTGGGCCCCGGACCTCATCGTTGTAACCGCTTTCGGGCAGATTCTCCGCCAGAACGTGCTCGACCTCCCGCGCTACGGCTGCATCAACGTACACGCCTCGCTTTTGCCGCGCTGGCGCGGAGCAGCGCCCATCCAGGCGGCGCTGCTTCACGGCGATAGCGAGACCGGAGTTACGATCATGAAAATGGACGCCGGCGTCGACACCGGTCCAATCCTCGCTCAGAAATCCGAACCCATCCTTGCAGAGGATGACGCAGCGACGCTCTCGACCCGGCTGGCTCACATTGGCGCAGACCTCCTGGTTGCGACCCTGCCGGGTTATTTAGATGGCGAGATCAAGCCGCAGCCACAGCCCACCGAGGGCGCTGTTTATGCCCCGATGCTGAAAAAAGAAGACGGTCTCCTCGACTTTAACCGCCCAGCGGAGGAGCTGGTCAACCGGGTGCGCGCCTTCAACCCCTGGCCGGGTGCGTTCACCTACTATCAGGGCAATTTCCTGAAAATCCAAAAGGCGCGGGCGCTGCCAGACCCGGCACTGCCGCCAGGAAAAAGGGGATCCGCAGGCGGATTTCCCGCGATTGGCTGCGGTCGGGGTTTACTGGTTCTGGAAATTGTCCAGCCGGCGGGGAAAAAAGCGATGCCTGGCGACGTGTTCTTGCGCGGGGCGCGGGATTGGATTGAGGTTAAGGAAATTGGCTGAATCCTCCACGTCGCCATCGAAAAAGAAACTGCGCTTTTTGATCTTCGGCGTTGGCGCCATTGGCACGTATATCGGCGGCAGCCTGCTGCTCAGCGGATATCCGGTGGTATTCGTGGAACGAGAGGAAGCCGCCAGGGTGGTCACGGCCAGGGGATTACGGCTGCGTTTCGGTCAAAGCGAGCGCCTATTTCCTGACCCTGTGGTCTACAGCGCTCTGGAGGAAGCGAGTCGGGCCGGTCATTACGACGTGCTGATTGCAGCGGTCAAGTCCTATGACACGCTAAGCCTTGCTCAGGCTATCGCAAGAGCAATGCCCGATTTTGGCGCTGTGCTCTCGCTGCAGAACGGCGTGGAGAATGAACGCCTGTTCGCCACCCACCTCGGCGAGCAGCGGGTGATTGCCGGGGCGGTGACAAGCGCCGTTCGCCGAATCGAGGCGGGGGATATCGTCCTGGAGCGGCTGCGCGGGATTGGAATCGCAGCCGGACACGCGCTTTCCGCAGAAATTGCGGATGCTTTCAACGCCGCAGGTCTGAACGCGCGCCTGTATGACCATGCTCAAGGCATGAAATGGTCGAAGATGCTGACCAACCTCCTGGCAAATGCTACGGCGGCAATCCTGGATATGACTCCCGCGGAAATCTTCGCCCATAAGGAAATCTACCCGCTCGAGGTGCGCCAGATCCGCGAGGCGCTGGAGGTAATGGCTGCCATGGACATTCCGGTGGTTGACCTTCCCGGCGCTCCGGTGAGGCTGCTGGCGTTGATGTTGAACGGCCTGCCGCCCTGGCTGAGCCAGCCGATCGCCATTCGCGCTCTAGGCCGCGGGAGGGGGGATAAGATGCCCTCTTTCCACATTGATCTACACTCTGGCAGGAGGAAGAGCGAAGTGGATTACCTGAATGGGGCGGTAGCCCGTTACGCCGAACAGCTTGGCATCCGCGCGCCGGTCAACCGGATGCTCAATGAGACTTTGCTTGCCTTGACCGAGGGAACCCTGAAGATCGAGCAATTTGCCGGTCAGCCTGGCAATCTCCTTGCACGGTTAAATCTGTATACCAATTAACTGCATTTCATTGATGAGGTTCTCTTGACCGTACCCGCCTGGGCGCAGGACACGATATATTACCAGATTTTCCCGGACCGGTTCGCCAACGGGGATCGGAGTAATGATCCGGTCAATGTGCGACGCTGGGGCAGCCTTCCGGACGGGATCCATTTCCAGGGCGGCGATCTGCGCGGAATCATCCAGCGCCTCGATTATCTGAGCGATTTGGGCGTGGATAGCATATATCTCAACCCGATCTTTCTTTCGTCTTCAAACCACCGTTACAACACGATTGACTATTACCAGATCGATCCCAGACTTGGCACGCAGGCGGATTTCGAAGAGCTGGTCAGGAGCCTTCACGCGCGCGGGATGCGCCTGATCCTGGACGGGGTGTTCAATCACTGCGGGCGGGGTTTCTTTGCCTTCGTTGACCTGCTTGAGAACGGCCGCGATTCACCCTACCTGGATTGGTTTCATATCCACCGCTTTCCGCTCGAGGCATACGCGAAAGGCGAAACGCGAAATTACACGGCATGGTGGGGCATCAAGAGCCTGCCAAAATTCAACACGGCTAACCCCAAGGTGCGCGAGTATATTTTTGGCGTAGCCAGGCACTGGATCGAGCAGGGCGCAGACGGCTGGCGGCTGGATGTGCCAAACGAGATCGATGACGACGAGTTTTGGGCCGAATTCCGCGAGGCGGTCAAGCAGGTCAATCCAGAAGCTGTCCTCATTGGCGAAATCTGGGAGGTTCAGCCGCGCTGGTTGAATGAAAGTCACTTCGATTCGCTGATGAATTACCCCCTCCGCACCGCGATTTTGGATTTCCTCCAGTGGGGGAAAAGCGGCGCTCAAACAGCCGAGGCGATTGGCCGGGTCATGTCGGCTTATCCCTGGGAGAACACGCTGGCCCTGTACAACCTGCTTGGCTCTCACGATACAGAGCGTGTAAAAACGATGCTGGCAGGCAGGCAAAACGCGCTGCGTTTGGCTTACCTGCTCCAGTTTGCCCTGCCGGGAGCTCCGGCGATCTATTACGGCGATGAAATTGGCCTGGAGGGCGGCAAAGACCCCGACTGCCGGCGAACTTTCCCCTGGGACGAAAATAAGTGGGACAGGGACTTGCGCGATTGGATCAAGGCGCTCATTCGGACGCGTAAAACACAGCCGGCCCTCCGCCGTGGGTTGATTGAGATGGTTTATGCCTCAGACCATGCCCCGCTGCTGGCTTTCAAGCGGGTTTTAGATGGAGAGACGATCCTGGCAGCGGTTAACGGCTCTGATCAGTCCCAGGCGCTGGGATTCCGGATGAGCAGGTCATCCCTGCCCGTTGAAGCAACACTGAATGACCTGCTTGGGCAGCCGATCTCCGCCCGCCTAAAGGACGGTCTGATATCGGTCGATTTGCCGCCTTATACGGGCGCGTATTTCAGGATCGGCTGAGCGCGTCGGTTTTCGCCGCCATAATGAAGTCGTTGCGGTGCAGACCGCCGACTTTGTGCGTCCACCAGGTGACGACCACCTTGCCCCATTCGGTGAGAATAGCCGGGTGATGATCCTGCTCTTCGGCGATTCGGCCAACCTGGTTGGTGAAGTTCAGGCTTTCGCGGAAATTCTTGAAGCGGAATTCTTTGCGCAGGCGTTGAATCCCGTCGACGGCGACTGCTTCCCAGCCGTCGATTTGAGCCATTAAGTTTTCAACCTCTGCCGGGTTCAGCGGGCGCATATTGGCGTAATCGCTGGAACAGTTTTCATCCTGAAGCATCAGATCCTTCACTTTCTTGTGCTGCATCTCGCGGAATATTCGCGAGCTCCTGTTCATCCATCTCGCGCAGCGCAGACAACAAACCGCTGATCCGGAAACCGGATTTACGCGAGGCTTCCATTAACGCGCAGGCGATTTCATAACTACCGATCAGCCTTTCCACCAGATGAGCCGCGGACCAATCCGGTCGGGTCGACGCCTGGAGGAGCGACACAGCCACCATCCACCAGATAAGGTCTTCGAAGGCTTCTTTACTATACCAGAGCACATCTTTATAGCGGTTGACGCCCAGATAACGCTGCAGATCAGGATCGGCGAGCCAGTTTTCGACGATACGGTGGACAGGCAGGCCGGCATTTTCTTCATACCAGCGCTGCTGGCTGAGGATCAGGCGCAGCGAGATGGGCAGGCGCAGCGCGTCAGCCTGATCTACGCCGAGCTGCTGGGCGCATTCGACCAGGCGCTGGCTGAGCTGCCACTCGTCATACCAGCTCACCGTCTGCCTTTCGTAGGCCGGCTCGCCGCTCATCTTGCCGATATCGTGTAGAAAGATCGCTACCAGCAGTGTGATCCAGCGATCTTCGCGGCCTTCGAGCCCGCTGAGGATGTAATCGAGAGCTGATTTGGCTAAACCCTTTTGCAATGCAGCGATTTTAGTGGAGGCAACAGGCAGGCTGAGGGTGGTTTCGAGCTGCTCACTGAGACCAACGAGGATTTCTGACTTTCGCTGGTTTGCGCCGGTGATCTGACCGATCCCATCCAGCAGCGCGGACAGCTTTTGTTGTGCTTCGTCCAACAGGTGAGCTGGCAGGTTTTGCCCTGTGCTGCTCAGTCGATTTTCCAGGAGGAAGCGGAGGTAACCCGGATTGGCGATTTCGCCATACGGGCGCATGATCGGCGCGAGGAGCAGCTCGCGCATTGCCTCGCGGACATTTGGCACCCCGCTCCCTGCCAGGGATTCGCACAGTCTCCGCAGAGAGCTAAATTCGTCGTCGCTCACCTCGTGGAAGTCGAGGAAGACGTGGTATTCGTAGGCATTCAGGTTGAGGAACAGCCCCTGGCTGATGATCTCCTGCGAGGAG
The DNA here is from genome assembly GCA_964564935.1 of uncultured Anaerolinea sp. Classification (GTDB taxonomy): domain Bacteria; phylum Chloroflexota; class Anaerolineae; order Anaerolineales; family Anaerolineaceae; genus Bellilinea. The sequence continues at coordinate 18,970 of CAZMCF010000020.1, read as the reverse complement.
CGGATATATTCCAGCCCGTTGATCTGGTCGCGGAAGACCACGAATCGCCCGTCGCCGCCGGTCAACCCGAGGGCTTCTGCCAGGGTGCGCTGGACCAACCGGTCGGAGGATTTACTCTTGGTCGCCGCCGACCACCTGATCCAACCGGAGGTCTGGGCAAACTTGTTGTGATAGACCACCAGCGAGCGTTGATCTCCCATCTGATTACTATAGGCGAAGACGTTTTCGTCCACCCAGCCGCCGGTCGTGTAATAATCGAATAGAAGGAAATTTTCCACGTCGGCAAAAAGCGCCCGGCGGTGGAGCAGGGGGGATATTTCGCGTTTGTGCCGTTCGACAAGATATGGATCGGGCTGCTCATCCCAGTAGGCGCGGCGGAATTCCATGCCGTATTTTTCGGCAAAGCCCTCGATCTGTCCGTGCCCGAACATTGGCAGGCCGGGCAGAGTGGCCATCATGGCGCAGATGCCGAAATACTTGTCACCCTTGCCGAATTGGTCAAGCGCAGTGCGCTCGTCGGGATTGTTCATGAAGTTAACGTAGCGCTTGAGGATCTCGGGCTCAAATTCGAGCGTGTTCTTGATCAGCGTGCGGTATTTGGCGTTCTCCTCGTTGCGGAGCATGTTCATGAATGCGCTGTTGTATACCCGGTGCATCCCCAGGGTGCGGACGAAGTAACCCTCCATCAACCAGAAGGCTTCGGCCAGGAGGAGCGTGTCGGGAACTTCCTGGGCAACCCGGTCGACGACCTCGCGCCAGAATTCGACCGGAAAAGCCTGGTTGAATTGCTCGGCGGTCATACCGAAATCTGCCCGGGAAGGTATCGCCCCGCCTGTACCGGGCTCGGGGAACCACAGGCGCTGGTAGTGGCGCTTGGCCAGGGTCATGGCTGCATCGAAGCGGATGATCGGAAAGCGTCGGGCGACCGATAGAATCGTCTGAATGACTGCTTCGCGCACCTCGGGGTTGAGATAATTAAGCTGGGCGGTGTCGTTCCAGGGCATACTGGTGCCGTCGTTGCCGTGATAAATATATAGCTCGCTGTTGGAGATGCGGTCGACGCGCTTGAAGACGACCGCGGCGTCTGTTCGGTCGTAATAATGATCCTCGATGAAGATACCTACCCGGCTATCTGGCGAGAGGTCCGGGCCGGTGAAAGAATAGGATGGGAAGGGGCTGTAGCCTAGCGAGATGAACCAATCCGGGTGTTCGAGAACCCAGCTCGAATCGATGCCCATGTGATTGGGGACCATGTCGCTCGCCAGGCGGATGCCGCGCTGCCAGGCCCGTTCACGCAGGTTTTGGAACGCCGATTCGCCGCCCAGGTCATCCGCGATGCGATAGGCAGCGAGCGAGTAAGCCGAGGCGATTGCCTCCGGATTACCGCATAACTGCTTGATCCGAGCGGACGCCTGGCTGCGCTCCCACAGGCCAATCAGCCAGAGCCCGGTGAACCCGTAGGAAGCCAGCAGGTCGAGCTCTTCGTCTGGGATTTCGTTCAAAAACTGGATTTGGCGCCGGTATTTCTTGCTGAGCTGGTCGAGCCAGACGTAAGTGTTCTTGGCGATCAGCACCAGGCGAGGCATCCACTCCTGGTCAGGGCTGAAATTTTCCGCCTCGCCCTCGAAGGCTGCCCGGTCATAAACGGGGATCGGGACCGGACCCGGGCCGAGGAAGGGGAGTTTCTCTTCTTCTTTAATCAGATCGAGGCTGCCGAGCAGGCGGTATAAGTAGCTGCCGATGTATTCGATCCAGCGCCGGCGGATGTTTTCGAGCTGTTCGGTCAAAGAGTAGGGGTGAGCCAGTGCCGGCGCGCGAAGCAGATCGATCAGGTTCTGCTGATCAGGGCCAAAAGGTGGCTGCGTGTCTAAGAAATCATACATTTCCCGAATCGCGGCTGTATATTCGGTGGTCTGTTTCAGGTTTTCTTCGTCGAATAACTCCAGGTACGGAGAGAGGGCAGGGTTGCGGTTGGACACCCATAGAAGGAGCAGCTCTTCGAGTACATTGGCCCGATTAGGAAACCCATCGGTAGTTCCGGCGAGGTATTCTGCCGCGCTCTGCTCGCGGCGGTAGACCGGCAGCGGGGGAAATTCGCTGGTATAGGCAAGCAGGATTTGATTTACCTTTTCTAGGCCAAGCGTCTTTTCGAGGCGCTCCAACGCGGCGAGCATCACCTGCGGATTCTTCTGCTGGCGGTATAACGCGACCATCAGGTGGAGAATCTCATCGATCAGCCCCATGGCGTTGATCTGTCCGGCTTTGACCGCCTGCTCGGGGAACTGGACCAGATCGCGCGCCCGGTTCATTTTTTGAGCAAAGGTGCGGGCGGCATGGAAATTGGCGAATACCGCATTCCCATTGAATGAATAGATCGATTGGTCGAACTGGTAGCGATCCCTCGCCTGGCGGGAAATATGGAATTCCATCGGGCTGCCCTCCTCAGGATCTGAATAGTTGATCAAACCTTAAAACTATTATACCTGTGAACGATCCAGGTTCGGCCGGGATAGATGACTGGATTGGCTCAGCGATGGAAGGCTCTAGGTTATCATGGAAAGGGCGACGAAATCCCCCGGCATCCCCTGAACCGCTACCTGGTCGAGAGCGAAATCTTGTTGAACAAGCGAGCGGACAGCGCGCTCGATGTCCTCCATCCGCCAGGAGAAGATGCGCTGGATATCCCGCGGCGTGGCCGCGCCGACCGAGAGCAGGTATTGTTTTAGTAGAAATTGGCGGGCGGCTCCTTCGGAAATCGGACGGGCCTGTTCCTGAAGTTCGGGAAAGTAGCGGTGAGTCAGCTCGTAGATGAAGGAATAGCGCCAGGCGCCAGCCTCGGCGATCCCGACTGGCAGAATCTTGAATTCACCCTGGAGAGTATCCAGAGCGCGGTTGAAGCGCGAGGTGCTTTCCGGGTTGGACAGCCGGGCGGCTTTACGCAGCGAGATCGAATCCAGCGGACCTTCCTTGAGCAGCGCTTCGAAGACCAGCCTGGCTTCCAGGGTCATTGCCCCGGCTTCGTACTGCTCGAGATAATCGATCTCAGGCTCGCCGTAATTCGGCGAGAGGGCATAGAAATAGGGCAGAGATTCCAATGAAATGATCGTGTTGCGTTTGCGCAGCACGCGGGCGTAATACCAGACCTTCTTATCCAGCAGGTCATCCTTCCAACCCCAGGTGACATGCCCGGGGTCGTCGTGATTGTTCGGCACCGGACGATCGCCGGCCGCGGCAACCCACAGAGAGGGCAGCACGGCGTCCTGGATCGGCCAAAAATGGACGAAACCGCGCTGGTTGACGAATTCAATCGCCTGTTCCTTGCTGCGCAGGCGTTCTTTGGGATCCATCCGGTAAGTTTTGCGCCGATAGGCGTTGATTTTCTCAAGTGATAGTGCGGGCACGGTCATATTATTACTCGGACATTTTTTCTAATTATACCAAGCTTTCAAACCTGGAATCGCCTGGAGATTCAAAGACGAGTGCGAGAATCTAAAGCAAATTCCCCTGGAGTTGAAATCATCCCAAGGGTCTAGCAAATTTGGAATTTCCACCCGGGGAAATTGGATCAGCCCAGATTTACGGAAACGGATCAGATCGAGAGGATATGGGTGATGATGTTTGAGCCGCTGCCGCCGATGTTCTGGGCCATGCCGATCCGCGCGCGCTCGAGCTGGTTGCCGCCGGCTTCGCCTCGTAACTGCTGGACGATTTCGGTGATCTGATACATGCCGGTTGCGCCGACCGGATGGCCGCGCGCCTTGAGCCCGCCGCGGGATGCAATGGGTATGCGTCCGGAAGGCATAATCTCTCCCTCGATCGCCAGGCGGGGACCCTGCCCGCGCTCGCAGAAACCGGAGGCTTCCAGAGAGAGCGCGCACATGATGGTGAACGCGTCGTGCAGCTCGAAAAAGTCGATGTCCTTAGGGGATAGGCCGGCCTGGCGGTAGGCGTCTGCGGCGGAATTTGCCGCTGCGCGCAGGAATAACGGCTCTTTGCGCGAATGGATTGCGATGGTGTCGGTCGCTGCGCTCGAACCGATGACTTTGACAGGCCTGGTCTGCGGGAAGCGGTTGAGCGCTTCGCGCGGGACGAGGACCGCTGCAGCCGCGCCATCTCCGACTGGCGAGGCGTCCAGGATGTTAATGGGCGGCGTGATCATTGTCCCATTAAGGTAATCCTTCAACGTGATGGGCGAGTGAAAGCGGGCGTTGGGGTTGTGCAATGCATTGTTATGGGCGTTGATCGAGAAATTAGCGAAATCCTCGTGTTTCCAGCCATATTCGTGCATGTAGCGCTGCATGATCAAGGCGTTCAGGGCGACGAACGACACGCCATGAATCACCTCCCAATCCGCGTCCGCGGCAGTAGCGAGCTCCGCGGTAATTTCGTCTACAGGGGAGTCGGTCATCTTTTCCACCCCGACCGCCAGGGCTACATCAACCATGCCAGAAGCGACCGCCATCAGCGCGGCGCGGAAGGCAGCTGCGCCCGAAGAGCACGCTGATTCGATGTGCATGGCATTGGCATAGCGCACTCCGATCCAGTCAGCGATTAAGGCGCCCAACTGCTGCTGGCGGTTGGCAGAGCCGGACATCATATTTCCCACATACACGGCTTCCACACCGTTGATGCCCGCGTCCTGAAGAGCGGCGAGGGCGGCATCCCCCGCCAGATCGCGCAGCGATTTGTCCCAGTGTTCGTCAACTTTGGTCTGGCCGATTCCGATGACTGCTACTTCGCGCATATCCATCCTCTCACATAGCCAATTCTAGAGTTATTATAGTCCGCGGGTCTCTCAAGAACTATCAGGTCGTTTCTTTTTTCGCCTGGGATAAGGCGAGGAGCGCGGGGTATAATTGAGGTTCGTTGCTCCCGGATCCATATCCTCATGCCAGCACAAGGCGCATTCCTCAGATTTCGATTTCAAATGGCGCAATTAGTTTCCAGCAATTTATGGATGTCAAAACATCCCCGGCGGAGATTGCTGTCAGCTCTCCTGGCTGTTTTGATGATCGTCCTGTCTGGCTGCGAGCCATACGCCGAGTCGACAAGAACGCTGCCTGAGCCGCTGGGACAGGTCCCTGTGATCAGCCCTGAGCCGGCGACTCCCAGCCCTCAACCGACCGTAGTGACTGCTGTACCCACCAGGTCAAAATCGGAACCAAAGCTGGCGGTGACAACTTCGGTGCCCGAGTTATTAGTTAATATTCTTCATGAAAATGGCGCCCATTCGATCGAGGAAGATCCCCGCAAGGCGGATTTTATCCTTGCGCCTGCCGCTGAAGGGGAAGTGAACAGCCAGGGAGCGCTGTGGTTCTACGCGCTGGCAGCCCCGTTCCCGACGGTTGCTGACAGCCTGAGTCTGGCAGAACTCCGCGGAATCTGGGGCGGGACGGCGAGCGAGGGAAAGCCGCAGAGCCTGTATCTGACCGCGGAAACGCTGGCAGCGTTTTCAACGATCTGGGGAACCCCAGAGGGAGGAAATATTCGTATAGCCAATAAGGAGCAGCTTCTCGAACTGGCCTGGGCGGAAGAGGACAGCCTGGCGCTGATTCCGTTCGAGGAAATCAGCCCGCGCTGGAAGGTGCTTCAGGTAGATGGGTTATCGCCGCTCGACCCCGGGCTCGACACGGCGCAATATCCCCTCAAAATTCATTTCGTCTGGACACCGGGGAGCAGTCTCGATGCAGAGTCGGTTCTGCCCCCTCCCGAGCTGCCGGCAGTCAATCGTGAGCCGGACAAATTTACCACTCTAGTGATGACCGGTACAACCGCCCTGGCGCGCTACATAGCCGCCAAAATGGTGGAAAACGGGATTGAGTATCCGCTTGAAGGCATTGCCCCATGGCTGCAGGAAGCGGATTTTACCCACATCTCCAACGAGGTTTCTTTCTACGAGGATTGCCCGCCTGCGCTGCCAGCCCGCCGGGAGAGCCGCTTTTGCAGCGATCCAGACTACATTCGTCTGCTCGAAGCGGCCGGGGCGGATGTCATCGAGCTGACCGGGAATCACAACCTGGACTGGGGCGTCGAGCCGTATCTCTATTCCCTCGAGCTCTACCGCGAGCGAGGCTTTCTAACCTATGGCGGGGGAGAGAATCTCGCCATCGCCCACCAGCCGCTGATCGTCGAACACGCCGGCACCAAACTGGCTTTTCTCGGCTGCAACATCGCCGGGCCGGAGAACGCCTGGGCAGCAGAGGACTCCCCCGGCGCGGCCCCCTGCGACCTGGACTGGATGGCCGGCGAGATTGCCCGGCTGCGCGGGGAGGGCATCATACCGGTGGTCACTTTCCAGCACTACGAGGTCGACGACTACCAGCCGATGAACCTCACCCGCCAGCATTTCCAGCGGATGGCGGAGGCTGGAGCGGTGATCGTCAGCGGAAGCCAGGCTCACTTCCCCCACGGCTTTACCTTTTATGGGGACTCATTTCTTCATTACGGATTGGGAAATCTCTTCTTCGACCAGATGTACCCTGGCAACCGGCGTGAGTTCATCGACCGGCACGTGTTCTACGATGGACGCTACCTTGGCGTGGAGCTGCTCACCGCTATGCTCGAAGATTATGCCCGCCCGCGCCCGATGACTCCCGAGGAACGAGCTCAGATGTTGAGCGACTATTTTAAAGCCAGCGGATGGTAAACTTGGTGCATCTCTCGGAGGAACAATGAAGCCAGCGAGAAAAATCATCATCCTCTTCGTTCTCACTGCAGTTCTGACCGGCTGTCTTACCCAGGCGCCGGCCACCGAACCGGCGGGGGTAACCACAACCACAATCAAAACGCAAATCCCCCAACGAAACCCAAGCGCAACACCATTTCAGCCTGAGCCGACCCCGACCGAATCGCCGCGAACATATCAGGATTTCCTCTTTTACATCGATCCGGCGACGCCGGAAATGCTCCGCGGGCAGCTACCGGCCGGGATGAATCAGACCGACCAACCCGAGCTCGCCGATTTGTCTCTCATTCCGTCCGCAGAAGTCTCTCAGGGCGTCGATTGGATCTACGCTGTGGTGGGACCATTCCCGATGATCACCGACCAGCTCAGCTGGAACGACCTGCTCGGGCGCTGGGAGGGCTTGAGCGCGGAGTGGGGTCCGGTGCTGGTCAGCAAGCCGACTTTCCTGGCGATGAAGACTATTTTTGGAGAACCGGATGGAGATTCGGTTGAGGTGGTGACCGCCGATCGGTTGGTCGATCGACTGTGGGAGCTGCAACGCGCGATCGCCATCGTACCGTTCGAGGAATTAGAACCGCGTTTGAAAGTGCTCTCTTTCGAGGGGCAATCGCCGATCAGCAATCAATTCGATCCCGAGGCATACCCCTTGCGCGTCCGCTTCTGCTGGCAGGGCTCAGCCGATGCGCTGGAACTCCAGCAGGCCGCTCTGGAACGCGGGGAAGCCGTTCACCTCGTCTCAAACCGGGATCCCGGCAGGCTGACCGTGCTGGTTATGACCGGCGTGACCGCTCTTGTGCGCGCCACCGCCGCACGTATGGAGCAGATGGGCATGACCTACCCCGGGCGCGATATTCGCGACTGGTTAGTCAGCGCTGACCTGACCCATATCAGTAATGAAGTTTCTTTTACCCCCACCTGTCCAAACCCCAACCCCAACCAGTACGAGCTCATTTTTTGCTCGAAACCAGAGTATATCGAGCTTCTCGACGATGTCGGTACGGATATCCTCGACCTGACCGGCAACCACGGAATCGACTGGGGGCGCGAAGCGCTGGCTTATTCGCTGGACCTTTACCGGCAGCGCGGCTGGACGGTGTTCGCTGCCGGCGAAAATCTGGCTGCTGCCCGGGCGGCAGCGACCATCGAGCACAATGGCAACCGGTTCGCTTTCATCGGCTGCAACCCGGCCGGTCCGCCGTACATCTGGGCGGCTGAGAACCTCTCGGGCGTGGCAAACTGCGATTATCCCTGGATGTGGGCGGAGATCCGCCGTTTACGGGATGAAGGTTACATCGTCATCATGACCTTCCAGTATTTCGAGACTTATCGCGCGACGGTGGAGACCTTTGAAATGCGCGATTTCCGCTCGATGGTGGACGCCGGGGCAGTGATCGTCAGCGGCAGCCAGGCGCACCACCCCATGGCGATGGAGTTCTACGGCGGAAGTTTCATTCATTACGGCCTGGGCAACCTGTTTTTTGATCAGATGTTCAACGAAACTTATCCAATCCAGCAGGGTACCCGCAAGGAGTTCATCGACCGGCACGTTTTTTATAACGGTCGGCACATCTCTACCGAGCTGCTGACCGCTTTTTTGGAAGATTTTGCCCGCCCGCGGCCGATGAGCGAAGAGGAACGGCGGGCATTTCTGGCGGAAATTTTCGCCGCCGGTGAGTGGGCGCCTGGCGAGGATTGGAGCTTTAGCCTGGAATGAGGAGCGTTGAGGATGAAAATTCATGACATTTCGGTCACATTATCCCCGCAGGTGCCGACCTGGCCTGGCGACCCAAAAGTTGTGCTGGAGCGCTTCTCGAAAATGGAAGAAGGCGCAAAGGTCAACATCTCTCGCATGGAACTGGGCGTGCATACCGGCACGCATATCGATGCGCCCTACCACTTCCTTGCGGATGGGGTAAAAGTCGACAGCCTGCCGCTGGAGATCTTAATCGGCTCAGCGCAGGTTGTGGAATTTCCAAAAGAGGTGAAGAGGATCACCGCGGAAACGCTCGAAAAGGCGGAAATCCCCGCGGATTGCCGCCGGCTGCTGTTCAAAACATCGAATTCGGATCTATGGGCGCGCGGGGAAATTGAATTTCAGCGCGATTATGTCGGCCTTACCAACGACGGCGCGGAATATCTCATTGCACGCGGTATCCGGTTGGTCGGGATGGATTACCTCTCGGTTGCCGCATTCGACCAGCTCACCCCGACTCACCTCACCCTGCTGGGCGCAGGCGTGGTTGTCATCGAAAGTGTGGATCTTTCCAAAGTCAGAGCCGGAGCGTTCACACTGATTTGCCTGCCGCTCAAGCTGGGCGGGGCCGAAGGCGCGCCGGCGCGGGCGGTTTTGATCGAAGAGTAACTTTTGTTCGTCCACCTCAGGACGGAGTGATCAGGGTGTATCCGCCGTCGACGACGATCACCTGCCCGCGGATCATATATGCATCCGGCGAGCACAGAAAAGCCACCACACCGGCCACATCCTCAGGCTGGACCAGCCTGCCGGCTGGCGTATTTTGTATCGCGCGCGGGATCACATTCGGGTCCGCAAGCGCGGCGAAATGTTTTAGAGCGTCGGTTTCGACCAGCGAGGGTGAAACGGCGTTGACGATGATGTTTCTGGGCGCCAGCTCGACCGCCAGATAGCGGGTAAGCGCTTCGAGCGCGGCCTTGCTCGCCCCAACGGCGACATAATCCGGCATCACCCGCTGCGAGCCCGGGCTGGTGATCGCGACCATCACCCCTCCTCCGCGGGCTTCCATGAGAGGGACCGCCTGCTGGGCGGCAAACAGGAACGCCCGCGCGTTGACATTCATGGTGTGATCCCATCCGGTATCCTTTTGCTGCATGGCCGGACGGTTAAAGCCTGAGGCTGCGTTGGAAATGAAGATATCCAGCCCGGCGAACTCTTCTTGAATCACAAGGAAGAGTTTGTGAATATCCTCTATCCTGCCCACATTGGCGCGTACCGCTGTGGATTTACGCCCCATCTCGCGAATCGATTGGACGACTTCCTCAGCCGGCGCCTGGTTGCGGACGTAATTGACGACGACATCCGCGCCGAGCTTTGCCAGGCGCAGAGCGATTGCCCGCCCGATGCCCCGGCCGCCGCCGGTCACCAGGGCGATTTTTCCCTCGAGCTGATTTTGTTCAGCGCTCATTCTTCCCTCCTGAGGAATAAATAACTGGCTTGAGCAAGGCGGCGGGAAATTCCGATATGCGCTCCGGGCCCAGCCGAATCAGCTCGGCCTCAGCCGCCAGAAAATTACGGCGCAGGTCTTTCAGGTCAATACCCTGGCAGTATTGCGGAAAGGGCGCCAGCCAGGGCTTGCAGCGGCTGAACATTTTGACCGCGCCGCGGTAATTGCGGTGGATGATCTGGTAATAAGCGATTCCAATCTGTAAGATTGCACGGTAAAGCTCGCGAACCGGACCTTTTTCCTGCCGCCAGGCCAGCTCTAAGGCTTCATGGGCTTCGAAGTAGGCACCCTGGTTGAACAGCTCAAGACCGGCAACTGCGAGGGGAGGCAGCTCACCCTGGCAGTCGGCATCGATCTTCGTTTGGAGGTGTTGTCCCATGCTTTACAGGTGATTCCCGCGGGAACCAGGGTCTCAACGGGCTTCTGGGGATTATAGCACAGGCAGAAATCGGTTGGACATGGCCGGAGATTGTCATCCAGCAGAATTTCGTGATAGGATTCAATCGATCAGCCAGGTTGGAGGTCATTCAAATACAAACCAACAGAGGATGTCATGATCGAGATTCCCGACGAAGCAATCCTTCCGCTCTGCCTTGAGCACAACTTTTGGACCTGGTCGGCGCAGGCCCGGGTCAATCCGATCCCGGTCAGTAAAGCCAAAGGGGTCTACTTCTGGGACGTCAACGGCAAGCGCTACCTGGATCTGAATTCGACGGTCATGTGCGTCAACATCGGGCACGGCGACGAGAGGGTGATCGAAGCCATCGTCCGTCAGGCGCGCGAGCTGCCATTTGCCGGTCCCGGCATGGCGACCCGTCCGCGGGCAGCCCTGGGCAGGCTGTTGGCAGAGATCACTCCTCCGGGGCTGACCAAATTCCTTTACACCCTTGGTGGAGCGGACGCGAACGAAAATGCGATCAAACTGGCCCGCGGCTACACAGGGCGGCATAAGATTCTGGCTCGATACCGCTCCTATCACGGGGCAACTCACGGCGCGATTGCGCTGACCGGCGACCCGCGGCGGGTGGCCTGGGAGCCAAACACCATGCCGGGAGTTGTCCACTTCCTCGATCCTTACCGCTACCGCTCGACCTTCCACCGCACCAATCCAGACATATCCGAAGAGGACTTTGCCAGGGATTATGTCAATCATCTCGAGGAGATCATCCAGTATGAGGGTCCGGAGACGATCGCAGCGGTGATGCTGGAGACGGTCACCGGCACAAATGGGATTATCATCCCGCCCGAAGGGTATCTCGCCGGGGTGCGCGCGCTGTGCGACAAATACGGCATCCTGCTGATCTGCGATGAAGTGATGAGCGGATTCGGACGAACCGGCGAGTGGTTCGCTGTCGATCACTGGAAGGTAATCCCAGATATTATGACCATGGCCAAGGGCCTGACCTCGGGCTATGCCCCGCTGGGGGCGGTTGCGATGAAACCGGAGATCGCTGCGGCGTTCAATGAACGCGTTTATGAAGGCGGGTTGACCTTCAACGGGCATCCGATTTCACTGGCGGCTGCGATTGCGACAATCGAGGTGATGAAAGAAGACCGCCTGGTGGAGAAAGCGCGCGAGACCGGCGCGGTGATGGCCGAAATGCTCGCCGAGCTGGTCGAGCGCCACCCGTCGGTTGGCGAGGTGCGCTCAATTGGTTTGTTCGGGGTGATCGAGCTGGTGCGCGACCGGAAGAACAAGACCCCCATGGCGCCTTTTAACGGGACGAGCCCGGAGATGACCGCCCTGCGCAAATTTATCCTGGACCAGGGCGTATTTGTCTACACCCACTGGCACACTATTCTGGTTATTCCGCCGCTGATCATCACCCCTGAACAGCTGGCAGAAGGCATGTCGGTCTTTGATAGAGCCTTGAAGATCACCGACGAGGCCGTCCGTTAAGGATTTTGTAACTTTTTATCCGGTTAGCGCATCGAAGAAATTGACAACTTCGCAATCACCAGGAGAAATGCATGGATCTACAATTGACCAGTCTGCAATCTGATAAAACAGGCTCTGGGAGTAAAGTAGAAAAGGTCATCATCCTCGGTTCGGGGCCGGCCGGTTTAGCCGCCGCTTTGTATGCCGCCCGCGCCGAGCTTTCGCCGCTGGTTTTGACCGGCACCGATTTTGGCGGGCAGGCATCATTGACGCATACAATTGAAAATTATCCCGGATACCCGGACGGCGTTGGCGGGATCGAGATGGGAGAGCTTTTCCGCAAACAGGCTGAGCGGTTCGGAGCGCGGATCGAGTATGAATCTGCCACCGAGGTGGATTTTTCACAGCGACCATTCCGAATCAAGGTCTACGGCGGCGAATACCTGGCCGAAACGGTGATCATTGCCACCGGCGCCAGCCCGATTCATCTCAATGTGCCCGGTGAAAAAGAGCTGACCGGGCGCGGGGTCTCCTATTGCGGCACCTGCGACGGCTGGTTTTTCAAGGAAAAGAAGGTGGTCGTGGTAGGCGGCGGAGACAGCGCGCTCGAGGAAGGCATCTTTCTGACCCGGTTTGCCACCTCAGTCACCGTCATTCACCGGAGAAATGAGCTCCGCGCCAGCGCAATCTTGCAGCGGCGGGCGTTTGACAACCCAAAAATGTCATTCATCTGGGACACGATCGTGACCGAAATCCTCGGCGAGGATGCCGTCCGGGCGGTCAAACTGAAGAATGTAAAGACCGGCGAAGAATCCGAGCTGTCCACGGACGGCGTCTTTGTTTTCATCGGGCACAGGCCCAATACCGAGCTCTTCAAGGGTCAGTTGGCGATGAATGAGGCTGGCTACCTGATCGTCGATGAGAAGATGCGCACCAATGTACCGGGGGTTTTCGCTGCAGGCGAGGTGATGGATCCGATCTACCGCCAGGTGGTCACATCCGCCGGGATGGGCGCGGCTGCCGCCATCCAGGCCACCCGCTTCCTCGAGGAAAATTCGTAATATCCAACCTGTTTTTAAAAGCGGATAGACGCCGGATAAAATAACCGGCGTTTTTCTCTAATATTATCCCGGCCCATTACCCTTTATTAAACTGAGATAGAGAAGTCAATACAGGGCGCCTTACCTGACGCCCTGGGGATCAACAAATAAAAGTTGTTTCGATTTTACGGCGTGGGCGTTGACGCAGCGGGAGCAGAAGCCCACCAGACGAACACCCGCGATACGCTCGCCGAGCCGGCCACGTCGTAGATCGGCTTGCCGTCGATGGCGGTGCCGGTCTGGCGCACCGGAATGACGTACCAGCGCAGCACGTGAGGGACGGTGTCGACCGGGCGGAACGAGCTCGGTACGATGAACTTGGTATCCGTCGCGTAATCGGTCAGGCGGCGGCCCTTTCCCTCAGTCAGGTCTTCGATTGTAACCGCGTAAGCTTCGTTATCGCGCAATGCGCCAACTGAAGCCCACTGCAGGGTGACCGTGTCGTTCGCGGCTGAGAACACCGCTCCATCGGCTGGGAGGAGCAGATTCGGCGAAGGATACGGCGGAGGATTGGTCGGCGTGGGGGTCGGGCCGGCGGTTGGCAGGCGTTCGCACAGCGGGATGGTCAGCGGCATACCCTCGAACACCACATCGGAAGCCAGCCCATTGTAGCTCTTGATCGAATCCATTGACACGTTGAAGTTCTGGGCTATGCCGAAAAGGGTGTCGCCGGCGGTAACGATGTATTCATACTTTTCGCAGGCGGCGTCGGTGGCGTCGACTGCGCTCAATGTCGCGGATGGCTGCGGGGTTACGGTCGGAGTCGGCTGAGGGATGAGCAGCTTGTTGCCCGGAACCAGGTTATCACAGGCAACCGGAAGATTATTGAATTGGATAATGCTGGAAACCGACACGTTGAAGGCGAAGGCGATCGTATAGCATGTGTCGCCTGAGGCAATGGTATATTCGATCGGCGGTAGCGGAGTGAATGTGGGCGCCAGTGTGGGTGTAGAAGACGCGGTAGGGGTGATGGTAATGGTGGGCGTCTGGCTTGGGGTGACCGTTGGGGTTGGCTCCACAACCTTGCCGCTGCTTTGCAGAACGGCATATACTGTGCCTGCGCCAATGGCCAGAATCAGCAGCATCAAGCCGATCGCAATGGGCAGGGTGAGGGTCAGCTCGGGCATCTTCGGCCCGCGAACCGGCGCGGCTTGCTTCTCAGCCGTCGAAGCAGCGCCCGGGAAGGCGCGCCCGCAAACCTGACAGCGGGCGGCGCTTTCGCTCAAGCGCGTCCCGCAGGTGGGGCAAATTTTTGTTTTTTTGGAATCGTCTGGGCTCATAGGCATTCTTGGCAAAAAGGTACCGGGACATACACCCGGCTTGCGAATTATAACATAATCGGTTTTTTGACAAGGTCTGGCTGCTGCTGGTGCAGGGCAGGAGATTGTGTTATCCTCAGGCCATGCAAGGTAGTCTGAGCCTGTATATCCACATTCCTTTTTGCCGTCACCGCTGCGCCTATTGCGATTTCAATACTTACGCTGGTTTGGATGAGTATATCCCGGATTATATCGAAGCGCTTTGCGCGGAGATCGGTTTGGTTGCGGCGAGAGCCGGAGTGCGGTTGAGGGCTCATACCCTGTTTTTCGGCGGAGGGACGCCTTCCCTGCTGCCGGCGGCATCCGTACAAAAGGTTTTGGGGGTGTGCAGACGGCATTTCGACCTGCTGCCAGAGGCGGAAATCAGCCTGGAGGCCAACCCGGGAACTGTAACGCGCGAGTGGTTGGCTGAGGTTCGCGCGTCAGGCGTCAACCGGATCAGCTTTGGCATGCAATCGGCGCACCCCGGCGACCTGCGCATCCTTGAGCGGCAGCACGATGCCATCGACGTCATTCGCGCAGTCGAATGGTCAAGGCAGGAGGGATTTGAGAACCTCAGCATGGACCTGATCTTTGGCATTCCCGCTCAGGACTTGCAGCGCTGGATCGAAAGCCTGGATTTCGCCCTGAGGCTGAACCCGGAGCACCTTTCGTTGTACAGTCTGACCATCGAAAGCGGCACCCCCTTCAAGCGCTGGGTCGAGCGGGGTCTGGTCGGCATGCCTGACGAAGATCTCGCCGCCGACATGTACGAGGAAGCCTGCCAGCGCCTGGATCAGGCGGGATACGCGCATTATGAGATTTCAAACTGGGCGAGGCGGGACCGCGGCGGAGATTACCGCTGCCAGCACAACCTGCAATACTGGCTGATGGATCCCTACCTGGGATTTGGCGCCGGCGCCCATGGCTATGCTGCCCATACACGCACCGCCAATGTGCGCGGGGTCAAGGCATATATCCACCGATGCGCCGTCGACGAGAAGAGGCCTTTCCCGGCCGGGCCGGCGGCAGATACCCTGATGCCGCTCGACCGCTGGATCGAGATGCAGGAGATGATGATGGTGGGTCTGCGCCTGCTCGAAGACGGGGTATCCGCTGCCGATTTTCAACAGCGATTTGGTCTCAGCATGAAGGATGCATTCGGACGGCAGATAGCCGGATTAATCCAGGTCGGGCTGCTCGAGTGGGCTGGCGAGGGGCAAGAACGCCTGCGCTTAACCCGGCACGGCTGGCTGCTGGGCAACCGGGTTTTCAGGGAATTCATCGACCTACCCAAGCCGGAGGCGCTGACTTAGAAAACGACCACCCGGGTGCCATACCCGATGGTTTCGACCTGATCGGGCGGACTGACCGGCGTCAGCCAGCGGAACAGCCATTTGGCTTCCTCGCTGCGCATGTTGATGCAGCCGTGGCTGCGCGGGATGCCGAAATCGTCGTGCCAGTAGGTTCCGTGAAAGGCGACGCCGGTCTCCTCGAAGAAGCTCGTCCAGGGCACGCCGGGCAGTTCGTAATCCTCCGGATTGCCCGAAAGGCGCCCGTTGCCCATGTGCTTGGACGGCATTTTCGAAAAGACATTGAATTCGCCTTTGGGCGTGTTCCAGGGCAGCTCATTTGGGGGTGAGTAATTCAGACCGGAGGAAATTTTCGTCTGAAAGACCGGCTGTCCGGATTCGAAGCAGGTCAATTGCTGCATGGAAAGGTCAACCTCGACGTGCTTTCGATGGGGAGGTACGTCGGGGGAGATCGGCGCAAACTCCTCTGGAGGGATCAGCCGGAGGTGATGGGCAGGGACATGGTATTCGACTTCGAGGAGCTCATCCTTCAGGCGGTACCAGGGATGGCCGTCAGGTCCCTCTTCAATGCCGGTCACCCAATGGGTGGACGTGTAATACAGCCGGTAGAGGGTATCCCAACGCCGCGAGCCGATCATCCGCAGCGCCTGGGTGTAAGGCACGGTAACCTCGGCCAGCTGGCCTGTTTCGGGCACCCGATCGGGCACGTCGTTGTAACGCACAACCACCCGCTGCAGGTTGGCGCGGTGCATATACCCGCCCCAAACCCGGTACCAGATCGGGTTGTAGCCCGGTCCCTCCTCGGATTCGACTTCGTAGTAGATATGAACCAGCTCATCCCGGTAACGCTGGAAGAGGATGCGGCTCTTATCCGAAGGGCGGCTGTACACGCTGACCGATTTTACCGTTACCCGGGCCAGATCGATGTCCTGTACGTCCTCGCTAAAGCCTGAGGTAGGGCGAAAAGCCAGACCGCTCAATCCGGCGGCTGCCAGTTTGAGGAAATTACGGCGGGAGAGGGATCTCATCGTAGAGCGATTATACCAAGTTTGAATCGCGTCATCAGGCGGGGGGTTCGTTGTGAGTGGATAGAGAGTGCGAACAAACCTGCTGCGTATAGCCATCATCCGGGATTAAAATATTGCCAGACTTGTTTCAAGAATCGTTTTTTGATCAAGGGCTAAAATACAAGGATATGACCGCGCCCGCTCTTGCCGTTCTCTCAGCTCTGGCCGGCGCAATCGCCAACCTGCTGGCGCGCAAGGTGACCCGATTCGCTCCCGCCCGCGATTACCTGGCGGTCAATTTCGGCCTGATGTTTCTCATCCTGCTGCCAGCCGCGCCTTTTTTCTGGCAGCTTGAGCTTAGCCTGAAGGCCGCCGCAACGCTGACCGCCGCAGCTTTGATCGACCTGGCGGCGAATTACTTCTACTTCCGTTCTTTCGAGGAGCTGGATACGGTCACGGTCAGCTCCATCCTCTCGCTTTCTCCCGCCATTGCTCTGTTCTTTGTGCCGCTCTTTCACATGGGGCAGGATATTCCGATGTATGGCTTCGGGGGCATATTGCTGGTCAGCGTCGGGCTGGTTATCCTCAGCCGCGGAGCCGGCCGTGGGGCGGGGGCAACCAGCATAAAAGCGGCGCGGGCCGTATGGCTGCCGCTTACCGCTGCCTTATTTTACGGGATGAATGTTTTTGTGATCAAGCTGCTGTTCCAGAATGGCTGGACGAATCCTTTTACCTATTATTTGCTCCGCGCCTTGCTGATAGCCGTGATCTGGTACGTGGCGTTCAGACCGGATCACCGCTGGCTGAATCGCGGCGCGATATGGTTCACTGCCGGGCGGCTGGTCATTGTGATTGCCCAATGGATGATGCTTCTGGGAGCCCTTGAGCTCGGCAATCCGGCAGGCGTCAAAGCTCTGGCCGATTCTTCGCCCCTGTTCGTCCTCGCTTTGAGCAGTCTGGTGACCGGCGAGCGCATCCGCCCCGGGCAGGCGCTGGGCGCTTTGGTCATCCTGGTCGGGATGAGTCTGGTTGCCCTGGCCGGCGGGTGAGCGCCCTGCTTTCTGCGCCAATCTCAGAGCAGATCCTATGAATTTTTGGCTTGATTTGACTGCGCTGCTATGCTAGACTAAAAAGGCATATAATTTCAGGGGATGCGAAACGGAGTTGAAATGGCTTACAAAATCCTGATCGTTGACGATGATATCGAAACATTGAATTTCCTGCGCGTTCTCCTCAACCGGGAAGGTTACGAGGTGATTGAAGCCCACAACGGCGCACAGGCGCTCAGCTTGGCTCAATCGACTATGCCCAATCTGATCGTCCTGGATATCATGATGCCGGATATCGACGGGCTGCAGGTCACCCGGGATCTGCGCTCCAGGCCGCTAACCGCACAAATCCCGATCTTGATCTTTACGGCTAAGAACCAGCTTGAGGACAAGGTCGCCGGTTATGAGGCTGGAGTAGACCTGTATCTGGCCAAGCCGATCCATCCCCTGGAACTTCAAGCCAACATCCGTACCATCCTCAAATCAGTCGACCGTCCGAAGACGGGTCCGCTGCCGGCTGAAAAAGGGCGGGTGGTCGGAGTCGTGGCGGCCAAGGGCGGGCTGGGAGTGTCCACTGTTACCCTGAACCTGGCGATTTCCTATAAAAAAGCAACCAACGCCCGCGCGATTGCTGCGGAAATGAAACCCGGCGAAGGTAGTTGGGGCATCGAGCTCGGGTTAGACAATAAGCCCGGGCTGAGCAACCTGCTGGAAATGGGCGTGCCGGATATCAACTCGCGCGCGATCAGCGAAATGTTGGTGCCGACCCAGTATGGGGTGCCCATTTTACTGTCAACGAATGATCCTAAAAAAGGCGTGCTGGCGGCAAATGCGCAGCAATACCGGGCGATCATCGAGCAGCTGGCCAATCTGGCTGAAATGACCCTCCTGGACATTGGCACCAGCTTCCACCCCTCCTTCGATGCGATCACAGAAAATTGCAGCGAACTGGTCATGGTAATCGATCCGCAGCCGCTGTGCATCAAGCAGTCGCGCATCTTGCTGGAATACCTCAAACCTCAGGGATTTGGACCGATCAAACCCATCTCCATCGTGATGGTCAACCGAGCCCGAGCAGATATGTCGATGTCAATGAGCCAGATTGAGGAAGTGCTGGGAATAAATGTGACGGTGGGCATCCCGCCCAGCGGCGAACAGGCTTACTACTCAATGACCAAAAATGTGCCCCTCTCACTGGTTCAGCCGGACGGGATTCTGGCGCAGCAATTCCTGCAGCTTGCGCGGCAGCTGGCTTCACGAGTGAGAAAGTAACAAAACGGCCTGACGGCCGGTGTTCTACGGTCGGGTCGAGAGGGTTTTAAGTCCCCCGTAGGAGGAGAACCTTCGACAAAAAAACGGCTGGAGAGCCGTTTCTTAATAGTCGGGGCGAGAGGATTTCGAGTCCCCCGTAGGGGGAGAACCTTCGACATGAAAAAAAA
>CAZMCF010000019.1:13200-55662 GCA_964564935.1 uncultured Anaerolinea sp. | reverse complement strand
GAACCATAAGAATGTCTCAATAAAATAACTGGATCGTAATGATGATCCGCAATCCGGCGGAAAGCCCATATTCCCTGGCACGAGGTAGATCGGCCGCTCTTTTGGTTTGGGCCGTTTCGGGGATGGATTGAAATTGGCCAGTTCCTGTTTTTACAAGCTAAATTTGTAAAAATTCGAGAACGTGGATTGGCATCATTATAAATGACTCTATTCTTCTATTAATTACTTTTTTTCGTTACAAATAGAGCAGGCCAGGTTGATAACACTCGGAACAGGCTTTGCATCCTGTCCTATTAAATAGTTGCGCAGACCTTCCCGGCATCCGCCTGGTGGACGGCCTGGAATCGATTCTTCTATAGGTGGTAAAATCATCCCATGCACAAGCGCTGGCAATTCTGGGTCGGCATCGTTATCAGCGGCGTGTTTTTATATCTGGCCCTCAGAGGGCTGCATCTTGGCGAGGTCTGGCAGGCGCTGAAAACCGCCCGGTATTGGTGGCTGCTGCCTGGCATCGCGGTCTACTTCATCGGGGTGTGGGCGCGGGCCTGGCGCTGGCATTACCTGCTGCGCCCGTTGAAGCGCATCCCCACCCGCACCATGTTCCCGATTGTCACCATCGGTTACATGGGCAACAACGTTTTCGTCGCCCGGGCCGGCGAAGTGCTGCGGGCGGTGATCCTCAAGGACCGCGAAGGCGTGCCAGTTTCGGCTTCGCTGGCGACGGTGATCGTCGAGCGCATTTTCGACGCGGTGGTCATGCTCGGCTTCGTCTTCTTCAACCTGGGAGAGCTGGGCAGGCTGACGCAGAACTCCGGTTTCATCGGCAACATCCAGCAATTGGCGCTCTGGGGGGCAATCCTCTTCATCGGCGCGTTGGCGGTTTTCCTGCTGGCGGCCATGTTCCCCAAGACAACCGAGAAGATCGTGATGGGCGTCATCAACCGGGTTTTACCGGGGCGCTGGCGTGAGAAGGTGGGCGGGATCGCCCTGCGCTTTCTGACCGGGCTGGAGTCGCTGCGCTCGCCCAGGGACGCCCTGATGGTGCTGTTCACCACTGTGGTGATCTGGCTGCTGGAAACCGGCAAGTACTGGTTCGTGATGCACGCTTTCGATTTCCAGGCCAGTTTCTTCGCGCTGATGCTGATGAACGGCATCGTCAACATCGCCACCACCCTGCCGGCGGCGCCGGGCTACATCGGCACATTCGACGCGCCGGGAATCGCCGTGCTGGTTGCTTACGGCATCCCCCAGGCGGTGGCGACGGCTTATACCCTGGTGCTGCACGCGGCGCTGTGGTTCCCGATCACCGCGCTGGGCGCTTATTACTACTTCAAGCAGCCCCTGCGCTGGGGCAAGGATCTGCAAAAAATCCAAGAGGCCGGGGCGGCAACCCAGGCCTGAAAGGAAGGGGCATGCGCATCGCAGTCATTGGAGCGGGCATTGGCGGCATGGCTGCCGCCTACGACCTGGTCAACGCCGGGCACGAGGTCGAAATCTTCGAGGCGGCGGCCCAGGTCGGCGGGCTAGCGGCCGGTTTCAGGGATGAAAAGTGGGACTGGTCGGTTGAGCACTTCTACCATCACTGGTTCCAGACCGACCGGGACATGCTCGGGCTGATCCGCGAGCTGGGCTTGCAGGATAAGGTCTTCTTCCCCCGCCCGAAGACGGTCGTCTACCACCAGGGCAAGTTCTACCCGCTCGATTCGGTCCTGGCGGCGCTGACCTTCCCCGGATACAACCTGATCGACATGGCCCGCTTCGGGTTCGTGACCGCTTACCTGCGTTATCTTGCTGCCTGGCAGCCTTTGGAGAAGTACACTGCGCACGAGTGGATGCGCAAGTGGTACGGCGAGCGCCTGTACACGGTCATGTTCGAGCCGCTCCTGCAGGGTAAGTTCGGACCGTATTTCAAAGATGTCAATATGGCTTGGTTCTGGGCGCGCTTTAAGGCCCGCTCCACCCGCCTGGGCACGTTCGAGGGCGGCTTTCAGGCTTTCTCCGACCAGTTCGCCGCGATTCTTCGCAACCGGGGGGTGAAGATTCACCTTGCCACGCCGGTGCAGGTCATCGAGCCTGGCGAGGGAGGGGGCTTGCGCCTGAGCGCAGCAGGGTCGCAGCAGATCTTCGACCGCTGCCTGGTCACCGTCGGGCCGGGCCTGCTGGCGCGCCTGGCGCCGTCGCTGCCGCCGGAGTACCTGCAGGGCCTGTTGAGACTGAAGAGCATGGGCGCGGTGGTGCTGGTCCTGGCGCTGCGGCGCCAGCTTTCCGAAGAGGGATATTACTGGTATAACCTGCCGAAGAGCGCCGGTTATCCCTTCCTCGCCCTGGTCGAGCACACCAACTTCGTCTCGCCGGAACATTTTGGCGGCGATCACATCGTCTATGCCGGCGATTACCTGGAGACTGACCACGAATACTTCCGTCTGAGCAAAGAAGAGCTGGTCGAGCGGCTTATGCCAGTGCTGCCGAGATTTAATCCCAGGTTCCAGCCTGATTGGGTGCGCGCAAGCTGGCTGTTCCGCACGCCATACGCCCAGCCGGTGCCGCTTGTCAATCACTCGCGAAACATTCCCCAGATACGCACGCCGATCCCGGGGCTGTATTTCGCCAGCATGAGCCAGGTCTACCCGTGGGACCGCGGGACGAACTTTGCCGTGCAGATCGGGCGCAAGGCCGCCCGCCTGATTCTGGCTGAAACCGCCCAATGATCCCCTGTGAATCTTAAAGAATCATTCGGGCGCGAACATCTAAATCGTGTCAGTCCCCTGGTTGATTCTCGCGCTTAACGCAAAACGTTCTTTTGAATTAATACCCACCTGTAGGGAAAATATGCCGGGAGACACCTCGAAACACTATATATAGGGGATCAATTTTCGTTCGATCAGAAATTATGGAGTAGGGCGGTAACTAATTTCGATTGCTTCAAGGCGGTTTGCTGCAAAGGTTTCTTTAACATTAGATGACTTAAAGATTCAGGAATTTTTAACCGGGCGTATGCTATGCGCCTTGTTCTCACCTTGTGTTTTTGTTAGAATTACACAGAAGATACGGGAAACCCCGTTTGCGGATCTTATCCCCGCGAACTTAGTTAAGCCGAATTTGATCATCACAATATAGAACCCACTGTCGCTTTCAGTGGGCGTAGTTTTCTATTGGAAAACGCCGAAATCGATCCGTATTGAGGAGGTCCAATGAATGCACAGCAGGCCTGGCAAGCGACACTCGGTCAATTGCAGATGGAAATGCCCAAGGCGTCGTTCGACACCTGGGTTCGCAACGCAGAACTGATTCAACACAGTCGGGGCATTTTTACCATCGGCGTGAAGAATGCGTACGCCCGCGATTGGCTGGAAAGCCGCTTGATGAGCAAGATCCAGCGTCTGCTGACCGGTTATATGGAAGACCCTCAAAACGTACGGTTTATCGTCTGGCACCAGGACGCCGAGGGGGAGACTTCACCTGGCGATGATTCCAAAACTGCTCTGGAGCCAGACCAACCCGCGAACCGCTCGTTGATCGGCCGCTACCGGTTCGAAAATTTCGTGGTCGGGGCGAGCAACCGCATGGCTCACGCTGCTTGCATGGCAGTCGCTGACGCCCCCGCCCGGGCCTATAATCCGCTTTTTCTCTATGGGGGGGTGGGGCTGGGTAAAACCCATCTGCTCCACGCCATTGGCAATGCGGCTGCTCAGCGCGGCCTGCAGGTGATTTACGTCTCTTCAGAAGAATTCACCAACGATCTGATTCACGCCATCCGCACTTCCAACACCTCCGCCTTCCGCGAGCGTTATCGCAGCAGCGACGTCCTGCTGATCGATGACATCCAGTTCATTGCCGGCAAGGAATCCACCCAGGAAGAGTTCTTCCACACCTTCAACGCGCTGCACAATAACGAGAAACAGATTGTCATCTCCTCCGACCGCCCGCCCAAGGCGATGGTCACCCTGGAGGAGCGCCTGCGGTCGCGCTTCGAGTGGGGCCTGACGGTGGACATTCAGCCGCCCGACTTCGAGACGCGGATCGCCATCCTCCGCTCCAAAGCCGAGCGGGCAGGGCGGGAGGTATCATCTGAAATCCTCAACACGATTGCCCGGCAGATCCAGTCCAACATCCGCGAACTGGAAGGCGCCCTGACCCGGGTGCTGGCCTACGCCGATCTGAGCGGCAAGGCGCTGACGATTGAAATGGTCAACATCGCTCTGGCGGATATGCTTCCCCAGCGCACCACGCTGGATCCGGCCCGGGTAGTCAGCGCGGTGGCCAGCTCATTCGGCGTCAGCAAGGAGCGCCTGCTGGAGCGCGACCGCTCGCGCGAGGTGGCCCTGCCGCGCCAGGTGGCCATGTACCTGCTGCGCGAGGTTGGCAATGTCTCCCTGCCGCAGATCGGCGAGGCGCTCGGCGGGCGTGACCATACAACGGTCATGTACGCCTGCGACAAGGTCGCCGACCTGATCGAGCGCGATGACCGCCTGCGCCGCCAGGTGCTTAAATTGCGCGAGGAGCTGTTCGGGCGAGGGGCAAACGGTTAATCTGATCTGACCCTGCGCATGCCGGGCGGTTTTCCGTTGAGACGGAAAACCGCCTATTTTATATACCTGCTGGTAGGACGGACAGTTTTCACTGGCGCGGGGAAACTGCCCCTTGACTCGTCATGGGGTCGGTTGTAAAATACATCAGCAGAGGTTTGCAGTACAAACCAGTTTGCAAGGATAATTGCGGTGAATAATAACCTTCATGAGTGGGCTCAGCGCCCCCAACGCTACTGGTACGTCGACGGGTTGTCCGAAATCGGCGCCGGCGCTGTCATTTTCTTCTTTGGGTTGTTCTTCGCCCTGGCCGGCCTGCTCCCGGATGGCGGTTACAAGGGCGCGCTGCTCGGAATCGGCCAGCCAGTATTCGTCATCGGGCTGGCGGTGCTGGCGCGCTGGGCCGTCGCCCGCCTGAAGGAGCGCCTCACCTACCCGCGCACCGGTTACATTGCCTACCGCCGCCCCGAACCGCGCCGACGGATTGCCGGGATCCTGACCGCAGCCCTTATTTCCGCCGCAATCGGCCTGGTGGTGTTCATCTCCCGGGGCTGGCTGAACCTGCGCTGGCTGCCGGCATTCACCGGAGCATTCGCCGGCCTGCTGACCCTGTTGATCGCCGTGCGCATCCGCCTGCCCCGTTTTTATCTTCTGGCCGGCTACAGTCTGGCGGTGGGCGTGACGACAGGCCTGATGGCTCTGACCGATCCCTATGACAGCGCGCTGTTCTTTGGCGGCCTGGGGCTGGGCTGGCTGATTTCCGGCACGGTTACCCTGGCGCGCTACCTGCGCACCACCACACCCGCCGATTCTGCGGCGGGGGATGGAGAATCCGGATGAGCAGCGACCTGCGTTCGATCGCCGAGGTTGACCGATTGCTGCACGAGCCTGCCCGCCTGATGATCGTCACCCTCCTTTCGGCGGTCGCCGAGGCAGATTTTCTCTATCTCCACAGCGAAACAGGTCTGACCAAGGGAAATTTATCCGCTCACCTGGCCAGGCTGGAGCAGGCCGGCTACATTGAGGTTCGCAAGTCTTTCCGCGGCAAGATCCCGCAGACCCTGCTCAGGCTCACCCCGGCCGGGCAGGCGGCTTTCGAGGGTTACCGCAGGCAGTTGCAGGGCATCGTCCAGCGCATCTCGAAATCCTGACGGGCGATGGAGCCGAGATGGATGGGAGACGGCCTTTCATGATAACCATGGCTAGAGGAGTGATATGAATCAAGCTGCAATTCGAACCGAACGTTTGAGCCGGTCTTTCGGCTCGATCCGCGCGGTGGATGAGTTATCCTTCGAGGTCCTGTACGGGATTGTCTTTGGTTTTCTCGGCCCAAACGGAGCCGGCAAGACCACCACCATCCGTCTGCTGCTCGGCCTGCTTGAGCCGGACGGGGGCATGGCCGAAGTGCTCGGCTATGACACCCGCAGCCAGGCCGATCAAATCCGCGAGCGGTGCGGAGCGCTGCTGGAGCACTCCGGGCTGTACGAGCGGCTTTCCGCCGAGGACAACCTCGATTTTTATGGGCGGGTCTGGCATCTCCCTGCTGCCGAGCGTCAGGCTCGCATCCGCGAGCTGCTCGATGGGGTTGGTCTGTGGGAACGGCGCAAGGAGACGGTTGGCAACTGGAGCCGCGGCATGAAACAAAAGCTGGCAGTGGCCCGAGCCCTGCTGCATCGGCCACAGCTGGTCTTCCTCGACGAACCGACTGCCGGTCTGGATCCAGTCGCCGCGGCGACTCTGCGCGAGGATTTACAAAATCTGGCCCGTACGCAGGGAGTCACCGTTTTCCTGACCACCCACAACCTGAGCGAAGCGGAAAAACTCTGCCAGCAGGTGGCGGTGATCCGCAAGGGGAAGCTGATTGTGGTCGGCTCGCCGGATGAGCTCCGCCTGCGCCAGGGCGGTCCGCGCCTGGAAATTGTCGGGCGTGGCTTCAACGAGAGCGCCATCCACGCCCTGCGCCAGCGGCCTGAGGTGGTCCAAATCGTTCATAACGACCATCATCTCGAAATCCACCTGAGCGGCGAAGTGGATACCTCACCGCTGGTGCAGCTGCTGGTTACGAACGGCGTGCAGATCGATGAGGTCCGCAAGGGCAAAGCCAGCCTGGAAGAGGTGTTCCTGACCCTGATGGAGGAAGAAAATGCTTAGCGATGTTTTCGCCATTGTCCGCAAGGAGTGGAAGGAAATTTTCGTGCGCCGCGGCAGCGCCCGCGGCGGCCTGTTGAACCTGGTAGTCATCCTGGGCTTGATTGGCGTATTGATGCCGCTGCAGACCGGCGCAGAGTGGCTGAACAGCCCCATACACTTGCTGGTCTGGTCCTGGCTGCCGATTTTCATGGCGCTGGGCATCGTCACCGACGCGATCGCCGGCGAGCGCGAGCGCCACACGCTCGAAACCCTGCTGGCCAGCCGGCTGTCTGACCGGGCGATTCTGTTTGGGAAGATCGGCGCCGCGGTGAGTTATGCCTGGGGGATCGCCGTTGCCAGCATGTTGATCGCGGCGGTGACGGTCAATGTCGCTCATCCGGGCGAGGGGCTGAGGTTTTACCCGCCGGATATCTTTGCCGCGGCAGTGGCGGTGAGCGGGCTGGCCGCGCTTCTTTTTTCCACGCTCGGCGTGCTCGTTTCCATCCGCGCCGAGACTGCCCGCCAGGCTTACCAGCGCATGAGCCTTTGGATGATCTTCCTCTGGCTGCTGCCGACCCTGGGACTGCAATTCCTGCCGGAGAACGTCAAAGCGGGCATCTTTTCATGGCTGGAAAAAGTCAACCTGACCGCGGTTTTCCTGGCCGTGATCGGATTGATGGTGGTCGTCTCGATTGCGTTGATCGCGGCAGCGATGGCCCGTTTCCGGCGCGCCAGGTTGATATTGGATTGAGGTGCGGTTGATTTGTCCTTGCTCTGACCCAGAGCGGGTCTGTCGAAATACCGGCATGGGCTCCCCAGGCGATCGTTCATTGGGCTTTCTGAAACCAGACCCATTTCGTTCTGGCCCCCCAAACAAATCCAGTGGTTTTTTGGGGGGTGATTAAGGAAGGGGTCTATCATTAAATGGATTGAGTGAAACGTCGGCGGACAGGGATGCCCGCCCTGCGAGCTACCGCGATTTCCCCCGACGGAGGGCCGTCTGTCCCAGCCAGACGACAACGAACAGGGCGGTGCAGGTCAGCACAATGGCCGCTCCGGATGCCAGGTTGAGATAATACGAAAGATACAAGCCAACCACTCCGGAAAGCGAAGCGAAAGCAGCCGCCAGAACCATCATCACCGGCAGGCGGCGGGTGAGCAGGTAGGCCGTGGCAGCCGGGGTGACCAGCATGGCCACCATCAGCGCCACGCCGACCGTCTGCAGCGAAACGACGATTGCCACCGCGATCAGCACCAGGAGGACCGATTCAAGCAGGCGCACCGGCAGGCGCAGGGTGACCGCCAAAATCGGATCGAAAGAGAGCACCATGAACTCTTTGTAGAAGATGAACACCAGCAGGAGCACCAGGCCGCCGAACAGGGCTGTCAGCAGCAGATCCTGGCTGCGAACGCCAAGCACGTCGCCGAAGAGAAAGTGGGCCAGATCAACCGAATAACTGCGCACCGAGGAGATCAGGGCGATGCCGAGGGCGAACATGCCGGCGAAGAGGATGCCGATGGCGGTGTCCTCTTTTATTCGCGCGCTGCGGCTGATCGCGCCGATGCCGAGCGAGCTGACTACAGCGGTGAGCAGTGCCCACCAGAAGAGCGGCTCGCGCGCCCCGCCGCCGATCAAATAGCCGGCGGCAATGCCCGGCAGGATGGCATGAGCCAGCGCGTCGCCGAAGAAGGCCATTCCGCGCAGCACCACGTAGGTGCCGAGCACCGCGCAGACAACGCCGACCAGGATAGCCGCGGCCATGCCGCGCAGCATGAAGGGATACTGCAGGGGTTGTAGCAAAATCTCAACCATGCGGGTGATCTCCTTCGTCGCAGCAGGAATCACCCAGCGCGGCCAGCCCATCCGGGGTGGGAACCAGGCGCAGATGACCGCCGTAAGCCTTGAGAAGGTTTTCCGCGGCAAACACCTCCTCCGGGCGGCCGATGCCGATCAGGCGGCGGTTGAGCAGCATGACCCGCTCAAAGCGGGAGGAGGCGGTCTCCAGGTCGTGCATGGCGACCATGATGGTCACCTTTTGCTCGCGGAGCGCATCCATGATTGTGAAGATATCTTCCTGGGCGGGCAGGTCAAGCCCGCTCAATGGCTCGTCCATGAGGATCAACTGAGCCTCCTGGGCCAGGGCGCGGGCGATGAACATGCGCTGCTGCTGGCCGCCGGAAAGCTGGCCGATCTGTCGTTTGGCGTACTCGTCCAGGTTGACCGTCTTCAGCACCTGGCGGACCAACTGCCAGTCGCGTGCGGTCGGCCAGCGCAGGTAGCCGATTTGGGCGATTCTCCCCATCATGACCACGTCCGCGACGGTGGCGGGAAAATTCCAGTCGACCTGGCTGCGCTGGGGTACATAGGCAATGCAGTGATGCCCGCCCGGCTCGTGCCCGGCGATTTCCACCAATCCCTGGCTGGGGCGCAGCACGCCGGCGATGACTTTGAAGAGAGTGCTTTTCCCGGCGCCATTTGGACCAACCACCGCCAGGCGCTCGCCCTCTCGCAGCTCGAAACTGATATCATCCAGCCCAAGGCCGGATTGGTATTCGACGCTGAGGCGCTCGACTCGCAATAACGGGCGGTCTGGCTCGTGCGGGGCGGAGTGATACAGAAAGCGTAAACCGGGTTTGTGGATTTTTTCGAACAGCATGGTGATTGTCTCCGCGGCTACTTCAACGCTGTTGTGATCTGGCTGACGTTGTAGCGCATATAGTCGAGGTAGGTTCCGGCCGGGCCATCCGGCGCGGAAAGCGAGCCGGTATAGATGTAAACCAGCTTGATCCCTGCATCCTCGGCCAGGCGCTGTGCCATGTTCGGGTTGACCGACTCGCCGACGAACACGGCTTTCACTTCGTATTCCCGAACCGCGGATTCAATTGCCGCCAGTTCTTTGGCCGATGGCGAGGAGAGGGTGCTGTATCCGGGCACGATAGCCCCGATCTGCTCCAGCCCATAGCGTCTGGCGAAGTAGCCGAACACCAGGTGATCGGTAACCAGCTTGCGGCTGCCCTCCGGGATTCCGCCGATCTGCTCGCGGATCCACGCGTCCAGGTCTTTCAGATCCACTTTGTACCGGTCGGCGTTAGCCTGGTAGGCGTCGGCGTGCTGCGGATCGGCCTGACTGAGGGCAGCGCGGACGTTCTCGACCCACACTGTCACGTTGTTGGGATCCATCCAGACGTGCGGGTCGCTGCCGGGTTCTTCGCCTGTTCCTTCCAGAAGGTCAATTCCTTGGGAAAGATCGACCACCCGGGCAGTCGCGCCGGCGTTTTCGATCAGCGGCTGGAGGAAAGCTTCCAGGCCGGCGCCGTTGGCGAAGATCAGGCTGGCATTGGCAATGTCGGCCATGTCGCGCGGAGCAGGATCGAAGGAATGGGGATCAGCGCCGACCGGCAGGAGCGTTTCCACCTGGACGTGCTCCCCGCCGACCTGGCGGACGACATCGGCGACGATGGTAGTGGTGGCGATGACGTTCAGATCGCTGCCCGCCGGCTGCGATGTGTTTACCGCCGCGCCTGCGCATCCAGCGAGCAAGGTTGCTGCAAGAGAAACAATGAGCCAGTATCGCGGACGGTTCATTCTGAGCCCCTTTTGCCACTGGAATCTTCTACGTCAGGATGAGCGCGACGTTGGGCGCAGCAATCCGGGCAGAGACCGTAGAATTGCAGCCAGTGGTCGGTGACCTCAAAGCCGGTCTGACGGGTGACGTTGCCTGCCAGGCGGGCGAAATCGTCGCCGGCGACGTATCGCACCAGACCGCAGGCAGTGCAAAGGAGCAAGTGCTGGTGTCCCTGGGTGGCGGGCAGGTAGCGGTGACAGCCGTCTGGCAGGTGGACGCGCTGGAGCAGCCCGAGTTCTTCCAGTTTTTCGATGGTGCGGTAGACGGTGACCAGGCCCAGGCCGGGGCAGGAGGCGCGGGCCAGGTCGTAGACCTCGATTGGACCGAGGGCGTGTGCGGAATCGGCCAGCAGGGAGACAATCGCCCGGCGCGGGGCGGTCAGGCGGTAGCCGGAGCCGTGCAGTGCTTCCAGCCAAAGATCAACGCGGGAGGGATCAGGGTTCATGGGAGTAATTGTAAATGAAAATCGATTTCAATACAAGATGAGTTTTTGATAATCAGTTTTCAGCTTGAAAATGTTGGTTGGTATGGGGGCGCATTATTACTTCCCGATAGCATCACAAGGTTCGGTCGAAAAATCTATGATTTGGATTTTTCCCTGGAAGTTGGCCATCGGTTGGACAGAGAATGTGGTTGTTATTTGTTAAACCAACCCCATGACCACTCTACCCGTCCGTCGAGTCATCTGGAACCTAAATGACCATAAGAGAATTCCATACCGTCACGCTGCTGATGACTGCCAGGACGAGCAGACTAAAAAATATAGCTACCCACACCCATTGCCCCTTTTGAGCAAAATATCCGGGGCTGACGATGACCGTATATATCAGCATCCCCATGCCAAGCAGATACACCGGAAGCGCCCATGGGCTGGAGGCCAGCACGCCAATGCCAGCAATGATCAACAACACCGCTGTCGAAAATTCACCGATCAGGTGGAACCAAATGCGTAAAGGTTCGGTAGTGAGTTCGGGGATCTGGCCGGTGCGAAATGAGATTAGCCACTGGACGATCATTCCGAATCCAACAACGATTGCAAAAATTGCGGCCAAGGTCATATTCATTCTCCTGGGGTTATCGGATGTTGAAGAAGATCATATCATGGCTGAATAATTCCGATGTAGCCCATTGCAGAGGAAAAATATTAAGTTAATTCAGCCAGGAATTCAATCGTATTCAGCACGTGGTAGCCGTTTCGGCGCATGCGCTCCACCATCAACGCCGTTTTGTCTGGCAGGTGCGAGAGGACCGCGTCGCTGATTAACCCGGGTACGAAATCATGAGCGTAGGCGTCGAACACGGTGGCGTTGACACAGTAGTGTGTGTACGCGCCTGTTACCATCA
This sequence comes from uncultured Anaerolinea sp., assembly GCA_964564935.1. Taxonomy (GTDB): domain Bacteria; phylum Chloroflexota; class Anaerolineae; order Anaerolineales; family Anaerolineaceae; genus Bellilinea. The sequence goes on along the minus strand of CAZMCF010000019.1, from coordinate 44,036 downwards.
CCCGCCTTACCGCCAGCCGGTTAAGTATATCCAATAGTCCAGTCTTAAAAAAAGCTGAATAGCGGGTCTTGATGATCCGGTAGTGGTGCGGGCGGACAGAGAGATCAGGCAGCAAGGCTGTCTCCGGGCTGCCCTCGATCAACTCGGGTTTTCCGGAAGAGCGCATTTTTAAATCCCAATCCGCGCCGTCGCCGCGGAAGGCTGTTAGCGCGTAGACAACCGGCCAGCCTCGTTTGTCGAATGAATCGATCAGCCGGTTGATGTTGGCGATTACGCCATCAAGACCTGTTCGGCGCTCGGGCCGGCAGAAGAAAAATTCCTGCATGTCGACAATCACCAGGGCGGTAACCGCTTCTGAGGGCAGCAGCAGCATAAAATGACCTCGTTTGGCTGACTTTGAATGGATTATACCGTCCAGGCCGGTTCTCCAGGACATTTTTTGATTGTGCCAACACGAGAACGATGTAGAATGAAACCAGCCGATCATTCAAGCGTCAGTGTGAACATGTAGATCAGACTTTCCCGTGTCCAAAGAGGAGAGAACCAATGAAAATCACCCGACACAACCAGGATCACCTGACCATTCAATTCACTCCGGGCGGCATGTGGCTCATAGGGGTGGTTTTTATCCTGATTTCAGTGATCGCCGTGGTTTTCCTTGGCAACCAGACTACCCTGACATGCAGTCGAAGCGGGCAGGCCGTCTGCACGCTGACGCAAAAAACGATGCTTAAGACCAGCACCCGGACCATTCCTTTGAGTCAGCTGCGTGAGGCTTACGTGGAATCGAATGTGGACAGCGAGGGGGATGAGACTTTCCGGGTGGTCCTGCGCACCGCCTCCGGCGATGTCCCGCTGACAAGCTCCAGGTCCAGCGGTTATGCCGGAAAGCGAGATGTCGCCAACCAAATCAACGCCTTTCTTCAGTCCAGCGGCAGCCCAACATTAACCGTCGAGCAGGACGACCGCCTGCTGTTGTACATCCTGGGAGCCATATTCGCCGGAGTGGGTTCGCTGCTGGCCTTGCTGACCAGCCGGGTTGCGCTCGATCTGAATCGAACTACCGGACTGGCCGTGCTGAGTAAAGCCAGCGTGGTCACTCGCAGCAGCGAGGAATATTTGCTCGAAGACCTGGCCGGAGCGGAGGTGCAGGAATCTTCCAGCTCGGACGGCAATACGTACCGGGTCGCGCTTGTCCAGCACGGCGGGGGGCGTATCCCGCTAACCGGTTATTTCTCCTCTGGATACAAGGGCAAGCAGGAAATTGCTGACGCGATCAACAAGTTCCTGCACGGCTAAGACCGGCGTGCAGCCCATCAACCAGCGGACAGGCTTTGATCCGGGCCCGGAATAGATCCGCGGGCAGCGCCACTTAATCCCGCCAGTGATGGATGGTATTCCTGCCCGCCGTTTCTTATAATTCGGGGTACAATCACTGCGAAATGGACGAGAAGTCGCTGGTTATTCTCGAATACTACAAGGTGCTCGAGCGTCTGGCTGCCTATGCGGATTTCTCCGCCTCGGCAGAGATGGCGCGCGCCTTGCGCCCAACCGACAACCTGCAGGAGGCGCTGGACCGGCTGGCGATCACCACCGAGGCCCGCCGGCTGCTCAGCGTCAAATCGGATGTGAACATCGGCGGGGCGCGCGATGTGCGCCCGCTGACCGACCGCGCCGCCCGCTCCAGTGTGCTGCTGCCGGCGGAGCTGCTCGAGGTCAAGTACACCCTGGTTGCGGCGCGCGAGCTGTACCGCGCCTTTGAGCACAAGAGCAGCGAATACCCCCATCTGGCGGCAATCGCCCAGCAGCTCTTGCCGCCGCCTGGACTGATCGAGGCGATCACCCGGACGATCTCCGACCGCGGCGAGGTGCTGGACAGCGCCTCGGTCAAGCTTGCCCACATCCGGGCCGAGATCAAAGTCGCTCACGAGCGCCTGCTGGCCCGCCTGACCCGCATCCTCAACGATCCAAAAAACGCTCCCCACCTGCAGGAAAACATCATCACCCAGCGCAACGGGCGCTACGTCATCCCCCTGCGAGCCGAATCGCGCAGCCGCATGCGGGCCATTATTCACGACCAGTCCTCTTCCGGGGCGACGGTGTTCGTCGAGCCGCTGGTGGTGGTCGAGCTGAACAACGCCTGGCACGAGTTGCAACTGGCCGAGCGCGACGAGGAACGGCGCATCCTGACTGAGCTGACTGACCAGGTCGGCGCTTTCCACCCGCAGATCAACGCCCTGGTCGAAGCCCTGGCTCAGATCGACCTGGCTCTGGCCTGCGCCAAATACGCTGAGGATACACGCTCCGCAGAGCCGGTGCTGGTGCCCTTCCGCAAAACCGGCCGGGAGAAACACCCCGGCAGCACCATTCTGCTCTACCAGGCGCGCCATCCGCTGCTCGACCCGGCCACGGTCGTCCCGATCGACGTGACCCTGGACGAGCGCACCTTTGCCCTGGTCATCACCGGGCCGAACACCGGCGGCAAGACGGTCACTCTCAAGACCGTCGGGCTGCTGGCCCTGATGGCTCAGTCCGGGCTGCACATCCCGGCTCAGTCCGGCTCCACGCTCAGCCTGTTCCAAAACATCTACGCCGATATCGGCGACGAGCAGTCGATCGAGCAGTCGCTCTCGACCTTTTCCGGGCACATCACCAACATTGTCCGCATCCTCAAGCGGATGAATTCCTCCTCCCTGGTCCTGTTGGACGAGCTGGGCGCCGGCACCGATCCGCAGGAGGGCTCAGCCTTGGCGCGAGCTATCCTGGCTTACCTGGTCGAGAAGCGGGTGACCAGCCTGGTCGCCACCCATTACCCCGAGTTGAAAGCCTTCGCCCACGCCACCGAGGGAGTGGTCAACGCCAGCATGGAATTCGATCTCAAGACGCTCAAGCCGACCTATCATCTGATGATCGGCCTGCCCGGGCGCTCGAACGCGCTGGCGATCGCCAGCCGGCTGGGGCTGGATAAGGAGCTGATCGAGAAGGCGCGGGCGCTGCTCGACCCGGCCGATCTCAAGGCGGATGACCTGCTCAACGAGATTCACTACCAGCGCGACGCAAGCCGTAAGGCGCGCGGGGCGGCTGACCGGGCGCGCCACGAAGCCGAGCAGCTCCGCCAGCAGCTTGCCCAGCGCCTGGAGAGGATTGAGGACGAGCGCCAGGCCGTGCTCGAGAAGGCGCGCACTGAGCAGGCTCAGGAGGTCGCCGCGCTGAGAGAGGAACTGGAAGCCTTGCGCAAGGAGCTGCTCCGCGCCCGGCAGCCGCTGGAAGCCCTGAAGCCGGTCCAGGAGCGGCTGGAAGAGCTGCAGGAGAACCTCGAAAAGCCGGTCAGGCGCCAGACCGTTCAGCCGGGGGCGAGCCGCCCGCTGCGTCTGGGGGACAAGGTCCACCTGCGGACTTTGAAAATGGACGGGCTGGTGACTGCGCTGAGCGAGACGGAGGTCGAGGTCCAGCTTGGAGCCCTGCGGATCCGGGCCAAGCTGAGCGACGTGCAGCCATGCCCGCAACCGGCTGAAGCGCAGCCGGCAGCCACAAGCCGCGCGCAAGCGCCCACCGAATCGGCGCCTGCATCGACAAAATGGAAACAGGCCGCCGCGCCGGCAGCAAAAAGCGCCGCGGCGGTAGAAGTCAAATCCCGCCCCGACCCGCTGCGGCCTTCGCCCGGCATGGAGCTGGATTTACGCGGGCAGCGGGCGGAGGATGCCCTCGACGCGCTCGAGCGCTACATCGATTCAGCTTACCTGGCTGGGATGCCCTTCGTGCGCATCATTCACGGCAAGGGCACCGGCAAGCTGCGCGAGGCGGTCCGCCAGGCTTTGAAAGACATGGTCTATATCAGGCGGTTCGAGCCTGGACTGGAAAACGAGGGCGGCGACGGCGTCACGATCGCCCATCTCAGCAGCGAGTAGCCCCCTGATGATTTTTCGAGTATAATTTCTCCTACCGCAGCGATGAACGCCTTTGGCAAGCGGGAGCTGCGTCAGGCAAGAGTGCCCCCGTCCCCCGGGGGAAGCAGGGTGGAACCGCGGCTGGATCAGTCGTCCCTGCAGCATCGATCGTGCTGCCGGGACTTTTTAATCCCTGCAGGAAAATCCATCACCTCCAAGAGGAGTCTGGCATGAGCGCGGAAAATACGGTTACTTTGGACAAAATAGTCTCTCTGTGTAAGCGGCGAGGATTTGTTTACCCGACCTCAGAAATCTACGGCGGGCTGGTCAGCTCTTACGATTACGGCCCGCTCGGCGCGGAGATGCTGCGTTCGCTGCGCAACCTGTGGTGGGATGAGATGATCACCTTCCGCGGTGATATGATCGCGCTGGATACCCAAATCCTGCTCCACCCGCAGACCTGGGTGGCATCCGGGCACGTCAACGCCTTCAACGACCCCCTGGTCGAGGACGCCGTCACCCACAGACGCTACCGCGCCGACCACGTCATCGCCGCCTGGCTGGAAAAGCACCCCCAGGCGGAGGAAATCGTCGTCGAGGCGCTCAGCCTGGAGCAGATGGGCGAGCTGATCCAGCGCCTGGGCGTGCGCAGCCCGGAGGGCAACCCGCTTTTACCGCCCAAGGCCTACAACATCATGTTCGAATCGTCCATCGGCGTGGTCGAGGGTGAAAAGATACCGGTCTACCTGCGCGGCGAAACCGCCCAGGGTATCTTTACCAATTTCGGGCAGGTGCTCAACACCACCCGCCTGCAGCTCCCCTTTGGCATCGGCCAGGTCGGCAAGGCTTTCCGCAATGAGATGACCTCGGGTCAGTTCATCTTCCGCACCCTGGAGTTCGAGCAGGCGGAGATCGAGTATTTCTTCGACCCCGAGGAGAGCGACTGGCGCGAGTTGTTCCAGCAATGGCAGGATGCGATGTGGACCTTTGTGACCGGCGTGCTTGGCGTTCGCGAAGAGAATCTGCGCTGGCGGCGCCACACCGACCAGGAGCGCAGCCACTATTCGCAGGAAACCTACGACCTGGATTACCGCTTTCCCTTCGGTTTTAAAGAGCTGTGGGGCATCGCCTACCGCGGCGACTACGACCTGCGCATGCAAATGGAGCACTCCGGGCGTGACCTGCGCTACACCGACCCGAAGACCGGGCGCAGTTTCCTGCCTCATGTCATCGAGCCTTCGGTCGGAATCAATCGTCTGCTGCTGACAGTTTTGTGCGACGCCTATTGGGAAGACGAGGCCAATCAGCGGGTGGTTCTGCGGCTGAAGCCGGCCCTGGCGCCATACAAGGTTGCGGTCTTCCCTCTGTTGAAGAACAAGCCGGAGCTGGTTGAAAAAGCCCGCGCAATTTACCGCGACCTGTCCCGGCGGATGTCCGTCGCCTGGGATGAGCGCGGCAATATCGGCAAACGGTATTACTCTCAGGACGAGATCGGCACACCCTTCTGCGTGACGGTCGATTTCCAGACCCTCGATACGGACACGGTCACCGTCCGCGACCGGGACTCGCTTGAGCAGGTGCGCGTGCCGGTGAGCGGGCTGCTGGAACATCTCCAGCGGCGGATCGCCGGCGAATAAGCCTGAACGGCGTCATCTGGTTAAGAAAAAGTCGACAGTGGTTATCCCCGTGCACTGTCGACTTTTGCGGAAGGTCCCTAGATCCTCCGCCTAGGCTTCCGAACCTTTTTTTATTATTAATTATTATATACCTATCGGTACGCACTGTGAAGCTTTCATATGAAATACTAAGAAAATTATCATGACTTGTTGCCGTCTTATCTTTTAACGTGCAACGAAACTGACCCAAGCTCATACCGGGAGAACGCAGCGTTGACGGGCAACCATAACACTACCTCTGACCGCCAGCCAGCTGCGCTGCGCGCCCCCTGGCCATTTCCAGCGTCTCGCGGGCGGCATCCATGTTGACCGGGGTGACCGCGCCAAGCATCTGAGCCAGCTCGGCCAGCCTTGCCTCCCCGGCCAGCACTTCGACCCGGGTGGTGGTCCGCCCGCCGTCGACGCCTTTGCGCACCGCCAGCTGCTGGTCGCCGAAGGCAGCCAGTTGGGGCAGATGAGTCACGCACAGCACCTGATGCTGGCGGCCGAGCGCCCATAATTTCTCCCCCACCACCGCGCCGACCCGCCCGCCGATGCCCTGGTCGATCTCGTCGAAGATCAGGGTGGGGATGGAATCGGCCTCGATCAGCGTCTTCTTTAAAGCCAGCATCAGCCGCGAGGTTTCGCCGCCCGAGGCGATCTTGACCAGCGGCTTCAATCCCTCGCCGAGGTTTGGCGCAATCAGGAATTCGACCCGGTCGATGCCGGTCTCATCGAAGGCGACCCGGCTGCCGTCCGCAAGCTGCAGGCCTTTCTCATCCGGCTGGAGGTGGATATCGACCTCAAACCTGGCCCCGGCCATGTTCAGGTCGTCCAGCTCTTTTTCGACCGCTGACGCGAGCGCGCCGGCGGCCTCTTTGCGCCGCCTGGAGAGGGCTTCTCCCTGGGCGGCGAGGGTTTTGAGCAGCTCCCGTTCGCGCGTCTCCAGCTCAGCGATGCGCTCGCCGGCGTGGGAGATCTGTTCGAGCTCCTTTCGGGCGGTGCGGGCAAATTCCAGCGCCGCTTCGATGCTGCCCCCGTACTTGCGCTTCAACCGCTGGATCAGATCCAGGCGCTCTTCAGCCTGCTCCAGCCGGCGAGGATTGAACTCGATCGACTCGCTGTAGGCGCGCAGTTCGCGGGCGGCTTCGGTCAGCAGATCGACCGCATTCTGGACGTTCTCGACCAGCCCGGTCTGGTCCTTGTCGATCCGGCTCAGCGCCTCCAGGGCAGAAACCGCCTGCCCAAGCAGGTCGCTGATCGCCGGCGTTTCCGGCGTGCCTTCATCCAGCAGGGTCAGCGCCTGTTGGGAGAGCCCGGCCAGGTTTTCGGCATTGGCCAGGCGGGTGAGTTCCTGGCGCAGGGGTTCTTCCTCGCCCGGTTTCAGGCTGGCGGCCTCGATCTCGCCGGCCTGGTATTCGAGCAGATCGATGCGCCGGGCGGCGTCTCGCTCGCTCTCGCGCAGCGCAGTCAGTTCTTTTACCACGCGGCGCAGCTCGTGGTAAGTCACCTGGTAAGCCCCGAGCTCGGCCTGCGCGCCGGCATAATGGTCAAGCAGGCGCAGGTGCTGGCGCACGTTGAGCAGGGAAAGGTGCTCTGACTGGCCGTGGATGTCGACCAGATAGGCGCCAAGGTCGCGCAGCAGGCCAGTGTTGACGACCCGCCCGTTGACCCGCGCCAGGCTGCGCCCATTGATGCGCAGCTCGCGCCCCAGGCTGAGCTGTTGGGCGTCATCCAGCAGTCCTTCCCTTTCCAGCAGGGAACAAATTGCCTCGCGGTTGGCGCTGGGGATGGTGAAGACCCCCTCGACGTTGGCTCTCTCAGCCCCGGACCGGATCAGGGTGGTGTCGGCCCGCCCGCCGAGCAGGGTCATGATTGCATCCAGGATGATCGATTTGCCCGCCCCGGTCTCCCCGGTGAAGGTGGTCAGGCCGGGTTGAAAGGTCAGCTCGAGCTCCTGGATGATGGCGAAGTTTTCGATGCGCAGTTCGGTCAGCATACCGTTAATCAGCGAATCTGAATGCCGGTCAGGCGGTAATACATGCTGCTGGTGCAGAGCAGGGCATAAGCGCCCGCCCAGATCAGCCCCCACAGGCTAAAGCCGCCGCCGAGGAGCAGCCCGCTCAACAGGCTGATCAGGGGCAGGAGAACCGCGCCAGCGGCGGTGGCGATCAGCGCGGTGCGCCAGAGCCAGTAGGATCGCCGGCGCCGGGTAACCCAGCGGATGGCCTCGGCGATGCCCATCCCGACGATTGGAGCGATAAAGAGGGTGAAAAAGCCAACAAAGGAAACCAGCAGGCTGCCGGCCAGGGCTAATCCACCGCCAATGGCCGCAGCAAGCGGGTAGTCGAACCACCGGGCGGTGTTGAAAACCTTCTGCTGCCCGCGCACGCAGTCCTTGCAGCGGTAGCCTGTGGGAGTCAGAACGGCACATTCCGTGCAGATCGGCCGCTCGCAGCGGTTGCAGCGCAGCAGGGTTTCTCGCTGGGGATGATTGACGCAGTATTGGGCGGTGGTGGAGGGTTGTTCGATCATGAATGCTCGCCTGCGGCCGGATTTTGTTCCATATATTCGGTCAGATTCTTGTAAAAATAGCCGCGGTCATGGAAGCGGACGAACTTGACCGCCTGCCCGTTGGCCTGGATGCGCACCTCGTCGCCGTTTTCCATGGGAATGGGCGCCTGTCCGTCGATGCTCATCACCGCCTGGTGGCTGGAATCGACGCTGACAGTGACCACTGAGCCCTCGGCCAGGATCATTGCCCGGTCGATCGAAAGGTGGGGCGCGACCGCCACGATGAGGATGTTGCGCAGGTCTGGGGGCATGATCGGTCCGCCCACCGCCAGGGCATAGGCGGTTGAGCCGGTCGCGGTGGCGACGATCAACCCGTCGGCGATGTAAGTCGCCAGGTGGTAACCGTCGACGCAGGCTTTCAGCCGCACCGGCCGGACGAACTGCCCGCGGCATACAACGACCTCGTTGAGCGCCATCCATCTGCCCAGGCTTTTTTCACCGCGAAAATGCTCGGCGTTCAACATCATCCGGTTTTCCAGGCGGTAACGCCCGTCGAAAAGCAGCGGGAGCATCTCTGTCCACTGCTCACGTTTGACTTCCATTAGAAACCCAAACCTGCCCAGATTGATGCCCAGGATTGGGATGCCGAGCGGACCGCACAGGTGTCCGGCGCGCAGCATGGTTCCGTCGCCGCCGAGGGCGATCAGCAGGTCGATCCCGCCGGTTTTCAGGCTGGCGCGGAAGCGATCATCCGGAAGCGGCGATTGGATGATCTTTTCGGCGCCTTGTTGTTCCAGGAAGCGCCTGATTTTTTCCGCCTCTTCGGCTGCCTCGGGCAGATATGGATGAAAAGCGATCGCGATTTTGCGCGGCGCGGGTGATGTGCTTTCCATAACGACTATTATACCAGCGCGGGCTGCGAGCCCAACTGTCTGCGCAGCTTACAGCTTTTCTTCGCAGGTTGAGCGGTAGCCGCAGTGCAGGCAGCGCCGCGGATCTTCGTGCGAACGGTGCAGCTCGCGCGCGCGGCCGGCCTCGTGCATCTCCTCGAGCAGGCGGAGCAGTTCCTGCTCGCCCTCACGGGTGTAGTCGACGGCAAAGGACCGGTTGCGGTAGCGCAGGATGCCGTAAGGCGGGCGCTTACCGGTCGCCCGCTCGACCAGCAGACAGTAAGCCAGCAGCTGGTAGATATGCCCCTCGTGGGGTTCGGGCGGCGCCCAGCCGCTTTTAACCTCGACCGGGATGATCGTGCCCTTGTCCTCTACCAGGTAGTCCGGCTTGCCGGTCAGCATGCTTTCGGCGTCGTAGAAGGGCCGCTCCGGCGGGCCGATCAGCCTGGGGTCGGTGTAAATCACCCGTCCGGCCGGCAGTCCGCTGGCGCGCTGCTGACGCGCGCCCAGCCAGAGCAGGAACAGGGCGACCACCGCCAGGGAGAGGGCGAGGATAAATTCCATCGCGGCTCAGGAGAACAACTTGCCGGTCAGGGCGATGGTCGCCAGCGCCAGGGCGGCCAGGAGGAGCGCCCAGCCAAGCGCACGGGCCAGACGGGCAGCCAGCACGCGCCGGCCGTGGCGGCGATGAAAGGCGCTCCCGCCGCTCAACTCGGCCTCGTTCTCCGAGCGGACGCCCTGCAGCTGGTACCACCAGGCGCGCTTGCAGTACAGGAAAGCGCTGATCTCAGAGGCGCGGATCGCCCTCATGCGGGCTGTCTTCCTCCGGCAGTTGAGACGCCACCCGGTCAAGGGCCTGCTGCAGGCGCTCCTCGCGCAGGCTGAGGGTCAGGTCGCCGCGGGTTCGCTCGACGATGCTGCGCACCAGGTCGGTCTGGCGGCGCAGGCCGTTGGTCAGCGCGTCCGGATAGTCCACGGTGACCAGCAGGTTGTAGATCTCGTCCATCCAGCCGAGCAGGCGCTCGGCCTCTTCGGAGTAGCCCTGGCGTAGGATATCCAGACAGCGCCGGCGCAGCTCGCCGGTCACTTCGGCCAGCCCATTGAGGTAGGTGGGGTAATCGATCTCGAGCGCTTCCGGGGTGGGCAGGGGCTGGTTGAGGATGATCGCGCAGGTGAGACTGGCTTCGGCGTATTCCTTGAGCGCATCCTGGGTGTAGCCGGCGTGGTAGAGCTGAGGAAAATCAGTCAGCATGGCTTTGATCGCCGCTGCCAGGCTGCCCGCCTCTCTCAGGTTCGCGGCAGCCGCCTCGACCTCGTTGCGGTGGATGGCGCGGATGGTCTGGGCGGAAAGGCGGGTCAGGTGGCGGGCCTGCAGCAGGGCCTTGTCGCGCGCCTGGTTGAGGGATTCGAAGACCTGATGGACCTGCTCGCTGAACTGCTGGAAATTTTCCATTTGGACCTATTCTGCCGGCTTGGGCGGATCGGCCGGTGGGGTGCGGCGGAAGAGGGTATCCGCCAGGCCGCTGTCGCCTTTGGGAAGGACGATCTCGCCGAAGGTGCTCTCATAGCGGGCCAGGTTCTCGCTCAGGGCGCGCAGGAACAGCTTGGCCGCCACCGGCGACATGACCAGCCGGGCCAGCACGCGCACCCGCGTATCTGCCGGCAGGATGCGGGTGAAGTCCAGGACGAAATCGAATGGAGTGTGGCTGATCCGGGCGGTATTGGAGTAGATCGGCGCAAGATCCTCGGGCAGCTCCATTTGCAACCCGGGCATGGGATGGGGCTGCTGGGTCACGGCCGTATCCTGCGCTTAGAAGGGGATTTCATCGCCGACGTCGCCCTCGACCAGTTCCTCGCCGCCCAGCTCGCCTTCGGCCTCTTTCCGTCCGCCAAGGAAGCGCACGGTCGTCGCGTTGACTTCGAAGGAGGCGCCCGGCGTTCCGTCCGCGCGGTTCCAGATGCGCGGCGAGCCCTGCTCATTGGCGACCAGCCGCCCTTCGACCAGTACTGGCCGGCCCTTCCGCAGGTAATTGTTGCAGGTCTCAGCCAGCTTGCCCCAGGCGCTGATCCGGAACCAGATCGTTTCCTTGACCTGCTGCCCATTTGAATTTGTGTAGGTGCGGCTGGAGGCGACGGGGAAGGAGGTGACTGCCTGCCCGGTAGGCGTGTAGCGCATTTCCGGGTCGCGTCCGAGATTGCCAACAATGATGATGGTGTGGTACATATGATCTCCTGATGTCGAAAAACGGTTTGAACAGTTGCTTCGGGCGAGGGATTGGGATGGGTTTCGCGGCAGAGGAGGCGTCTCGCGCGTTGAATCAACGGGTGAACAGCCAGGACGGCGGTTCATTGATCATCGTTGTCTTAATCTTATTGTACACGAGAATTGCTTTGGTTTGTTTACGGTAGATGTGGGAATTTAACCCCAGGTTCATCCCCCCAGTTTGGATGAAGATTGGAGTCCAGGTTTTGGCTGGAATAGCCTGTTTTGCCTTTCAGCCGAACATGGGACGAAGGGTATGATCGTTCTACGAGCCGGGTGTGGCCGCCGGCGTGAGGGTGCTGGTGGGCAGCGCCTGAGGTTCGATCGCGCGCACGCTCAACTGGCTGAAGTTGACCGTCAGCGGCGTGTCGCCCCCTGCGCGGGCAAAGAACCCGACGGATCCGCTGGAGAAAAGCGGGTCGCGCGCGCTGAACTGCTCGACCCCGTCGATGAAGAAGCGCATCTGGCTGCCGTACATCCAGACTGCCAGGCGAAGGTCGACTCCCGGCCCCAGGCGGATTTGAGGGCTGATCAGCCAGTCCTGGATCAACACGGCGCGGCCGTCTTTGACTCGTTCCAGGCGGGTCTGCCCGTCGCAGGTGATCACCCAGCGGTAGTAGCTCCACTCGTTCGCGGCGCGCAGCAGCAGCCCGTAGCTGTCATTTTCGCGGCAAAGGCTGGGGTTGGCGCTTACTTCGAGGAAAAAGTCGCTCAAAGCCGGCTGACCGCGCAGACTGGTCAGGTAACCTTTTGCCGCCGCAACCGCCAGGGTGAATTCGTTCTTGCCGTAGGCGGCGCTCCCCGTGCTGTTCTTGACGACGGACATGGCTCCGCTCTGGCCGAAGTCATCCTCCAGCAGAACTTCTGCCAGGCCAAGGGAGGGCGTCGGGCTGGGGGTGATCTCAAAGGTGGGCGCGGGCGTGAAGGTGCTCGTTGCCGGGAACCAATCGATCGTCGCGGTTGGGCTGGGGGTGATCGTTGGCATATCGCTGACCAGGATCAGCCCGCTGTCCGGAGATGCAGGCGCGCAGCCAGACGCCCCCAGTAAAATGAGGAGCAGGGCAGCGCCTATGACCTTCACGCCGATACTTCGACCACCTGCGAGCGTTCCGGTCCGACGGATACCCGCCGGACAGGCACGCCGCAATATTCTTCCAGCCGGCGGATGTAAGCGCGAGCAGCCTCGGGTAAATCCTCCCAGCGGCGTACTCCGCATACGTCTTCTTCCCAGCCGGCCAGCTCTTCATAAACCGGCTCGAAGGGGGACAGATTGGCAGGACCAAGCGGAAGGTCCTGGATCATACGCCCGGCGGACTGGTAGGCGACGCACAGTCTCAGGGTGGACAGCCCGCTGAGAATGTCCATTTTAGTGACCATCAGCTCGGTCACCCCGTTGACCCGCAGGGCGTAGCGCAGCAGCACGCCGTCCAGCCAGCCGACCCGCCGCGGGCGGCCGGTGGTGGTGCCAAATTCATCCCACGGGTTTTTCCCCGTACCGCGCAGCCGTTCAGCGGTGCGGCCGAAGACCTCCGTTGGGAAGGGTCCTGCTCCCACGCGGGTCTGGAATGATTTGGTCACGCCGATCACCCGGTCGACCGGGTGAATGCCGATGCCCAGTCCGCCGAATACGGCCGGCGCGATGGTAGCCGAGCTGGTCACAAAGGGGTAGGTGCCATGGTCCAGGTCGAGCAGCGTCCCCTGGGCGCCCTCGGCCAGCACGCGCTGGCCGTTTTGCAGCGCCTGGTGGATCCGCTTGCCGGTGTCATCAATGTACGGCAGCAGGTGAGCCGTGTAATTGGCGTACTCACGGACGATGGATTTGACATCGAGAGGTTCGGCTGCGTAGACCTTTACCAACTGGCTGTTGATTTCCTCGATGTGATGGCGAAGCTTGCGCTGGAACTCCGCCTTGTCGAACATATCTTCCATCCGCAGACCGCTGCGGGAGGTCTTGCTGGTATAGGCCGGGCCGATCCCTCGACCGGTGGTGCCGATCTGCCCCTTGCCGCGGGCGGCCTCCTGGGCCTGGTCGAGCGCGCGGTGAGCCGGGGTGATCAGGTGAGCGGCGTGAGAGATGCGCAGCCGCGACGGGTCAACCACCACTCCCGCCGATTGGAGCATCTCGACCTCGTGTAAAAAGGTGACCGGATTGAAAACCATCCCGTTGCCCAGCACGCACTGAGTGTGCGGATGGATGATGCCGGAAGGGATCAAATGCAATTTGAACGTGCGGCTGCCAACGGTGACCGTATGACCGGCGTTGTCGCCGCCGTTGAAACGCGCCACGATATCTGCTTTCGCGGCTAATAAGTCGACGATCCGGCCTTTGCCTTCATCTCCCCATTGGGTTCCAATGACAATGTCCAGAGGCATGCGTTCCTCCCGCAGGATCCGCCCGTTCGATGTGAACATGAATGGCTGATCATCATCATTATACACTGCAGATTGAGGCTAAAAAAAGGCTTCCAAGAGAGGGAGTGACTTCTAAGGTAGTAATTCGGGAAATTTGTCATCATAGATGGCTGTGCAGGTCAGTTTTCCCCCTTTGTGCAAGGATGATATAATCCTCTCGAACACAGCCATGAAACAAAAACGGCCATTCTACTCTCTGCTCGCGATTCTGGCGCTGGCGGTTCTGGCCGCCGGATTGTCCCGCCCCTCAGCAGAAAGCCCGCAGGCGCAGGCATTCTATTACACGCCGACGCCGGACGCGGACGGACGGATCATGTACGTCATCAAAGAAGGGGATACCTGCATCAGCATCTCGCTGCTCAATTATGTCGACCTCGATACCCTGCAGATGCTGAATAATCTCAACGCAGACTGCATCCTCATTCCCGGGCAGAAGCTGCTGCTTGGCACCGTCGTCGCGCCCACGCCGGGCGGCCCAACCGCCACGCCCACCGCCCTGCTGCCCTCGCCGACTCCCTTCATCGGCAACGGAGAGGTGTGCATTGTCCTGTTCAACGACATCAACGGTAACGCTCTTGCCGAAACCGGCGAAACTGCGATCGGCGACGGGGCAATCAGCCTGTCTGACCGGCTCGGAAAGGTTTCACTGACGGGGAAGACGAGCGCCAGCATAGAGGAGCCAAGCTGCTTTTCCGACCTGCCGGAGGGGGAATACAACATCTCGGTCGCTGTTCCGGAGGGCTACAATCCTACAACCCGAATGGATTATGCTCTATCCCTGAAGGCGGGCGACCGCTCGACCCTGGATTTCGGCGCGCAGCTCAGCTCGCAGGGCCAGCCGGAGACGGTCGCCGAGGGCGGGAGTTCGCCGCTGCTCGGCATCCTGGGCGGGTTGGTCGTCCTGGCAGGGATCGGCCTGGGTGTCTACGCGAGAGCCGCCGCCCGGCGCTGACCCCCTTGCTTATTTTAAGAAGAAAGTGGTCGACGTCCCGCGGACCAGCGCGCCAGGCGGGCGGGGAACGTGATTCTTGCCGCGGATCAGCTCTAGAAAGGCGCTGGTAATGACCGGCTCAAAGTGTTTCTCATTTTCCGATTCGATGTATGCGACCACCCTGGACTGCGGCCAGGCGCGGCGGTAAGGCCGGTTCGAGCTGAGCGCGTCCCAGACGTCGACGATCGAAAATATCCGCGCCGATAGCGGAATATCCTCCCCTTTCAGTCGGCGGGGGTACCCGCTGCCATCCCATTTTTCGTGGTGGCAGTAGGGGATATCCAACACCTGGTTGAAACGCGGGATTGGGCGCAGTAATTCATAGGCGTAGAGCGGGTGCTTGCGCATCTCGCGCCACTCGTCCTCGTCCAGCGGACCGTTCTTGCGCAGGATCTTGTCCTCGATCCCAATTTTGCCAATATCGTGAAGTTGGGCGCCGCGCTTGACCTGCACCAGTTCTTCCGGCTGTAAGCCAAGACGCTTGCCCAGCTCGACGGTCATGCCGATCACTCGGTGAGTGTGACTCTCCGTGATCGAGTCGCGGAGCAGCAACGCGCGCGTCCAGCCTTCGATCGTCGCCTCATAGGTCTGGGCAAGGTCCTGGCTGGTCTGCTCTAAATTTTGGGCTAGGCGGATGTTTTGCACGGCGATCGCGGCGGTGTTGCTGATCAGAGACAGGAGGGACGCATCGGCCTGCTGAAACCGGGCAGGCTTGATGCTGTGGGCCTGGATCACACCGATCACTTCCCCTTTGGCGATCATCGGCGCCAGGACGGCGCAGCTTGCCGGTCGCCCGCCAGGGGCTACAGGCAGGTTCAAAGAAGGGTCGCAAAGTCGCTGTTTCAGGTCGTTGACAATCAATGCCCGGCGGGTGCGCAGCGCTTCGCTCTGCGGATCGGAGCGGCAGGCTCCGAAGACCTGTTCCCTGAATTGCGCCGGATCAAGCGTCTGGTTGTTATGGCTGGCATAGACGACCCGGATACGCTGAACGGCGGGTTCGAAGAGGGAAATGAACACCGCGCTCACGTCCGGCAGCATCTGGAAAATCGACCCGCTTAGACGGCGGTAGACCTCCTCCAGATCGACCGTATCCGCCAGGCTGCGGCCAATGTCGCCGGCGATGGCCAGGCGCGAATCCGGGATGGCGGGCTGAGGGAAATGTTCAGACGGACAGGTTTCCACGAAGGTGACCAGCATGCCCTCCCGCCCGCCGTATTCGATCAACTCGGCGCGGACGGTTCCGCACAGCGATTCTTCCCCGACGGCGAATGCGACCGGCATCTGTTCGACCGATTCCCCATTGACCAGTTTCGCCAGGATCTTGTCCAGGTCCGGTTGACTCAAACCGGCGGGCAGGTCCTGGCAGCGGCGGGTAAGGATTTCGGCCCGGCTGAGACCGGCCATCTCGGCAAAGCGGTCGTTGATATCCAGGTAGGTCTGCTCGTGACGGTCGAGGATGCAGATGGCGACCGGCAGGGTCTGGACGAACTGGCGCAGCACCTGCTGGGATTTTTGCAGAGCTTCCTCGAAGTAGGGGTGGTGGTGGCCTGGGGGGCGCTTACGGCGGATGTAGATGGCTCGGTTCATGGCGGCCTGTCGGTGATCCTGAGATGGCGCTGGGCTGGGGAGTGATTGTGTCGCGCGCATTCTGGATGTTGCAATTGTGATGCCACACACCCGCCAGGGCGCAGCGCCGCGGTGGTCCTGGGATGACCCCACGTCCATTCGCGGCGCGCTTATGCGCCAGAGCCTGTATGGATCGGAATAGCACAGTTGGGCTGGCCTCCCGGCCAATGGCGCTCGCCGGAGATCAGCCGTTCAGCCGGGATGAACCGCTTTCCTAACCAGCGGCCTGCTGGTCTGGCCGCTGGCTTTCATTTTGAACTGACTCAGTCGTTATCCGGCACCAGCCAGTAACTGTCTTTGTCGCCTTCGGCAGTCCAGCCTTCCAAACCGGTTTCGAGCGAGCGCACCCGCCACCAGACCCAGTTGGCCGAGCAGCCGGGTCCTTCGAGGATGGTCATTTCCTCGCCCGGCTCGATAAAGCCGAGAACCTCGCCGGTCAGGGAGGGCTGGCTGCGCACCCGGTTTGCCAGGGGCGGATCTTCGCTGACCTTGGCCTTATCGCCGACTCGCAGGCGCGAGAGGTAGGCGGCGCCCGGGCAGGCTTCCCACGGCCCGCTCTGAGGAGCGACCGTTTCCGTCACGGTGGGGGTGACGGTCGGCGGCGGGTTGGTGGCGGACGGTTCGGGCGTGGGAGTAGATTGAAAGACGGTTGCCAGGATGATCGACTCGCTGGTGGCGGTGGGGATGACGGCAGCGGGCCCCTTGCGAAGCAGCAGGAAGGCGATCACTGCGCCGAAGCAGAGCACTGCCGCGGCTACTGCCGCGCCGACGATGATCCAGACATTCCTTCGCCGGACAGGGGGAGCGGCCGGCTGGGCCGGCTCATTGTCAACCTGCCAGATGGGCATGCCGTTCTCCGGGCAGTAGATGGTTTGCTGCGGGTGCATCTTGCCGCAGTGTGGGCAGCGGATCATACTTTCATTGCTCATGGCGCACCGTCCTGTTCGCTCAATCCAGGGGAGTAAAGGGGAAAATGGCCTGTTCCATTAATAAACGGCTATACACAGATTATATATACATTTTTCCTGCCGGGTTTCAGCCGGGGCCTCCAATCCCACCTTAACTTTCCAGGGCAGAGGTATTTGCAAAAGGGTCAACCTTTCCAAGCACCAGGCAGGATAAACGGATGATTTCAGCCAGGCCTTCAAACGAAAAGATCCGGCTCAGGCCTTCTGCGGCGGATTTTTAATCCGCGCCGCGCGGTTAGAAAAGGCCACCCGCAGGCCCAGCCAGGGATCCACCTTGACGTGGATCTGGCGCACCTCGAGCTGCAGACCAATATATTGCATCGCGTCCTCTCGGCACGCTTTGGGCCAGGTCTTCGGCCCATAGATGAGGATTTGCTTCTCCCCTGCCTGGAAGAGCACCGTCGAGCCGTCGTGGGCGATCCGCACGCTGCGCAGCTCCTCCCAGGAGATGAAATAATGACCAAACGCCATCTGGTGGACGATCCCGGTCGGCCCGACCTGCAGGGTGTAATAAGCGCTTAACAGGTAGCAGCAGCTGAACAGAGTGAACCCGACCATCACCAGAGCCAGGCCGACATTCATCAACGGGATCGACGCCAACAACATGCCCCCAAACAGGATGACCCCCGCCCAGCCGACGGCTTTCTCCAGCCTGCGTCCCTGCAGAACCAGCGGCTGTTTCAAGTCTGGGATTTGGCTGAGAGTCACCGGCTGCCAATAGGGCAGCGCCTGACGGGCTTTTTCCTGGAGGGCGGATGGATTTACCAGCGGTTGAGCCAAATTCCAGATTTTGGCTGCGTCCATGTAGCGCAGCGGGATGCCGAACAGGTGCTGCTCAGTGCCTAGCATCAACACCGGGTTGCCTTCGCTGTGAGTATCGAGCCAGGCGGCGCGGACGTCCCACCACAGCACGCGGAAAGTCCGCCCCATAAACCGGCCGCTGATCTGACGGTTGTCGATGGCGATGAAGCTGGCAGACGCGCGGACGACCGCAATCAAGACGATGGCGGTAAAAACGGCGAGGGCAATCAGCAAAGCAGGCGACGACAGCCGGTCAATGACAGCCAGCGGGAGGAGCAGCGCGGCCGCCGCCAGCGCAACCGGGTTGCACCACAGCCAGGCAAACAGGTTGGGGCGGAAAACGCACGGCATGGATCTATCTTAGCATGAAAGAAAGAGAAACGGACGCGCGAGCGGCATATCATTAAATCCCCTTGCTTAAACGCCACATTCCCCCGCCGACCGGCAACCGCCTTGCCATCCTTCTCATTGGAAGTTAGAATCAATTCACATGTCAAAACCCATCTTCATCCTGGCTTCTAATTCGCCGCGCCGGCAGAGTATGATCGAGTGGACCGGCTGGAGATTCGTCTCCTTCCCGGCAGACGTCGACGAGAGCCGCCGGCCGGACGAGCCGCCGGACGAGTACGTCCTGCGTCTGGCGGACGCCAAAGCGCGTGTCAGCGCGGCGCGCTCGCGCGCGGCAGGGCCGATCCTCGCGGCGGATACGGTCGTGGTGGATGGGAACGAGCTGCTCGCTAAGCCAGAATCGGCTGAAGATGCCCGCCTAATGTTGAAGCAGTTGCGCGGGCGTACCCATCAGGTCTACACGGCGGTGGTTATCTACGATCCGCCCAATCTGCGCATGGTGAAGGAACTTTGCATAACCCAGGTGCCCATGCGCAATTACAGCGACGAGGAAATCGAGGCGTATCTTGCCAGCGGCGATCCATTCGATAAAGCCGGGGCGTACGCCATCCAGAATCGGGAATTTCACCCGGTAGAGAATTTTCACGGCTGCTTTGCCAGCGTGATGGGCCTGCCGCTCTGCCATGTCCTGCGCGGGATGCGCAAACTTGGGCACGAGCCCCCGGTGGATGTGCCGGGCGCATGTCAGACCAATCTGGAGTACGATTGCCCCGTTTCAGCCGCGATTCTGCGCGGCGAGCAGGCGGGTTGACCCTTGCCCGCCTGCATGAGGAGATCACCAACTTAATGAAATTGCATCTTGTCGTTATTGCTTTGCTGATTGCATTGCTGGCGGGCTGCTCAGCGCCAGGAGCGATCTCTACCCCGGCCGGTCCGAGCGTATCGGCGACTTTGCGCGATCCGGTGGTATTGACCACCGCCGTGCCCGATGCCCAGGCCGCGGCGAAGACCTTTCTCGATGCCTGGAAGGCCGAAAATTACAGCGCCATGTATGCCCAGTTGACCCTGCTCAGCCGGGACGCCATCGGCGAGGCGGACTACATCAAAAAACTGCGGGATATCGCCACGACCATGAGCCTGAAGAGCATGGATTTCGAAATCCTCCAGTCGTTGGTCAAAGGGCCGAGTGAAGCGCAGGTTGCCTACCGGGTCAAGTATGAGACTGTCCTTGTCGGCGAGATCAGCCGCGAGACGATGATGACCCTCAGCCTGCAGGACGGCCAGTGGAAGGTTCAATGGGAAGATGGGATGATTCTGCCGGAACTGCGCGGTGGAAATCGGCTGTCGATGGACATTACCATCCCCACTCGCGGGAATATCTATGACGCCAACGGCAGCGCCCTGGCAGCCCAGAGCGACGCGTACGCGCTTGGCATCGTTCCCGGACAGATCGAGGACGGCTCGGAAGGCACCCTGCTGGTCGAGCTGGCCGATCTGACCGGACTGGACACCGAATACATCCGTTCTCTCTACGAGTTCGCCCAACCCGACTGGTACATTCCGGTAGGGGATGCGCCGGCGCAGGCGGTGGAGCGGCGGGCAAGCGTGCTCAACGAGCTCGGCGGGCTGGTCATGACGCCGTACAATACCCGCTATTACTTCGATAAAGCCGCTCCGCACGTCACTGGCTATGTTCAGCTGATCCCTGAAGACCAATTGGACGCCTATAAACGGCGCGGCTACCGTGGGGATGAATACGTGGGAATGGCCGGCCTGGAAGAGTGGGGCGAGGAGTATCTGGCCGGACAGCGCGGCGCCTCTTTGTATGTTGTCGATCCCCAGGGCAGCGTGATCACCCGCCTGGGGCAGCACGATTCCGCTCCAGCCTATGCGATCAGGACCACGATCGATAAGGACCTGCAGGTGCAGGTGCAGCGGGCTATCCAGGGCTTTCGCGGGGCGATCGTGGTGCTCGAGCGCGACACCGGGCGAGTACTGGCGATGGCCTCGTCGCCTTCCTTCAACCCGAACCTGTTCGATCCGAAGAATTTCAACAGCGGCTGGATGCTTGGCGAAGTGTTCGATTCCGCCACCACCCCGCTGATCAACCGGGCGACGCAAAGCGGATACCCACTTGGATCCGTTTTCAAGATCATCACCATGGCGGCCGCGCTGGAGAGCGGGATTTTCACCCCGCAGTCCTCTTACTACTGCGATACCACCTTCACCGAGCTGCCTGGCATTGTCCTCTACGACTGGACGTATGAAAAGGAGAAACCGGCCAGCGGCGAGCTGACCCTGCCCGAAGGCCTGATGCGCTCCTGCAATCCGTGGTTCTACCACATTGGGCTGATAATGTATGATACCGGCTTCCAGCAGGAGATCGCCAAAATGGCCCGCGGCTTTGGCCTCGGTTCGCCGACCGGGATCGAGCAGATCGAAGAGATTGCCGGCAACATCCCTGACATTGGCAGCCGGGAAGAGGCGGTACAAATGGCGATCGGACAGGGCGCGGTGCTGGTCACCCCGCTGCAGGTGGCCAGTTTCATCGCCGCGGTAGGTAACGGCGGCACACTCCACCGACCCCAGGTGGTTGAATCGATTGAAACCCTGGACGGTGAGCCTATCTATCAATTCAAAGTCGAGGAGATCGGCAAACTGCCGGTCTCAGCCGAAAATCTCAAGGTCATTCAAGACGCCATGCGCAGCGTGGTCGCCAACCAGCGCGGGACAGCCTATATCCCACTGCTCGGTCTGCAAATGCCGATCTACGGGAAGACCGGTACCGCGACCAATCCGGGCGGCGACCCGCACGCCTGGTTTACCGGCTATACCAACGCCAACCGCGAGGATCTGCCCGACATTGCCGTGGCGGTTCTCGCCGAAAACGCCGGCGAAGGCTCGGAAGTGGCTGCGCCCATCTTCCGGCGGGTGATCGAAGCCTACTTTTACGGCAAGCCGCTCTCGCTCTACCGCTGGGAATCCAGCTTCTACATCACCCGCACTCCCACCCCGCTGGTGACGGATACCCCGCAGCCAGAAGAAACGCCCACCCCTCAACCCTGATCGGCGCACCCATGCAAAATCAACTCCTCTGGGGACAGGTCATGCGTTTACTTTCCGGTTTTTATACTGTTCGAACCGAACAGGGCGATCTCGTCTGCCGGCTGCGCGGTAGACTCAAGAAGGGCGCGGCCAGCGGCGATCTGGTCGCGCTGGGAGACCGGGTCGGCGTGCACCCGCTGGAAGACGGGCGCGGGATCATCGAAAAGATCGAGCCGCGCAGTCACGCCCTGGTGCGCAAGGCGCCAGGCGCTCGCGGCGAATACCAGCAGGTGCTGCTGGCCAATCCCGATCAGGTGGTGTTCGTCTTTGCCTGCGCCAATCCACAGCCGCACCTGCGCATGCTCGACCGCTTTCTGGTCATTGCCGAGCAGCAGGGCATTCCGGCGGTGATCGTGGCCAACAAGATCGATCTGGTCGGTCTGGAAGCCGCCCGGGAGATGTTCGATTTATACCTTCCGCTCGGCTATCCGGTGCATTACACCTCGGCCAAAACCGGGCAGGGCATCGAGGGATTGCGCGCTGCACTGGCGGGCAAGCTCTCCGCGCTGGCTGGTCCCTCGGGAGTAGGTAAATCCAGTCTGCTGAACGCCATCCAGCCTGAGCTCGGCCTGGCGGTTCGCGAAGTCAGCGCGGCGACGTCGAAAGGGCGGCATGCCACTGTCGTTCGCCAGATGTTTCCGCTCGAGGCGGGCGGCTACGTGGCAGACCTGCCCGGCTTGCGCATGCTCGCTCTGTGGGATATAACCCCCGAGGAATTGGACGGTTATTTTCCAGAGCTTCGCGGGCTGGTGCAGCACTGCCAGTTCAACGACTGCACTCACCTGAACGAGCCGGGCTGCGCTGTGCGCGCGGCAGTGGAGACGGGCAAAGTCCATCCGGAGCGGTATGATTCATACCTGCGTCTGCGCTTCAGCGAGGAAGGCTGAACGAACCGCCGATTTTTCACGGTCATATGACTGTTACCCCAGATGTACGATCGGTACAATATCATAATATAGGGTATAATATTCGTCCTTCCTTTTTTATGAGTATTGTCAGCCTTGTTTGACAAGCCTTTTTTTATTGTGTAAAATCACTTTATCGCTTAAAATTGGTCGCAAAAATTCACCCTTTCCACACACCAAAATCGATTCATTCCAGAGGTCAATTGCATGTCCGAACTTCTTAGTGTGCAAGGCCTAGAAACACAATTTCGCACAAGGGAAGGGATTGTCCATGCAGTCAATGGCGTCTCTTTTACCTTAAAAGAGGGAGAAACGCTGGGCATTGTGGGCGAATCGGGTTGCGGGAAAAGCGTAACCGTAATGTCCATGCTCCGTTTGATCCCCTCGCCGCCAGGAAAAATCGCTGCCGGCAGCGCCTTTTTCCAGGGTAAAGATTTGCTGAAAATGACGGACGAGGAAATCCGCCACGTCCGCGGTTCGCAAATCAGCATGGTATTCCAGGACCCAATGACCTCGTTCAATCCGGTGTTGACCATCGGGCGCCAGGTTTCAGAGCCGCTTGAAGTGCATCTTGGAATGAACCATAAGCAGGCCGAAGACCGGGTCGTCGAAATGCTCTCTAAAGTGGGCATCCCCAACCCGAAGGACCGCCTGAACGACTACCCACACCAGTTTTCGGGCGGGATGCGCCAGCGCGTGATGATCGCCATGGCTCTGGTCTGCACACCGCAGGTATTGATCGCCGACGAGCCGACCACCGCGCTGGACGTGACCATCCAGGCTCAGATCATCGAATTGACCAAACGCCTGCGCGACGATCTCGGCATGGCTATTATCTGGATCACGCACGACCTTGGCGTGATCGCCGGGCTGGCTGACCGCCTGGCGGTGATGTACGGCGGGTACATCATCGAGAGTTCCGGCGTGCGTGAATTGTATGCGCACCCGACTCATCCCTATACGATTGGTCTGCTTGGCAGCCTTCCGCGCATGGATGAATCGGGTCACCGCCGTTTAACCTCCATCGAAGGATTACCGCCTGTGCTGCTGGAAAAACCGAGCTACTGCCCATTTGCGCCGCGCTGCCGCTTCGCCGTTGAACACTGCTGGAATGAAAATCCGCCGCTGATGCAAGTTGCGCCGGATCATCTGGTCGCTTGCTGGGTAGATCCTGAAACTGGGAGAGAACGGTAATGGCATCACAGGAAGTCCTCCTCCGCGTCAATAACCTCGTCAAGTATTTCCCCATTATGCGCGGGATCATCATCCAGCGCCAGGTCGGCGCCGTGCATGCAGTGGACGGGGTATCCTTCGATATTTATAAGGGCGAGACTTTAGGCCTGGTGGGTGAATCCGGCTGCGGTAAATCGACCACCGGGCGCACCATCCTTCAGCTTTACCGCCCCACCTCAGGAAGCGTGGTTTTCGATGACGTTGATCTGGTCCGGCTGAAGGGTGAAAAATTGCGCCACATGCGCCGCCGCATGCAGATGATCTTTCAGGACCCTTACGCCAGCCTGAACCCGCGCATGACGGTGGGTGAAATCATCGGCGAGCCGCTGATCATCCACGGGGTGGCAAGAGGGAAAGACGCCCAGGTGCGTGTCGAGCGTCTGCTCGAATTGGTCGGCTTGAACCCCGCCTACGCCAACCGCTACCCGCACGAGTTTTCCGGCGGACAGCGCCAGCGTATCGGCGTCGCCCGGGCCCTGGCGCTCGAGCCGGCCCTCATCATTTGCGACGAGCCCATCTCCGCCCTGGATGTGTCCATCCAGGCCCAGGTGGTCAACCTTCTGGAAGACCTGCAGGCTCAAATGGGCCTGACCTATTTATTCATCGCGCACGACCTGTCGATGGTGCGCCATATCAGCGACCGGGTCGCGGTGATGTACCTTGGCAAGGTGGTCGAGCTGTCTTCGCGGGATGATCTCTACAACAATCCCCTTCATCCTTATTCACAGGCGCTGCTCTCGGCGGTGCCGATTCCCGATCCGGTCGTGGAAGCCAAGCGCAGGCGGATCATTCTAACCGGCGATGTTCCCTCGCCGGTCAATCCGCCGTCCGGCTGTCGGTTCCGAACACGCTGCCCACTGGCGGCCGAGATTTGCAAAGAGAAAGAACCGGAATGGCGTGAGGTTCAACCCATGCATTGGGTTGCCTGTCACATGGTGTAGTAAGATCCTTTTTTATCAGTCAAATCCCTTTTCCGAGGTAATGACTTTCTTGAAAGGAGGTGATGATCGGGCTCCAGAGCAAGGATCTTCCCAAAAAGAAACCTTTCGGTTTCGCGTTTTGTTTCCACCTAAATCCTTAGAAGGAGGAGAATAACATGCGTTCCAAATTGTTTATGTTCGTGTCGCTTTTGATCTTGGCCAGCATGGTTTTAACAGCTTGCCAGCAGGCGGCTCCCACCCCCGAGACGATCATCCAGACCGTTGTCGTCGAAGGCGAAGTTAAGGAAGTGGTCGTCACCGCGACCCCCGGCCCGGTTGAAGAAGTCGCAGAGAAGAAAGTTCTGCGCCTGAACATGGGCCCGGGCGACATCCCCACGCTGGATCCGGCGCTGGGCACCGATACGTCCTCCATCCAGATCATCTGGGAAACCCACCTGGGTCTCACCCGCCAGGATGAAGTGACCAACGAAGTGCAGCCCGGCATCGCCGAATCGTGGGATATCGCTGAAGACGGCGTGACCTACACTTTCCACATTCGCCCCGATATCTACTGGGTGAAGTATAACGGCACCGAGGTTGTCCAGGTTATGGACTGCCAGGAAACTCCCCAGCCGCGGACTGTCACCGCTGACGACTTCGCCTATGGCATCCTGCGCACCCTGAATCCCGAGACCGCTTCCCAGTACGCTTACGTGCTGGCCTTCGCCCTGAAGGGCGCCGCGGATTACAACAACGGCGTGACTGACGATCCCTCGACCGTAGGTGTAAAAGTCATCGACCCCTTGACCCTCGAGCTCACCTTCAACGATCCGGCTGCCTACAATGCCGCAATCGCGGGCATGTGGGTTGCAGCTGCCCAGCCCAAGTGGTTGATCGAAGGCGATGACTGCACCGAGGCCCGCGGCGAGCGCTGGACGGAGACCGGTTTCCACCAGTCCTACGGTCCTTACGCTCTGAAGGAATGGGTCCATGACGCAGAGATCACCCTCATCAAGAACCCGTTCTGGAAGGCCATCCCCTCCACCCCCGAGCCCAAGATCGAAGAAGTCACCTGGGTGATGCTGGATGCGGAACCCGCTTTCGCCGAGTACGAAGCTGGCAACCTGGATGCGGCTGGAGTGCCCTCCACCCAGCTCGACCGCGTCAAGTCCGATCCGGTCCTCTCAGCAGAACTGGTGGTAGCCCCCGATCTGTGCTCCTACTACTACGGCTTCAACACCACCGCCCCGTTCGTGGATGACGTGCGCGTCCGCCGCGCCCTCTCGCTGGCAGTTGACCGCCAGGGCTTGATCGATAACGTCCTCAAGGGCGGCCAGGTTCCGGCGCAGTGGTTCTCCCGCCCCGGTCTGGCTGGCGCCCCGACGCTCGAGTCTCATCCTGATCTGGGCGTGAAGTTCGATCCCGTGAAGGCCAAGGAAATCCTGGATGAGTACCTGACCGAAAAGGGTCTCACCGTTGCCGACCTCGACCTGACTCTCATGTTCAACACTTCCTCCGGCCACCAGCGGATCGCGGAAGCCATCCAGGCCATGTGGAAGGAACATCTGGGCGTGGAAGTCAAGCTGGTCAACCAGGAATGGAAAGTCTACCTGGAGACCGTCAAGAGCCCCGAGACCCCGCAGATCTGGCGCATGGGCTGGTGCCCTGACTACGCTGACGCCAACAACTTCATCCGCGAGGTGTTCGCTGCCGGCGGTTCTTCGAACCCGACCAATGAAGATGGCACCCCCAAGGGCGGCGTGATGTGGTACAACCAGGCCTTCGAGGACAAGGTGCGCGAGGCTGCCCGCGAGCTCGATCCTGTCAAGCGCGTTGAGCTCTACGCTGAAGCTGAAACCATGCTTGTCTGGGAAGATGCCGTGATCATCCCGATCTACTGGTACTCCCGCAACACCTGCACCAAGCCGTATGTCACCCGCACCTTCGGTTCCGGCGGCCAGGAATCGATCGACAAGTGGGATATCGACATGACTGCAAAACCGTAAGGTTTTCGGGCATCCCACTCTACACCTTGTAAGGTAAGTACCGGTGAATGGGGCAGGGATCCGTCCCCGCCCCATTCACCCACCACCTGAAATTTTGGAGGTTACATGGGACGATACATTGCCCGACGATTGATTTACATGGTCGTGGTATTGCTGGTCGTTTCCTTCATTACGTTTGGCCTGATGCACGCTGTTCCAGGCGGCCCTTTTGACCGTGAAAAGGCGCTGCCGAAGGAAATCATGGAGAATTTAAACAAACGGTACCATCTCGATGATCCGTTACTGGTGCAATACGGGCAATATCTTTACGACGTGTTCCTGCCGAAATTCACCACCACACCGCCGGATAACACCAGCCTGGCAGACGATCACCTGATCAACATCAAATTAGGCAGTTTTTGGATTCGTTGGATGAATTTCGGGCCCACCTTCAGCTCCCGCAGCCGGACGGTGAACGACATCTTCCGCCAGCAATTACCGATTTCGATGCAATTGGGGCTGATGGCGCTGACGGTGGCCATCCTGCTCGGCGTTCCGCTGGGAATCCTGGCGGCGCTGAAGCAAAACACCATTGCTGACTACATCAGTATGAGCGTTGCGATCTTCGGCGTTTCGGTGCCGGTGATCGTGTTAGGTCCATTGCTGATCTGGATTTTCGGCGTGACCCTCAAATGGCTGCCGCCAACTGGCTGGGGGGCAAAACCGCCCTATTTCCTGGGCTTTCTGCCCACCAAGCTTGGTTGGGGTTATTTCCAATACGCAATCATGCCCGCTGTTGCGCTCGGTCTGGGAGGCTCGGCGATCCTCGCCCGCCTGACCCGCGCCAGCCTGCTGCAGGTTATTCGAGAAGACTATATCCGGACGGCGCGGGCCAAAGGCCTCGCGGAACGTCTGGTTATCATGCGCCATGCTCTCAAGAATTCGCTTATCCCGGTCGTGACCATCCTGGGCCCGATGTTTGCTGCTCTGGTGACCGGTACGTTTGTGACTGAATTGACCTTTGGCATACCGGGAATGGGCAAGTATTTCATCACCAGCATCACCAACCGTGATTACCCGGTCATTATGGGCACCATCTTGCTCTACGCCGTCTTTCTGGTGATTGCCAATCTTGTCGTGGATCTGATGTACGCCTACCTCGATCCCCGCATCCGCTACGATTGATGAGGCTGCTATGACAAACCCAGTTTCAATAACGAAAGAAAAAACAACGGCTGGCGGAGCGCCGCTAACCCAGAAACGGGAAAGCCTTTGGGCGGATGCGCTGCGGAGGTTGATTCGCAACCGCGCGGCGGTTGTCGGCGGCACCATCATCATCATCTTGATCCTGACGGCGGTCTTCGCCGACCGGATCGCGATCATGCATTACGCCAAGCAGAATCTGGTCGCCAACAACAGCGTGCCGCAGTGGGTGCTGAACCTCTTTCCCACCATGAAACCGTACGCCCAGTTGAACAACGATTATCCTTTGGGGGCGGATTATGCCGGGCGCGATCTGTTCAGCCGGATTGTCTATGGCGCGCGCATCTCCCTGACGGTTGCCTTCATTGGCCCGATCATCAGCCTGATGATTGGCGTGATCTATGGATCGATCTCCGGCTTCTTCGGCGGGAGGGTCGATAACATCATGATGCGGATCGTGGACGTGCTGTACGCATTTCCGCAACTGCTGTTCATTATCCTCTTGCTGGCCTTCTTCCGCTCCACCTTTGCCAAACCTGATCCGGGGACTTTCACTTACGCCATGAGCCAGCTGGACTCCAAGCTGGGCGGTATGTTGTTCATCTTCATCGGCATCGGCGTCACCGCCTGGGAGACGATGGCCCGGCTCACCCGCGGCCAGGTGCTCTCCACCCGCGAGAAGGAGTTCATTGAGGCAGCCCGCACGATTGGCGCCGGGAACATTCGGATTATGTTCCGCCACATCCTACCCAACATCATTGGCCCTCTGGTGGTGGCTGAAACTCTGGCGATCCCGGGTTACATTTCGACTGAGGCCTTCCTGTCCTTCATCGGTCTGGGCGTCAACCCGCCCACCCCGTCCTGGGGCTCGATGATCTCGGACGGGGCGGCAGTCATCCGCACCTATCCCAATCAGGCGGTGTTCCCGGCGCTGGCGCTGGCGATCACCATGTTTGCCTTCAACTTCCTCGGCGACGGCCTGCGGGATGCGCTCGACCCACGCCTGCGCGGCACGCAGTGATATTCACCAATCCTTTAGAGGATTTACACATCCAGCCCCGAGTTGATGCTCGGGGCTTTTTTTGCATACTTGGTGGCCTGGGTGGTCCTGCTGTGGCGTCCTCATTAGTACGCATTTGCTCTAGGCTGCCTTCCAGAATTGGTTATAATCAACCTCGACATCCGTTCAGGAGAGCTTCATGCGAAATCATCGGTTGATATGGCTCGGCGCGGCCGTTCTTTTCATCCTTATTTTGCTGGCCGGCTGCGCTGCGCCGCCTGAGGTTAACTCCTTTCCGCAGGATTCCGCGTCGCCGGCGCCGACTTTACAGCCCAGTCCCACTCCCAAACCGCCGCGCGAATTGAATATCTGTATCGGCCAGGAGCCGCAGACCTTGTATCTCTACGGGGGCAGCTCGCGGGCGATGTGGAGCGTGCTCGAGGCGGTCTACGACGGTCCGATAGACACGCGGCAGTATCAGGATGTCCCTGTCATTCTGGAGAACCTGCCCGATGAGACCAACGGAGGGGCAGTTGCCCAGTCGGTCAGCATTCAGCGCGGGCAGAAAATCATCGCTGCTGACGGCAGCCTGGCTTATCTCGATCAGGGGACGCGTGTGCGGCCGGCTGGCTGCCGTTCCGACGACTGCGCCCTGGAATGGGATGGAACCTCGCCCCTGAGCATGGATCAATGGACGTTGACCTTCCGGCTTAAACCCGGCCTGCTCTGGTCGGATGGCCAGCCGCTGACTGCCCGGGATTCGCTCTATTCATATCAGCTGGCAAATGACCCTGCCACGCCGGTGTCGCGCAACCTTCTCGACCGCACCGCTGAATACCGCGCTGTTGATGAAATCACCGTTGCGTGGACCGGCATCCCCGGCTACCGGCCGGAGCGCTTCAGCGATGCCTTCTTTATCCCCCTGCCCGAACATGCCTGGAGCGGCTACAGCGCCGAGGAACTGCTCAGCGCCGAGGAATCCACCCGCCGGCCGCTTGGCTGGGGACCGTACGTCATCGAAGAGTGGATACCGGCCGAATACCTGCGCCTGCGCAGCAACCCGAACTACTTCCGCGCCGGAGAGGGGCTGCCGCGCTTCGATCTGCTGACCTTTCACTTCCTCGGCGAGCAGGCGGACAACAACCTGGCAGCCTTGAACGAGGACGTCTGCGATATCGTCGATCAGACCACCCTGCTCGAGGAGATCATCTACACCGTGGCCGATCAGGAAGCAGCCGGCAAGGTGAAGACCTACGCCAGCCTCGGCCCGGAATGGGCCCACCTGGATTTCGGCATCCGCCTGGCGGCCTACGACGGCGGTTACAACCCCTGGAGCGGTTACCGCCAGGATATCTTCTCAGACGTTCGCGTGCGCAAGGCTTTTACGCTGTGCATGGACCGCCAGTTGATCATCGACCAGCTCCTCTACGGGCACAGCCAAATTCCGGCCGGCTTCTTCCCGCCCGGGCACCCGTTCTACGCCGCCGATCTGCAGCCGCTGCCGTACGATCCCGCTGAGGGCATGCGCCTGCTCGATCAGGCCGGCTGGCGCGATCTGGACGGCGACCCGTCCACGCCGCGTACCGCATTGGGAGTCGCCAACGTCCTCAACGGCGCGCCCCTTCAGGTGACCTACCTGACCACCCCAGACCGGCTGGGCAGGGGCAGCGCCGAGCGCCTGGCTTCCTCGCTGGCCGGCTGCGGCATCCAGGTCGAAATTCAGACCCAGAGACCGGAGCAGCTCTTCGCTCCCGGGCCAGATGGCCCGTTGTTCGGGCGCAGCTTCGACCTGGCCCAATTCTCCTGGGCTTCCGGGCGCGGCTCGCCCTGTTTTGTCTACACCAGCGAGCAGATCCCCTCAGCACAGAACGGCTGGCTGGGGACGAACGTGACCGGCTTCAGCGATGAGCAGTACGATCGCGCCTGCCAGGCAGCCTTGCAGGCCGGCCAGCAGCCGGATGACGAAGGACTGGCCGCTCAGATCGAAGTTCAGCGCCTGTATGCGGAAATGCTCCCTTCGGTGCCGCTGTATTACGAGATCCGTTTGAGCGCTTCCCGCCCGGATCTGTGTGGCATGGAAGCAGACGCGAGCGCGCGCAGCGAATTTTGGAACCTGGAAGCGATCGATTA
>CAZMCF010000019.1:0-13100 GCA_964564935.1 uncultured Anaerolinea sp. | reverse complement strand
TTCCGAGCGCAGCGAGGAATCTTTCCAGACCCGCCGTCAAGATTTCTCCTCGCTATGCTCGTCGAAAGGACAAAATCCCCCTGCCGGGGGGGACCCGCGGCGGGCTATCAGTTTTGTAAACGCATGCGAAGTCCTTCGCTGCACCCTTTCTGCTATAATCATTTCACCCGCTCTGCGGTGACACCATTCGTTTTCTCAACGCTTTTATCATACCTGTGAAGGACCAGGCCATGGCCGGAAAACGTGTCTTAATCGTGGATGACGCGCTCGAATTGGGACGGATGCTGCGTTTTGCGCTTGACTCGCTGGAGGCAGGCCTGGACGTGCGTGTCGTCCCCTCGGCCGAGGAAGCCATGCTGGAGGCCTCGCGTCAGCCGGTCAGCCTGATCGTGGTCGATTTCCGCCTGCCGGGAATGACCGGACTCGAGCTGATCGATAAAATCCGCGCCCGGGATAAGGAAACCCGTTTCATCCTGATCTCCGGGATGAGCGACGACCGCTTTTTGGAAAAAGCCCGCGAGCTGAAGGCCGACCGGTTCATGCCCAAACCGCTGCAAATTTCCGAATTTCTCGAGGTCGCCAGCCAGATGCTCGGGATTCGAGTGCGCAGCGACGGTCCGCTTCCGGTGGCTGTCCAGGGCGAGGCGGAGAAAGACCAGGATTCCGGCCTGGCCGATCTGGCCGGGGTGCTGACCCGCCTCCGCCAGGCCCTGGGCGCCCAGGTCGCCCTGCTGGCCAACGACCTCGGTAAGATCGTCGCGCAGGCTGGAGACCTGGGCGGGATCGACTTCGAGGGGAACTGGGGACCTGCCCTGGCGGCTTTGCTGACCGCAACTGCCCGCCTGGGGCGCTTGCTGCAGGCCGAACCGCCGGCCAGCGCTCAGGTCATCCGCGGCGATACGGCCAGCCTGATCTTTGCCCCGGTCGGGGTATTTGCCCTGGTTGTTTTGATCAAGGCCGATCAAAGCGGTCTGCGCAGCGCCCTGGCGGTGGAGGAAACTCTCAATGCGCAAAAGGAACTTATCGCCATTCTCGACCGCTCCGGCGCATCTCACCGGCTCATTGGCGAGCCGGTCGTCGAAAACGGGCCGGCGGCTCCCGCCAAGGCCGAACCGGTTGAAGTCATCCCTCCGGTTGAAGAGCCTTCTCTGGGGGATCTGGAGAAAATCCTCAAGGGCAAGGCCCGCTCGCTCGATCGGACGCAGGCTGAACAATTTTGGGATCAGGCTTCCGATTCCGAGCCGTTTCAGTCGGATAACCCCGATGTGATCACCTACGACCAGGCCAAGAAACTGGGGTTGACGCCCGAAGAAGATGAACATCCATAGCATTCGATCTTGAAGATTGTCTGGCTGTATTACTCCTATTATTGGTAAAATGGCTCTATGGGTGTTTATCTGCGGCGGTTGATCAAAACCATATTATTGGGCATTGGGCTGATCTTCGCCGCAGGCTCGGCGGCTTTCGATCCAGCCGGGTCGCCGCAGGGGGATGGCGGACGGATCGACCAGCAGGTGCTCGAGGCGCTTCAGAGCAGTCCATCCGCCGATTACATTCTGGTGTTCGACGAGCAGCCCGATCTGAGCGGCGCGTATCAGATCGGTGATTGGGTCGAGCGCGGGCAGTACGTGCTCGACGCGCTGAGATCCGCGAAAGATCGAAGCCAGAAGCGCGCCCTGGCCGAGCTTAACCGGCGCGGGCTGCGCCACCGCTCATTCCTCGCCGGCAACGAAATTTACGTTTACGGCGGGGACATGCCAGCCCTTCAGGCGCTCCTGGACCTGCCGGAAGTGGCCCGGGTGCGGGCGCCCGTCACTGCCAGGATCCAGCCAGCCGGATTCTGGTTGCCGCTGGCAGGTCCGGCTGATCCCCAGGCGCAAATCACTGCAACAACCGATTGGGGCATCACCGATACAAAAGCCGATCAGTTCTGGAGCGAACACAAACGGTCGGGCGAGGGGATTATCGTCGCCAACATCGACACCGGCGTGGACGCCTCCCATCCAGCGCTCGCGGGCTCATACCGGTGCGCAGGCGGCAGCCTGACCAGCCCGGAATGCTGGTATGATCCGACCGGTAAGTGCAACGGCGGCATCTGCGATGATCACGGCCACGGCACACATACCATGGGCACCATGGCAGCCAGCAACGATCCCTCGCTGCCGTACACGGTCGGCATGGCGCCTGGGGCGGAGTGGATCGCCTGCAAGGCCTGCACGAAGGACGGGAATTGCGCAGACGATCACCTGCTGGCCTGCGCCGACTGGATCCTTGCACCGGGGGGCGACCCGGCCAACCGCCCGCACGTGGTCAACAACTCCTGGGGGGATGTTGGCGGGGATGAATGGTTTGCCGGGAGCGTCGCGGCCTGGCGCGCCGCGGGGATTTTCCCGGCTTTCTCGGCGGGAAATTACGGGGCTTGTGAGTCGCTCGGCTCGCCCGGCGATTACCCGGATTCTTTTTCCAGCGCGGCGCACGCCAGTAACCGCGTGATTGCCAGTTTTTCGAGCAAGGGTCCAGGGCAGTTTGGAGACAATCCGTATACGAAGCCCAATCTCTCGGCGCCAGGCGTCAGCATTTTATCGAGCTGGCCGGCAAATATCTGGCCTTACACCTGGGCCTATTCAAATGGCACCTCGATGGCCAGCCCGCACAGCGCCGGGGCGGTGGCGCTGCTCTGGTCGTGCAACTCCGGCTTAATCGGGCAGGTCGATGCAACCTTCCAGGTGCTCCAAACCAGCGCCGATCCGGCCCCGGCAGGCGCCTGCGGCGCGCCGGCAAGCGGGCAGGGCAATTACACGTACGGCTACGGCTACCTGAACGTTCTGGCGGCGGGCGACCAGGCCTGCATGAGCGGGATCATTACCGGCACGGTCAGCGATGCCGTCAGCGGCGAGCCTGTTGCCGGGGCAAGCCTCAGCTTCTCGGGCGGCGTGTTCCCGCAATCGACAATCAGCACGGCCCAGGACGGGAGCTATGAAATTCTCCTCCCGCCGGGGACATACTCCGTGTACGTTTCCGCGTACGGATATCGGCCGCAAAGCGCGTCTGGGCTGGAGCTGGCGGATGACCAGGTTCTGTCTCGGGATTTCCAGCTGGAGCCCGCGTCTCAGGCCGCGGTCAGCGGGCTGGTGAGCGACGGCTCGGGCCACGGCTGGCCGCTGGCCGCCCGGCTGACCTACGCCAGCCAGGGCCGCGAAGTCCAGGTGGAGACGAACCCGGCGGACGGGCATTACTTGGTTCAACTGTACCAGCAGCACGAGTACGACGTCCGGGTCGAGGCGATCGGTCAGGATTACCTGCCGCTCGAGGAACAGCTTGAGGTTCTGGACGCTCCCATCATCCGCGACTATGCCCTGCAGGTCAATCCGGCGACCTGCGCGGCGCGCGGCTACGCCCGCCTGGGCGGGGTGAGCGAGGCGTTCGAGAGCCTGGGGCTGCCCTCCGGCTGGTCGGTCGCGGATGCAGCCGGCAGCGGGCAGGTGTGGGCATTCAATGACCCGGGATTTCGCGGCAACCGCACAGGCGGCAGCGGCGGATTCGCCTCAGTCGATGCGCTGTTGTATTCACCGGATCGGCAGGATACCAGCCTGGTCACGCCGCTGATGAATTTCATCTATTCACCGGCAGTGTCAATGGAGTTCAAAACTGACCTGCGCAACAACCCGAACCTGTCGGGCAGCACTCGCGCAGCGGTCGAGGTCAGCCTGGACGGCGGCTTGACCTGGAATCTTCTCTGGCAGTGGACGAACGAATCTTTTACTGGGTCGGTCTCCCTCGATCTGTCCGGGCAGGCGGGCGGCCGGTCGAACGTGCAGGTGCGCTTCCACTTTGTCAATACGAAGGACGACGGCTGGTGGCAGGTCGATGATGTCCAGATCACCCCGCTTCCCTCCTGCCTGAAGCTGAATTATCAATATTTGCTTTTCCCAATCTATAAAAACGCGGCTCCTTAGCGCACAACATTTGCAAAGACGACATACCGCCTTAATAAACCAGGAATAAAGCGGCCACGTTGTTTGTTGGATTAACCGGCAATGGTCTGCCTGGATGACTGGCTGGCTGTAATTTCTTTTTCGCCTATCTCTTGCTACAATTAGTTCCAATACATGTTTGGTCGCCTGGTCAAGCGGAGGTGTAAGTGAATATATTGGAACATACTCTCGACCGGTTGAGCATCCAGCTCTTCTATCCGGGTAGTGATTGGTCCCGGCAAGCATTTCGCCTCCCGTTCCTGCTCTGGCGGCTCGGGCTGGGCCCGTTGATCGGAAGGATCATCCTGATCCTCACCACCACCGGCCGGCGCAGCGGATTGCCCCGCCAGGCGGGACTCGAATATCACAAGATGAACGGCAAGAAGTACGCCGTATCCGCCTTCGGAACCCGCTCGGAGTGGTACCGCAACATCCTGGCTGACCCATACATCACCATCCAGTCAGCCGACGGCACCGAGCGGGCGGTTGCCAGGCGGGTGAGCGACGATCAAGAACTGCTTGACGTCTTTCGAGTCTTCATGCGCCGCGATCCGCCGATCACCCGCTGGTATCTGCGCTCGCTCGGCATCCAGCCGGAAAGCCAGTCGATTCTGGAGAACAAGGATCGCATCCACCTGCTGCGCTTCGACCCGACCAGCGAAGCTGCCCCGCCCGGTCTGGAGGTCGACCTGGCCTGGTTGTGGCCGGTGGGGCTGGTCTGGCTGTTTCTCTTCTTCCCGCGCCGAAGGCGGAAGAAATAACCGCAGGTAATCTCTGCATGGAAATTGGAATGACCGAGGTCCCCAATGGATATTCGTGAATACAACCGCAAAGCCTGGAACCGGCTGGTGGAAAAGGGCAATGAATGGACGCGCCCGGTTACGGCTGAGGTGATTGCCGCTGCCCGGCGCGGGGAGTGGGGTCTGCTGCTCACCCCAACGAAATGTGTCCCGCGTCAATGGTATCCGCCCCTGGACGGCGCGGATGTGCTCTGCCTGGCTTCGGGCGGCGGGCAGCAGGGGCCGATCCTGGCGGCGGTTGGCGCGCGGGTGACCGTCTACGACAACTCGCCGGCTCAACTGGCACAGGACCGCCGGGTGGCCGAGCGGGAGGGGTTGGAGCTGATCACAATCGAAGGCGATATGCGCGACCTGTCCGTCTTTGCGGACGAATCCTTCGACCTGGTCTTTCATCCGGTTTCGAATGTATTCGTTTCGGATGTCCTGCCGGTCTGGCGCGAGGCTTACCGGGTGCTGCGCCGCGGCGGGGTGCTGCTGGCCGGCTTTAACAACCCGCTGCTCTATCTATTCGACCTGGATTTGCTCGAGCGCGGCGAGCTCAAGGTTCGCCATAAACTGCCTTACTCCGATTTGACCCATCTCACCCCTGAGGAACTGCAAAGGTACATGGACGACGGCTCCCCGCTTGAATGGAGTCACTCGCTGGAGGAGCAGATCGGCGGGCAGTTGGAGGCCGGTTTCCTGTTGAGCGGGCTGTACGAGGACATTGACCCAACCTCGGTGCTGCGAGAGTACATTCCAACCTTCATGGCCACCCGGGCGGTGAAGCTCTGATCTTCCGCCCCCCGCCCATCAAAGAGACTCAATACGGATCTAAAAGAGATGGATAACATACAAATCATTGTCGCCTCGCTCAATCCGGTCAAGATCGAATGCGCCCGGCGCGGATTCGAGAAGATGTTTCATGGGCGTTCTTTCGAAATTTCCGGCATCGATGTGCCCTCGGGCGTGCCGGTCCAGCCGGTCGGTTCTGCGGAAACCCTGCAGGGAGCGCTCAACCGCGCCCGCAACGCTCGCGGCCTGAGACCGGAAGCGGATTACTGGGTGGGCGTCGAAGGGGGCGTCGAAAATGTCGGCAGGGAGATGGCAGTCTTCGCCTGGGTGGTGGTGCTCTCGAAGGATCGCTGCGGCAAGGGCCGCACCGGCACCTTCTTCCTGCCCCAGGCGGTGGCTGAGCTGGTCCGTCAGGGCCTGGAACTGGGCGAGGCGGACGACCGGGTCTTCGGGCGGATCAACTCCAAACAGGCCAACGGAGCCATCGGTCTGCTGACCGACGACGCGATGGACCGGACCAGCTATTACGAGCCGGCGGTGATCATGGCGCTGATCCCCATCAAGCATCCGCAGCTCTACGCGGATAATCCCGCTGGATGAGCGCGCTCGACTGGCTGGGCAAGACGGTGACCATCCGCATCGACCGCCCGCTCGGCAGCCGTCATCCGCAGCATGGCTTTCTTTACCCTGTCAACTACGGCTATCTGCCAGGCGTTATGTCGCCGGATGGCGAGGAGTTGGACGCCTACCTGCTCGGCGTCGACCGGCCGTTTGATAAGTACACCGGAGTGGTCATCGCAGTGATCGTTCGCGAGGATGACCAGGATGATAAGCTGGTCGTCGCGCCGGCAGGGATGTCATTCAGCGATGAGCAAATCCGCGCGCAGACCTATTTCCAGGAGCGCTGGTTCAAGAACGCCATCCGCAGGGGATATGAGCCTTAGCAGTTAATTTTCATCCAAAGAGACGGTCCTGCAAGGACGACAGGGGCAGAGAGCGGACATCGCTAATTTCTTACATCCCTGTCAAAGGGGAAAATCTCTGTGAGCTCTGGGTGCTGTTTGGAGTAGATCCCTACACCGTACCTGGGAGGTCCATGATTAACGGTTCAAAACAGGTATAATTTCTCAGGCGGCTGATAAGGCTGCAACACCAAATCAAAGGCGAGCAATACGGCATGGCAAAGACCGTTGTATTTCTGGGGGACAGCATCACTCAAGGGCAGATCAGCGCCAATTATGTTAACATGCTCGCCGGGCGTTTCCCTTCCAGCCAGTACCGTCTGATCAATTACGGCATCAACAACGACACGACCTACAACCTGCTACGCCGGCTGTGGCTGGCGGTTGCCCGCCGCCCGGACGTGGTCATCATCCTGATCGGCACGAACGACGTGATCGCCTCGCTCTCGCCGGTCAAGGCTGCAGGGTATTTTTTTCTCAAGCGCCTGTTCACCTGGCCGACCCTGAGCGGCGCCTACAGCAACCTAATGAAGATCATCCGCCGGTTGAAGGACGGCACCACCGCCCGCATCGCTCTGGCGTCGATCCCCGTCCTCGGCGAGGATTTTTCCTCCAGACCCATGCGCAAGGTGCAAGAATATAACAAAAACATTAAGGCCATCGCCCGGATGGAAAACATCGCTTATCTGCCGGTTTTCGAGCGCCAGCGGGACTATTTGATTTCCAGGGACGGAGCCGCCCGTCAGGCTTATACCGGCTCGGTGCTGCCGACTGCCCAACTGGCGATCAAACTTTTCTTTACCGGGGCTAGTTTCGACAGCTATTCGCGCGAGATGGGCTATACCCTCCTGACCGACGGCGTGCACATGAACACCATTGGTGCAACCCTGATCGTTGAGGTGATCAGCGATTTCCTTGAGTGCATGCTGGCTGAAGACCAGCAGGTCGAGATCGAGCCATGAACCGGGATCGGCTGATCGTCACCCTCAAAGTGCTCTTCGCCGTTTTCGTCTGGGGCGGGAGTTTCATTGCTACCAAGATTGCGCTGCGCGACATCGCCCCGCTCAGCGTGGTCTGGATCCGCTTTCTGATCGGGGTGACGGTGCTGGCCGCGGCGGTCAAGGCGCGCGGGCAGTTCGCCCTACCCTCGCCCAAAGACCTGGCCTATTTTGCCCTGCTGGGCGGGATTGGGATCACCTTTCACCAGTGGCTGCAGTCAACCGGGCTGCAGACCGCTCAGGCCAGCACCACCGCCTGGATCGTCGCGAGCACGCCCATCTTCATGGCTCTGCTCGGCTGGCTGTTTCTGCGCGAGCGGCTGACAGCACTGCGCGTGTTCGGCATCCTGCTGGCAGCCGGCGGGG
This sequence comes from uncultured Anaerolinea sp., assembly GCA_964564935.1. GTDB lineage: Bacteria > Chloroflexota > Anaerolineae > Anaerolineales > Anaerolineaceae > Bellilinea. The sequence goes on along the minus strand of CAZMCF010000019.1, from coordinate 5,226 downwards.
TGCTCCTTGTGGTTTCGCGCGGCGACCTGGCAGCTCTCTCCTTGGGCTGCTTCGGGGCGCCCGGCGACGCGCTGATCCTGATCTCCTCGCCAAACTGGGCAATCTTTTCAACTCTCTCGCGCGGCGGATTACAGCGCCATCCGGCGGCGCGGATGATGCTCTATGTGATGGGTTTCGGCTGGCTGCTCACCTCGCTGTTCTTTTTCAGCGGTCCCGGCTTGGGAGACCTGGCCCGCCTGACCCTGGACGGCTGGCTGGCGGTGGCCTTCCTCGGGCTGGCATGCTCAGGATTGGCTTATATCTTCTGGTATGACGCGCTCCAGGCGCTGCCCGCGGCTCAAGTTGGCGCATTTTTGTACCTAGAGCCGCTGGTGACCGTCTTTGCGGCGGCGTTGATGCTGGCGGAGCCGCTCACCCTGGCAACCCTGCTCGGCGGAGTGGTCATCCTGCTCGGCGTGTGGCTGGTGAACCGCCGTCAGCGGGAAGTAAATATTCTTTCCAGAGAGGCTGAGGTCGATGATTAAAACAGCCCTTTGCGCTTATGAAGCCAGGGCGTAATTTTTTCTCCCAAAAGAGAAATTCGCAGGGATAATGCTGAGCGTCGTAACTCAAAGGAATTTTTGTCCTCTGGCCAATGATATACTCTCCACTAAGAGGAAATAAATGGATAGTCTCGTGACCATTGGTGCGATGATCCTGGCGGCGGCGGTTCTGGCAGCTGGCGTGGTCTGGCTGGGATTCAAAATACCGGCGCGCCCGCTGCTGCCCGATCTGGGCACCCAGCCGGAGGAAGTCGAACGCATCCAGCCCGCGCCAGACGTGCCGGAGCTGCTGCAGCGCTGGCTGCGGGCCGGCGGGGAGCCGAGAATCCCCTCCCCGCGCAGCGTGGTCGCATACGGGCGGGGCCGCTTCCGCATTGCCCGGCTGCCGCTGCTCGGGAACGTTTGGGCGCCGGTTGCCTGGACCCTGCATCTGGTCCCAGGTCAGGCATTTGTCTGGCGGATGAGGATCTACTGGTTTCGCCGGCTGATCGTCGATGGAGGGGATATGTACCGCGACGGACGCGGCCAGTTCATCTTTGGGCATGAACCGCTCGCTTCGGAGTATCTTGACCGCTCTGAGCGGCTGGCGCTGTGGCTCTATTCGATCGCTTTCGCCCCCGCTGTCCTCTTGAGCCTTCCGGAGAGCGCCTTCCAAGCTCTGGATGAATCCAGTCTTCAGGTATCAATCCCGGCTGAGGAGGGGCCTATGGAGTTCACCCTGCGTTTTGACTCAGCCAGCGGGGCGCTCATTCGGGTGGAGACCCGGCGCCCGGCGATCAAAGACGGCCGCTTATTTTTGTTCCAACTGGCTCTCGAGCGATATCAGCCGACCGATTACGGCATCCGCCTGCCAGCCCGTCTGCGTCCAGGCTGGGACGAAGAGACTTCTGCTTGCTACGATCTTGACGGGCTGTACTATAACGCCCCGGTCGCCCGCGTACTGCAGGAGGGTGTTGAATAACGCCAGTTCCGCCAATGCGCGGTAAAGGGGCAAAGCTTGCGGAGATCAAAATCTCCATGCTCTCATCGGTTCGGCGGTTAAGGGTGATCCGTCTGTAAGGCTATCCTGGGCCAATCGAGCAGGAGTACCTCGCAAAGCAGGCGCGGATTGAGATTGGCGTCGAGATCGGCCAGGGCCTGCTCCAGGTCGGCGGTACGGACGCGGGCGGTGGAAAGATCGATCTGCTCCGCGGCGATGCGCAGGTGGGGCTCGTAATCGAGGTTGGTGAGGGGGGCGCTAGCGCCAGCCGCGCAAATCAGCAGGTCGCGCCAGAAACTCAGCCAGATCAACAGGACCTGGCGGAGTTGATCGCGGTCCTTGGAAAGGTGCTCGGCGCCCTGAAAGCGTTCCAGGCGGCGGCTGGCGAGCAGGCGGATGAGCTCGCCGAGCCAGTGTTTGCGCAGCCTGTCAGTTTCCTCCTCATCGATCAGGCGCAGGGCGTAACCGGGCCGTCCGCCGGAAAGATGGGCCAGACGCCGCGCCTCGCCAGGCTCAATCCCGCGCCGGCTGGTCAATGCTGCCTGGAGCGCGTCCACCCCAAGCGGGCGCAGGCGCATCACCTCGCAGCGCGAGACGATCGTCGGGAGCAGATTTTCCGGCGAGCCGGCGGTGAGAAGCAAAATTACCTTTTCGGGGGCTTCCTCGAGGGTTTTCAACAGCGCGTTTTGGGCGCTGGCGGTTGCCTGCTCGAAATTGAGCAGCAGCGCCACGCGGAAGCGGGCGGAATAGGGCGAGAGCGCCAGGCTGCGCTGCAGCTCGCGGATTTGCTCGACCTTGATGGTGCTGGAATCTTCGAGCGCCCGCACGATGGACAGGTCGGCCTGCTCCATTCGCCAGATTTGATCGCAGGTTCGGCAGACTCCGCACGGCTGACCGGGCTGGGGAGGTTGGGTGCAGTTGAGCGCCTGGGCATAACGCAGCGCCAGCGTCCGCCGCCCAACGCCGGGCGGCCCGCAAAAGAGGTAGGCGTGGCGCATTTCCCCGCGGGCAATGTGCTGCTCAAGCAGATTGGCAGCCCATTCGTGGCCGATCAGATCCCATGGCATGCATTGGATTTTAGCCCAGCCTGGGCGGATATGCAAATCAGAAAAGAGTCCTTCCTTTGATGCAATACACCCCCGCGCAGGAGGATACCTGGGTATAAACCGTCTGCAGACCGGCCTGGCGGAGCGCTTGCAGCGCCTCATCGGCCAGCCAGTATTCCTCTTCCTCCCACTCCTCGCCAACGGCCTCTTTGACCGCCTCGCGGGCAGCGGCATGACGGAAGGAGATGTCGGCGATGACGATCCGCCCGTCTGGCGCGAGGCGTTTGGCTGCCATCTCCGCCAGCAATTTGACTTTTAATTCTAGCGGGAAATGATGAAAGACATAAGCTGAGACGATCCGGTCGAAGCGCTGCTCCAGTTCCGCAGGCCAGGCGGCGCGTAGATCAACCTGGATAAAATGCGCGCCGGGCAGCTTAACTTGGGCGCGGGCGAGCATTTCCGTCGAGAAATCGCTGCACCACAGTTTGCAGCCGGTGCGGACAAACAACAGGGAAAGGTTGCCCGTTCCCACGCCGAGGTCGAGCACGCTCATTCCCGGCTCTGGCTGTGCCTGGGCCAGGACCGTCTCCAGCGCGCGGCGGTAGCCGTCGAACGGAAAGCGCGGCTCAGCGGCGACGGTCTCGTCATAGCTGGCAGCCCAGTCGTCAAAATGGGAAGCGGGGTAAGGGTCGTAATCCATGAAATCTCCAATGGGAGCGTGAGGGTTCCAATAACTGAAAAACCTGATCCTGCTATAAAGCGCCAACCGCCAGGGTGAGGGGGGCACCCGGGCGATTGGCAATATCTATAATACCACATTTTTTAATTATTACAGGAATATTTGTCCAAACTAATCGAATTATCGGGATTTTTTGTTCTGTGTTGTCAAGATGGTTATTTAATGAGTTTCCAGTTATTTCCCTCGGGCGGTGTATAATCACCGGCAGCCTTACCCGCGAGAAGCCTAAAATGCCGTTGACCTTCCTCTCCTGGACGCTTGCGTTGCTGCCCGTGATGGTTCTGCTGGCGCTCATGCTTCTCCTGCGTTGGGGGGGAAGTCAAGCCGGCGCAGCCGCCTGGGTGATCTGCATCCTGATCGCTGTGCTGTTCTTTGGCGCCACGCCGCAGGTCATCCTGATCTCGCAGGCAAAATCGCTGCTGCTCAGCCTGGACGTGCTGCTGATCATCTGGACCGCGCTGCTGCTCTACCACACCGCCGACGAGGCCGGTGCAATGAACTGGATCGGGCGCTCGCTCAGCGCGCTGACCGCCAGCCGTACCATCCAGGGTCTCCTGGTCGGCTGGGTGTTTTGCTCGCTGATCCAGGGCACGGGCGGCTTTGGCGTGCCGGCGGCGGTGACCGCGCCGCTGCTGGTCGCCCTCGGGTTCGACCCGGTCAGGGCGGTGGTGATGGCCTGCGTGGCCCACGGTTGGGCGGTCAATTACGGTTCTTTTGCCACTTCATTTCAAACTTTGCTGGCGGTCACCAACCTGCCGGGCGAGCTGCTTGCGCCGGATACCGCCTTGCTGCTCGGGTTTTCCTGTTATGTTAGCGGCATTCTGGTAGCCTGGATTGGCGGCGGTTTTCGGGAAATGCTGCGGGCGCTGCCGGCGATCCTGATCCTCGGCACGGTCATGGCGGTCAGCCAGTATCTGCTGGCGATCAACGGGTTGTGGACGCTCGGCGCGACCGGCTCCGCCCTTGCCGGGCTGGCTGCCGGGGTTCTGGTCACCCGTCTGCCGATTTACCGCAACGGGCCTTTGAGCGAGAACCAGGCGCGCGCCGCTGCAGGCTATGAGGGCGGCCGGCCGCAGTCGCTGGCTCTGGCGTTTTCTGCCTACGCAATCCTCCTCGTGCTGGCCTTCGGCATTAACCTGATCCCTTCTCTGGAGAGCTGGTTCAACCGGATCGAGCTGGTTGTGCGCTTCCCGGAAGTAAGTACCGCGTTCGGTTGGGTAACCCCTGCTGAAACGGGCCGGAAGATCAGCGTTTTCGGCCATCCGGGAGCGATTCTGCTGTATTCCTCACTGTTTGCCTTCCTGATTTACCGCCGGGCAGGCAGCTACCGGCCGGGCGCGGCGCAGCGAATTCTCACGAAGGTGTATAAAGGCGCAATCCAGACCAGCCTGGGCATCCTGGCGATGATTGGTTTGGGTGCGCTGATGGGTCACGCCGGCATGATCAACCTGCTTGCCCTGGGGCTGAGCAGCGCGGTCAGCGCCGGTGTGTATCCTTTGGCGGCAACGCTGATCGGCGCTCTGGGTGCGTTCATCACCGGCAGCAATAACGCCTCGAACGCGCTGTTCGGCGTGCTGCAGATGCGCACCGCTGAACTGCTCGGTCAGCGCATCTCGCTGGTGCTCGGCGCGCAAACCACAGGGGGATCGCTGGGCAGCGTGCTTTCGCCGGCCAAGGTGATCGTCGGCTGCAGCACCACCGGGCAGAGCGGGAGGGAAGGCCTGGTGCTGCGCAGGCTGCTGCCGGTGGGGCTGGTGCCGATTTTGCTGGCAGGTCTGCTGGCGCTCATCGTGGGGTGGAGAGGCTTGCCTTGACACCCCTGCGGCTTGAAATTATAATAATAGGCGCGTTCCTCGATAGCTCAATCGGCAGAGCGGGCGGCTGTTAACCGCTAGGTTCCAGGTTCGAGTCCTGGTCGAG
>CAZMCF010000018.1:0-57914 GCA_964564935.1 uncultured Anaerolinea sp. | reverse complement strand
TGAGCGGGCGATGGGACTCGAACCCACGACCTTCTCCTTGGCAAGGAGACGTTCTACCAACTGAACCACGCCCGCTTTCTCAAAGCATCCCGATTATATGCAGATTCCCATAATCCGTCAACCCTGAGACAGAGTTCCTACCACTGGCGCTATTTTCATTTCTATACAAAACAAAAAACCTGCCTCACGGCAGGTTGGGGTGGTCATGTTAGCTTGAGTTAGATGGCAACTACGTTGCTAGCCTGAAGACCTTTCGGGCCCTGTTCGATCGAGAATTCGACCGTTTGGCCTTCCGTCAGGGTGCGGTAGCCGCCGCCCTGAATGGCGGAGTAGTGAACGAATACGTCAGGGCCGTTTTCCTGGGCCAAGAAACCGTAACCCTTTTCACTGTTAAACCATTTCACTTTACCGATGATCCGCTCGTCCATTGTATTTATTGCGCCTCCTTGTGGCATAAAAAAGAATTGATTGATGCTTTACGTTCCATCGGTCAGTCAATAAAACACGGCTCGAGGACGAATTCGAGCCGTTTATTACTTGCCCAACGAGAACTGAACAGCATCCTACCTGTCAAATATTACCAAAATATTCAATAATCGTCAAGTTAATAATACGATTAAAAGCCGGTTATTCAATGTTTCTAAGAAACTCCAGCTACGACTGGCAGCTCAGACCTCGAAAGCCCAATTACCCGCGCGCATCAATGGCTCTTCACGCCCGTCCGGCAGGACGCCATCGATGTCCATTTCATCCGATCCAATCATAAAATCCACGTGAGCCATGCTGTAATTGCCGCCGCGGACCGCGAACTCCTCGTCGGTCAGATCCTCGCCGCCCTGCATGGTGAACCTGTACGCGCGCCCCAAGGCCAGATGGCTGGCGGCGTTCTCGTCGAAGAGGGTGTTGAAAAACAACATCCGCGATGAAGCAATGGGTGAATTCTGCGGAACCAGCGCCACCTCGCCCAACCGGCGGGCGCCTTCGTCGGTGTCGAGGATTTCCCGCAGGAACTCCTCGCCCCTCTCGGCTTTAAAATCGACGACGCGCCCGCTCTTGAAGCTGAGCTGGAAATTCTCGATCAGCGCGCCCTGATAGCTGAGCGGCAGACTGGCGCGGACCGTCCCCTCAATGCGGTCCTTGTGGGGCAGGGTGAACACTTCCTCGGTCGGGAGGTTGGGGATAAAATCGATCCCGTTCCCACTGGTCGCGTGACCGCCCATCCAACGGTGCCCTTCCGGCAGCCCGACGGTCAGATCGGTGCCAGGCGCGCGGTATTTCAGCGCGGTATATTGCCTGCGGTTGAGCAGCTCTCGCCGGGCGTGTAGCTGGCGGTCGTGTTCGCGCCAGGCCGCTACAGGATCATCCGCATCCAGACGGCAGGCTTTAGCGATCGCCTGCCATAGTTTGCTTACCCTTTCCTCTCCCTGTAAATCCGGAAACACCTTGGCCGCCCAGGATGGCGCAGGATAAGCGCTGACCGACCAGTTGCTGGCGTTTACCATCAGCAGATCCTGATACTTGCGGATGTGGCTCAGACGGGTCTTGAAATAGGTGCCCACCAGAGCAGGGTCCTGACCCTTGAGCAGGTCAGGGTCGTCGCTGTTGAAAGAGAGCAGCGCGTCGCCATTTTCGAACGTCTCTTTGATCAACTGGGGCAGCCAGCCCGGGTATTCCTCGAACGAATCGCGCGGGGCGTGATTAAATCGCTGAAGCAGGATTTGATCGTCGTTGTAGATCACGTCCACCAGTCGCGCGCCGGCTTTATAAGCGCTGGCAGCGATATGGCGGGCTAACGGAGCCGCCTCAAGCGGGGTTTTGATCACCAACAGGCGCTGTCCGGCTCGCAGGTTCAACCCAACCTTGACGATCAATTCGGCGTATTTTTCCAGGGTACGATCCAGATCCTTCAGCATAGCAGGTCTCCTTAAGTGGGATGAAAACGAAACCTTATTATATTCCGGTTTAGTCCAAAATCATCCTTTACGAATTAGAACATATGAACTATAATAAATGCATTCAAACACCGGCGAGGGAGATCATGAACTTGTTAATCGCTTACTGCGGCTTGAATTGCGCCGAATGTGAGGCTTACCAGGCAACTCTGGCGGACGATGCGCCCTGGAAGGAGCGGATTGCGGCCAAATGGCGCGAGGAATACCAGTCGCCGCAAATTGACATCCATACTGTGACCTGCGACGGCTGCCGGGCGCCCAATGGACGCGCGGGCGGTTACTGCGCCGAATGCCCCCTGCGCGCCTGCGGAATTCAACGCAGCGTCGAAACCTGCGCCCACTGTGCAGATTTCGAATCCTGTCTTCATCTTGCCGAGTTCTACAAAGCGGCTCCGCAAATGAAGAATACCCTCGAGGAGATCCGCCGCATGCTTTAAACCGGCAGTTAATCGACGCAGGTCATCCTCGGATGGTTATTTTCGTAAACAGGCGATGATTGCGCCATTCGCGCGCTGCAGCTCGCGCGGATCGGCGCGCACCAGCGCGTTCTCATCCCCTCCGCCGGTGTAAACAGCCTCTTTTTCAAACACGCGCTCATCCATGAAAAATTCCGCCTCGAACCCGAACGACGGCGTTCCGCCGCACGGATAACCTGTCCGCTCCAGGATTTCTACGGCGCTGGCCAGGCGCGGTTTCCCTTCCAGGCCTATCGCTGAAGCCACATTTGCCAGACTGACGCGGTCTTCCCCCTTGATAATCGCCACGATCAACCGTCCGTCCGGCGCAATCAGGCAGATATTCTTGACAAAATCGTCCGGCGCCGCTCCAACCGCTTCAGCCGCTTCCGCGACGGAATGGCAGGATTGGGTAAAGTTCAGGTGCTCCACCCGCAGGTCATGTTCAGCGATGTAACGTCGAAGCCGCTCTGCTGCCTCGCTGCTCATGTCATGCCCTCCATGTCATATCGGTAAAGCGGGCGGCAATGAAGCCAGCTCTCCAAAAAGAAGATCCAACGGCTTCCCCGGGTTTTGTTTGAAAATCTCCTCCAGCTCGCCGGCAGCGGCCAGGGCGTTCTTCCGTTCCCGAGCGGATAAACTCAGCGCATCAAACTCATCCTCATCCAAGAGGAGCGTCCTCCCATCCGGATAAACCAGGAGATCGAGCGCCAGGTCAACGTAATCGATTTGCTCGTCAGAAAATATGGTTGGGCGGGTTATGTTACAGTACCAGCCCTTAATCTCGTCGGTTTCGCGGTCGTGAATCTCGAAAATGTTATACCAGCGGTGGCAGAAGTATGCCTCGACAAACCGGTCCCCCTTACCAAGAGTAATTCCGTGGAAAGCCAGGTCGGGCCGGTTGAAGAAAGCCTCGATCAGCAGACCCTGGGGTTCCCGGCGGAGGACCACCCCGGAGTAGCGCCAGGTTTCCACCCCCTGGGGATCGCGCTTGACAATAGTCATTTTTTCTTTCATTAACTCAGGCACAGCACGTTCTCCGTTCGTAGCTCGAAGACAGCCTGTGCGCCAACCGGCATGGGTTCTGGCAGCGTAAAGGAGAGCATCTGGCTGTCCTCGGTGCGCAGTTTGATCTGGTAGCCTTCGCCGCGGAAAACCACATCCACGACCTGGCCGCTCACCCGGTTGGATCCAGAACCCCCGCCGGCAGGCTGCGCGCCTGAAGGCCGCAGCATCAGGGTTACCGGCTGGTGCAGAGGGGGATTCTGCGCCCCCCCTGGCAGCGGCTGAAACACGCCCAGGGCAGTTTCCACCTGCAGAGGATGATGAGAAACCACCCTGCCCGGCAGCAGGTTTGTCTGCCCAAGAAAACGGGCTGCCCAGGCGCTCGCCGGTCGGTGATAGACTTCCGCCGGGGTGCCCTCCTGCTCGACCCGCCCCTCGTGGAGCAGGATTAACCGGTCAGCGACAGCGAAAGCTTCCTCCTGGTCGTGCGTAACGTATATAGCGGGAATGCCGGTTTCGTGAAGCAGGCCGCGCAGAAAGCCTTCCAGCTGCTCGCGCAGAGCCCGGTCCAACGCCCCGAGCGGCTCATCCAACATCAACAGGCGCGGACGCGGCGCCAGAGCGCGGGCCAGCGCCACCCTCTGCTGCTCACCGCCGGAAAGATCGGTCACCCGCCGACTGGCAAACCCGCTCATCTCGACTCGCTCGAGAGCCTCGCTCACCCGCTTTTGAATTTCTTCATTCGGCAGGTTCTGCATGCGCAGCCCGAAGGCCACGTTTTGGGCCACATTGCGATGAGGGAAGAGAGCATATTCCTGAAACATCAGCCCAAAATTGCGCCGGTGCGCCGGCACGCTGCTCAAATCAACGCCGTCCCAGAGCACCCGGCCGGATTCAGCCTCTTCCAACCCGGCGATGATCCGCAGCAGAGTGCTCTTGCCGCTGCCCGAAGGTCCCAGCAGGCAGACCGTTTCCCCCGCCCCAACCTGGAATGATACCCCGCGCAGCAGCGGCTGGTCCTCGTAATGTTTATGGATGTTTTCGATGTAAAGCATTTCGGCGACCTGTCCTGTCAGTGGCTAATTCGATGCTACCATAAAAAACCGAAAGGGGGCAGTCCGTTCAGAGCCTTTGACACGGATTTGCATAATCGTTATTAACCTGGTATGTTAAAATAATGACCAACATGATCAAATTTACTATCATTGCCATCGCGTTGTTATCTCTCTTAGCCATCCCTTCCGCCCGGGAGACCACTGCTGCGCCCGAATTGGTCCAGGCTAACGGCCCGGGCGTGACCATCTACCTGCCGGTCGTCTATTCCCGCCAGCCCCTGCCCCTGCCTCCCGCAGACGAGGCCGCCGCGCGAATCAGCCTGCCGCCGGGTTTTGCCATCCGGATCTACGCCCAAAACCTGCCTGCTCAGCCGCGCTTCATGGCCGTCGGCCCCGATGGGCATCTGTATGTCAGCCTGATGAGCTCCGGCAAGATCGCCCGTCTGCCAGACCGCAACTTAGACGGGCTATCCGACGGCGTCGAGATCATCGCCTCAGACCTTAACCAGCCGCACGGCCTCGAATGGCGCGACGGCTGGTTGTACGTGGCCGAGGTCGACCGCGTCGAGCGGCTGAATGACGCCAATCTGGACGGCGCCTTCGAGACTCGCGAGCTGGTCACGGCCAACCTTCCCTCAGGTCCAGGTCATAACAGCCGCACGATCCATTTCGGCCCAGACGGGTTGATGTACGTGAGCGCAGGATCGAGCTGCAACGTTTGCGCGGAGATCGACCCGCGCCGGGCTGCCATCCTGCGCTTCAACCCGGACGGCAGCATCCCGGCAGATAACCCCTTCGCGGGCGATCCCGATCCTCTCAAGCGGCCGGTGTGGGCCTGGGGGCTGCGCAACAGCGTCGATTTCCTCTGGATGCCGGGCGGCGAATTTTTCGCCAACCACAACGGCAGCGACGGGCTCGGCGATAACCTTCCGCCGGAAGAGATCGTCATCCCTGTTCAAGGCGGCGCCTCGCACGGCTGGCCCTACTGTTATACTCCCACCCTCGGCGTGAATTCTTCCAATGAAGTCCGCGACGAACGCATTGCTCTGCCTGCTGGCTTCACCTGCGAGCAGGCCGTCCCGGCCAAATTCACCGCCCCGGCCCATTCCGCCCCGCTCGGTATGGCCCTGGGCGAGGGAACGCTCTTCCCGCCCGAATACCGCGACGACCTGTATGTGGCCTACCATGGCTCATGGAACACAGGCGATCCGGCCAACTACCGCGATTGTAAAATCGAGCGGGTGATCCTCTCGGGCGGGCAGGCCATTGGCAGCGAGGTCTTTGCTTCCGGCTGGCGAGCGCCGGGAAAGTTGTGCGGCGACGCGCAAACCTGGGGACGTCCTGCGGATGTGATCTTCGGCACCCGCGGCGAGATGTTCATATCTGATGACAAAGGGATGCGTATCTACCGGGTGATTGCCCTGCCCTGACCGTTCCAATTCGGCTTATAGATCCTCACGTAACCCGGGCAGGCGCACCCGTTCGATCAGCAGGATGCTCAGCGCGCACAGGATCAGGAGCAGGGTGGACATCGCCAGAGCCTGCCCGTAGTTCAACGCGCCCGGCTGCCCGATGAAGCGGTAGATGGCCACCGGAAGAGTTGGATACTCCGGCCGGGCGATGAAGCTGGTCGCGCCGAACTCGCCGAGCGAGATCGTGAAAGCGAAGATCGCGCTGACCAGCGCCGCGCGGGCAATGATCGGCACATCGACCTCCCACCAGACCCTCCAGGGCGAGGCGCCAAGCACCGCCGCGGCCTGGCGCAGGTTGAGCGGAATGGACTGCAGCGCTGGCTGCAGTGCGCGCACCACGAATGGCAGCGCCACCAGGCTGTGGGCGATCGGCACCAGCAGGGGGAAGGAGCGCACGTCCAGAGGCGGGCGATTGAACACGGTGATAAAGCCCAATCCCAGGGTGACGGCTGAGGCGCCAAGCGGCAGCATCAGCAACGGGTCTAACAGTCGATTGATCCAGGAGCGGCGCGCCAGCGCGTAGGCTGCCAGGAATCCAAGCGAAACCGATATCAGCACCGTTACGCTGGCGTAGAGCAGCGAGTTGCGCGCCGCTTCGACCGGCGGGACGTAGAAAAACGACTGGCGGCGATTGATGAACAATTCGCGGTAATAATCCAGGGTCAGTCCGGTCTCGACCTCGCCGCGCTGTCCGCGCTCAGCCTCCAGGCGGGTCACCGAGCGCAGCCCCAGAGCCGCCAGCGGAGCCACAAGCAGCACAACCAACCCCGCCGCCGTGATGACCACCGCCAGGCGCTCAGCGAGTGTATGCGGACGTTTCATCCCTTCGCCCTGCAGCCGCGGGGCGAGCGGAATGTGCTGGCGGGAAGCCAGCCTGCTGTAGAGAGCCGTCAGCGCCAGGGTGCAGGCAAGCTGCACTGCCGAAAGGAGCCCCGCCAGCGGCAAGTTGAGCATCTGCAGCGCCTGGATGTAGATTTCCACCTCCAGGGTGGCGAAGCGAGGTCCGCCAAGCAGCAGAATCACCCCGAAACTGGTGAAATCGAAGATGAAGACCAGTAATGCAGCGGCGATGATTGCAGGACGCAGCAGCGGCAGGGTTACCTCGCCCAACGCCCGCCAGGGCGAAGCTCCCAAAGCCCGCGCAGCCTGTTCCAGACGCGGATCGAGCTGGCTCCATGCGCTGCCGACCACGCGGATGACGATGGTCGTGTTATAGAAGACATGCGCCAGGAGGATCGCCGGCAGAGAAGCGAGCATCTGCAGCGGCGGCGCGTTTAACTCAAAAGCTCGCATCAATAACAGATTGATCCAGCCGCGCGGGCCGATCAGGGCATTGAAACTGGCTGCCACCACCACCGTCGGCAGGATGAACGGCAGCGTGGTCAGCACGCGCAGCAGCGATTTGCCAGGAAAATCGTAGCGCCCGAAAATGTAAGCCGACGGTAGCCCGACCAACAGGGTTAGAAGCGTCGATAAGACCGCCTGGTAGAAGGTGAAACCGAGCGGGCGGGCGATCTTTGCCCAAACGTCCGCCCCCAGGCCGGTTTCCACCGCCGCCTTTGCCGCCAGGCGTAGGATCGATGCCAGGGGGGTGAAGAAAAATAACGCCAGGAAACCCAACGGCAGCAACCACAGGCCGAGCGTTCCCAGGGAAGGCAGCCTGCGCCCGTTGATTGTCCCTGCCCGGACTGCGTTCACCGCAGAACAGCCTCGGTCCAGGCGGCGATCCAGGCTTCGCGTTTCTCGGCGATCATCTGCGGATCCAGCCTGGCTGGTTCTTCGGGTATCTGAGCGTATCGGACGAACGCTTCCGGCAGTTTGGCCGCCGGGTTGACCGGGAAGACGAACATTTGCAGCGGCATGTCTTCCTGGAAGGGCGTGCTCAGCAGGAAATCGATGAATTTTTCGGCCAGCGCCCGCTGTTCAGTACCGGCCAAGATGCCGGCAAATTCGATCTGGCGAAAGCAGGTACCCGGGGCGACGATCGAGGCGGTCGGCGCGTCTTCCAGCGGCTTTTCGGCAAAGATCACCTCCGCCGGGGGAGAAGAGCCGTACGAAACCACCATCGGCTGCGGGCCTTTTCCTGAAGAGGCGCTGAAATTGGTGTAATAGGCCGTCTCCCAGTCGTTGACCACCACAACGCCGTTTTCCTTCAGCCGCTGCCAGTAATCAAGATAGCCGGGATCGCTGTACTCCGCGATTGTGGCCATGAGAAAAGCCAACCCTGGGGATGAGGTGGCCGGATTTTCGACGACCAGCAGTCCTTTGTACTGCGGCTGGGTCAAATCCTCCAGCGATCCCGGCACGTCCAGGTTCTTCTCCGTGAAGTAAGCCTTGTCGTAATTGATGCACACGTCGCCGTAATCAACCGGCAGGGCCCGGTTTTGCGGGTCGAGCTTGAACTCGTCCGGAATTTGGGCCAACAGCGGGGACTCATAAGGCTCGAAGATTCCTTCCGCCAGTGCTCGGGAGAGGAAAGTGTTATCCACTCCGTAGAGCACATCTGCCAGCGGCGCGTTCTTGGTCAGTATGGCCTGATTGAGCACTGCGCCGGTATCCCCCGCCGGTAAAAAATTGATTTTTACATTATTTTGCCGCTCGAATTCGGCGATCAAATCCTCGCTGACCGCGAATGAGTCGTGAGTCATCACCCGCAGGGTGGCCGGCCCTGGGGTGGCAGCCGGTGCAGGGGTCATTTTGGGCTGGCAGGCAGCCATCAGGAGAGCCGCGGTCAGAAATGTCAGCAGTAGAAGTCTGATTCTGTTCATGGTTCACCATCCTTTTGGCAATTAAATCCCGGCGTCAATCCTATGCCATATCGCTGATTGATCTGCCATGATTCGCTCAATGATGGGTAAATCATTCCTTCAATAAACCTTCAATCTCCGGCGGTGTGCCCGCGGCGAGTGTGAATGCAGAGCAGCCTCCCGCTTTGCACTTGCACGATGGCCGCCTCGGCGAGCATCTCATTGCTGATTCCGCGCGACCGGTTCTGGCAGAGGGTTTCCCCTCTCAACGGATAGCGGAGCTGCTCGGTAACGATGCCCCGCGTACAGCCGTCCATCGAAAGGAGGGAGACCGTGTCGCCCGGCTGACCGTTGATTTCAGTCCGCCCGCGGATGATGAAGATTTCCTCGCGGCCGTCGTCCAGGCGCACATCGAGGCCGTTCAAAGCGGGGAGCTCGAGCATGTACAGGTTGGCCAGGGTCTGGTCAAGGCGCCCGCCGAGTGCCGCAACGACGCGGATTTCCGTAAAGCCCTCTTTAGCGATTCGTTCCAGGGCCAGCTCCAGGTCGGTCTGATCCTTCTCGCGCGGATAGATTTCCACCTCCACGCCCGCGTCGCGCATATTCTGAACGTCCTGGGTGTCGAGCGAATCCAGGTCGCCGATCAGCAGCCGGGGGATGAGCCCAAGCGCCTGCATATGTCGCAGCCCGCCGTCAACGGCTACCAGATAGTCACTCTCGCGCAGTTGAGCGCGCACCCCAGCCGGGTCAGCCATCTCCCCGTTGACGAATATCACCGCACGTTTGCGTTCCTTCATAACAAAAAGCCCTCCTTTTGCGGAGGGTTTCTATCGGGCAGTTCTATGGTTCTCCCTCCGCCGGCATTACCCGGATCAGGTTCTGCGGGTCGAGGACTTCAGGTCCTCCTCTCAGCCCGGCCCACCGGGCTCCCCGAAATTAATTTCCGATTTCGGTTTAGAGTATAGTCTGCTGAGGGAGAAATGTCAAGAAAAGCAACGCGAATGACCTGTCTCACCATTCCGGGAAAATACAGGCCATTTTGATATTTTTTTATTGCCACAAGGATCACCGCTTGTCGCAGGCAAGTTATATAATGGAACCACTCCCATATCCGGAGATCGCTGCTATGGATTCCCTCTGCCTCATGCATCACCTCAGCGCAGTGCTCGCCATCGGCGAGCGCCCGATCGGTTCACCGGCCAACCAGGCCGCCGCCAATTATATTCGGAAAACTTTTCAATCCGCTGGCCTGGATGTAGAAGAGCAGCCTTATCCGTGCACCGGCTGGGAGCACACCTCAACCCGGTTTGCCATCTCCGGGCGGAGCATCCCGGCCCAGGCCAACGCCTTTTCGCTGCCATGCGATGCCGCCGGAGCAGTGCTGCCGGTGAGCACACTGGCTGAGCTTGAGGCGGCTGACATCGCCGGGCGGATCGTTCTGTTCTACGGCGACCTGACCAGACAGCCGGTCGCCCCGCTGGCCTGGTTCCTTTCCACCGAGCGCGACCGGCGGATCATCGAAAGGCTGCACGCCGCCCGGCCGGCGGCGCTGCTCTGCCCCCCGGCGGCGACGCTGGAATACGAGCAGGTAACGGAAGACTGGGCACTCGACGTCGCCGCTGCGACCATCCCTCAGGAGGCAGTGGTCGAGCTGCTCGCGAATCCACGGGCGCAGGCGAGCCTGCAAATCGAGGCTCGCCGATATCCCGCCGTTGCGCGGAACATCGTCGCCCGCCGGCGCTTTCCTGACAGCCAGCAGCGGGTCGTCCTCTGCGCTCACTTCGACACCAAGATCAACACCCCTGGAGCATCCGATAACGCAGCCGGCGTCGCCGCCCTGCTTTGCCTGGCCGAGGAATGCGCTTCCCGGGAATATCCCTTCGACCTGGAATTCGTCGCCTTCAACGGCGAGGAGTACCTGCCTGTCGGCGATGACGAATACGTGCGCAGGGCTGGCGACACCTTCGACCAGATCCTCCTGGCAATTAACATAGACGGAGCCGGACCGATCCTCTCGGCAACCTCAATCGCCGTCTTTTCTGCTTCGTCCGGGTTCGAAGCCAAAATGGACGACCTGATCCGCGCCTACCCGGGCGTGGTCAAAGTCGATCCCTGGCCGGAGAGCAACCACTCGACCTTTTCCTTCCGCGGCGTGCCCAGCCTGGCCATCAGCTCAATGGGCGCCCGCAACCTGGCCCACACACCCGCTGACCGGCTGGAGATCATCTCCCCGGCCCGCCTGCTGGAAACCGCGCAGTTGGTGGAGGATATCCTCGCCAGCCTGAAGCCCGGTTCCTACCGCCCTGAAAGCAATTAAATCCCTCGGCCGCGGTGATGAAGATGCATTACGGGTCGGAGGTCCTCCCATGTGACCCCGCCGATGAATCGGCGCACCTCTGTTCCCTGGCAAGGATATCGGCCACCCGGGCGGTTAACTCATCCGGAGCGAAGGGCTTGAGCATGTACTCGACTGCCCCGGCTTGATATCCGGCCTGGATTTCACTCTCCTGTCCTTTGGCCGAAATGAACACAACCGGGATATCCATTAATACAGAATCCAATTTGATCAACCGGCAGGTTTCGTAGCCGGTCATCTTCGGCATGCGCACGTCAAGTAAAATCAGATCCGGTTTTTCCTGCCGGGTCAATTGAAGCGCCTCCTCGCCATCCTTCGCCAGAATCACCTCATGGCCGGCAAAACGCAGGGTAAAGCCAATCAGGTCGCGAATGTCGCGTTCGTCGTCTGCCACCAGAATCTTTGCCATTATCTCAGCCCTCGACCACCTTTACCGGCAAAGTAAATGAGAACAGGCTTCCCTCGCCGGGGACGCCGCTGCTGGCAAACCAGATCCGCCCGCCCTGCATCTCAACCAGGATCTTTGCCAGGGCAAGTCCTAATCCGGCGCCAGCGCTCGCCATGATCAGGGGATGCTCGCCGCGGAAAAAGCGCTCGAAGATTCGCGGCTGGTCCTCGCGCGGGATGCCGATGCCGTTATCCTGCACGTCCACCTGCAGCTCGCCCGGATGAACCTGACGGACGCGGATGGTCACCTCGCCGCTCTCCGGGGTATATTTATATCCATTCAGCGCCAGGCTGCGCAGCACCTGACGGGTGCGCTCGCGGTCGCCGTAAGCGTGGGGCAGGTCTGGTAACATCTCCACCCTTACGCTGATCGCTTTGTTCTCTTGCTGAGAAAGCTGGCGAATCTCATCCGCTACCCCATGGGCGATCTCAGCCATATCTACCGGCTGGTAGTCAAGCACAACCTTCCCTGCCTGAATATGGGAAACGTTGAGCAGGTCATCGACCAGTCCCTGCAGGCGCAGGGAGTTCTCCCGAATTACCTGGATGAAATGTTTTTGTTGAGCGGAGAGCTCGCCGGCGGCGCCCATCAACAGGATGTCGGCGTACCCTTTGATCGAGGTCAGCGGGGTGCGCAATTCGTGGCTGACGTTTGTAATGAACTCCGATTTGAGCCGGTCAACTTGCACCTGGTGGGTGATGTCGCGGAAGATCGAAACCGTGCCGAGGAAGCTGGAGCGCCAGATCACCGGGGCAAGATGGATGGAAACCACCCGCCCGTTTTCCAGGTTAACCTGAGCGGCGTATGTTTGCCCCTCATGCACTGTAAGGGGGGCTTCCGTCCAGGCGTGGATGGCGCCCAGCCATTCCTCGCCAGCCTGCCCTACCAGGCTGTCCAACCGGTCAAGCGGCTGCCAGATGAGCTGCCCGGCAGCCGCGCCGAGGATGCGCCCTGCTGAGGGATTGAAGAGGGTGATCTGCCCCTGCGCGCCGGTGACGACTACCCCGTCAGCCACTGCCTCGAGGATCGCGCGCGAGCGGGATGCTTCGATTTGCTGCTCGCGGAGCATCCCGCCAAGCTTCTCTGCCTGGTCGCGGATCAGATTGAACAGCTCGCTGTTCTTCAGAGTGCTGGCGATCTGGCGGGCGATGGCCTCGAGAAGCTCGATCTGGGTTTCCTGAAAGCGGCCCGGCTGGCTGTGGAGCAGGAGCAGGCTGCCGGGCACTTCCTCGCCGAGGATCAAAGGGATGCCAAGCAGGCTTCCGGCTGCTGGCGGCTGCCCCTTGGTCGGGTTCCAGCGCGTGTCTGCAGCCAGGTGATCGACCAGCACCGGCGCGCGCGATTGGATTACGGCGCGTGCGATCTGCCTCTCAGGCGAATCGGGCTCCAGCTTTCCATCCTCGCCGACGCTGGCCAGCGCCTCGCCGGCGCGGAATATATCTTCGCCCTGCCCGGTCAGGATCAGGCTTTCCTCGGCGCCAAGCGCCTTGTTAACCACCGCCAGGGTGCGCTGCAACACCTGTTGAATATCAAGACTGGAGGAAAGTTCGGTCGAAACCCGCAGCATGGTTTGCAGGCGGCGGTGTTCGCGGCGCAGCGCCTCGGTCCGATCCTCGAGCGCGTTCTCGACCACCCCGGCAAGCTGCCCTGCGGCGGAGGAAATCACCTGCAGGTCGCCCGTCCCGAATTTATCTGCTCTGCGGCTGCACACCCAGATTTCGGCGATGCCCTTGCCGCGCACCACCAGCGGCGCAGCGACCAGCGACTCGACCTGAAGGGTGTTCATCACCTGGCGGTAGAAAGGCACCAGAGGCTTTTCAGGCAGCACCTTACCGGAATAGATCATATGCTGGCTGCCGGTCGCAGTGAAGGGAAACTGAGGGTCTTCCACCGCCAGCCGGGCGAGCTTATCCGAGACATGGGTGAAATCGTCGCTGGAAGCCGGGCGCAGGAGAGCGAGGGTCGTCCTCTGCTGATCCAGCAGGAACACTGCAGCGGCATCCGCCTCCAGCAGGCGGCATAACTCCTCCAACGAAGAGCGGAGAATATCTTCGAGGCTGCTGGTCGAGCTTGCCAGGCTGGCGATCTGCCGCAGGGTTTCGGCCCGCTGCGCCCGCAGGGTCAACTGCTGAAACAGGGTGGCGTTCTCGATGATCGGCGCGGACTGGCTTGCCAGGATACGCAGCAGACGCAATTCGTCCTCCGAAAAACCCCGCCGGTCCTCGCCGGGATTGGCGGCAAGCAAATATCCCAGCATGCTCCCGCCGGAGACCAGGGGGACAAGAACCGTCTCCCGCAGGGAAGCCGCGGCTGCCAGGGGTTGTAATCCCATCTCCTGCCAGCGTGAGTCTTCGGCCGCATTCGCGCTTTGGATCACCTCCTGGGCCAGGTAAGCCGCTTCCAGCGGGCTGCCGCCCGGCACGGGAACGCGGATCATTTCGATGAATTGGACTGGCAACCCGCGAATCGGCGCGCGCCCTTCCAGCATGCGTTCATTTTCGTTGAAGATCAAAAAGCCCAAAATACCGACCCTTACCAGGGGTGATATGCACTCGATCAGGTGAGCATACAGGCGGTGAGGGTCGCGGATCGAGCCAAACGCCTGGGTGAGCTGCGCCAGACTGTCCAATTCCGCCGCGCGGCGCCGTTCCTGCTCAAAAAGCCGCGCCTTGCGCAGCGCCACAGCGGCATGGCCAGCTAATGCGGACAGCAGATCCAGGTCTGTGGACTGGAATCTGCCCTGTGAAAGTGAAGCAACTGCCAGCGTGCCGACCATTTCATCTCCTGCAAAGAGCGGCACACCCAGGCAGGCTTTGATCTTCATTCTGGATTGGGTAAAAACAGGCATAATCTGATCGCATCCCGCCGGATCATTGAAGAGGAGAGGTTTGCGCTCTTCTGCCAATTTCCCGACCAAACCCTCGCTTTTTCGGTATAAATTAGGGATTTTTTCCAGAATAAATTCGCTCCCCGGGGTTGAATTGAGCCTGTATGCTGTCAGGCGCTCGCTGGAGGCATCCCATAAGCAGATTTCAAGGCCATCGAGGGGCAGCAGCCGGGCCAGGTTTTCAGCGATCGCGCGCAGGGTAGATTCGAGGTCCAGGTGAGATCCCAGCGCGAGCGCCAGGCGGTTGAAGCTCTCCAACGCCGCACCCTGCCGGCCTGGATCGCTGCCGGCCAGCTCGAGCCCCAGGCTGGTTTCCCGCAGCGCGACCAGGCGGTATTGCTCACCGTTGAGGATGAAACCGGATGAATCGACCTCAAGCGTCCGTCCATTGAGTATGAAGCGCGCCTGTCCCCCGCGGGCGCACAGGCGGATAAACTCATCCGCCGGACGGATTTGCCGGGCCAGCAGCTCCAGATCGGCCGGCGCACCCGCACGGATCTCGAAGAGAACCCGGGCAGGTTGACTCAGCCAGACCAGCCTGCCGCCCTGCCTGATTAAAAGAACCGCCTCAGCGGACGTATCCACCTCGGGGGCAGTTTGTTTAATGGCAATTTTTTCTTCCGGTTTGGCCAGGGTCAGGCGGTTGATTACCAGTCGCGCTGCCAGCCAGAGGAATAGACCCGCTGCAACCATCATAGCGCCAATGACGAACGGATTGTGCAGTGACATCTGTGTTTTAGCCTGTACCTTCAGGATGAATGGTCATTGCGGCTTATCCGGTTTTCCGCCGTTCCGCGGCTGCAATCTCGGTGATTTCGCGAATATCTGAAAACTGATGGGTCTCCGGAGACACGATCCCGATCGACAGGGACATAAACGGAGCCAATACGTTTTCACCGACGCGAGTCGGGATGATCATATACCCGCGCTGGCGGTCAGTGAAGCTGTAGTGCTGGCGCACTTCCCTGCTGAATCGTTCTTTCAACCGCTTTTTGATCAGGCCTGCCGTCGCCCGGCGGGTGATGATCACGAAATTATCCCCGCCAGCGTGACCGATAAAGTCATCCGCGGCGCCAAGCTCATCCACCACCTCGCCAAGAAGCATCGATGTAAAGCGAATCACGCCATTTGCGGCAATAAAACCATAGACGTCCTTGAACTGCCCGAAGTGATCGATCCGCACATCCAGTAAAGCCCAACCGGACTGCTGAATCACCTTTCGCAGCTGCTCTTCGATCAGCCGCCCGCACGGTAAACCGGATTGTGGATCGGTCAGGCTCTCCCTCTCGGCGCGGCTGAGAACGTTTTGCACCCGCAGGCGGAGCTCGTCGATGTCGAACGGCTTGGTGATGTAATCGTCCGCGCCCAGTTCCAATCCTTTGAGCTTATCGGCCCGCTCGTCCCGTTGGGTCAGGAAGATTACCGGGATATGGCTGGTCCGCAGGTTGGTCCGCAGGCTGTGGCAGACTTCATAGCCATCGATATCCGGCAGGACAATATCGAGGAGGATTAGGTGGGGCATAACCTGGCGGATTTTCTCAAGCGCCAGCCTGCCGTGAGAAGCCCAATCGACCTCGTAGCCCTGGCTTTTAAAAAACAAGCTGAGCATGTTGGCGATATCGAGATCATCTTCGACAATCATCAGGCGGGCTTTGCCCATCGGTGCGTACCCTTCAGATCACACGAATCACACCCATATCTTAAGTAAATTGCGCTTTCGAGACAATAAAAAATACCATTCCAGGAGCAGATTGGAAAGCAATTGTAAGGAATTCCAGGGCTGTCCCCCGCCATGGTCGGGGGCGTAATCCACGGACCCGTACCCGGCAGTCAATTTTCTACCAAAGCCTAACGGTCTCAGTCCAGCGGCTTCTTATCGATGCGGATGATGCACGCCGGATCTCCTTTGGCCCGGCAGGCAATCTCCTCGACCAGGTAGATCTTCCCGCCGCTCAGCCAGCTAATAAATTCCTGCAGCAGACCAACGCTGAAAAAACAATGGGTAGCTTCACTCTGCTTCTTCCAGCATTCAGGGCATCGTCCAATTCGGACCAGCCAGGCGTCTTCGTCATCCTGGATGATGACCTCCCCGCCTGCCTCGGCATTCATCACATGAGCCAGGCGTTCCAGGCCGGTTTTCAACCGCCGCCGCGGCGGCAGCAGGCGGAAATCGAGCTCCCTGAGGCCGGTCTTTTCACCAAAGGTTTTCAGGAAATAACAAAACGCCGAACGGCCTGAGCGCAGGGCAACCCCGCGCGCGCCCTGGGGGCCGTAGACCTCCTCGACCGCCTGCTGGAGGGCGCTGACCTGGCTATAGTCCATGACCGCCCCGGCCTGGAGCATCTGGTCGCAACTTCGATATGGAATTTCACTGCATTTCGAGAGGATATCGTCCAATTCTGGCTGGCCGATAAATTCCTGCATTCCTTTGATGATCACTTCAGTCAATTGCGTGGAGATTTGCAGGCTCTTCTTCTCACTCATGCGGATTCTCTTCACTCTGGTCAAGGAATTTTTTCAATGACTGCATGCAAGCCCTGGGCTCATCCAGCATAATGAAGTGCCCGGCCTGCGGATAGCGCAAGATTTGAGCGCCGGTCACGCCAGAGCGGATTATTTTCCACTGGCGGGGAAGCACAATCTTATCACGATCTGCGTACATTCCCAATACCGGCAGGCTTAGCATTTTTAGATCTTCCCGCAGGTCAATCGCGCCAAGCGAAGCCAGGCTGGTAACAAATGATCTCAGAATCTCGGGGGAGAGGTCGCGGGTCATCATCTCCGCCAGGCGAGGATCGCGGCAGAGCGCCGGGGCGGTGCGCCGCAGGAATGCCCGGGTCAGCCGAAAGGCGGAGGGCAGCCATGAAGCAAAAGGCCGTCGGGCGGCAAGCCTGAGTCGTAAGCGGAGTCCGGCGCGATTGAGCGGCGCGCTGATCACCGCCGCCCGCTCCACCCGCTGCGGATTGGCAAGCGCGGTCAACAGGCAGACAGTTCCGCCCAGTCCATGACCCACCAGCAGGGCTTTGACAATCCCCATCTGGTCGATGAACTGGCTAACCAGCGAGGCGAGATCGTTCAGCCCGCAGGGGATACGCTTGCGCCCTGATTCGCTTGAGCTCCAGAAATCGATGGCGTAGGCGCGGTAATACTGACCGAGGAAGGCCATCGTATCCTGCCACAATTCCCACGAGCCGAGCCAGCCGGGCAGGAGGATAACCGGTTTCCCTTTCCCGTAAACTTCGAAGTGGAGGATTCCCTGATCGGTAACAATGGAGGCCACGTCGATCGTTCCCCGCGCAGGCTCAATCCCCGCCGCCCTCCATCTCGTCGAGGATGCTGTAGAGCAGCTCAAGTAGGACCTTCTTGACCAGGTCCTTTTGATGAGCAACGCAGGGCAGGAACTTGATCTTTGGGTCAAGGCGCAGCGCCACGCGCATATCGTCCAGCTCCCAGGCGTCGGCGCAGTCTTGCTTGTTGGCCGCCACTACGTAAGGCGTCGGCGCGTAAGCGCGGAAGGTCTCCAGGATGCTGCGCGCCTCGCGGAAGGTCTCCGGGCGGGTGCTGTCCACCATGACCACAAAGCCGAGCATGCCCTCCGAAAGGATTTCCCACATGAAATCGAAGCGCTTCTGCCCCGGCGTTCCGAAAAGGTAGAGCACCAGATCGTCGTCGACCGTGATCCGGCCAAAGTCCATCGCCACGGTCGTTCGCTCCTTGACCTTCTCGGCCTCGGCGGTGATCTTCCGCTCGGTGGAGACCACGTCGATCTCACTGACGGTGCGGATGAATTCCGTCTTCCCAGCGCTGAACGGACCGGTGACGACGATTTTGACGTTTTGCATCTACTAGATCCTTGGGAGAAAGTTAAATCGAGCGGATTCGGTTGATCAGGCGGGTGACCAGCGAGCGGCGCTCTTCTGTCTTGGGAACCGGCACGGTTCGGGTAATCGCGGGGGCGGGCGGCGGTCCACCCGGGCGGGTGATCTCGACCAGTCCCGCCTGGAGCAGGGCATAAACCACCCGGCGGATTTCGATGTCATTCATCCGCGAGGCATGGGCAATCTGACGCATGGTATTCTTGGGATTGACGTAGCGCACCACCCGCCACTCCTCCACGCTGAGGTTGATGTTCCTCAAGTTTGTCCCAGGGCGGTCGGTAAATTTTAACGCCATATCCAGCGAGGGAATTTCCGCCTGAAGCTGTTCCCATTCGCGCATCTGCCGCGAGCTTTCGATGATCAGGTTTTCCAGATCCATCCGCACCGGGATTTTTCCATCGGGCGGCGGGATATCCGGCTCGAAATGAAAGCCGCCCTCCACCCAGGTGAAAAGGCGGCGAACCGCATCCGCGCAGTACAATTGTATGCTTTCGATAATGTCTTTCTGAGTCAGGTAGCCGGCGTTGATCAGCAGCAGCCCGACTTCCTTATCAGTCATCCTGGCGGTGCGCTCGCGGATAATGTGGGCCTGGCTGTTGGTGATCTTTCGATTACGCTGAAGAATCGCTGCCAGATCAGGGTCGTCCTTACCGATCCTTGCAAAAGCCAGTTTGCCTTCGCGGAAAACCACCTGAGCGGATTCAGCTGGCCCTTCGATGACCAGGGTGCCGGTTTTCCGGGCCAGATTGATTAAATTAAGAAGCTGAGTGATGGAGAAATCCCGCAAATTTCCGCGCAGCGCCATGAGTGCCTCGGTTTACGAAGGTCTGTGTAGAAATTATAACAAATGTACGTACTTGGACAACAGCTTAGGCCTTACACCCACCCTGCGCAGACCTTACACTTTCGTTGGGTATAGCCTGGCTTACTTGTACACTCTCACCGCCCGCGGCAGGATTGCCGTCGTTACCTCGTAATTGATCGTGCCGGCCAGGCGGGCCACCTCCTCGGCGCGGATTTGCTCTCCGCCCTGCCGCCCGACCAGCACCACTTCATCGTCCTGTTTCACGCCGGGAATGCCGGTCACGTCGACCACGATCTGATCCATGCAAACCCGCCCGATGACCGGCGCTCGATGCCCGCCGACCAGCACCACTCCTCGATTGGACAGAATGCGGTGATAGCCGTCGCCGTAACCGACCGGAACCAGGGCGGCGGTGGTTGGCCTGGCAGCCACCCAGGTGCGCCCGTAGCTCACCCCGGCTCCCACGGGCAGCTCGCGCACCCTCGCCACCAGGCTCTTTAATGCCAGCGCAGGCCTGATCTCGAAGACCGGCGGCCATTCGCTGGAGGGATCCAGCCCGTAGATGGCAATTCCCGGACGTATGGCCTGGAAGTGCGACTCGCGCAGGCGCATGGCGGCTGCGCTGTTGGCCGCGTGCAGCAGTGGGATTTCGATCCCGGCGGCGCGGACAGCCGCAACAACCCCGTTGAAAGTCTCCAACTGCCTCCGCATCCAGGTCTGATCGAGCGAATCGGCCGTGGCAAAGTGGGTGAACATGCCTTCCAGGCGCAGGTTCGGCAGGGTGATCAGGTATTGAAGGAAGTCAAGTGCTTCGTCCGGCATCAGCCCGTAGCGGCTCATCCCTGTATCGATCTTGACATGCACAGGCGCTGTCCATCCGGCCAGCCCGGCCTGGGCAGAGAGCGCCTGGGCAAACTCGGCGGTCATCAGGCTGGGGGTCAGCCGCCAGCGAACAACCTGTTCCGCTCCGCCCGGCGGGGTGTATCCCATCAGCAGCACCGGCGCGTCGATGCCCGCCTGGCGCAGCTCAACGCCCTCGTTCAGGCGGTGAACGGCCAGCATCGCGGCGCCAGCCTCCAGCGCGGCTCGCGCAACCGGAACCGCTCCGTGGCCGTAGGCGTTGGCCTTGACCACCGCGAAGACCCCCACCCCGGGGCCGACATGGCGCTGGTAGGCACGGATGTTAAAGCGGATGGCTTCGAGGTCGATCTCTGCCCAGGTTATGACCCCATCCATTTCGTCCATGGCGACCTCAGTATCAATACTCCAACAATTCAAACCTGATAAGAAGGAACCGCGAAGGCGCCGAGGACGCGGAGAGGTGAATTTTCACATCTCAGAGACCTCTGCGCCTCCGTGGTGAATCCGAAGAGCGATCAACCGCCTAAATACGCCTCGCGCACGCGAGTATCGCGTAACAGCTCGGCGCCCGTGCCGCTCAAGACAATTGTGCCGGTTTCCAGAACATAGGCTCGGTGAGCCACACGTAACGCCATGTTGGCGTTCTGTTCGACCAGCAGGATGGTTGTGCCAGCCTGGTTGATCTCTTGGAGTACCCTGAAGATGTCCCGAACAAGCACCGGCGCCAGGCCCATCGACGGCTCGTCGAGCAGCATCACATTCCCGCGGCTCATCAACGCCCGGGCAACCGCCAGCATCTGCTGCTCGCCGCCCGAGAGCGTGCCGCCCAACTGAGAGCGGCGCTCCTTCAAGCGCGGGAAAATGGTGAAAACCCTCTCATAGTCGCGGGCAATTTCAGCCTTATCTTTGCGCTGCCAGGTCGCCAGCTTCAGGTTTTCAAACACGGTCAGGTTGCCGAAGATACCGCGCCCCTCCGGCACCTGCGCGATGCCAAGGGCGACGATCTGATCGGCTGGGATCTTTTGCAGCGACTGTCCGCGATATGATACCGTGCCTGAATACGGCACGACGCCCGAGATCGCGCGTAAAGTGGAGGACTTACCCGCCCCATTCGCGCCAATCAGGGTGACGATCTCGCCTTCCCTGACATCGAAGGAGATCCCCTTGACCGCCCTGATGTTGCCGTAGGAAACAACCAGGTTCTCAACCGAAAGGAGGACGTGATTCTCACTCATGCCTCACCTCCTTCGCCGAGATACGCTTCAAGCACGAGCGGATCGGTTCGCACCTGTTCCGGCAGACCTTCGGCAATGGTCGCGCCAAAGTCGAGCACTTTCAGCCGCTCGCAGATGCCCATCACCAGGCGCATCTGATGTTCGATCAACAGGATGGTCAGGTTGAACTCCTTGCGGATCCACTGGATGAACTCCATCAACTCATTGATCTCCTTCGGGTTCATCCCGGCGGCGGGTTCGTCGAGCAGGAGCAACTTGGGGCGGGTGGCCAGCGCGCGGGCGATCTCCAGGCGGCGCTGGGAACCGTAGGGCAGATTTTTAGCCCATTCGTCGGCAAAACCATCGAGCTTGAAGAACTCGAGCAGGTCAAGCGCCTGCATCGCGTACTTCTCCTCAGCGGCTCCGTACCGCCCGACGTGCAGCAGCGCCTCCCAGGGAGAATAGCCAAGCCAGTTGAAGTAGGCGATGCGCACATTGTCCAGCACGGTTAAATCTTTAAACAGGCGGATGTTCTGGAAGGTGCGCGCGATGCCCAACTGGGTGATCTGGTTCGGGCGCATGCCGATCAACTCCCGACCGTCATAGCGGATACTGCCGCGAGTAGCCTTATACACGCCGGTGATCAGGTTGAAGATGGTCGTCTTCCCGGCCCCGTTTGGCCCGATGATGCCGACCAGTTCGCCGTCTTCGAGGGTCAGGTTGAAGTCCGATACGGCGCACAACCCGCCGAAGTAATGGGTCAGAGAATCAATCTGCAGGAGTGCCATGGCCGGCCTCCTTTCGACTGCGCCAGATCTTAAGCGCGTTCAAATCGATATGCGGGACGAACCAGCGCATTTCGCGTAGGCCCATGATTCCACGCGGACGGAAGATCATCAGCAACACCAGCACCAGCGGCATGAGAACCATTCGCCACATGCCAAGCGGGCGCAGCACCTCCAGCAGAACCGTATAAATGGTCGCCCCGAGGATCGAGCCGGTAATCGAGCCGATCCCGCCCAGATAGACCATGATCAACACATCGGTGGACTTGATGATATCGAACACGCGCGGGCTTATAAACTGAAGAATGTGGGCAAACAGCGCCCCGGCGATACCGGCGAAGAAGGAACTGAGCGTGAACGCCAGCAGCTTGATCTGATTGGTATTGACGCTCATCAGGTCGCTGGCGATTTCATCCTCGCGGATGGAAAGCACCCCGCGCCCGTAATTGGAATAGACAAAATTACGAATGACCAGGATCGCCAGCACTGTCCAGAAGAAGGTCCAGGGCATGGTAGTCAGTTTGGGCACACCCGGGATGCCGCGCGGACCACCGACCGCTTCGATATTCTCGAAGACTGATTTGACAATCATCAGGAAAGCCAGGGTGACGATTGCCAGGTAGTCGCCGCGCGTCTTAAAAGATGGGAATGCCACTACCAGACCGACGAGCGCCGCCCCGATCCCTCCCGCCAGCACCACCAGCGGAAACAAGTACGGGTTCAGGTCGGGCGACAGGATCTTCGTGGTCAGAATCGAAGAGACGTAAGCGCCAACCGCCATGAAACCTGCATGACCGACCGAGAACTCGCCCATATAGCCGTTGATCAGGTTCAGGCTGATGGTCAGGATAATGTTGATTCCCACGTAGATCAAAATCAGTTGGACGTATTCGTTGATAATGTCCGTAGCAGGAATGACAAAGGATAAAACAAAACCGAGGACCAGTAGAACTGGCAAAGCCTTGCGGCTGGCGGAAATTCGTTCCCATAACAGGCGCAGGCGAGCCAGGCGATCTTTTGCGAGAGAAGGTGTGGAGATTGATTTGTTCATGTCACACCTTCTGCGGGCGAGGCTTGCCTAAAATGCCGTACGGCCTGAATATCAGCAGAACCAGGAGCAGGGTGAAGGCCACGAAGTCGCGGTAGGTGGAAGGGAAAAAGGCCGCAACCATGATCTCTACCGCCCCGAGAATGAACCCGCCGATCATTGCCCCGCGGATGTTGCCGATGCCCCCTACCACCGCCGAGATGAACGCCTTCCAGCCGATGAGAATACCCATATACGGGTCGATCACCGGAAAAGCTATTGCGTACATGGTGCCGGCGGCTGCGCCCAGACCTGTGCCAAGGGCGAACGTGACGGAAATGATCAAATTCAGCGGTACGCCCATTAATGGGACGAGGGTTTTATCCCAGGAAATGGCGCGCATGGCCATCCCAACCATGGTGCGCCGAACGATCAGATCCAGCATGACCATCAAACCAATGGATAGAAGAATGATCAGGATCTGCAGCGATGAGATGGTTACCCCGCCAATCTGCCAGGTAATCGTTTTCAATAGAGTCGGCACGCTTTGCGGATAAGGGAAAAACACCAGGGTAAAGTTCTCAAGGAATAAACCCACCCCAAGCGCAGTGATCACTGCCGAAACCCGAGGAGCCGCCCGCAGCGGTTTATAGGCCACCCGCTCGATCAGCACACCCAGCAGGGCTACGCCGATCATCGAGAGCAGCAGGGTAGGCACAAATGGCAGCTTGAGTAATGTGGCGATCAAAAAACAGAAAAAGGCTCCCACCATGAACAGGTCGCCGTGGGCAAAGTTGATCATGGTCAATATGCCATAGACCATGGTGTAGCCAAGCGCAATCAGGGCATAAATACTGCCTAGCTGCAGCGCGTTCAACGATTGCTGGAGAATATAAATCATAGCAGCGCCCTTTTACCTGAATGGCTGCTCTCCCGCCAGGCAGGGGCGGGAGAGCATGCAATCGAACCGATGTTATGGATTGGCGTTGGCAAACCAGACGAACTTACCGTCCTTGATTTGCAGGATCACGGCGCTCTTGACCGGATCGCCCGACCCTTCTTCAAAGGTCATGCTGCCGGTAACCCCATCGTACTTGGGGATCTTGGCCATGGCGTCGCGAACAGCCTGGCGGTCCACCTTGCCGGCCGTCTGAAGCGCCTGGAACAGCAGACCGAATGAGTCGTAAGTCAGAGCGGCCACGTCGTCCGGAACAACCCCGTAAGTATTTTTGTACGTTTCGATGAACTTGGTCGCCACCGGTGTGGCGGCATCCGGGGCGTAATGGGTGCTGAAGTAATATCCTTCGCAATCAGCGCCGCACAGGGTGAGCAGTTCAGCGCTGCCCCACGAGTCGGAGCCGAGGAAGGGGACGGTGATGCCCAGCCGGTGGGCCTGTTGGATCTGGAGCGGCACTTCGCTGTAGTAATTCGGCAGGAAGACCACGTCCGGATTGGCGTCCTTGATCTTGGTCAACTGGGCTGAGAAGTCCTTGTCGCCGGTGGTATAGGTTTCGAAGGCCACAACGGTCCCGCCAATTTGTTCAAACGTAGCCTTGAAGATATCCGCGATGCCTTTGTTGTATTCTGAAGCCACATCATACAGCACGGCGGCCTTCTTCGCGCCCAGGTTTTCCATGGCGAACTTGGCCACCACGCGCCCCTGGAAGGGATCGATGAAGCAGGCGCGGAAGACATATTTCTTGGATTGGCCGGTGTCTCCCACCATGGTGGTCTTCGGGTTGGTCGACCACGGGCTGATCAGCATCACCTGCGAGCTTTCAGCCACTTCCGATGCCGGGATGGCATAACGGCTGGCGTTCGGGCCGATGATCGCGACCACATTCTGCTGGGTGATTAGCTTTTGCGTCGCGGAGGCAGATTGGTCGGCTTTACCGGCGTTGTCCTCGACGAACAACTCGATTTGATACTTTTTGCCGCCCACTTCCAGCCCGCCAGCGTCGTTGACTTCCTTGACCGCCAGCTCGGCGGCGTTCTTGCAGGACGCGCCTACCGCCGGGATGTCGCCGGTCAACTCAGCAACCACACCGACCTTGATCGTATCAGCCGCGCCGCCGCCGCACGCTGCCAACAGCATGCTGGCCAGGATCAAAATTCCTAAAAGAATGGTTCCCTTTTTCATATCCGTCGCTCCTCCTTCTGAATTCCTGTCTTAAACGGTTCAAAGGTGAGAAAGATCAAATTCAAGAATATCTCCCTGCGCACCTCCTTTACCTGATCTCTTACCGGCTGCCGGGCAGTCTGTGGAATATGGAGAACCCCATCGGCAAACCGAAAATAGCCGGTTAAGCGAGCAGACGCCCTCTCTCCGGCTGGTTTTCAACCAGACCAGACTTGAATTCCTTACAGCGATCCTGCCCAGGGCGATCAAATGGCTCATGCAGGTCCTTGACTGGAGCCAGGTATCAGCGCATCTATCACTGCGTCTCTCCACCTTCGGGTTAGCTCAAACAGGTACTTTATGAATGCCAAGGCGAAAGAAACTTGTCTCGTTATGGAATAACCATTTACGCACCCGAGAAGGCCCAATGCCGGTTGTTCTTTCACCGATTAAAGCCTTCTCCAAGAGGTCAAGCGCAACTCGTCTGACGCGATGGGGCTGGGAAGAAAGCGGGGGACAAGATAAATATATCACGAATGCAATTTAGAATACAAGCCGATGAGGGGAACGATCTGATGTATTCGCTGCGCCTGGTCTCGCATGACAAAAGTGGCGCAAGAATGGACGGTTATCGCTACTCAATCCATGCGTTCTTCATTTACAATTAATCCACTCTTCGAACCAGGAGTCGCAAATGCCAGTAGACCAATCCGTGAAAAATGTAGCCCGCTCATTGATCGGTCCGCCGGATTTTTCTAGAAAAAATCTCCAGGAATATTTACTGATCATCCTCGGCGCGCTGGTCCAGGCTCTGTCGATGCGTCTGTTCCTCATCCCGGCCCAACTGGTCAGCGGCGGGATCAGCGGATTGGCTCAGATCGTCAACCATTTCAACGGCTGGCCGATCGGATTGATGGTGTTCCTCGGCAATGCGCCGCTCTTCGTGATCGGCTGGCGCTACCTTGGCGGTCTGCGCTTCGCCAAGCGAACCGCGCTTTCCATATTGCTGTTCTCGGTATTCACCGATGGACTGGTCCTCTTCCTGCCCGCCGATGGGCTGACCGACGATCTGGTGTTGAACTGCCTGTACGGTGGGATTCTGCTCGGAATCGGACTGGGACTGGTCTACCGCGGGCAGGGCACCAGCGGAGGTAGCGACATTCTCGGGCGGGTGCTTAACCATCGCCTCGGCATCTCCATTTCGCAAGCCTATCTGCTCACCGACACGCTGGTCGTCCTCGGCGGCGGGTTTGCCTTCGGCTGGGAAAAGGCTCTATACGGTCTGCTGGTGATCTATGTTTCCGGCCTGGCTGCTGAAGCTACCTCGGAGGGATCGAGCGTCTTCCGCACCGCGCTAATCATCACAGGCGCGCCCGAACGTATCGCTCATTCGGTGCTTGAGGTGCTCGAGCGCGGCGTCACCATCCTTCCCGGCACCGGCGCCTACACCGGGCAGGAACGCCCTGTCCTCTATATCGTTGTCACCCGCTCTGAGGTCAACCAGCTCAAAGAGTTGGTGCGCGAGATCGATCCGCGCGCCTTCATGGTCATCGGTCAGGCTCATGAAGCCCTTGGCGAGGGTTTTCGCCCTTTGCTCAAGTAGACGCGTTCAGCAGGACTCCGCTGATCAAGGCGATCTGCCCGAGGTGATAGCTGATGATCACAATCAGCCTGCCGCCGCGAACGGGCGCGGTGAAGCGGTTGATAGCCAGAACGGTATCAGAGATCATAAACAGCAGCGCGCCTGTGGATACCAGCCAACCCGCCAGGCGGGGCCAGTCCTCCCGCCAGAGAGTCAGCATCGCCGTGATCAGCATCAGGCTGAGAATGATCTGGTACGCGTGGAGGGGAAAACGCATCCAACGGCCTTTTGGCCGGACCATCAAGGCGCGGCGCAGCCGCCGGTAGGTAAAGAAATCGGCAGCAGCGATCATTGCCAGGGGAATCAGAGCACCCCACCCCGGCAATCTCGCCCCCTGACTGAAGCCGATGATGTAACATATGTGGGTTATCAGAAAGGCGCTCAAGCCGGCGAAGAAGGCTCCCGGCGGCAGCATGAGAAAGATATCGCCCGCCAGCGAGAAAACCAGTCCGAGCCCGAACCAGAAACTCTCCCGTTGCCAGCCGCCGGCCAGGCTGAAACCCGTAAGCAGCGCCAGCATCACCCCCGGCTTGGTGATCACCCGAACTCTGTTCTTCCCGGCACCGACTGCAACCCAGTCGCCGAGAGCGAAAACGAGGGTCAGGGCCAGCCATTCTGCGCGCATATGGATATCAATTCTCGCGATAATAACCCAGCCAGCGCAGGGCGTCCGGCCTGTTCCGCCAGTTTTTATTCACCTTGACGCGGATTTCGAGAAAGACCTTCCTCCCGCTCATGGCTTCGATCTCCTGGCGGGCGGTCGTGCCGATCTGCTTGAGCATTTCGCCGCCCCGGCCGATGGCGATGGCCTTGTGGGATTCACGCTCAACGAAGAGGGTCGCCGCAATGTACGCTCCGGTCTCGCCGCGCTCGGTATACTCATCGATTCGCACGGCAACGCCGTGCGGGATTTCCTCGCGCAGGTGCAGCAACGCCGCTTCGCGGATGAGCTCGGCAGCGATGTCGCGCTCGTAGTAATCGGTCAACTGGTCAGGCGAGAAGAAAGGCGGGCCAGGGGGCAGGAGCCCGAGAACCGCGGCAAGCAGTTCCTCCCGGTTTTGGCCGGTCGTCGCCGAAAACGCCAGCGTCTCGGCTTGAGGTAGCAGCGCCTGGTATTCCTCCAATCTTCGAGGCAGATCCCCGGCCGGGAGCAGATCCACCTTATTCAGCGCCAGCAGCACCGGCGGCAGGCGCTTCAATGCCCGCAATTTTTCGGCGATCAGACGGTCTTCCGCGGTCGGCAGACTGTTAGCCTCCACCAGCCAGACGATCACGTCTGCCTCTTTGAGCGCATCTTCGGCCACCATGTTCATGTACTCGCCCAGTTTATGCTCCGGAATGTGCAGCCCGGGTGTATCCATGAAGACCACCTGGGCGTTATCCAGGGTGAGGATTCCCAACTGGCGCTGACGGGTGGTCTGCGGGCGGGGCGAGACGGCAGCGACCTTCTGGCCGAGCAGGCTGTTCATCAGGGTCGATTTGCCCACATTCGGCCGCCCAACCAGGGCGACATAACCGGCGCAGTGATCCTGAGGAATTTCATTCATAACGATTGCGATAAATGCCAGAATGTATTCGAGCGCTTATTCGGTAAGCCGGGATCCTTCCATTTTGAGCAGCCAGGCTTTGACCTCCAGACCCCCGCCGTAGCCGGTCAGGCTGCCGTTCGAGCCGATCACCCGGTGGCAGGGGATGACGATCGGAATGGGGTTGGAAGCCATGATTCTACCAACCGCGCGAGCTGCCTTCGGCCGCCCTGTCTGGCGGGCCAATCCGCTGTAGGTTCGTACCTCGCCGTAGGGAATGGCGTAACAGGCGTTGAGAACTTCGCGCTGGTAATCGCCCATTCCGCTCCAATCGATGGGGATGTCAAAGACGCGCCGCTCACCGCGGAAATAACCATCCAGCTGCTGGCAGATACGTTCGAGCAGCGCCGCAGCCTGGGCGTCTTCGGGCGGCGATTCTGGCAGCAGGCCAAACATGATTCCCGCCAGACCGGTGGATGAAACAATAATGGTCAGCGGACCGGCAGGCGTAGCGGGTATCTGCTTCGAGTAGAGCATGGTTTCATTTGTCGCCATGTTCGGGGCTCCTATCCAAAAGCGGTCTGGCAGGCCGCTCATAACCGCTAGTTTACTACACAAATCCAGAACGCGCTTGAGGGAGGATAAACGCTTCGTGGAAGGCGAAAATTGATATAAACACTCTTTTAGAACCCATTCGTAATGTAATTGCAAGTCGAGCGTAGGGCAAGCGTAGGTTTAGCGTCAAGTAATCGAACAAGCTTTCTGCTAATATTGGAATTGAAAAGGGCGACTTCTCTTCTTCTCCTCCTTAAATAGCATGCCGGGGTCGGCGTCCCCGGCGTGCTGTGATTTAAAGACCATTCCATTATCCTGCGGCACCCTTCTCTCGGCCAGGGTTGACCCTGGCGGGGAAATTGGCGCTGCGCGTTTAAATACTATAATAGATTAAAAGCTTCACTGATCCGGCTGATACCTTCATGAAAAAAATCACCCCTTACCTGCTGGCGTCGATCGGGCTGCTCTGGCCGACCGCCGTCCTGGTACTCTATTTTCTCAGCCACAAGCCGCTCAACCCCCAACTGGCCTTTGACCTCCTCCTGGCGGCCTGGCGATTAACCGCCGCAGCAATCCTGGTTACGCTGGCCGGCGGGCTTGGGCTGCGCCTGGCGCCCCTGCCCGGCCTGCACCCGCTTGCCCGGCTATCCCTGCAAGCCGGGTTAGGTCTGGGCCTGTTCGCCCTCGGCGTGCTGCTGATAGGAGCGACCCTTGGGGCTCCGCGCTGGCTGTTCTTTGCCGCTGTCATCCTCCTGGCGCTGCTCCTGCGCAGACCGGGCCTTGCCTGGGCGTCTCAATTCCGGGCGTTTGGAGATCTGTGGGACGAAAGCGGGCGCTTCGGGCGTCTGGCAGCCGCGCTGCTGGCAACTGGCCTGTTGGCCGGTCTGGCGGTGGCCCTGGCTCCGCCGCTCAAGTACGACGCTCTGTCCTATCACCTGACACTGCCCGAAGCCTATCTGCGCCTTGGCCGGATCGAATATCTGCCCTGGATTGCGACCTGGGGGCATCCCCAGGCCGCTGAGATGCTCTACACCTGGGCAATTGCCCTCGCCGGGCGTCAGGCCGCCGCCGTGTTAAGCTGGTGTTTCGCCCCGCTGACCGCCCTCGGTCTTCTCGGCTACCTGCGCCAGCGGATCGGCTTTTCGCCAGCCTGGGCTGGCGCCGCGGCGCTGCTGGCAGGTTATACCCTGATGGTCTCACCCGCCTGGGCGTATTCCGACTGGCTCGGCCTCTACTTCGGTTTTGGCTGTCTGGTTGCGCTCGATCTCTGGCGGCAGGGAGGCGCTCGCGCGAACCTCTGGCTGGCCGGCGCATTCGCCGGGCTGGCATTTTCGACCAAATACACTGCCGGCGCGCTTGCCCTGGCCGGGCTGGGCGCTCTGGGCTGGCACGCCTGGAAGCGCCGCTCTCCTTTCCTGCCTGCGGCGCTTCATTTTGGTCTGGCGGGCGCGGCTCTTGCCCTGCCCTGGCTGGTCAAGAATCTGATCGCCACCGGCAATCCGCTTTACCCGTTCTTATTCCCTGCCGGGGCAATGACCCCGGCCCGCATCGCCAATTTTCAGGGCACCCCTCCGTTCGGAAACTGGCTGGATTTCGTCCTGCTGCCGGTCCGCGCTACGGCAATCGGCCTGGAAGGGGCTGAAGGCTATGGCGTCTCACCCGGTCCTCTTCTGCTTGGCCTGGGCGGACTGGCCTGGATCCGCTCCAGCCGGCGCAATGACGAGCAGCGAGCCGCGCTGCAGAACGCAGCGCTGATTACCCTGACCGGTCTGCTTATCTGGGCTGTCGGCAACCAGTTGTCCGGCTATCTGATCCAGACCCGCCTGTTCTTCTCACTGTTCCCGGCTTTCGCTGTGCTGGCCGCCTGCGGATTCAACGCTGTCGAAGGTCTGTCCCTGCCCGGGGTGCGTCCGGGACGGATTCTCGCGGCGCTGGTCGTGCTGGTTCTTGGGCTGAATGTTCTCGAGGTCAACGTCGCCAGCCTTAAGCAAGGCGCTCCCCAGGCCGCGCTGGGACTGATCTCCAGCGAGGAGTACCTGAAAAACAACCTCGGCTGGTACCAGCCAGCCATGGAAGCAGTCAACCAGCTGCCGCCGGGCAGCCTGGTCCAGTTGATCTACGACCCGCGCAGTCTTTACTGCAAAGAAAACTGCCTGCCGGACGAGAACATCGACCGCTGGCTGACCGCCTACGCCGAAATCGGCGATTTTAATCTGATCCGCGACCGCTGGCGGCAGGAAGGAATCACTCACCTGCTCGTTTATCGTTCTGGTGTAGAATTTTTACTAGAGGCAAAAGATCCCCACCACCCCAAGGAAACCCTGCTGGCGCTGGACAGCTTTCTCAAGGAATTGCCGGCGCTGGAAAATTTTGGGGGCGTTTACGAGCTCTACTCACTAACTGCGAGGAGGTAGACCGATGACTTCAGCCAAAGATGGACAGTTTTTTCTGGGCAAGATATTCGACATGGAGCAGAACAAGCTGACCGACCAGCCGTTGATGTACGACCCGGCTGACCTGGTAACCCACGGAATCATCACCGGCATGACCGGCTCAGGAAAGACCGGCCTTGGCGTCGGCTTCCTCGAGGAGGCCGCGATCGAGGGCATTCCGGCGATCATCATCGATCCAAAAGGCGACCTGACCAACCTGCTGCTGCACTTCCCCGACCTGCTGCCCACCGACTTTGAGCCGTGGATCGACCCCGACACCGCCCGGCGCGAGGGCAAGACCGTCGCCCAAAAAGCCGAGGAGACCGCCGCCCAGTGGAGCAAGGGTCTGGCAGATTGGGGTCTGGGGCGCGAACAGATTCTGGCTTTAAAGGATGCCGTCGATTTCGGCGTGTACACGCCCGGCTCGAGCGCTGGCACGCCGGTCAACATTCTCTCCTCCTTCGCTGCGCCCGGCCTGCCCTGGGAGGATAATCGGGAGATCCTGCGCGAGAAAATTTCAACCATCGTCACAGCCCTGCTGGGCCTGATCGGACTGACTAACATCGATCCGCTGCGGTCGCGCGAGCACATCCTCCTCTCCAATATCCTCGAAAATGCCTGGAGCAAGGATCATTCCCTCGACCTGACCGAGTTGATCCTGCAGACCCAGAAACCGCCCTTTGAGCGGCTCGGCGCCTTCCCGGTCAACAGCTTCTTCCCCGAAAAGGACCGTTTCGAGCTGGCCATGCTGCTTAATAATTTCCTGGCCTCGCCCTCTTTCGAAGTCTGGCGCGAGGGCCAGGCGCTCGAGCCGGATGCGCTGCTCTACACGCCCGCCGGCAAGCCGCGCCACAGCATCTTCTACCTGGCTCACCTGAGCGAGAGCGAGCGCATGTTCTTTGTCACCCTGCTCTTCGCCGCGGTCGAGTCATGGATGCGCGCCCAGCGCGGCACCGCGAATCTCCGCGCACTGATCTATTTCGATGAAATTCTCGGTTATCTCCCCCCGGTGGCTAACCCGCCTTCGCGGGTGGTCATGCTGCGCATGCTCAAACAGGCGCGTGCATTTGGCGTCGGGCTGCTCCTGGCAACCCAGAACCCGGTCGATGTGGATTACAAGGGTCTTTCCAACGCCGGCACCTGGATCATCGGCCGTTTGCAGACCGACCAGGACAAGCAACGCCTGCTGGACGGACTGGATTCGGCCGGCGGTGGTCTCGACCGGGGCGAGGTCGACGTCCTGATCTCGCGCCTGGGCAAACGCACCTTCCTGCTCCACAATGTCCACGCGAAAAAGCCGCAAATCTTTCAGACCCGTTGGGTGATGAACTACCTGGCCGGTCCGCTGACTCGCAGCCAAATCCCGGCCTTAATGAGGCTGCTTCCCTCCCGAGCGGAGGCTCCTTCTGCCCGCCCGGGGAGCGCTGCCGCCGGGCCGTCGGCGGCTGCAGCGCCTGCTCCCGTTTCGCCAGCCGGGGAACCGCTCTCAACCACCCGCCCTGCGGTTTCTTCCGGCGTGGAAGAATACTTCATCCCCAACGACCTCTCCTTTGGCGAAGCTCTGACCGCCGCGCGAATTCCCTCCGACGCGCAGGTCCAGCAGGGCGGGATTGTCTACCGGGCCGGTCTCTTCGCCCAGGCGGAGATCACCTACCTGGCGGCCAAATACAACCTGAATATGACCCGTCAGGTTGCTTCTCTCGCTCAGGAAGCCCGCGGCCGGCGGGTGTCCTGGGAGGATTTCGCCCGCCAACCTTACCGCCGCGATCAGTTGACCGGCGCGCCCCTGCCCGGCGCGCGCTACGCCGCTTTACCGGTCTGGCTTGGCGACGCTCGCTTGTTTGCCGGTTACCGCGCCGACTTCGAAGATTGGGTCTACCGCGCCAGCGCAATCAAACTGCGCGTCAACGAGGCCTTGAAGGTGTACGCACCTCCAGAAACCACCACAGCTGAATTTCGCGAGATATGCAATAAAGCCGCGAAAAGCGCCATGCAGGCCGAGGTCGACAAAGTCGAAGCAACATATAAAAAGAAACTGGACGCGCTGGCCCAAAAAATCAAGCGCCAGGAAATGGAAGTTGACAGCCAGAAGGACGAGCTCGGACAGCGGCGGATGGAGGAAGTCGGCAAGGGCGCCGAGCTGCTCCTGGGGATGCTTGGCGGACGCAAGCGGTCGATCTCTACCAGCCTGACCAAGCGGCGGATGACCGCCCAGGCCAAGGCCCAATTGAAGCAGGAAGAAGCCGAGCTTGAGGCGCTCGAAAAACAGGTCGAGGCGCTCGAAGCTGAGCGCAGTTCGTCGCTGGCCGACATCCAGGACCGTTGGGCCCGGCTGGTAGATCAGGAGATCGAGGTGCCGGTCACTCCCTACAAGAAAGACATCTTCGTCGACCTGTTCGGCGTGGCCTGGATGCCCTATTACGTGATTGTGATCAACGGACAAACCCGCGAGCTGCCGGCGTTCAAAACATAGAATGACGCGAACCCCCTGGCTTAACCGCCGTTGACATCGATGACGAAATAACCAGATCAAAGACCCTAGGAGGAACCATGCGCCAGGGGTCTGGGGGTCTTTGTGCACATGTCCGAGCCCGAGTCGCCGAGATTTGCGGATTCCCGCCGGCCGCCAGCTACAGGTTATTGGAGAACGCCTTGATTTTTTCTATAATAAGAATAGAAGTCTGAGAGGAGGGAGGCGGCCCATGTTTAAAAATATTCTTCTTGCTGTAGATGGTTCGGACCACTCATTTAATGCCGCCCGGGTTGCAGGCGATTTGACCCGCAGCTTGAACGCAGACCTGACCGTGGTGACCGTATTCGACCCGGTGCCCAACTACCTTGGCGAAACCAATCTGGTTGCTTTCGTTTCCAATCAGAAGGTTGCCGCCGAAAATATTCTAAAAGAAGCGCTGGACCTGGTTGGGGAGCTGCCTGGGAATTTGGTTAAGGAAGTTTTGGAAGGACCCGTTGCTGAAGCCGTCCTGAGAGTGGCAGAAGTGCGCAAAAACGATCTGATCATCATGGGCACGCGCGGGCTTGGCCGGCTGGCCGGCGCTCTGCTCGGCAGCCAGAGTCAGAAAGTCGTCGCCCATGCCAATTGCCCGGTGCTGCTCGTCCGCTAGGCAGTAGATCAGAGATCACGAGAATTCTCTCGAAGACGCTGAAGACAAAGAAAAAATCAGGGGCGAGGGCATCGCCCTTAATTAAGTTGGAGAGTTTTACAGTAACCAGAGCGGAACCCTGTTAGAATCTCATTGCACGAGATTCTTCATCATCGGAGCCATACATGGAAGCCTACGCCGCCTGGGTCACCCAGAATCCCCTTCTTTCCGCCGCGATCCAGTTCGCTATCCTCGGCACGCTGGGCGAGGTCATCTCCGCCAGCCTGCAGGCCAGACGCCCGGCCCTGCCCTGCACGCCGCTCCAACTGCCCGGCAAGGTGCTCGCCTGGGCGCTGCTCGGCGTGATCATCAAATACGGCTTTGCCGGGATGAAAGGTTTTACCGCCGCGCTGCTCGAGCATCACCTTCTTCCGGCTTTCCTCGCCAATGGGGTTGGCTGGGCTTTCGCCGTCTCAGTTTTCACCAATATCTTCTTCGGTCCGCAGATGATGACCTTCCACCGCATCGAGGACAACCTGATCCTCAGGCGTAGGGGCTTTGCCGGAATTATCAACGCCTGGAAGACGCTGATCTGGTTTTGGATTCCCGCCCACACGGTGACCTTCTCCCTGCCAGCCGATTACCAGATCGGTCTGGCGGCGCTCTGGTCGCTGGTGCTGGGAGTGATCATGGGGATGACGAAGAAGCAGGCATAGGTTACCCTCCCTTTGCGCCCTTTTCTTCCTCGGGTTATAATGTCCCCTGGAGACAGACCATGCCGACAAACCCGACCCGAGACCGGGTAAATCCCGAGAAGATCAACACCACCCCGCTCCGCCGCCCGGAGTGGATTAAAGTGCGCGCGCCCAGCGGCGAGACCTACGAGCAACTGCAGCAGTTAATGCGCCGCAAGGCGCTGCACACCGTCTGCGAGGAAGCCGGCTGCCCGAACATAGGCGAATGTTGGGGCGCCGGCACGGCCACCTTCCTGATGATGGGCGATGTCTGCACGCGCACCTGCGGCTTCTGCGACGTCAAGCGCGGACGTCCCGAGGCGCTCGACTGGCTGGAGCCTGAGCGTGTCGCCCAGGCGGTCAAGGCGATGAACCTCAAGCACGCCGTAATCACTTCGGTAAACCGCGACGACCGCCGCGACGGCGGCGCGCCGATCTTCGCCATGGTCATCCGCCGCATCCGCCAGCTTCTGCCCGGCTGTTCGGTCGAGGTTCTCATCCCCGACTTCAAGGGCAGCATCGAAGCCCTGCGCATGGTCATGGACGCCCGCCCGGAGATCCTCAACCACAACGTCGAGACGGTCCCGCGCCTGTTCAGGCTCGTCCAGCCGCAGGACCGCTACGAGTGGGCCGCCGCCACCCTGACCAACGCCAAGCGGCTCGACCCTGAGGTGCTGACCAAATCCGGCATCATGGTCGGGCTGGGGGAGACGCTGGACGAGGTCAAGGCGGTGATGCGCGACCAGCGCTCCTGGGGCGTGGATATCCTCACCGTCGGGCAGTACCTGCAGCCTTCGCGCAGGCACCTGCCCATTGCCCGCTATTACACTCCCGAAGAATTTACCGAGATCAAGGAATACGGACTGAGCATCGGCTTTAAATGGGTCGAAAGCGGTCCGCTGGTGCGCTCGTCCTATCATGCCGGCGAGCAGGTGCGCGCGCTCAGCGCCGTGCACCGCCAGTTGTACGGGCGGGGATAAATTACCGTTGAGTTAGATTATCGTCAAAAAAACCGCTAAGGCGCTGAGCTCGCAGAGGATAGTTAATCAATCTCTGCGTTCTCTGCACCTCAGCGGTGGGATATTGCTAAACCACTCCTTAAAGGTCTCCCAGACAAATCCCCATCCCGCGCGCGGTGCGAACGGCATCGCCATCCACGTCCACCCGGCGCGGGTGGGTTAAGGCTTCTTCCAGCGGCACGTCGATCACCCGGCTGCCGCGTAAAGCCACCATCCGCCCAAACTTGCCCTCCGCCGCCAGGCGCGCTGCCGCCCCGCCAAAGCGTGTCGCCAGGCAGCGGTCAAAGGCGCTCGGGCTGCCGCCGCGCTGCAAATGCCCCAGCACCGTGACCCGCGACTCGACCCCTGTCTCGCGGGCAATCACCTCCGCCACCGCCTGACCGATGCCGCCCAGGCGCGGAGCGTAAACCGCGTCGCCCGGGCGGGCGTAGACCTGCTCCCCGCCGGCCGGGTGGGCTCCTTCGGCCACCGCCAGGATGCTGAAATTCGCCCCCGAATCGACCCGCGAGCGAATCTTGGCGCAAACCGCCTCGTAGTGGAAGGGAATCTCCGGGATCAGGATCACGTCCGCGCCGCCGGCGATCCCGGCAAACAGGGCGATAAAGCCCGCGTCGCGGCCCATCAACTCGAGCACCATTGCCCGGTGATGCGCCTCGGCGGTGGTATGCAGCTTATCGATTGCCTCCATCGCGGTGTTCAGTGCGGTATCAAAGCCGAAGGTGTAATCCGTGCCGCCGATGTCGTTGTCGATCGTCTTGGGAACGCCGACCACCGGCACGCCCAACCGGTGTATCTCCAGAGCGATATGCAGGGTGCCGTCTCCGCCGACCACCACCAGCGCATACAGTTCCAAAGAGCGGATATTGGCGATTAACTGGTTGGAGATGTCCTCGACTACCTCCACGCCGCCGCGGATCACTTTACGGGCGAAGGGGTTGCCGCGGTTGGCGGTGCCCAGAATCGTCCCGCCGCGCGGGAGGATGCCGCGTACGTCGTTCAACCCGAGTGGGAAAACCCCGCCCGGGGTCACAAAGCCGTCGAATCCGTCGCGCACGCCAAGAACTTCACAGTTGCATTGCTGCACCGCGGTCTTCACCACTGCGCGGATGACCGCGTTCAATCCGGGAGCATCGCCGCCGCCGGTGAGTATGGCAATTTTTTTCATCGCCTGCCCCTTTTGAAATACCGAATTGAATTGATGTCATCATTATACAAGAGCATCGAATGCAGGCTTTCCACCGGCGACTGTATCAACAGGGTTTGCTACAATATGAACAGACATTCCCTTTGCATGGATTCCAAGCACGGAGTTTTACAATGCCGCTTGCTATCTGGTGGGTGCGGCGCGATCTGCGCCTGATCGACAACGCCGCCCTTTCGGCTGCGCTGGCCGAAGGATTCAGCGTCCTGCCAGTCTTTATTCTCGATCCGCATCTCCTGGAAAAACCGGCCGCTAAACGGAAAGCCTTTCTTTTCAACGGGCTTCGCCGTCTGCGCCAGGATTTACAGGACCGCGGCAGCGATCTGCTGGTACGCAAGGGCAATCCGCGCGAAGTGCTGGCCTATATCCTGAGGGAGAGCGGAGCATCCAGGATCTTCGCCGAAGAGGATTTCAGTCCCTATGCCAGGCGCCGCGACCAGCGGGTTAGCGAGGTATTACCTCT
The DNA here is from genome assembly GCA_964564935.1 of uncultured Anaerolinea sp. Taxonomy (GTDB): domain Bacteria; phylum Chloroflexota; class Anaerolineae; order Anaerolineales; family Anaerolineaceae; genus Bellilinea. The sequence continues at coordinate 20,175 of CAZMCF010000018.1, read as the reverse complement.
CGAACTTGCGCTCGGCGCTACAGTTCATCACCCGCAAGCGGTGATCAAAACCGACGGCGCGCCATATACGATATTTACCCCATTCAGCAAAGCCTGGAAAGCGCTGCCGTTCCCCTCCTCGCCGCCGGAGTCGGCGCCGCGTGGGTTGGGTGAATGCCCGCGCCTGGATGGCGAGCCGATCCCCGAGGGCGACCTGCCGCCCGGCTTCCCCGCCGCCGAAGAAGAGGCCAACCGGCGTTTGATCGACTTCCTCCGCGAGCGGGTTGCAAATTATGCCGAGGACCGCGACCGGCTCGACCTGGCCGGAACCTCGCAGCTCTCGCCCTACCTGCGTTTCGGGATGATCTCAGCCCGGCGAGTTGCATGGATGACCTACCAGCGCATACGCGAAGCGCCGGACACGGAATCCCGCCGCGGCGCCGAGACATTCCTCAACGAGCTGATCTGGCGCGAATTCTATAACGCGATCCTCTACCACTTCCCCCATGTTCTCGACATGGCCTTCCGACCCGAGATGCGAGCCGTCCCCTGGCGGGAAGCATCCGAGGATTTACGCGCCTGGCAGGAGGGCCGCACCGGGGTACCGGTGGTGGATGCCTGCATGCGCCAGTTGAACAGCACCGGCTGGATGCACAACCGCGGCCGGATGATCGCCGCCTCTTTTCTGGTCAAAGATCTGCTGATCGACTGGCGCGAGGGCGAGCGCTGGTTCATGCGCCAGTTGATCGACGGCGACCCGGCAGCCAACAACGGCGGCTGGCAGTGGACCGCCAGGGTCGGCACTGATGCCGCGCCTTTTTTCCGCATCTTCAACCCGGTCAGTCAGGGCAAGCGCTGCGACCCGCAGGGTGAATTCGTTCGCCACTGGCTGCCCGAGCTGGCCCGCGTCCCGCTGGAGTACCTGCATGAGCCCTGGCTGATGCCGGATGAACTTCAGCGCGCCAGCGGCTGTCGGATCGGCAGGGACTATCCCGCGCCGCTGGTCGATCACCAGGAAGCCAAAGAGCGTACCCTGCTGGCATATCGGCTCGCCCGCCAGCATGCGCAGAATTAAGATTTCCCGGCTCTCGCACTTTTTCTAACTCGGAGGGTTTATGATCCGTAACCAATGGTATGTGGTGCTTGAATCAAAGGAAGTTCCGCGCGGGAAACTGGTTGGCGTTACCCGCATGGGGGAAAAGCTTGTCTTCTGGCGCGACAGCCAGGGCAAGGTCGTCTGCCTGGCTGATCGCTGCCCGCACCTTGGAGCCAGCCTGTGCATGGGCAAACACCTCGGCGACCGGATCGCCTGCCCATTTCACGGCTTCGAATACGACCCAAATGGGCAGTGCCGCTTTATTCCTGCGCTGGGCCGGAACGGAGAGCCGCCAAAGGCCATGCGGGTTGCCGAATATCCGACGCATGAAGCCCATCGGTTGATCTGGATCTGGTGGGGCGAACCGCGCGAGAACCTGCCGGCCCCGCGCTGGTTCGACATCGACGAGAGCTTTTCCTACAGCAGCTATAAGGAAACCTGGCCGGTGCATTACTCCCGCATGATCGAAAACCAGATGGACGTGATGCACCTGCCGCACGTGCACTTCAACACCATCGGCCGCGGCGGTCGCATGGTCGTGGACGGTCCGATCGTAACCCTTGAGGATGACATCATCCGCATGTGGGTGTACAACCGGAAAGATGATGGAACGCTTCCGCGTAAACCGGAAGAGCTGCCGCCCCCCAGCCGGCCGCCTTTCCTTGAATTCATCTTCCCGAACATCTGGCAAAACCGCATCAGCGAGGACATGCGCATTTTTGTTGCGTTCGTGCCGGTCGATGAAGAGCACGGCATGTTCTACCTGCGCCAGTACCAGCGTGTGGTACGCATTCCTCCATTCCGCCAGCTTTTTAATTGGATGGGTCTCCTGGGCAGCCGCTACATCGCCAGCCAGGATAAGCGGGTGGTATCCACCCAGCTTCCCAAAAAGTCTTCGCTGCGCAGCGGCGAGAAATTCATTCAAGGCGACCGGATCATCCTGACATACCGACGCAGGCGAGAGGAGCTGATCACCCTGAATAACCCATTTGGGAGGGTTGATTAAGATAATCTTCCTGTCTTATTAAGATATATGTCTTTGTCAGACATTTAACTATTGTAATTGTTAAAAATATCAATATAATATCAATTGTCAATCGCCTGGGTGCCCCCCTCACCCCGGCGATTGACGTTTTTTTCGGTAAATACTTCTTATCCCCCTTTGTTTCCCAGTAATCCTTTGACGCGGTCGACCGCCTCAACCAGTGTCTCGCCGAGAAAGATGCCCGGAATCTGATTGCGAAGCTCCTGGCGCAGGTTAAACGCCCGCCCGCCGTAGGCAAAGGTTGGAGCGGGACGCAGGCGGGAGAGAAGAGCCTGCATGGAACGCAGTTCCAGCGCTGCCGGTTCGGTCGTCGCGGAAAGGATGATCATCTGCGGCTTTTCGTTTTTCGCGTAATCCGCCAGATCGTCGAGGGGGATATCCGGTCCAAGATATTCCACCCGGTAGCCTTCGCTGCGCAGTAAAACAGACACCATCAACGCTCCGATTTCATGTTGTTCCCCAGGCGCCCCGCCGATGAGGATATTCGGAGCGCGCCTCCCCATAGGATAAGCCTGCAGCAAAGTCAGCAGCCTGCCGCGCAGCAGGGCGCTGGCAAAATGCTCGGTGGTGATGCGGATTGCGCCGCGATACCACGCCTCGCCGACCTCCACCAGGCACGGGGTCAACACCTCGCTGAAAGCTGTGATTAAGCTAAAAGATGAAAGGACCTCTTGAAGCAGCTCGCCGGCCCGTCCCTCATCGTGCTTGATCAAGGCACGATACAGTAGACCCGCGTAGGTGTGTGGCGGCTGAGCTGCCCGCCCACCCTGTGGAACGACCCCAGCTGGGAGAACCTCCGCCCACTCGCCAGTCTTGACCATCCGGCGCAGCTCGTTAGCGGCGAGGCTGATCGGCACGCCGCTGTCCACCCGGTTCTTCAGCCAGCGCAGAATTTCGATATCGCGCTCGGAATACTGCCGGTAGCGGTTGTCCATCCGCTGCGGGGTAAGCACTTCATAGCGCCGTTCCCAGGCTCGCAGGGTGACCGAACGGATGCCTGTCCGCGCGCTGACCGTCTTGATGGTGTATCTTGGTTCGTCCGAAATTTCCGATAGGATCGGCATGGTTGCACTCCTTTTCCGGCACCGGCCCGGGAAACCCGACATCCGTTTGATAAGATTATACCAACCTTATGCAAATATGTCCATTAAAATTCGAAGTGAACGATTTCTTGCATAACCTTGAGCCCATCAGCTCCTGATATCGCCAATCACCTCTTCGATCACAGCCAGCGCCCGTTCGATCAGGTCCATGTCTGCCTGGCTGCCCATGTGGCCGATGCGGAAGACTTTACCGGCCAGCGGACCGTACGACCCGCCGACGACCAGCCCGCGCTCACGGAAGCGCCTGTCCAGCTCGCTCCAGGTGATGCCTTCGGGAACGCAGACGGCGGTCACGGTCGGCGAGGGGATTGCCTCCGGCGCCGGGTAGAGTTTGAGCCCCATCGCGCGGATCCGCTCACGGCAGCGGGCAGCGGCCTGTGCGTGGCGGGTAAAAGAATTCTCAAGCCCTTCATCGAGCAGCAGCTTCGCCGCCGCGTGCAGCCCAGCGACGCCGTGCCAGTTGGGGGTGTAGGGAAAGTAGAAATCGCGCTGTGCGGTGCGCCACGGCTTGAGCGCATCGTAGCCAACGTAGTTCACCTCTTCGACGATCTCCCAGGCGGCCGGACTGACGGTCAGAAACGCCGCCATGGCCGGCGCGGAGAGTACCTTCTGCGAACCACCCAGGCACAAGTCGATCTGCCACTCGTCGGTCAGGACTTCAACCCCGCCCGCGCTGGCGACTGCATCCACGTACAGCAGCGGCACTCCGTAGCGGGCTTTCAACTGCCCTAGCCGGGCCAGCGGGTTGAGCGTGCCCGAAGGCGTCTCACAGTGAACAACCGTAATCATTTTCGGCTGGAACCCGGCAATCGCCTGCTCGATCTCGTCCCAGTCCGTGATCGTCTGATCATAAGCCAGGCCGACTGTCTTTACCTGCGCGCCGATCGCGGCGGCCATTTCGCCGATACCGTAGCCGAACACGCCGGTAGCCACCGCCAGCACCCGCTCGCCCGGGCGGATGACGCTTTTCAGCGCAGCCCATAAAGCCAGCATCCCCTCGCCGGTCATGATCAGCACCGAGTTGCGGGTGGCGTAGATTTGTTGCAGCAGCCTCTCCGTCTGGTTATAGAGATCTAAGAATTCGGGTTCCAGGTCTCCCGATCCAAAGTCAACCTGCATGGCGCGCAGCACTGCCTGCGGCACGCTGACCGGACCGGGTACCATCGGGATCGGGTAAGTTTCCATCGTCTCATCCCCTTTTCGGTCAGATTTTTCCTTATTATCCCACATTCGCCATGAAGAAAGCCGTGAGACATCCGGACCGGACCGCTCCGCGACTCCGGCCGAGGCAGGTAAACGGGGTTATAATTGCCCCGTCCTGAACGGTACAGCCAGTCGCGGTAAAGTATCACTTTTCTGACGGAGAAAAAAATGCCATCCAGCGTCATCGAGCGGTTTATCCGCTATACCACCTTCGACACCCAGGCAATGATGGACGCCGAGGTCTTCCCAAGCACGCCGGGGCAGCTTGTTCTGGCCCGGGCGCTGGTAGAGGAGCTGCGCGCGCTCGGCCTGAGCGAGGTTGACATGGACAAGAATGGTTACGTCATGGCAACCCTGCCGGCCAACACCGGCGAGCCGGCGCCCGTCATCGGCTTTATTGCACATATCGATACAAGCTACGAAATGACCGGGGCCAACGTCCGGGCTCAGTTCGTGGATTATCAGGGCGGCGACATCGTCCTGAACGCGGAGAAGGGGATCGTCCTCTCGCCGCGCGAGTTCCCCGACCTGAACCAATACATTGGCAAGACGCTGATCACCACCGACGGCAATACCCTGCTCGGCGCGGACGATAAAGCCGGCATCGCCGCCATCATGGCCGCCCTGGAGCACCTGATTCACCACCCTGAAATCGAGCACGGCAAGATCCGCGTTTGCTTTACGCCCGATGAGGAGGTCGGCCGCGGGGCAGATTTCTTCGATGTGGCCAAATTCGGCGCGGACTTTGCCTATACTGTCGACGGCGGCGAGGTCGGCGAACTGCAGTACGAGAATTTCAACGCCTGCCGGGTCAAGATCCGGATTCAGGGGCGCAGCGTCCACCCCGGCTGGGCAAAAAATAAGATGATCAACGCCGTCCAGGTTGCGGCGGAGTTGAACGCCATGCTGCCCGCCCACCAGCGCCCCGAATACACTGAAAATTACGAGGGCTACTACCACCTGAATGAGATCACGGCGGACGTCGAGGAAGCCAATCTGGTCCTGAATATCCGCGACCACGACCGGGCAAAGTTCGAAGCGATGAAGAAATACCTGCTCGATTGCGCGGCATTGCTGAATCAACGGTATGGCGAAGGCACGATCACCCTCAAAATGACCGACCAGTATTACAACATGCGCGAAGTGATCGAACCGCGTATGTACATTATCGATTTGGCCCGCCAGGCGATGCTCGACTGCGGCGTCCAGCCGATCGTGGAGCCGATTCGCGGCGGAACCGACGGCTCGCGCCTGTCCTACATGGGCCTGCCCTGCCCGAACATCTTCACCGGCGGGCATAACCCCCACGGCAGGTACGAATACATCCCCGTATTCGCTCTGGAGAAGGCAGCCGAGGTGGTCGCGCGGATCGCCGAGCTGGCGGTAAACATCGCCCTCTGACGCGCCAACACCCTTGGGGCGGTTCTATATTTTTTGGTATTTTTTTCGCGAAATAAATATAGGCTGCCCCGCCTAATCGATCACCTTCAGCCAGGCGAATTCAAACGAGTCGAGCTCGAGCGGCGCAGTAGCAAGGTAACTTTGCTGGTTGATCAGATTTAGGAATCGATAACCAAGCCCATAGAGGCGGATCTCGTTCCCGTCGATTTTCGCGGGCTGTTCACTGAAGTTCGACAGGACAAGCACCCGCTCCCCGCCGGCCTGGCGGATGTAGCCAAACACCTGCGGCGACGGTGAGCGGATAATTTCCGTATCTGCGCCGTGGAAAGCGGCCGTCTCCTTGCGCAGCGTAAGCAGACGCTTCAACCGCTGGTACAGGCGTCCCTCGAGGGTATGCTCGTCCTCGCGCAGCTCATACTTTTTCCAGTCGGCGTACGGACGGTGCACCCACCGGCTGTCGCGGGCTTTCGCTGGGTCAGATCTGTAGCTGTAGTCATTCAGCGTGCCAATTTCGTCGCCAAGGTAGATTAACGGGATGCCGCCGATCGAAAGAATGATGCTGTGGATGAGCAGGATCCGGCGCAGCGCCAGCTCGACCTCCCGCTCGGTTTCCTCCAGCAAGGCTTTCTCCAGCCCGGCCAGCGAGGCGCAGGTGCCGCTGATGCGCGCGTCGCCGGTGTGCGGGTTCTCCTGGAAAGGCAGTCCGCGGGCGAAACTGCCCGGGAATTCGCCGGTGAAGAACCGGTTGAGAAAATGGCGGTGGTCAGCCCCATGGATGCCCAGCTGAGCAGCATCCTGGTCTGAAAAAGTCCAGCCGATATCATCGTGGCTGCGCACATAGTTCACCCAGGCGCATTGCGGGTGGATTTTGAACCGGTTGGACATCGAGAATTCGAGCAGGTGGGTATCGCGGGTAGCCAGAGTATTCCAGAGCAGCGCCATCAGCAGCGGGTTGTAGGAGATCTGACACTCGTTCGGGTCGATGTAACGGGCAACGTCATCGGGATGGACGATTGCTTCAGATTTAAAGATCAGCGCCGGCGCAGCAATCTTCGCCACGGCGTTGAATGCGCGGATCAGCATGTGCGCCTCGGGAAGATTTTCACAGCTTGTACCCAGTTGTTTCCAGATGAAGGCGACTGCGTCCAAACGGAGCACATCGACGCCCTGATTGGCCAGGAAAAGCATCTCCGCCGCCATTCGGTTGAACACCTGCGGGTTGGCGTAATTCAAATCCCACTGATTCGAATGGAACGTGGTCCAGACCCACTTGCCGATGTCGCGGAAATAAGTAAATGCGCCGGGGTGCTCCTCAGGGAAGATTTCCCGCAGGTGCGCTTCATAAGCATCCGGCATCTGCCGGTCGCTGTACATCCGGTAAAACGATTGGTACTCCTCGTCCCCTGCCCGGGCTTTCAACGCCCATGGGTGCTCGTTCGAGGTGTGGTTAAAAACGAAATCCAGCACCAGGCTGATCCCGTTTTGATTGAGTTCATCTGCCAGTTGGGCCAGCTGGGCCATCGTCCCAAGAGAAGGGTTCACCTCGCGGTAGTCGCTGATGGCGTAGCCGCCGTCGTTTTCCCCCTCCGGGCTGCGAAACAGCGGCATCAGGTGCAGGTAGGTCAGGCCCAGTTCTTTAAAGTAAGGAATCTTCGCCCGCACGCCTTCCAAATCGCCGGCGAACAAATCCACATAGCAGACGCCGCCAAGCATGCGGTTGGACTGGAACCAGAGCGAGTCAGCTTCGCGCTGGCGGTCGAGCTGTTTCAACTCGTCTCTGCGCTCGACCCACGCGCTGGCGAGTTCAGTAACCAGCTCTTCCAGGTGAAAGAAAAAATCATACCGGCTGCCGTAGAGATGCAGCAGAATGGTAAACAGCGGCTCAAAGTGGCGCTTTAACCGCTGGGTAAACTCCCGCCACTCCTCCGGATGACCGCCGGCATAGCCGGCAAACTGCGCCTCCAGGCGCGGTAAAATACGACGAAGCGAGCGCTCCGCCTCGCGCGATACGGATAGATCTTCTGCCATTTTTCTCTGGATCAACCCTTTACAGAGCCTGCCATCATCCCGCGTACGAAGAAGCGCTGCAGCGCAAAGAACACGGTCAGCGGCAGGATCATGCTGACGAACGCCCCGGAGGTGAGCAGATGCCAGTCCTGACCTTTCTCGCCGACCATGGCGGCCAGCGCGCTGGTTACCACCCGGTTGCGGTCGCCGAGGAATACCAGCGCCACCAGGTAATCGTTCCAGACCCACAGGAACTGGAAGATTGCGAAGGATGCCAGCGCAGGAACCGCCAGCGGCAGGATCAGGCTGCGGAATATGGTGAAGTGGGACGCCCCGTCGATAAAAGCGGATTCAAGAATGTCGCGCGGAAGCGAGCCAATGTAATTGAACAAGAGATAGACCGCCAGGGGCAGACCGAAGCCGGTGTGCGCCAGCCACATCGCCAGATAGGTGCCGTTCAGATCCAGTTTGGTGTAATCCCGCAGGATGGGGATCAGCGCCAATTGCAGCGGAACGACGATCATGGCGATAACCAGAACAAAGAGAATTTTTCTCCCGGGGAAATTCATCCAGGCAAAGCCGTATGCCGCGAAGGCGGCGATCAGGATCGGGATGATCGTCGACGGCACCGCTACCGCGATCGAATTCAGGAAAGCGCCGCCTAAATCATTCCCCTGGCGAAGGATCTCATTGCCGGAAGCGTCGATATACCGAATAGTCTTCCCGGAGAGTGTGTTTTTGTAGTTTTCCAGAGTCAGGCGGGTGGAAAATCCGACCCATTTACGCTCCTCGACCGTAATCACCCGGGTACGCTTATTCCCAAGCCAGGTCAGCTTCCGCCCGTCCTCCAACTGAACGCCCTTGCGCAGATCCTCAAACGTCGAGGTAATCCCTTCAATTTGAATAGGACCATTGACATCGACGGAATCATCCAACCTGATCTCGCCTGATTTAACCCAGGTTCGGTGCGGGAAGATCGTCCACCAGCCGCTGCCAAAGAGATCCTCAGGCTCGCGGAAGGAAGTAATAAACACACCCACTGTGGGCAGCAGCCATATCAAACAAATCAGGATCAGGATGCCGTTGACGAACAGGCTTCCGAGGAATTTGTTCTTCTTTTGACTTCTAGATTTCGCAGCCATCAGAACGCCTTCCTTTCCCTGAACTGCCGCAGGTTGTAGATCATGAACGGTATGACCGCGATCAGCAGCACGATCGCGATCGCTGAGGCCCTGCCGGAGTTGTTGTAAGTAAATTGCTCTATGTAGAACTCATTGGCAATCACGTTGGTGCCGTTGTTGCCCCCTGTCATTACCCGGACGATATCAAACAGCTTCAAGCTGAAGATTACGATGGTGGTCGTGACCGTCATAATAGTGCCGGCAATGGTCGGAACCATGATCCTGAAGAACACCTGGAACTCATTGGCGCCGTCCACCCGGGCGGCTTCGATCAGCTCGACCGGGATGCCCTTGATAGCGGAGGACAAAATCACCATCGCGTATCCAGTTTGCAGCCAGATCATGATCACGATCAGGAAGAAGTTGTTCCATGGAGGAATGAGCAGCCATGGCGTCGACTTCCCGCCCAGTGCCATCACAATCGCGTTCAGCAGGCCAATTTCATGGATGCCGACCCCCTCGCCGCGGTAGGAGTACATGAACTTCCAGATTACGCCTGCGCCGACGAAGGAAATTGCCATGGGCATGAAAATGATGGCTTTATAGACCCTCTCGAACTTGCTGCGGTCGGCCAGAACTGCGATCAGGAGGCCAAGCCCGACGCTGAAACCTGTGCCAAAGACCAGCCAGAGCAGGTTGTTGCGGAACGCCTCAAGCATGATCCGGTCGGTGAAGGCGAATTGATAATTCTCCAGCCCGACGAATTTCTGCCCGAGCGAATCCTGCAGGCTGAGGATGAAGGTGCGAACGGTCGGCAGGGCTAAAAACCAGGTTAAGATCGCAATCGCAGGGCCCACGAAAATGAACGGCTGCAAGCGGCGCATCCATTTTGGTCCCATTTGCTCAACCAGCCAGTTCGAAACAAAATATAACAGGGCTACCCCTCCCACGCCCCAGACAATCGCTACCAGGATGATGACCAGCTTGGGAGCGTTGCTGTCGCGCAGAAAGATATACCCCTGCCACAAAATCACAAATGTAACCGCCGGAACAATCAGCGAGACCAGAATGCGAACCAGGTTCGTTCCCAGCCAGCTGATAAGTCCCTTGGGTTCAATTTCTTCAACAGTTGGATTGGCCATGCGGTCTCCCTTCCCGTACCGCTTTATTGTATATCAGCGTTACAAATCGCGGCTGCGATTTAGGGTTGGAGTTGGAGCAGGGCGTACCTTCAGAGGTACGCGCCTGCTCCGTTGTTAATTCACATTCACTCCTTTAGAGGAAACAAACGCACTCCACAGTTACTTCGGCCAGGAGGCGTCGATCTCCTTGAGAGCGGTGTCCAGGTCAATCGAGCCCGACACGTAGGAGGTCATGCTCTTCCAGAACGAGCCGGCTCCCACCGCGCCCGGCATCAGATCCGAGCCGTCGAAGCGCACGCTGGTCGCATTCAGGATGATCTCCGCAACCCCGCGGTCCACCACATTGGTGTACCAGTCCAGGCTCGAATCCAGGTGCGGCGAGATCGCCCCGCCCGCCTGTACCCATGCCTTCACCGAGTCGCCCGTGGCGAAGTATTCCATCACCGCCTTCACTTCCGGCCGGTCGTCGAACGCCGCGTAGATGTCGCCAGCCACCAGCACCGGCTTCCCATACGCCTCGTCGATCGGCGGCAGGTAGAAGAACGAGTAGTCCTCGCCCGGCGTCAGACCCTCGGGGAAGAACGTCGTGATGAAGTTGCCCTGCTTGTGCAGCCAGCACTTCGGCGGATCATCGAACATCGGCTTCGGCGCGTCCCCAAAGAACGTCGTCGCGATCGCCTGCCGCCCGCCGTACACGTACCCGTCCGTGAACCAGATCTGCGCCACGGCTTCCACCGCCTTGCGCACTTCCGGCGAGTCAAACTTCAACTCACCCTTCACCCACTTGTCGTAGTTCTCCAGCGACGTCGTCCGCAGCATCGTCTCTTCGATCCAGTCCGTCATCGGCCAGCCGGTCGCTGCCCCAGACTCGATCCCTACGCACCACGGCGTATCCCCGTCGCTCTTGATTTCCTCGCTCAGCGCGATCAGCTCGTCCCACGTCGTCGGGATCTTGTAGCCGGCTTCGTCGAACGCCTTCTTCGGGTACCACACCAGGCTCTTCCCGTTCACTCGCCCCCAGATGCCCGCCATGATCGTCCCGTTCGGCCCGTCCATCATCGCCATGTCCAGCCACGACTGAATGTAGTTCTTCTTCAACTGCTCTTCCGTCATCCAGCTCAAGACATCCAGTACGTAGCCCTTCTTCACGAACGTCGATAGCAGCCCCGGCTGCGGAAAGTCGACAATGTCCGGCGGATTCCCGCCTTCAATCGAAATCCCAATCGACGCCTCGAATTCCTTCGAGCCCGTGTATTGGATATCGATCCCGGTCTTCTCCTCGAAGGCCTTGATCGATTCGTCGAACTTCACCGCGTCGTTGTCCGTGAACGGACCCGCCATCGTCACCACCGTCCCCTTATACTCGCCGGCCATGGCCTTTTCGAGGAAGGTTTCGGCTGCCGCAGGCGGCGTCACGCCTTCCTTCGGCCAGGAGGCATCGATCTCCTTGAGAGCGGTGTCCAGGGTGATCGAGCCCGATACGTAGGAGGTCATGCTCTTCCAGAACGAGCCGGCTCCCACCGCGCCCGGCATCAGATCCGAGCCGTCGAAGCGCACGCTGGTCGCATTCAGGATGATCTCCGCAACCCCGCGGTCCACCACATTGGTGTACCAGTCCAGGCTCGAATCCAGGTGCGGCGAGATCGCCCCGCCCGCCTGTACCCATGCCTTCACCGAGTCGCCCGTGGCGAAGTATTCCATCACCGCCTTCACTTCCGGCCGGTCGTCGAACGCCGCGTAGATGTCGCCAGCCACCAGCACCGGCTTCCCATACGCCTCGTCGATCGGCGGCAGGTAGAAGAACGAGTAGTCCTCGCCCGGCGTCAGACCCTCGGGGAAGAACGTCGTGATGAAGTTGCCCTGCTTGTGCAGCCAGCACTTCGGCGGATCATCGAACATCGGCTTCGGCGCGTCCCCAAAGAACGTCGTCGCGATCGCCTGCCGCCCGCCGTACACGTACCCGTCCGTGAACCAGATCTGCGCCACGGCTTCCACCGCCTTGCGCACTTCCGGCGAGTCAAACTTCAACTCACCCTTCACCCACTTGTCGTAGTTCTCCAGCGACGTCGTCCGCAGCATCGTCTCTTCGATCCAGTCCGTCATCGGCCAGCCGGTCGCTGCCCCAGACTCGATCCCTACGCACCACGGCGTATCCCCGTCGCTCTTGATTTCCTCGCTCAGCGCGATCAGCTCGTCCCACGTCGTCGGGATCTTGTAGCCGGCTTCGTCGAACGCCTTCTTCGGGTACCACACCAGGCTCTTCCCGTTCACTCGCCCCCAGATGCCCGCCATGATCGTCCCGTTCGGCCCGTCCATCATCGCCATGTCCAGCCACGACTGAATGTAGTTCTTCTTCAACTGCTCTTCCGTCATCCAGCTCAAGACATCCAGTACGTAGCCCTTCTTCACGAACGTCGATAGCAGCCCCGGCTGCGGAAAGTCGACAATGTCCGGCGGATTCCCGCCTTCAATCGAAATCCCAATCGACGCCTCGAATTCCTTCGAGCCCGTGTATTGGATATCGATCCCGGTCTTCTCCTCGAAGGCCTTGATCGATTCGTCGAACTTCACCGCGTCGTTGTCCGTGAACGGACCCGCCATCGTCACCACCGTCCCCTTGAACTCTCCTGCCATGGCGCGTTCGAGGAACGTACCGCCCGCAGTTGGGGGTGGAACGACTTCCTTGGTCGGCTCAGCGGTTGGTGTGGCCTTCTTCGCGCAGGCTGTCAATACCAGGACAGCTACGAGGAGAATGGCCGCAATTCGCCAAAACTTGTTATTCATTTCCTCCTCCGTTCTCTTTGAAATGACTGGATCATCGATCCATTTCAACACAGTAGATATGGATGCAATCGTTTCTACTCACCGCCGGTATCTTTCTCTGGATGTCACCTCCTTCCGCTCTCCAGCAGGTTTTTCTCATAAACTATGTGGTTTCTCGTTCCACTAACGATAAGGGTAATTGGATGTGCTGCACAGGACGGGTCGGGTCGAGCAATTGAGAAAAGAGAAGCTCAGCCGCAACGCGGCCTGATTCATCCAATGGCTGTCGGATGGTGGATAGGCCCATGTATTCAGCAATGTCCAGGTCGTCGAACCCCAAAATGGCAATGTCCTCGGGGACGCGAATGCCCAGCTTACGGGCGGCTTTGAGCGCGCCGATCGCCTGCAGGTCGGTCGAGGCGAAGATTGCGGTTGGGGGAGTGTGATTTTTCAAGTGAGCCTGGAGCGTCTGCTGGGTCGCCTCGACGTTGGATGGCGTCTCCCAGATCAACTCCTCGCCGAAGGGGATTTGCCGCTCTTCCAGCACCTGACGGAAACCGGTCAGGCGTTTGTTAATCGGGTTCACGCCGTAAGCGGGAATTTCGCGCTCGCCGATGAAGGCGATCCGCCGGTGGCCTTTATCGATCAGCGTATTTGCCGCCAGCCGGCCGCCTTCCAGGTCGTCAATTTCCACGCAGCTAAACCGCTTGACCGGATATTCGATCAACACAGCTTCCATCTGGTGCTGGATCAGGCGGTCGACGGTAGTTTCTTCCAGACGGACTGAAATCAAGATAATCCCATCCAGGTTATGGGTCAGCGGCAGGGTTTCCAGGTAGGAATTCAGACGCTGGAGCGTGTCCACTGTGTAAACCACCAACTCATAGTTGGTTGGAGTGAGCACCGAAGCGACGCCCCTCAGGCGCTGGACGAAAGACGGAGCCGTAAAAAACGGCGTGATCACCCCCACCCGACCGGATGAGCGCAATGCCCGGGCGCGGGCTTCGGCTTTAGGCACAAAGCCGAGCGCATCGATTGCGGTAAGCACGACATTGCGGGTGGCAGCGCTCACCAGCTCTGGCGCGTTTAACACGCGCGAAACGGTGGTGATGCTCACCCCCGCAGTCCGGGCCACATCGTATATGGTCGGTGGTTGCCTTCTTGACATTGAAGTAATATGTTTTTGGTCGGTGAGGCTGGATCGAACAATTCAGGCGCCTGACAGCAGCCTGATAGAAAGTGCTTTCATAAAAGCACTTTCATCATAGCAATTTTTTAGTTAAAAGTCAACTTTTTTTAATATTTTTAATAAGATCAGGTCAAATCCCGAGGGCTGGTACAGCAGCAATTCGATTAGAATACCTGTATTCCCACTAACCTGCAGGAGAGAACATGAGCGCAGCGCCGCCTGCCCTGATCGAAGCCGTTCACCTCGGCAAGAATTACGGCCAAAAGATCGCCGTCGAGGACGCCAGTTTTCAAGTTCACGCCGGTGAAATTTTCGGCTTCTTAGGTCCGAATGGAGCGGGAAAAACCACCACGCTTAAAATGCTGGTTGGGCTGATCAACGCCGCCCCGGTCCGCCCCTCCCATTTTCTCTGGGCAAAGTACATCGTCGCCCTGCTGCCCACTCTGGCAGTCGGCTGGCTTTTCGCAATCCTCACCGCTTTCCTTCGCGACATTCCTTTAGGCGACCTGGGCTATATCATTCTGGTCACCGGACTGTGCTTCGCCGGGCTGAACGGGATTCTGCTGGCCTTCGGCGTGACCGGCGCGAACCTGGAAGCAGAAGAACCGCGGAAAATGGGGCTGCTGACCGGAGCTATCTTTACCATGCTGTGCGCGATCTTGCCGCCGCTGGCATTGCGCCCGCGCGTCGCGCTGATCGGCCAGCCAAAGGACTGACCCATGCCCGCTCACCGTTTCAGACTCCGTACGTACCTCGATGGCGCCGCAGGCGCTCTGTCCATCGCTTTCCATCTCGGTTCTCCCTGGCTGCGGTCCTGGCGCAGCCGCTGGGGCGCCAGCGCGGAGGAACTCCAGCGCGCTCTACCCGGCGATGAGCTGGTCCCCCGCCCGCGCTGGAGCTACACCCACGCCATTACCATCCACGCCCCGGTTGAAAAAGTCTGGCCCTGGGTCGTCCAGATCGGCTACCAGCGGGGCGGCTGGTATAGCTACGATCTGCTCGAAGCCGTGGTAAAATCGGCCGATTTCGTGGACGGCCGTTCAGCCGAGCGAATGATCCCCGAGCTGCAGGATCTGGCTGTCGACGACCGAATCTACATCACCCGCGAGATCGGCTTTCGGGTAGCGGAGATCATCCCTCAAAAAGCCCTTGTGCTGCAAGGTCGCGGATCGCTGCCGGATAATGTTTATTTCGAATTGAGTGATCCGCTGCCAGACTCTTACGTAAATCTATCCTGGACGTTTTTTCTCGAAGAAATTACTCCAGGATCCACCCGCCTGATCACCCGCTGGCGCAGCGACTTTCGCGTTCCGAAAAAGCAGGAAATTTTCTATAACGAGACCTTTACTGAGCCGGTTGGCTTCGTGATGGAACATAAAATGCTGCGCGGAATCAAGGCCAGAGCCGAGAAGTCCAATTAATTGCGCGCCTGGGCAGCCTGGAAATTATCTCTGGTTGGAAAAAATCCACCCCCCTTTCGGGCTTGTTTTAGGGCGCAGGTGCTATAATGTTTATACCCAAGCTCCCCAATGGTTGATCGGAGTTGCTAATTCAGTGTGTTTCGATGAAAGCCCCTGATCGGACTCATGGGAGGATCAAATCTGAAAGGAATTTCAATGAATATCTATTGCGGCAATCTATCATTCAGCGCCACCGAAGAAGAACTCCGATCATTGTTCGAGGGGTATGGAGAAGTCACCTCCGTCGCGGTGATCAAAGATAAAATGACCGGCCAATCGCGCGGTTTTGCTTTCGTCGAAATGCCCAACGACAGCGAAGCCCAGGCCGCCATCACCGCACTGAACGGGAAAGATTTCAAGAACCGCAACCTGGTGGTCAACCCGGCCCGCCCGCGCGAAGAGGGCGGCCAGCGGCGCGGCGGCGGATTCAGCCGCGGGAGGCCCGGCGGAAGCCGTAACCGCGACTGGTAATCCATAACAACGTCTGTGATGAAATCACCAGGGAGGATCATCCTGGTGATTTTGATTTGGGCTCAATCCAGGCTCAAATTCCGGCTTTGCTCGTCCAACCGGTTTAGATCCTCATCCGAAAGGTGGAATCGCAGCGCGCCGGCGTTCTCCGCGGCCTGACGCGCGGTCATTGCTCCAGGGATGGTGACCACCATTTGGCCATGGAAGTAAACCAGCCAGTTCAAGGCAATCTGCGACAGGGTGGCGTTATACCGCGCGGACATTTCTTCCATGGCCGCGATCAGCGGGCGGGAGCGCTCCAAATTGCGCTCCAGCATCCTGCGCCGGAAGAACGGTTTTTGCCTGAGCAGCTCGGGGCTGCGGTGGTACTTGCCGCTCAACAGGCCGTATTCCAGCGGGGTGTAGGCAATGATGGTCACTCCAAGCTCCCTGGCTGCGTCCAGCACGCCGTTGCGCTCGATCTCGCGGCAGAGCAGGCTGTAATGAACCTGGTTGACGGCCAGCGGCAGCCCGCGTTTGGCCAGACGGGCGTGAGCCCGGCGCATGCGCTCAGCGCTGAAGTTGCTCACCCCCACTGCGCGGATCTTACCGGCCTCGACCAGGTCGGCCATCGCGTCCATCTCCGCTTCAGGTGAGGAGAAGCTCCAGGGCTGGTGAACCATATAGAGGGAGATATCGTAGCCGTCCAACATGCGCAGGCGCACGTCGATCGAGCGGCGGATATCGCCGGCGGTGCGGAAGAGCGGGAACCACTTGGTCGCCACCACCACATCCCCGTTGCGCCTGCCGGCTGCCTTGAGCGCTGCCGCCAGCGAGCGCTCCGAGACGCCCAATCCGTAAATCTCGGCGGTGTCAAACCAGTTGACTCCGCCCTCCAGGGCGGCCCGGACAATTTGATTCTTCTCTTCCTGGGGGATCACCGGCATAAAAAACCGATACGCGCCCTGGCCGGAGAACTGCATCATTCCCATGCCGACAGGCGTGACCAGGATATCGGTTTTTCCAAGCGGGCGTTTTTCAATGCTGTTTCCAGTTTCCATCATCAAGACCTCGCAGGTGGGAATTCGGACCTCAGCCGCATCAGACGGATTCCAGGGTAAACAACTGGCCGGCTGGCGGCCAGAGATCCAGGCAGGCTCGACATCCTATTTTATCCAAACTTGACGCAACTAACATGAATTTAAAGGTGAAAACCCTGGACAACCCGTCCTTCCCTGGCGTCCATAGCGCTCGTTCAGCCGGCGCCGGGCTCTAAGGCCGGTGAATGGCTTTAGCCGGTTGCAACCAGATAAGATAAATTCAACCCCGATCCGCGAAGTCCGGCTAAAATGATGAGAGCGGCAATCGCTCTATCGCGCAATCAGGATCCGGCGGTATGAGCCGTACATCAAGGAAAAGACATGTCCGATGCCCTCCCCCTCCCCTTGATCGCATTCGACTCGCCCGCTGCCAGGCTGGAAACGGCCGGCGGCAAGGGAGCCAACCTTGCCCGCCTGGCCCGCGCTGGTTTCCCGGTTCCGCCCGGCTTTATCATCTCGACCGAGGCGTACCGCGCTTTCGTCGCCGCCAACCGGCTGGAAGACCCAATCCAATCCGCGCTTTCCGGGCTTTCGGCCGACGATCCACCGGGGCTCGAAGCCGCCTCGCACAGAATCCGCGGCTGGTTCTCAGCCGGTCAAATTCCGGCGGAGTTGAAAGCGGCGATCCTCGCCTCTTATGCGGCCCAATTCGAGGGGGGCGTTCTTCCTGTCGCGGTGCGTTCCTCCGCCACCGCCGAAGACCTGCCCGACCTGTCCTTTGCCGGGCAGCAGGATACCTACCTGAACGTTCTCGGCGAGGAGCAGCTCCTCAGCGCGGTGGTCAACTGCTGGAGCAGCCTGTGGACGGCGCGGGCGATCGGCTACCGTCTGCGCAACGCCATCGACCAGCGCGAGGCGGCCCTGGCGGTCGTCATCCAGGCAATGATCGCCAGCGAGGTCTCAGGGGTGCTCTTCAGCGCCAACCCGCTGACCGGCCTGCTGAGCGAAACGGTCATCGACGCGACCTACGGGCTGGGCGAGGCGCTCGTCGCCGGGCAGGTCGAGCCGGACCATTATGTCGTGGATACCCGCGCGGGGCGGATTGTTTCCAGGCGGTTGGGAGCCAAACGCAAATCGACCCGCCCCCGGCCCGGCGGCGGGGTTGTCAGCGTCGAGGAGGGCGCCGCCGGGGAGCAATGTCTTGCCGACGAAGACATCCTCCGCCTGGCGAAAATTGGGCAGGAGATCCAGGCCGAGTTCGGCGCTCCCCTGGACATCGAGTGGGCGCTGGCAGACGGGAAGCTCTATATCCTCCAATCGCGCCCGATCACCTCCCTCTTCCCCGTCCCAGAGATTTCCTTCGATCCGTTGATCGTCTGGTTCTCCTTCGCTGCGGTGCAGGGGCTGGTTGGACCGTCAACACCTCTGGGCATAGACGGCATCATCCACTTCGCTGCCGGCGTATACCGCCTGTTTGGGGTGCGGGTCGAGCCAGAGAACGTTTGCCTGTGGGTTCCGGCGGGCGAGCGCATGTGGGTGAAAATCAGCGATCTGATCCGCCACCCGCTGGGCAACCGGATTTTCCGCGGGGCGCTGAATTACATCGAGCCGGGCACCGGCCAGATCATTCAGACCCTGGCGGCCGAACCTGCCCTTGGGGCAGGCCAGGGCAAGATCAGGCTGAGCACCATTCGACGCATCCTGCGGTTTTTCCTGCCCCGCGTTCCGGCTCTGATCCGCAGCATCGTCCACCCTGAAGGAGCCCGGGCGCGTTTCGATGCAGACATCGACGCCTTCCTCGCCAGAGCCGTCATCCCCCCCGCCGGCGACCGGTTCGCCCGCCTGGCAAATGTCATCGCCTACATGCGCTGGTTCACCGTCCATACCTTTCAGGCCATCCTCCCGCGATTCATCCCGATCTTCGCTCCCTGCTTTCTCTCGCTGAACATCCTCAGAAAGTTCTCAGGGGATGACCCTACCCTCCCACTTAAAGTGATCCGCGCCCTGCCGAATAACGTGACCACCGCCATGGACCTTGCGCTATGGCGCGCCGCTGTTGCCATCCGGGACGACCCCGCCGCCGCCCAGGTCTTTTCAGCCAGCAGCGCGGAGGAACTCTCCCGAAGATACCTGGACGGAACGCTCCCGCCAGCCGCCCAATCGACCATCGCTGAATTTATGCGCAACTACGGCATGCGCGGCACCGGCGAGATCGACTTCGGCCAGCCGCGCTGGCGAGAAGATCCCCTTCCGGTCATGCACACAATTAAGAGTTACCTGGAGATCGATCCACAGGCGGCGCCGGACGCGGTCTTCGCCCGCGGAGAACAATCCGCCCGCGAGGCGGTCGAAACACTTGCCGAAAATGCCCGCCGCCAGCCGCTTGGAGCCCTCAAAGAACGGCAGGTGCGCGCCGCCGCCCGGCGACTCCGCATATTGATGGGCGCGCGTGAATCGCCCAAATTCCTGGCTGTGCGCATCATCGGCATCGCCCGCGAAGCCATGCTGGTAGCCGGCCGCGAGTTTGCCGAGGCCGGGACCATCCAGCGCCCGGAAGATTTGTTCTTCCTGAAGATGACGGAACTGGACGCGCTTGCCCGCGGCGAGGAGCGAGACTGGCGGGGTCTCGTCGCCGCCCGCCGGGCGGCCTACGAGCGGGAGCAGCGCCGCCGGCAGGTGCCGCGGGTGCTGGTCAGCGACGGACAAGCTTTTTACGAGGGGTATGGGATCAGCGGTGATCGTGAAAACGTCATCGTTGGCAGCCCAGTCTCGCCCGGAGTGGTCGAGGGGTCCGTGCGGGTGGTCCTCGACCCGGGCAAGACCCGCCTGCTGCCCGGGGAAATCCTGGTCTGCCCCGGCACCGACCCGGCCTGGACGCCGCTCTTCATGGCCGCCGGCGGGCTGATCACCGAGGTGGGCGGGATGATGACCCACGGCTCGGTCGTCGCCCGCGAGTACGGCATCCCGGCTGTGGTCGGCGTCGACCGGGCCACCCAGCGGCTGCAGGACGGCCAGCGCATACGCCTGGACGGCAGCCAGGGAATCATCACCCTGCTCGACCAGCGGCCGTCCTGACCCCGCCGAGACGACGAAAACCAGCGCCAAAAGTGTACCGGCGCAACGGTGTCATCGCGAGCGCAGCGCGGCGATCTCCCAGCCGCCCAATCGTACCGGCG
>CAZMCF010000017.1:0-58603 GCA_964564935.1 uncultured Anaerolinea sp. | reverse complement strand
ACCACACTCTGTGTACTGGCTTCGGGCGGGTACGAACCCGCCCCTACCCTTTTCCACCGATGGTCGAGCGGTCCCTCTCTGTCATCGCGAGACGCCGTCAGGCGGCGTGGCGATCTCCACCCCCAGCCGGGAGGTTACTTCTTCGCCGTTGACCGGCTCCTTAAAAGGATACCGGTTTGCCTTCCCAGAATCGCGGGCGTCCCGTACGCATCCAACGACTGCCCGCTGAATGGGGCAGCTACATCGGTCGCTCAATCCGAACGTTACCCTAGAGGGGTGTTAGTAAGAAGTCTGAGAAAGTCGATGCGGGCGGACGAGTACTCCAGCCGTATAGGAGCAACGAACGGGAGAAAATGGTACATCGTTGGGTAGTTAGAAAATACTTGTCAGCAGAACTTGTCCCAAAAACAAATTCTAATATAATCATTTACAAGATTAGTTTATGGGGATTATTGTTAAATTTACTTGGTATTTCCGCATTGGATTATTAATATTTTGGTTGTTATACGGGATTGTGAAGGTGAAACCCGTATTATAAATTGACAACACGTCAAAACATAATAAGGAAAATGTTATGAGCGATTTGTATAGTGAGATTCGGAATAGCGTTACCCGGGTTTTGGAACATCCAAGTTTCAAACATTGGTTAGCTGACGAGAAGCTTGAAGTGGGCGACTATATATTGATCAATAATTCATTCGTCATTCGTGATGTCAAGACTGTGAAGTCAAAATACTATCTTTGCCTAACTGTTGATAGTAATTATAATATTACCCTTGAACCGAAGATAGCTACAGGTATTCCAATAAATTTAGATTTTAAAAGACTCTCTACACGCTCAAATAATCTTCCAAACCTTATTGATATTAATAAAGCAGTTTCTAGCGAGTTAGGTAAATTAGGGCAGATAGTTTTTCTGCTAATCGGACAAATTAGAAACATTGTACTTACCGAATACATTAACCATTCATCATTCAAGAACTTAATATGGGATCCCGCTTCCAATGAGTTAATCACAATATCTCAAGGTGACATTATTTTAAGAGAAGTTCAAGATGAAGAAATAATTTGGAAATTTATAGAAGAATACTTTCGTTCAGACAATCAAAATGTCCCATTGGGACTTCGCGAAGCTATAGAGGTTGCAATAGCAAAACTACAAAATCAAGCAATTGCCGAAGTAGAAATTCCTAGTTTTAGAACCCAACCCATGGATGGAATTATAGATGCCATTGTTCGAGTTTTAAATGACACACGAGAATATTACAAGAAATGCCTTGACCAATTCTTTCATAACAAGGATATGTCCGCTTTTAATGAAATACTTCGGATTAGCTATAATTTTGCGAGCGACGCCATGAGTTTTATACGGCTTATAGTATCCATTTGTGATTTAAAACCCATTGTTCTCTGGGGAACAATTGCTGAGCACTATACACTTTCAGAGGCATTTCGGAACCTACCTTGGACTCGCTCTCGGACCAAGCCATCTATAAGTAATTATGTACAGACCATTGCAGATGCCCGTAACAGTACATTCCACAACCTATTTCCCTTCAGGAAAACTTTACGAATACCGCTCCCTGATACTGCACTGCAAGGGGCTGAACTTCGTATCTTCTCAGAATATGCCCGTAAAAATGAGAATCAGCTAACATACCAGGATAAAGAGTTAGTTGATGTACTAATGGAGTTTACACGCGCGCGAGAGCAGAGACCTTCGGAACGCTTCTGGCAGCAAAACCTACTGGTTATGGATGCCACTATCGCTCTTTTTGCAAGAACGAGTGAATTTTTAAAGGTTCTTCATGCAGAAGTTAGTGCTAAGTCACCGAAATCGGATTAAAGCATGCTAACGATCTTTTGTACCTAACGCCGCTCCTTTACGCTTCGCTTAGAAGTTAAACCGCAAGCCGTAAGCTAACATATCAGTAATTTAACAAGGAGGAGATATGTCACTAGGAATTGTAATTAAAGGTCCTGAGGGAGTAGTATTAGCCGCCGATAGTAGAGTTACACTAAGTGCGCATACGCCAGAGGGTCCGCTCCATGTAAATTATGACAATGCTACAAAGCTTCTTTCGTTCAGCCCGCCTCACAATTATGTTGGTGCTGTTACCTATGGACAAGCCGCGATTGGTCTCCGAACAGCCAATAGCTTTTTAACAGAATTTGAGAGTTCATTGTCCGAGGATCGACTTACCATACAAGAATTTTCGACCTGTCTGAGTACATTCTTTCTGGAGCAATGGAATAAAGAGATGCCTCATGAATATAATGGGCCAAATATGACTTTTGTGGTTGGTGGCTTTGACACGGGTGAACCATATGGAAAAGTATACCTTTTTGAAATTCCTCGACTTCCTGAACCTAAGATTCAACATGATAAAGATGAATTTGGTATTACTTGGGGTGGCCAACGCCAAATTGTTGATAGACTAATTCAGGGTTTTGATGAAAGATTAATGAAAATCGTAATCGACAAACTTAAAATTAATACAGAACAAGCCAACTTACTTTATAATGATCTCAGGCAAGGCTTACAACTGCTAATCCCAATTCAAGCAATGGCTTTACAAGATTGTATTGATTTGGCGACTTTTTTTATCATGACGACTTGCCAAGGGCAAAGATTAACAATAGGAGTAAGAGGGGTCGGAGGCCCAATAGATGTTGCGGTAATAACACGTCGTGAAGGTTTTAAGTTTGTAAAACGTAAAGAAGTTATTGCCAAGTCAAATTCCGGTTAGGAAAAAGCAATGGACACCATATCAAAGTTACGCCTTAATACATTTGGGGATATCTCAATGAGTGAAAGTACAGGCACTTTAACTGCCAAGGGTAATTGGCAAGATTTGGAATTTAGTTGGCAGATAAAGATGTATCCAACAGTTCCAAATAGTGCAACACCTTTAGATCTCCCAAGCCAAAAACTCTCGAGTGATGTCCTATTGTCCCCTTTCGAACATAAGATAGGTGTAAATTCATAATGCTAATCTCGGTTTCAGCAGACAGCCTCTGAATGCCTTTAATGCAAGCTGTAAGGCTTCATTCCTCAGCTACAAATTAGTCAACATAGAGTGAATAAATTATTGACCTCCTACCTCCACTCCATCGCTGACCTCACCCAGCGCGGCGACGCCACCGAGGAGAGTTACTACCCGGCCCTGAAGGACCTGCTGGAAGCCCTCGCTCAGGTGCAAGGCAAAACCGCGCAGGTCACCGTCCTGCCCAAGCAAACTGAGGCCGGTAACCCCGACTTCCGCGTCTGGGATGGCTCGCATCAGGTGATCGGCTACATCGAGGCCAAGGCGCCCGGGGTAGACCTCGATGCGCGCGAGAACTCCGAACAACTGCGCCGCTACCTGCACACTTTCCCTAACCTCATCCTGACCGACTTCTACGAATTCCGCCTGTACCGCAACGGCGTCCGGATAGATCGCGCCCTGCTGGCCCGCCCCTTTATCGCCCAGAAGCTCAAAGTCAGGCCGCCGGCAGAACAGGTCAAGGAATTGGCGTATTTATTCGAGACCTTTTTCTCCTTCGCCCTGCCGCCCACATTGACGCCCGAAGATCTCTCGGTGGAGCTGGCGCGGCGGACGCGCTTTCTGCGCGACGAAGTCCTCAGTCCCGAACTTGGCCTTGGACAGGGTCCAATTTATGGTTTCTACGAGGCTTTCCAGAAGTACCTCATCGCCGGGTTGACCGAGGAACAGTTTGCCGATCTCTACGCCCAGACCGTGACCTACGGTCTTTTTGCCGCCCGCACCCGCGCCCAGGGGACTTTCAACCGCCAACTGGCCTATTCGCTCATCCCTTCGACCATCGGCATCCTCCGCGACGTTTTCCAGTTCATCTCCCTGGGGAAACCCTCGCCGCAGATGGAAGTCATTGTGGACGAGATCGCCGCCGTCCTGAACGCCGCCGACGTTCAGGCCATCCTGGAGCAATACTACCGGCAGGGCAGAGGCGACGACCCCATCCTGCACTTCTACGAGACCTTTCTGGCCGAATATGACCCTGAAACCCGCGAGCGGCGCGGCGTCTATTACACGCCCGAGCCGGTGGTGCGCTACATCGTCCGCGCCGTCCATAACCTGCTGCAATCCCGCTTCGGCCTGGCCGACGGCCTGGCAGACCCTTCGGTGACGCTGCTTGACCCTGCCGCCGGCACTCTCACCTTTCCCGCCGAGGCCATCCGCCTGGCCTTCGCGGAGTTCACCTCCAAATACGGCGAGGGCGGCAAGGCCAATCTTCTGCGCAGACACATCCTGCCGCACTTTTACGCCTTCGAGCTGCTGATGGCCCCCTATGCCATCGGCCACATGAAAATTGGCATCCTGCTCGAGTCGCTCGGCGTCCCGCTCCGCAACGGCGAACGCTTCCAATCTTATCTGACCAACACGCTGGAGATGGAAGACCTGGCGCAGATTTCCGTCCCCGGCCTTGCATCGCTTTCCGAGGAAAGCCGCCACGCTGCGCAGATCAAAAAGAACGAGCCGATTCTGGTCATCCTGGGCAATCCGCCTTATTCCGGCCTCTCGGCCAACCAGAACCAGTGGACCGAGCGCCTGCTCAAGACCGAACTGGACGGGGCGCAGGATTACTACAGCGTGGACGGTGCGCCGCTCGGCGAGAGGAATCCCAAATGGCTGCAGGACGATTACGTCAAGTTCCTGCGCTTCGCCCAGTGGAAGATTCACAGGGCCGGGCGCGGCATTGTGGCCATGATCACCAACCACGGCTATCTGGACAACCCCACCTTTCGCGGCATGCGCCAGAGTTTACTCAAAACGTTCGACGAAATTTACCTGCTCGATCTGCACGGCAACAGCCTCAAGCGGGAGACAGCCCCCGACGGCAGCCCCGATGAAAACGTCTTCGACATTCGCCAGGGCGTAGCGATTGCCCTGTTCGTCAAGCACGGCATCCCCGACCGGCGCGGCGTCCAGCACGCGGACCTCTACGGCCTGCGCGAAGAAAAGTACCAATGGCTGGAGACCCACGGGCTGGACACGGCCGGTTACCAGTCGATCACGCCCCAATCGCCCTTCTACTTTTTCATCCCCCACACAACCCAGAACTTGCAGGCCTATCTCGCCTGGCCGCGCGTCAACGATATCTTCCCCGTCAACAGCGTCGGCATCGTCACTGCGAGAGATCACCTCACCATCCATTGGACGCCAGATGAAGCCTGGACGACGGTTCTGAATTTCAGCCGCATGGACGAAGACCTGGCACGCCAGGCCTATCGTTTAGGAAAAGACGCACGCGATTGGAAAGTATTACTTGCACAACAGGACTTGAAACGCGATGGGGGACCACATCGGGAAAACGTTGTGCCTATCTTGTACCGTCCCTTTGATGTTCGCCACACCTACTACACTGGACGCTCTCGCGGTTTCCACTGCATGCCCCGCCCCGAAGTCATGCGACACATGCTGACCGGAGAGAATCGGGCGTTGCTTCTTCCCCGGCGGGTTGAGCATACAGGCACATGGCAACACATATTTATCGCAAATGAGCTTGTGGAGCACGTAGCCGTATCGTTGAAAACGATTGATTATTGCTTCCCCCTCTACCTCTACCCCTCCACCGACGCGCCGGACTTGTTTCACCAGGAACGCAAACCCAACCTGGCCGAACGGCTGCCGCCCCAACTGACCGCCGCCTACGGCTTCTCCCCCGCGCCGGAGGAGGTGCTGGCCTACATCTACGCCGTTTTCTATAGCCCAACTTACCGCGCCCGTTACGCAGCTGAACTGCGGATCGACTTCCCCCGCGTCCCCTTTACCGCCGATCCCGATCTCTTCCGCCAGATGGCTGCGCTCGGCCAGCAATTGATCGACCTGCACCTGCTGCGCGGCGCCGGTCTGCACGCGCCCCTGATCAAATACCAGGGAAGGGGCGATGACCGGATTGAAACCGTCCGCTACGACGCCGCGCAGCAGCGCGTCCAGATCAACCCGGACAATTATTTCGAAGGCGTCACCCCGGAGATGTGGGAGTACCAGATCGGCGGTTATCAGGTGCTGGAGAAATACCTGAAAGACCGCAAAGGCCGGCGCATGGACGACCCCGTGCGCTACATCCACATCGCCGCCGCCATCGCCCGCACGATGGAATTGCAGGCGCAGATTGACCAGATCTACCCGCAGGTCGAAGGCGATGTCCTCCAATTGGCGGTATGATCCGAGCGCCCCGCCAGCGAAGCGCCAACCGATGGGGGATTCCTCAGCAACTGTTATGAATCCGACAGGGAGAAAACGCCATGCAGCCTTGTGACGAACTCAAAAACCTGGTTCTTCAGCATTATGGGAAGTTCGATCTCGGCGTCCAGGCCGATTCAATCAAGGAACTTTACTCGCTCGAAGAGGGTGTAACCATCATCGGGAATGATCCAAACGAGTGGTTTGAAGATCGCGATTCCATCGAAGCCTTTATGAACGCAGGAAGTTCCAGCAAAGTAGATATTGATGTGCAGAACCTGAAAGCCTATTCCGAAGGAAGCGTGGGGTGGAGCATGGACCGAGTCACGGTCAGACTGCCAAATGGCGCTGAACTGGCGGTGCGTCATACCCGTATTTTCCACAGGGAGAATATGATCTGGAAGATGGTTCACCTGCATGTGTCCATTGCGGTCCCCAATGAAAGCTTAGGCGGTTAATATCAACGTGCAATGAGAGAACAATCCATTGAGAGAACGCCGCACAAGGTTTGGATGAGACGCGGTCGAGGGTTGTGAGAGTCGCGAGACTTCCGCGCCCCACAGTGTCCCTGCGAACCGCCGCTTTCTCGCGGTGAAGCAATCTCCCAGCCAATCGAGAGACCGCCGCGCCGCCTTGCGGCGGCTCGCGGTGACACTCGAGAGGCCGCCGCGCCATGCCCCCAGTGTCTTTGCGAGGAGCGCAGCGACGAAGCAATCTCCCGGCCGATCGGGAGACCGCCGCGCCGCCTTACGGCGGCTCGCGGTGACACCACCAGAGTTGCGCAATTTTGGGCAACCAGGGCTGGGGGTTGTGAGAGCCTGGAGAGCGCCCCGCCTCCCGCCCCGCTTTGCTTCGCGGCGCAGGTGAAGCACAAACCGTTGGGCGGTTGGTTCCAGCAGTTGTAATTGATGATTACAGATGTGATAACAGGTGTGTAAGTATCTTCTCGGGAGATCATATATGAATATTAAGAAAGTAAATGTATCTAGCCTCGGTCGTCTCCCTGCCTTTTGCCATGCAGTGGTTGCGGGGGATTTTATTTTTGTTTCGGGAACACTGGGCACAAAATCAAGCTCAATGAACCTTGTAGAGGGCGGCACAAGAGCGGAAACCGCTCAGGCTCTTCAGAATATCAGTCTCATTCTGAAGAAATGCCGAGCCTCCCTGTCCGATCTCGTGAAAGTCAGCGTTTTTCTGGCTGATATACAGACTTTTTCAGAAATGAATGAGGTGTTCCTTGAAGTGATGGGTGCTGATCCACCTGCGCGCATCACGGTTGGTCGAGCCGAATTAGCGCGTGAGGCTGCGGTCGAAATTGACGCGGTTGCATACAAGCCACACGTTTAGGTCTGCTGTCAACACGTCTTTTCAATCCTCGAGCCGAGGAAGGAAACAGAATGAATTCTGGAACACTCTATCGAAGAGCAGCCTTTGCAGACAGCCCTCAAGGTGGAAATCCTGCCGGTGTATGGATTGGGGAAACATTGCCACCTGTCCATGTTATGAAACAAATTGCCGCCGAAAAAGGTTGTGTAATCAATTGCGGTTTCAATCAATAAAAACCGCCCAACCAAGCGTGCAGCCGACGTGTGGGAGTCTGCGCGACTTACGGGCATTTTCCTGGCTTAGGGATTTTCTTGCTCTCAGGCATTATCCCAGCCCGCCTGAAAGCTGCAAACGCGAGCCGTTGGGCTTACAATATATTTTTAAAGGAGAATGCCATGAATAAGAATTTCAGTTCCATAATTGGTCGAGCAGCAGCACTGTCTATTGCGATCGAGACAGTGGTTTTCGCTTTCTCATTAATCTGGGGATTGTTGTTCCATACAGAATTTGATCAAAACCTTGGGTATGTTGCCAGCTTGTTATTAGCAATAAGTGTTGTGATTATGATGGCTTGTTTCTACGATAGTACACGAGAACAACTAAAGATATTTGGATTACTTGCATTGTTGTCGTCAGTTATTTATGCCCCTCTCTGCATGAGCAACTACTTTCTTCAATTGTCCGTTGTCGCATTCAATCCCCTTAACCTGTCAGGCGAAGTTTTGAGGGCTCTTGATTTCACGCCTGGTTCTCCGACCTTTGCTATGGACATGCTAGGCTATGGTTTTCTGTGTTTGTCCACTTTGGCTGCTGGATTTGCACTGGTAGAAGCAAGGGACAAAGTATTAAGAGCGTTATGCTTTGTTCATGGAGCGCTTGCGATTCCGACATTTGCCGCACCAATCATAAGCGGGATATTTTTATCCCCAAGCGGTCAGACAAATGATATTGGAAGTTATATATTACTGTTTTGGTGTATTGTTTTTGTGCCGATAGCTTTACTATTCATGATATATTTCAAAGAAAGACAAGGACTATAAAAAGGAAAAACATGAATCGACATGAAATCCACTTGCTGCAACAAATCAGCGGCTATCCATCGTTAACGATCACTTTACCTACGCATCGAACATCGCCCGAAAATCTCCAGGACCCAATTCGAGTCAAGAATCTGGTTGAACAGGCGGCAAATCGTTTACTTACGGAATTCGGCAAACGGGATATTGCGGCTTTGATAAACCGTCTTGATAAACTGACAGAGGAAATTGACTACCGTAACACTTTAGACGGACTGGCTTTATTTGTCAATCGAGATTTTGCCCGCGCCGTTCGACTTCCTTTCACCATGAAAGAACGCGTACATGTGGGCGAGACATTTCTAACCCGCGACCTGGTTTTTGCCATGAATCGCACTCCGCGCTATTGGGTGCTTGCCTTAAGCGAAAAACCGACCCGTTTGTATGAAGCCACTCGCGACGATTTGATTGAAATTCGGGATGGTGGATTCCCTATCACGCATGAAGGACCTGGTGGAGAACAACCACTCCCCGGCGGTTTTGGAATCAAGAAATCTGCCTATCGTGATGAATATCACCGTAAGTTTTTCCGTCAAATAGATACTGCCCTAAAGCCGTTCTTCGCAGATGATCCTTTACCGCTAGCCATTGTTGGCGTCGATCGCTTTTTAGCCTTCTTCAAGGAAGTAACCGAATATAAAGATTCGGTATTGACCGCTCTACAAGGAAGCCACGATAAAACCTCCCCGGCAAAATTAGGCAAACTCATCTGGCCGCGGGTCAAAGAGGCTCTCGCTGAACAACGCCAGCAGGTTTTATCTGAACTTGACAGGGCTGTTGGTGAAAGAAAATCTGCTTCTACCATCGGCGAAGTGTGGCGTTTGGCTAATGAAGGGCGTGGACATCTTCTTCTGGTTGAAAAGGATTTTCATTTTCCTGCAAAAGTCGACGAGACCGGCAGGCATCTGACGCCTGCGGACGATGTTACTGAGCCTGATGTCATAGATGACGCAGTAGATGAAATCATTGAAACGGTCTTGAGCAAACAAGGGCGAGTCGTATTTTTAGAGAATGGAGAGCTCGAAACACATCAACGCATTGCACTGATTTTGCGTTACTAAAAATAAATCGCCGCCCAACATCGTTTGCACCTGACCACCCTCGGCGCGGGTATACCGGCTCGATTTGCGTAAATTTCGTGGTAGGTGAGAAGGGAAGTCCTGCATAGCACGGCGGCGTGCCAGCCGAACCGTTCGACAGAGTGGATCGCTAAAAATGCCAAAAATCCATATCAACGGCTCGGAGCACTATTATGAGCAAACGGGGGATGGTTCTTCCCTGGTGTTTATCCACGGCGCCTTCGCCGATTCGGACATTTGGGAACCTCAATGGCAGTATTTTTCGACCAGGCACCGGCTGCTGCGGTATGACCTGCGCGGCCACGGGAAAACGGGGGCTTCGGATCTCAGCAGCTATTCCATGGAAACATTTGCCAGGGATCTCAGTTCTCTGCTCGAGGCTTTAGATATTCGTCTGCCCGTCATTTGCGGGTTATCATGGGGAGGGAGTATCGCCCAGGCATTTGCCGTTCGAAATCCAGAACGCCTCAAAGCCCTGGTGCTGGTCAGCTCTGCTGTCTCAATCCGATTGACGATCGTCGAGAAGTTGTTATGCGACGTCCTGTTTCCAAGATGGGCAATGGAACTGACGATCAAGACGATGAAAGTCGAGGGTTTCACCCGTTTCTCCTTTTTCCTGGCCCGCCTCACCAGGGGCAGGGACTGGTTGAGCCACGACAGAGCCGCCTACGAGTATTTGGAGCAATGCATGCTTCGGATGAATCAAAGCGAGTATTTAAAGATTTGGAAAGCGATCTACGGCTTCAACATCCTGCCGTTAGAGAAAATTACCTGCCCTACCCTCATTTTGAACGGAGAGCTCGAGCCAAAGAATGCTTTTGATCACACCAAAGAGATTTTGCGCCGCGTCCCGCAGGCTAAAGCCGAGGTGATCCCCGCCGCGCGCCATGCAATGAATCTCGAGCAACCCGGGATATTCAACGAATTCGTAGAGAAATTCGTTCAACAATCTGCCTGACACCGCCGGCGCCTGACCCTTCGAATGGCTAGGTGATCACTGGCAAGATCCGCTGCGGTTTGCAGGCATTTTCCTTCGACCCCAGGCATTAACCTGCACCCAGCCAGGTTCGCGCCCAGCTGAAGGTATTTCTCAATGTGTGGAAGAGACAAATTAAATTTGCCGCGGAAAGCCACGCGGGTCTGATCGCGCAGTTTATTGGATTTTCGTGAAATAGGAACATTCAGTAGCATTTGGTTTTAAATAACTGGTGATAATGACTCATGTAAATTGTAAAAAGCAATTGGCGAGACAGTCATCGTTCCCTTTCTTGATGGTTGCACCCACCAATTCACGGAAAAGAACACACGATGACCACACGTTCTATTTAATTTCAAGAGGATATAGGCAAGCTGGGGCCGACACAGGAAATGGATTTTCTATAAGAGAGTGTCTGTATCATGATCCAGGTAGTTATGAAAGTTCACGACTAAACGGTATCGGCCAAACGCGGGCTTGCATCGGAACACAATCCGCAGTGCCAAAGTTCCCAAGGGGAAGTATTGAAGATATGGGCGTGTTAGATATCCATGCGTATCTCCATATTAATCAACGACGGCTATTTCATGATGAAATTACTCCATTGACTGGAGCTTTGATCTGTATATAATGGATATTAAAAATACCGGTTGTATATACAAGACAACAGTGTAATTTAGCTATATAGTCTTCATTCCTGGGTTTAGATTAAAACCTGATTACAGCATTTTATGGTCTGAATAAAAAAATAGGGCAGCAATCTCGCCCTAAAAATGTCCGAGTACGATAAAAGTTTAGAAAGGAAGGTTCTATATGTCACGAAGGATACGCATTGCCATTGCGATCCTGCTTCTCGTTCTCGCTCTCCCAATTACTGCCGATGCACAATCCAATACCGAATACATCAGAATAGTACGTGATAGCGAAATAACCGTAAGCACTGGCCATCCAATTGCCTTCTATTGGGAATGGCTCGCCGCAACGCGAGGTCTGGTAGTTACATTCCTATTGTCCTGCCAACAAGACTTTACCATTTCAAAGGTTGACGCTACAGATTGGATGATCCATGTCTCCCCGCAAGAAGCCAACGAATATTGGGAAGCAATTCGTCCCTTTACCGGACCCGCATGCAGAGACAAGACACCACGCCACATTGTTCGCTGGCAATACGAGATTGCCAGCCTTGACCCGGGCGATTACATAGTAGAAACCTATGTGTGGTTATCTTTTCCAATAACTGATGGATGCATTGACGAGGATGGCCAAACCCTGACGCCAAATCCTTCCGACAAGGATCTATTTAATTCAACCATCAACCTACACGTCACCGAGTAACCCAATTCAACCGTTAGAGCTACCGTCAATCTGGTTCTGTCCATCAAATTACTGAAACTGAACCGGCAAGTGTATTAACTATTTAATTTTCTTTGCCCACCAACCTACTGGTGGTGCTATCCTCAATTCATCCATTGTAGGGTCGCACGGGAGCTGACCCGCCATCCGGCTTTTTTCCACCGGAATCTCAATCTTGCCTAATTTTATGGGAGCAGCAGCCGTGGGCAGTTAGGGCCGATAAGCGTCGGATCAGCCATGATGCCGCCGCGCCTGCCCCCCAGTGTCTTTGCGAACCGTCGCTTTCTGGCGGTGAAGCAATCTCCCGGCCAATCGGGAGACCGCCACGCTTCGCTCGCGGTGACACTCGGGAGATCACCGCCCCGCGGCGGCACGCGATGAGATCACCAGGGGTGCGCATGACGGGGCCGGCAGTGCGGGGGGTTGCGAGGGCTGGCGGATGCCTTTCTATACGGTTCTACCCAGCGCCTCCGCCAAC
This sequence comes from uncultured Anaerolinea sp., assembly GCA_964564935.1. Lineage (GTDB taxonomy): Bacteria > Chloroflexota > Anaerolineae > Anaerolineales > Anaerolineaceae > Bellilinea. Next base: position 46,106 of record CAZMCF010000017.1, on the reverse strand, counting down.
TCCGTAATCAGCTCTACCCGCTCCCCCGTCCGCCGCTCGACCTCGCGGAGAAAATCCTCATCCTTGCTGAAGCGGGCGGTCTCGGCCGGGACGCCGCGGTGATACTCGCTCAGCCTGCCGGTCAGCGCCAGCAGCCGCCCGGCCAGGATTTTCAACCTCTCGCCATCCGCCGATTCGGCCGCGCGGAGCAGCTCCTCCGCCGCGCGCTGCCAGTCCGCCAGGCTCATCCCCGCCTTGCTTTTAAATCCCTGCCGCGCCAGAGGCCGGATGAAGACCGGCAGCTGCTCGAATTCGGCTGCAGTCTCCGCCAGCATGGATGTGAATCGGCGGGCAATCTCGGCCAGCCTGGCATTGGTCTGCCGCTCCCTTCCGCCGCTTTCCGCCCGGAAGCCCTGCAGACGGCTCTCCGCCGGCTCGATCAGGCCGGCCCGCTCGAGCACCTCATACCCGGTGACGACTTCCCCGTGGACCTCATCCGCCATCCGGGCAATCAGGTAAGCCGCCGCCGCGCCGGCGTGCTCGGCTGGCATCAGGCCCTCGTAGGCCGGGTGGAGCGACATCCCCAGGAACTGCTCCTCGCTCATCCCCAGTTGCGCCGAGACCACCCGCGCCGCCGCGCGCAGCCCGGGCGTATCGACCATCCCGGGCGCGAAGGCGATCACCCGCACCCCGCGCCCGCCGACCTCGGCGGCCAGCGTCTGAGAGAAGCCGGCCAGCCCCTGCTTGGAGGCGATATAAGCCGCCAGGCCGGGCATCGCCTCGGTCGAGACCATGTTGATCACCACCCCCCTGCCGCGGGCGAGCATCCCGCCAAGCAAGGCCTTGACGGTCAGAAACGGACCGGTCAGGTTGACCGCCAGGGTGTGCGCCCAGGCGCTGGCGTCCATCTCTTCCACCGGCGCGGCGAAGATCTTGATCGCATTGTTGATCAGGATATCCGGCGGGCCAAATTCGAGCCGCGCCGCGGCTGCCATGCGCTCGACGCTGGCCTGGCTGGCCACGTCGGTCAGGACGAACAGGGCTTTGCCGCCCTCCTCGCGAATCATTTGCTCGGTTTCGCGCCCGCGCTCGGAGATTTCGGCGATGATCACCGCAGCGCCCAGCGCGGCCAGCGCGCGGGCAGCCTCGCGGCCGATGCCCCCGCCTGCCCCGGTGACTACCGCCACCCGTCCGTCCAGCTCGCCCAAGCCCAGGCCAATGGATTCCAGCAACGGTAACAGCGACTCGCTCAAGGGTCACTCCTCGATGGAATCCGCCCCCTTGCTCCGAATGGGGGCGGCCGCAGAAATCCTGGGGGTTGGTAAGCGGCTCATTTTATACTTCGGATTCCGCAGCCTTCGCCCCGAATATGGCTATACGCAATGATTGGGTTTGACCCCAAATTACGCCTTGCGGGTATTCTCCTCCACGTCCATCACCACGTAGATGCATTCCGATAATCCCTGCAGAATCACGGTCACGAACAGACCGGCGAACAGGATCATCAGCGGGGTCACGAACGCCGGCGCAATGTCCATGAAACCGTATTGCCCGATGACCTGGATCACCTGGCGGATCAATGAGAACATCTGCACGCCAAAAATGAGGACGACGAAAATCAACACAACCCAGGAGAGGATGTTGGCCATCGAAGCGATGCGCATCAGGCGGGTCGGGCGGTGGAACAGGTCGGCTTCTGTGTAAGCGGTTTTTCCTTCAGCGGTTTCCATTCAGTACTCCTTTTGGTGAAATGATTCAGGCCGCCCTCGCCAGGCCGCCTGACGGATTTTTTCAATTGTATCCGATCTTGCCGCTTTTTGGCTGAATTGGCCGGACGGTGATTTCGCCTTCCTGGCGCGATTTTCCCAATTCTATTGGGAAATGACGATCAGGTCCGCCGGTTGTCCGCGATCATCCGGTAAGTGGTGGGGATTTCGATCGCGCTGGCCTGGTCCAGGCGCTGCTTCTGCTCTACCGTCAGCCGCCAGCCCGCCGCGCCGAGGTTGTCCTCCAGGTGAGCCAGGGTTCGGACGCCGAGGATCGGCGCGGTGACCGCCGGATTGCACAGCAGCCAGTTGAGCGCCACCTGTGCCGGGGTCCTGCCGCATTCCTCGGCCACGGCGAAGAGCGCGTCCAGGGTATTCCAGGTGCGCTCGCCGGCGTAAGCCGGCCAGCTTTCCGACCAGCCGGCGCGGGTGGCCGCATCCACCCGCGAACCTTCCGGCGGGGCCTGCATCCCGCGCCGGTAGCGCCCGCTCAGCCAGCCGCCGCGCAGCGGACTCCATGGGATCACCCCGATCCCTTCCGCCTGACACATCGGCAGGTGCTCCCACTCCGTCCAGCGGTCAAGCAAATTGTAAAGCGGCTGCAGGCAGACAAAGGGCTGCCATCCGTTGAGGCGCGCCAGGTCAACCGCCTTTTGGAACTGCCAGGCGGCGAAGTTGCTCGCTCCCAGATAGCGCACCTTGCCGCTCTGCACCAGGCCGTCCAGGGTGGAAAGGGTTTCCTCGAGCGGGGTGACCTCGTCCCAGCAATGAAGCTGATAGAGATCGATGTAATCGGTTCCCAGCCGCCGCAGGGATCCCTCCACCGCGGCAAGGATGTGCTTGCGGCTGAGGCCGGTGTCGTTCGGTCCCTCTCCCATCGCATAGCGCACTTTGGTGGCAATCACCAGCCGGTCGCGCGGCTTATCCCGCAGCCAGCGCCCGATGATTTCTTCGGAAACGCCCCGGTTGTAGACGTCGGCGGTATCCAGGAAATTCCCCCCGGCCTCGACAAACCGGTCGAGGATATTCCGGCTTTCTTCTTCGTTGGATTCGCGCCCAAAGGTCATCGTGCCAAGGCACAGTTCGCTCACTTTCAAGCCTGTCCGGCCGAGAAATCGGTATTCCATCGCTCCCTCCCGAATGAACATTTCATTTTATTATAGCAGGCCTGGCCAAAGCCCGCCGCCCTATTGACTTTTCGCAACCGTTGTCTATAATGAATTTAACTGGTCAGACCACTTACCAGTCTTTGTTCCCCATTCACAAAGGAATCCCTCATGAACTGGCAGCCCCCGGCAAGACCCTCCGAACTGGCCGAATCGCGCCTGATCGAGGCCATCCTCAGCGGCGAATTCCCGCCCGACTCCACCCTGCCGGCCGAGCGTGAGCTGGCCGGCCTGCTCGGCGTCACCCGCCCGACCCTTCGCGAGGCCCTCCAGCGCCTGGCCCGCGACGGCTGGCTCGAAATCCGTCAGGGCCACCCGACCCGCGTGCGCGATTACTGGCGCGAAGGCCAGCTGGCGGTGCTGCTGTCGATCGTCTCCCGCCCTGAGAAAATGCCCGCCGATATCGTCCCCAGCCTGCTCGAAGTCCGCCGGGTGATGGCGCCAGCCTACACCGCCCAGGCCATCCGCCGCGCGCCGCAGGACGTCGCCGCCCTGCTCGAGCCCCTCGCCGGCCTGCCTGACGCTCCCGCCGATTACACCGCCGCAGACTGGCGGCTGCACCACGGGCTGACCGTCCTCTCCGGCAATCCGGTATATACCCTGATCCTCAACGGCTTTGGCGGGCTGTATTCGGTCATGGGCCTGCGCTATTTTGCCCTGCCGGCCGCCCGCCGGGCTTCGCTGACCTTTTATCTCGCCCTCCTCGAGGCCGCCCGCAGGCGCGACCCGGAGCTTGGCGAGGAAATCACCCGCCAGGTGATGGTCCAGTCGATCGCTTTCTGGAATCAGATCGCCCGCGGCGAGAGTTAATCCATTTCAAGGGCGGAGGGAGGCAGAGATGTGGCCGAAAGGTTGGCGCGAACAAATCTGGGTGGAGCTTGACCGGCCCTGGGACCTGATCGTGATCGGCGGGGGAATTACCGGCGCCGGAGTGCTGCGCGAGGCCAGCCTGCGCGGCCTGCGCGCCCTGCTGGTGGAGGCCAACGACTTCGCCTTTGGTACCTCCGGCCGCTCATCCAAGCTGGTCCACGGCGGCATTCGCTACCTGCGCGAGCGCCAGTTCAACGTCACCCGCGAATCGGCGCGCGAGCGGGAGTGGCTGCTGCGCGCCGCTCCCCACCTGGTCAACCGCCTGCCGTTTCTCTGGTCGCACTACACAGGCGCGAAAACCCACGCTTGGCAATTTGCCGTCGGCGTTATCCTGTACGACCTGGTCGTCCCCAAATGGGACCACCGCCATTTTTCCAGTTGCGAAGTCCTCAGTCGCAGTCCGCTGATCCGGGCCGAGGGGCTGCAAGGCGCACAGAGCTACATCGACGCATCCGTTGATGACACCGCACTGGTGCTGCGCCTGCTTCGCGCGGCGGTCGCGGACGGCGCTGCCGCCCTGAACTACGCGCCGGTCGATTCGCTGCTGCGCACCGCTGACGGGCAGGTTCGCGGCGTGCGCGTGCGCGACCTACCCACCGGTCGCAGCGCGGAGGTCCAGGCAAAGGTAGTGATCAACGCCGCCGGCCCCTGGTCGGATGAGCTGCGCGCCCAGTTAAACGCACCGGCTCGCCTTCGCAAATGCCGCGGCAGCCATCTGGTCTTCAGCCGCGAGCGCCTGCCGCTGAACGAGGCTCTCAGCCTGCTGCACCCGCGCGACAACCGCGCCATGTTTATCATCCCCTGGGAAACAACCACCCTCATCGGCACCACTGACCTGGACCACCCGCGCGAGTGGGAATCCGGCGAGCCCTTCGCCACTCAGGCCGAGATCGAATATATGCTTGAAGGACTTCAATACCTGCTGCCAAAGGCAGACATCCGCGCGGAGGATATTATCTCGACGTTTGCCGGATTGCGACCCCTGATCCGCCCGGCAGGCAGCGCCCTACCATCGCAGGTTTCTCGCCGGGCGGTGGTCTGGGATGAGTGCGGTATGATTACCATCACCGGCGGCAAGCTGACCATCTTCCGCATCATGGCGGTCAAGGCGCTGCAGGCTGCCGCCGCGCACCTGGGCAGTGAATTGAACTTCCGCCGGCGTTCGCCGGTCTTTGATCCGCTGCCGGAAATCGAGCCGCGAGACGACCTGCCCGCAGAAACGCTGGCCTATTTGCTCGGCCGGTACGGCAGCCAGACCCCTGCCCTGCTTGCATCTACCCGCCCCGACGAGCTAACCCTGATCCCCGGAACGTTGAATCCCTGGGCCGAGCTGCGCTACGCCGCTCGCGCAGGCGGGGTGCTCCACCTCGACGACCTGCTCCTCCGCCGGCTGCGTCTGGGGATCCTCCTCCCCCGCGGCGGATTGGATATGATCGAACCGATCCGGGCTGTCGTCCAGGCCGAGCTCGGCTGGGATGACGCCCGCTGGCAGGCAGAGGTGGAGCGCTACGCGGAGATCTGGCGGCGCTACTACAGCCCCGCGCCGGCCGGGGTGGGCGAAGGGGTTGCTGCATGAACCGGGAGGCTTACCCCATTTTCAATTGCGGAAAATGGGGGAGGTTTGGGAGGGGGTCTGATCCAGCCGGAAAGTCCTGGCCACCATTTGAGTCGAAGGGGATAGAAACATCCTGTCAGGAAAAAATATGCTTCCAAGATTAGAGAGGCAGCCATGAGCGCAGCAAACAAAACAACCCCCGCCTGGTATGAGGGTGAAATCCCGGCCAATTCTTACCGCGCCTTATTCAAATGGGGCGACCCTTCCGCCTATAAACATCCCAACCGCGGTCTGGTCCGTCTGATGCGCGAGGTTTTCGAATTGAGCGACCAGGACCTGGCCAGACCGCGCTGGCTCGGCCTGGAACCGCTGGAAATCGACCGCCCCACCCGGCTGACCCCGGAGCAGATCGCCGCACTGGAGCGGATTTGCGGCGCGGAAAACGTCCATCTCGACGTCCGCTCGCGGCTGCGCGCCTCTTACGGCAAGGGTATGATCGACGAGCTGCGCCTGCGCCTGAAGATCGTCGAAAACCTGCCCGAAGCGGTCGTTTGCCCGCGTTCGGCTCATGAGGTTCTCGACCTGGTCAACTGGTGCGTGCAGGAACGCACGCCTCTTTACGTCTTTGGCGGCGGATCATCGGTCACCCGCGGCTTGGAGGTCGTCAGGGGCGGGATCACCCTCGACCTGTCGGTTCACCTCAACCGGGTGCTGGAATTCAACGAAACTGACCAGACCATCACGGTCGAGCCGGGCATCACCGGTCCAGCCCTCGAGGAGGCGCTCAACCAGGCGCCCGAGCGCTTCGGCGCGCGGCGGCGGTACACCTGCGGGCATTTCCCCCAGTCCTTCGAATATTCGACGGTCGGCGGCTGGGTGGTCACCCGTGGCGCCGGGCAGAATTCGACCTATTACGGCAAGATCGAGGACATCGTCATCGCCCAGGAGATGGTCACCCCGGCCGGCGTGCTGCGCACCCTGCCCCATCCGCGCGCGGCGACTGGCCCGGACTTCGATCAGATCCTGATGGGCTCGGAAGGCGCCTTCGGCGTGTTAACCAGCGTCACCCTGCGCATCTTCCGCCGGATGCCGCGCAGCCGGCGGATTTTCAGCTTCTTCTTCAAGACCTGGGAACAGGCGCTGGACGCCTGCCGCGAAACGCTCCAGTGCGAGGCCGGCCTGCCCTCCGTCTTCCGCCTCTCCGACCCCGAGGAGACCGACGTCGCCTTGCGCATGTACGGGCTGCACGCCACTCCGGCTGACAGCCTCCTCCAGGCATTGGGCTATATGCCGATGCAGCGCTGCCTGCTGCTCGGCACGGCCGACGGCGCAGCCGGCTACACCGCCAGCGTCGCCCACGCCGTCCGCCGCATTGCCCGCAGCCGCGGCGCGCTGGATGTGTCGATCCTGCCGATCATCCGCAAGTGGGAAGAGTCGCGCTTCCGCGATCCCTACCTGCGCGAGGATCTGATGGATTACGGCGTGCTGATCGACACGCTCGAGTGCGGGGTGACCTGGTCGCAGATGCCCGAGGTGCACGCCCGGGTGCGGGCGGTGGTCAAAGCCCGGCCGCGGACGGTCTGCATGACCCACCTCTCGCACGCCTACCCGCAGGGGGGTAACCTGTATTTCATCTTCATCGCCCGCATCGACAACCTGCGCGAGTACCTGGAGATGCAGTACGCGATCATCGACGCCATCTGTAAATCCGGGGCGGCAATCAGCCACCATCACGGGGTCGGCAAGCAGACCGCGCCCTGGCTGGAGGAGCAGATCGGCGCGCCGGCGATGGGGGTGATCCGCGCGCTCAAACGCCACTTCGACCCGGAGAACCTGATGAACCCGGGCGGAACGCTTGGGCTGGATATGAGCCCGGAGCAGGCCCGCCGTCGCTGGGGGCTGGAGTAACCTCCCCAGTGTCCTTGCGCGCTTCCGCTTTCTGGCAGCGAAGCGCTCTCCCGGCCAATCGGGAGCCCTCTTTGCGTTGCAGGAAAAAACCATAAGGAACGAAAACCAGTTTTTTACCGTCATTAATACAGGCCGGCCGGCGCTGCCGGCAGCATGGAGTAGCCCGCCCTGTACTGCTGCTGCGCCTGCCGGCTGTTCTCCGCTACCCCCTACTCAAAGCCTCGCCGCCGGCCTTTTTCCCGTTGGAAAGCAGATGGCGGGATACACCGATGGCCATCTTTTCAGCGCTGTCCCACTCCAGCTGATCCAGCCAGCGCTCCCGTAGCCGTCTGCTCAGACGGTTATAGCCTTCGTTGTCGGCTGAAATTCCCGACTCTCCGCGGTTAGGATGATCGTTTCGACACCCGCCGCGTCGTGCAGCGGCGCGATTTCCCCCGCCGTGGCGATGGTTCCGCGAACTTTCCCTGGCGGGCGGTCATCCGGACCGTACCCGCGTGCAAGCAGCGATTCAACATCCTCCCGGTCATCGACCCACTCGGGAATTCTCTTCAGCATCTAGCCGAAAATCCCATATTTCATAAGAATGAGAGCTGTGTTGACTCACCTGCGGATAGGACAAAACCCTTGACACAGGAAACAAACAGTGTATAATAAGTGAACATTGTTCAGTAAATGAGGATGTCATGGACCAACCTGCGCCAAGTAAAAGGCGTTACGAAAAAACCCGCCAGGGAATCCTGGCCGCCGCCCGGGCGATTCTCAGGGAAAATGGCGTCGAGGGCTTATCCATCCGCGCGCTGGCCGAACGGGTAGACTATTCCCCCTCAGCCATCTATCAATACTTCGACAGCAAAGAGAGCATCCTGGACGCGCTCCGGGAAGAAGGCTGGCAGCTCAGGCGGGCGATGAACGCCGGAATGGATCTCAGCGGCAAGACTCCCATGGAGATATTGATCGCAGCCGGCATGAACTACCTCCGCTTTGCCCGCACGTACCCCGAACATTTCAAATTAATGTTCTCCTCGCAATATGCCAGACCTCAGGAGCTCGGCGACATCATCAACAATCCCGAATTTTCCGGACTTTCGCGGTGGATCGAGGCAGGTATAGAGGCCGGTGAGATCGAGCTGCCTGAGGGCGTCAGTGTTCTGCATGTCCGCATGATGCTGTGGTTCGTCGCTCACGGCGCCAGCATAATCGAGATCAATATGCTGGACTCCCGACGGGAGGAGTTCGAGAAAACCGTCCTGGATGTGTTCCACGCTATGGCGAAATTAATGGCGCCGAAAGGTTGATTCTTTTTTTACCAGATAGAGAACATTGTTCTTATATTAAACGGAGTTTAGATCAAAGAGGAAATCCATGAAACCGCAATCTACAATGACCCGTCGTGAATTCATGAAGAAAACCGTGATCGGAATGGGCGCTGCCACTGTGCTGTGCAGCGGGAGCGCTGCCCTGGCGCTGCATGCTCCGAAAATCGACATGATCTCAACCACCATGAATGGAACAACACAAATGACCCGAAAATTGCTCGTCACCTATGCAAGCAAATGCGGCTCCACTGCCGGCGTGGCTGAAGCCATTGCCAGCGTCCTGGCAGCCAAAGGCATGTCCGTTGACCTGAAACCGGTTGACCAGGTCGCTCAGCTCGATTCTTACAGCGCAGTCATCCTTGGCAGCGCCATCCGGTTCGGAGCTGTACTGCCGGCGGCGGCATCCTTTATCAAGGATCACGCGCAAACCTTAAAACAGATGCCGGTCGCCTATTTCACGGTCGGCAGCACCCTTTTCCAGGATACCCCGGAAAACCGCGCCGCAGCCGCAGCCTGCATGGCCGCTCAAAAAGCAGCGGTTCCTCCCGCAGCCTCAGCGGATTTCGCCGGCGTTTTTGACCCGAGCAAGGTCTCCTTTGCCGAGCGGATGCTGGGAAAGGCGATGAAAATGCCCGTTGGCGACTTCCGCGATTGGGAAGCCATCCAGAATTGGGCAGCCATCCTGCCCGACCTGCTGGCAGGCTGAGCGGTCTGGACTGGTTGACTCGGTCTGTCAGTTCAAATCAATCTAAGCGCAGTCGCCGTTGCAGTCCTCGGATGAGCCGCAGCACGCGCAGGATGCTCCGCCCACCCGTCCGGCTGCCAGCTCGTCCAGGGTGCCTTCGCGCAGGCCGACGATCTTCGCCCGGAAGTAAAGCTCCTTCCCTGCCAGCGGATGATTGAGGTCGAGCCTGACGCTCTCCTCGCCAACCGCGTGGATGTAAGCGGTCATGACATGGCCGGTGTCGGTGCGCACCTGCACCGGCGCGCCGACCTCCAGCCGGTATGCGGAAGGGAATTGAGCCCGGGGAACCTCGAAAATCGCCTCGGGATCGTATTCGCCGTAGGCATCCTTCGCCGCGACGGCCACTTCCTTGCTCTCGCCGAGCGCCATGCCTGCCAGCTCGCGTTCCAGACCAGGGATGATGTTGCGGTAGCCGTGCAGGTATTCCAGCGGCGTTTCACCGGATGCGTCGAGCACCTTCCCGTCGACGGTTAATGTGTAATCCAGGCTGACGACCAGGCCGTCGCTTACGATGTTGGTTTTTTCTGTCATGATCATCCTCAGGATAAAATTGACATATCCGCCGCCCGGCGATGCAGCCTTCCGCGCGCCGCGGAAACGGTATTATATCCTGAACCAGGCAGAAATCAAACCCGGCTGGCGGTTTTATAACCCGTTCGATCCGACCGAGGGCGGATCGAACGCAGGCAGGGTGAACCAGAAGACTGCCCCCTCGCCCGGCCTTCCGGTGCTCTCCACGCCGACCGTTCCGCCGAGCTTGGTGATGATCCGCCGGGTGATCGACAGCCCCAGACCGTGCCCGCCGACGCGCTGAGCCCCCAGGCGGGTGAAATCCTGGAATAACCTGGCCTGATCCTGCGGGCTGATTCCGTTGCCGTTGTCTTTGATCCAGTAGCGGATAAACCCTTCCGGCGTCCGCTCAGCGCCGATGTCAACCTTGGGCGGCTCGCCGCCATAATGGATCGCGTTCGAGATCAGGTTGACCATCACCTCGACGAGCCAGGGGGTGTATCCTCGCGCCAGAGGGAATTCGTTTATCTGATGGATTTCCGCCTTGCGCTCGTCGATGGTCAGCTGCAAGCGATTCAGGGCTTCCTGGATCACAGCATTCATCTCGATCGGGGTGAACTCGATGTCGGCGCTGCGCAGGCTGGCCAGGGTGAGTAGCTCGTTGATGATTGAGCCGGCTTTCATCCCGGTTTGCTGAATCTGCTCGACCAGGCTGAGCGCAGCCTCCGGGTTGGGATAGGCTGCCAGCTCCCGGCGGAGCAGATATGAGAGCAGCGAGAGGTTCTGCAGCGGCGTTTTCAAATCATGGGCGACCATCCTGGCAAAGGCGTCCAGGTCAGCGATCAACGCCTCGCGTTCGCTGATTTCCGCCTGGAGCTGCTCGTTGGCCGCTTGCAGCGCCTGCTCAATCTGGATTCGTTCTTTGATCTCCTGCTCGAGGGCGACATTCTTTTGCTGCTCCAATTCGGCTTCGCGGCGAACGGCCTCGACCTGGAAGAGCACCTCCAGGCTGCTGATTCGGCTCTCGGCCTCGGCGTTGACGATCTGCTCTTTGCTGGCGTGGAAGCATTCGTAATGGAAAAGGGCCTTTTGGAAATTCTCCATCAGGCGGTAAGTGGATGACAGCGCCCTGTGAATCTCGCCTGCGTGGCCTGTTAGCCCGATTCCGTTGGCTATCTTGAGCGCCGACTGAAGCGTTTCGACAGCCAGGTCATACTCTTCCCGCTGGTTGTGCAGCGAGGCCGCGAGGACTTTCGCGCGGACGACCTCGTAAGGCAGCTCGATCTCGCCGGCGATGCGCTCTGCCTGCCGGTAATTTTCCAGCGCACCGGGATAATCATGCAATTCCTGGCAGGCAAGGCCAAGGCTGTTCAGCGCCGCCGCCTCCCCTCCGCGGTCTCCCAGATCACGATAGATTTCCAGGCTTTTGCGAGCCGATCCCAGCCCGGCCTGGGGGTTGTTCAGGCGGGTATAGACTCCACTGATCAGCTCAAGGGCAGCGGCGTGAACCCCGGGACAGCCAGCATCCTGGGCCAGCTGCTGCGATTTGAGCAGGTAAGGTAGCGCCCGTCCGTAATCTTCGCGCTGAATATAGATTGCCCCGAGGTTGTTGAGCAGGGTGGCTTCCAGTTCCCGGTCGCTGCCGGTGCCGAACAATTCGAAGCCCTCGAGAGTATGCTGGAGAGCCTGAGCGTAGTTGGAAAGGCACAGGTGGACGCCGCCGAGAGCCGCATGGGTAAGGATTACTTCTCTGAGATGAGAGGATTTGTCGAACAGGGAGAGCGCCTCAAGCAGCGCATCCGCAGCGGCGGAATACTCCCCCACCTGAGCCAGGAAGCGCCCCAGATTATATTGAGACTGGGCGAGGGCAGCCAGTACCGCAGGATCGAAGGTTTTCTCCCGGTTGATCCTGGAGCAGATATCTCTGGTCAATGCGATTGCCTGACGGATATTTTGAAAACGCAACCCCCAGGCAAGCGTATTCGCCGCATGGATCTGTTCTTGAATTGCGCCTGCTTCTGTGATCTTGGTTTCCATATCCCGAATCAGATCTACCAAAGTATACCTCTAATGGGCGTTGAACGAGACAATGACCGGGAGGATTCCGGCGGCGATGCTGACATCCATGAGGGTAATCATGGATCGGCCAGATAGACCTTTCAATTTTGTAAGGAATGTGCAAGGTTAGTGCCACGCCGGGATTTTACCGAAATCAACGTGAAATACTTCTCGAAATAAACTAAAAGGCTATACGAAATTCATAAATCCCAGATCAGCCAGGATGCAAATTTTGCATTTTGGCGGCTGATCTTCTTCTCCCAGCGTGCAATTCTTGCATTCTGCCCAGAGTGAATCTTTTTCCACCTGGCCCGAGCGAGTTTATTGCACTCAGGCAACCGGAGGGCAAAATTTGCCTTCCAGTAGCGTGCAATTCCTGCACGACTCGTGAATGCAAATTTTGCACGTGATTCATATTAACGACTCATTTAACGACTCTTACTACTTTAAACCGCTGCACTTCTTCATAATCATTATCAGTCATTTCCCCTCTTAGCAGCCTCAACAAGATAAATCGTCCCGCAGCGCGGGCATTGGAGATAATACTCATAGTAATATCTTTGTCCGGATTTCACCTTTCGCGACGGCGCGCGCTGCTCGACAGCGGCGCCGCATTTACGGCAAGGCTGCCCTGCCCGGGTCACTTTGCGGCTGGGCACGTCAGTCTCTGCCAGAGACGCGTCAATGTTCTCCATTTCTCCCACATGCGCCTCCTCCGCCTGGTCGAACAAACCAGACTGGACCACTTCCCCGCCAGCGGAGGCTTGCTCGTAGCCTTCATCGGCGGGCAGGTGCGGACTGAGCAGGGCGCGCTGCGCCAGCTGGTTGGCCCGCTCATTGAGCGGATCGCCGGCATGCCCTTCGATCCACTCGAAGGTCACCTGGTGTTTTTCCAGCAGGGCAAGCAGGCGCTGCCAGAGGTCGGCGTTTGGGACGCGCTCTTTTCTCGTCTTGCGCCAGCCTTTGGCCTGCCAGGCCCGAACCCGCCCCTGCCTGAGGCTCTCCACCAGATATTGGGAATCGGAGAAAAGGCGCACTTTGCTGGACGCCGCAAGGGTTTCCAGACTGGCGATCGCCGCGAAGAGTTCCATCCGGTTGTTCGTCGTCAGGCGGAAACCGCCGGAGATCTCACGCTGCCGGCGGTCCTGGACGATCACCGCGGCATAACCTCCCGGTCCCGGGTTGCCCGAGCTGGCGCCGTCGGTGTAGATGGTAACTGTGTTCATTCACTTTTCGTCGTGGTTATAAACATCACCCCCCGAGTCGAATATCCCCTTGAATAAACCGGGCGCCTCGGTACTGGTTGAATATGAATTTCTTAATGGCTCGTATTCTCCCGTTTGATCACCCCAACAAACCCAGCCCTCTCTCGGGACTCGATTAAATAATTCAAGATATGGACCTGGCGAGCATTTTTCGATTATCGAATAAAGTTGTTCTGGTTTTCGAGAATGTTCCCTTTTCATTGAGACAATAATGTTAGGCATGGTTCTGCCGGGTTGAAATGTACGCAAATTACCCCTTACACCGAATAAGACAATCTCAGTGACATTGCGGAAGTAAAAGCCCACTCCCCGTCGATCAGGACCGCCGTCTCTTCTCACTTTATACCAGATTAAATTGGTCTTATATGTAAAACCCCAGGCTTCCATTACTTGCAAGCCTAGAGCGATCAAAGCATTAGGAACCCAGAGGTAAAGGTGAGATTGAGGTAATGCAAGTTTCTTGACCGGTAAATTAATGATCTCCTCGTTCGTCATTGTTTGATACCGGAACAGCCGTTTATGTTCAGGGGCCATCTTTCCAGTGCGATTATCGAACTTCCAAGGTGGGTCCGCCAGTATCGTGCCAAATTTTCCCTGTGGAAAATCAATCATACATCCTCCACATATAAATTCTTTGTAATTCCAAAAACCAGAACAGGACAGCCGCCCCCACCTCCTCCTTCGAGCTTTGGGAGCAATTTGCTCATGTGAGTAGTCGCCTGTCCATAAGAAGAGCCTCGACCAAGTTGATTGAATATCGATTGTAGATCATCTGTTCGGGTAATTATAACACCGATCGCAATTGCTCTCAAATCGAATAGCAAACGGAAATTATTCAGATCCCTATCAAAGAACGGGTCCTTATTATTCCATTCAACCTCTACAGCAACTTTATTCTTGTACTCGTCTACTTGATGTGTTGGAGAATAAATTTCATCCTGGTCAATAAAAATTCTTGTATCGAATTGTTTCTCTACCCAACCTTTCATACGAAAGGAATTGTCGATTAATTCCGCCACGCGAGATTTATTCCCGCCTCCGACCATAATATGTGACTTGTATAATCGAAAACCTTGGAGGACATCCATTATATCTTCCCACTCTTGAGGGAAGTCGTTATGGAGAATTGCAGAGGCATGTCTCCATTCGTGAATTTCATAATGATCCTGGATGAAAGTTGGCATGTCACTAATCGCCATTTGTCCCTCCAATGGAAACTGATTTAGTAATTCTACCATGTGAGAAACATCGACAAGGACAAAGCGATCATCCCACGCTACTAACCCAATTCCTCTTTGATACATTAAAACAAATAAATTAATGTGCCTGTTATAATCTACATCCCAGGCAGGTTACATCCATGTCACTCGACCCCAACCGTGAAGTCATGCAATTCCCTACAGACATCCGCCTGCGGGTCTTTGGCCTGGATGCGGACGATTTCCCTTTTTTGGTCATGATGATCGTCCGCCGTCACGTGCCAGAGTTAAACGAAGACGGCATCGATACCCGTCCCAGTCAGAGGGGAAAATATCTGGCAGTCAGGGTCTCGTTTGTAGCCGAAAGCCGCGAACAACTCGATGCCATTTACCGCGACCTGAACGCGGAAGCGCGTGTTCTCTTTGTCCTCTAAAAAATAGGGTGAAGTCGCCGGGGGATTGCAACTTCACCCTACGTCCGGATGTCAGTATAAACCTTGCTACTCGAGGCCTGAAGCGGCTAAGCGACCGGTTGTTCAGCAAGGGATCCTTTGACCGCAAAGATCCATGACAGGCTGTAGATTCCACCGCTTGATTGTTGATAAACCTGTCTCTGCAATGATTTTAGCACATTTACGCCTGAATTAAGCAACAACTTTTATAAAAAATCCCTTGCACCCCCAAGTTATAATAGAGTTCTAACCTGAATGAATAAAGGAGGTGGGCTGTGGATGAAACCGCTGTCCAACGGATGCTGCGCAGCCTGGATGGGCTCTCGACCGGAGACGCCTTCGGGCAGACTTTTTACGGCCCGGACGGCGTCCGCTGCATATCGAGCCGGGAAACGGCGCCCTGCCCCTGGCGCTGGACCGATGATACCCACATGGCCCTCTCGATCGCGGCGCATTTACTGACCTACGGCAGCGTTCATCAGGACGAGCTGGCTCAATCCTTTGCCAGGCACTTCGTCGAAGACGGTCGCCGCGGGTACGCTGGCGGGGCCGCCGAGGTTCTCAGTCGAATCTATGCCGGCGAAGACTGGCGTCTGGTTGCCGCGAACATCTTCCCTGGCGGCTCCTACGGAAACGGCGGGGCGATGCGGGCCGCGCCGATCGGCGGATTTTTCTACGCTCAACCAGACCTTGCCGCAGAGCAGGCCCGCCTGGCAGCCGAAATCACCCATGCTCACCCCGAAGGTCAGGCCGGAGCGATGGCAGTCGCCGCGGCAGCGGCTCTGGCGGCTTCAGAACAGCCGCCCCGCGGGAACGAGTTCCTCAATGCTGTGATCCGTCATACTCCCGCCAGCGAGACACAGGATGGAATCCGTCGCGCCCTGTCCATCCCTGAGGGCGAGGTCGAGCAGGCTGCCCGCGAACTCGGCACCGGCCGGCAGGTGAGCGCGCAGGATACGGTCCCCTTCTGCCTGTGGGTAGCCGCCCACAACCTGGATCACTACAAAGAGGCGCTCTGGGTGACCGTCAGCGGGCTGGGCGACCGCGACACGACCTGCGCCATTGTCGGCGGAATCGTTGCCCTGTCTGCGGCTGAGATCCCGGCGGAATGGCTGGCCTGCCGTGAACCCCTCCCCTCCCTGGCAGGCTTCTAAGGCAGCGGGCAGTGCGCATAGGGAGTTTTTTCTACCCTCCCGGCAAACTTATTTCTTCCAATAAATCAACATGCCCTGCGAGCCGTAAATATCGGTGTGAAGGGTTTCTTCGAGGGCGTATGCGGATGTGAACCGCTCATCGCGCAGCAGCCCCAACCGTCCGTATACTTCGAGGATGACCAGCGCATCCGGCTGATGATCGAGGATCATCTCGGGCGCGACGGCGTAATTGATCGCGTAATATTTTTCGTCGAGCGGGTAGTATTGGAGGGCTTCAGGCGAGTTCAGCCCAACCAGATCGAGGATCCGCGCCGGGGTGTAGTAGCCCAGCACGCCGACATCGCCCGCCGCCAGCACCGATTGACCGCTCAGGCGCGGCGCGATCTGTTCAGCCGCCTGGCGGTAAAGCAGCTCGAGCTTGATGAACGCCATCTCGGGCGCAGGTCTCTGAGGACCGTGATCCAGGCGCAGACGCCACTCGCTGAGCAGCCCGCCAATCATCGGCGCGAAGAAGAGCAGGACAAGCAAGCCGCGCAGCCAGGCCCGGGCCGGGAGAGCCCGCCGCATTCCTGCGATCCGGCGGAGGATATCTTCCAGCCCGGCAAAAATGAAGAAGAAATAAGCCGGCAGCGGCGGGGTCAGATACCAGCGGAAGATCAGCGGGTTAGCGGCGGCGAAGACGATCAGGTAAAGCCAGGGGTAGGCTGCCCAGGCTGCCAGCCGCGATTCGGTCCTGACCAGACGGAAGATCCCAACGAAGGACAAAAAGGAGAAAAACACCATCCCCAGCCCCACCGCGAGTGGCGTGGGAAGCCAGTTCTGCCAGAGGAAGGGAGTGGCATAGTGCTGCAGCAGCCGGACCAGCCCCTCCTCCGGTCCCAGGCGGTAGGCGCCGAGCTTGGCCTGGACCGAGTGCGGCACGGGGCTGCCGAAGTAGAGGGTGGCGAAAATTAACCAGGCCGCCACCGGCAGGACCGCGATGAGGATATCGCGGAAGCGCACCCGTTCCTCCTTGCGCCGGAATCCGCGCACCAGCCAGTCGAAAGCCAGCGGACCGAGAAGAATGAGCGCATCCGGACGGGTGAGAAGAGAAAGCGCCGCCGCGAGCGCCGTCAGCCAGCCGCGCCGGGTGAGGTACGCCCAGACCGCCAGGGTGAGGAGGAAGACGTAAACACTGGTTTCCAGCCCTCCGATTGCGAAGGTGACCGAAAATGGGGCGATTCCCCAGGCCAGCCCGGCGGCGACCCCGGCCAGCTCAAAGCCGGCTTTTTTTCCAATGCGCCACAGCAGCAGCGCTGTGCCGGCGTCTGCCAGCGCGTTAACCAGCAGGGCAATCCAGGGGAAGTCGGCTTTTGGTCCGCCGGCGAGCGCGCCCAGCCCGGCCATCAGCAGGGTGTAGAGCTCGGTGGTGGTGCCCATCACCCGCTGGCCAGGGTTGAAGACAAAGCCCTCGCCCGAGAGGATGTTGCGCGCGTAGCGGAAGGTGATGTAGGCGTCGTCGATGGTGCGCGGGCCGGGAACCAGCCGGGCAATCAGGGCCAGGGCGACCAGGAGACTGGGAATTAGAAGGCGGGGGATAAACTTGTATGATGGGCGTTGCATGGGAATCAGTATACACGAAAGTCAGGTTTATAAGAATCTGGATAAATACACGGTTCAATGGTTATCAATCATTTATGAGAAGAAATTAACAAAAACCAGATGAGTCTTGGCAATAATGTATATGCAGGATATTGAATTTATACGTAGATTCATCTACAAATATAATTTACAATAAGAGTGTTCCTTCAAAACAAGTATCAATAGGAGACACATTATGAAATTAATCCCTGTTAATTGCCCTAGTTGCGGAGGACGTGTTTCTATCTCTGAAGGAATGACTACCGTCACCTGTAATTATTGCGGGAACAATTTCTTAGTTAATAAAGCTCGTAAATCAGAGGCAATAGAACACTTGGGTAATTTAGCTAGTTTGGCATTACGCGGTGGTAATTACGGCGAGGCATTTAACTATTTTTCGAGGTCAATAGAAATTGACCCGACCAATCCAAATTTATGGATAGGGAAGGGAATAGCCGCTGGAATGCTATCTACCCCCGCAAATCCTCGAATCGATAAGCTCTTTTTCCGAGGCGCTTGACTTAGTTTCGATGGACGATCCAAAAAGAAAAGAATTCGAAAATATAATTGTTGATAATATGTATAACATAGTGAAGAATTTTTATAAATCCTCTTACGATTACATGCAAAGGACCATAATCTACGATAAAAACTCATGGAGTATTTTTGGAAATAATGTGGGATTAGTAGTTGCAGGTATTGACGTCATCATTTTTATTAACAAACAAAAAACTGAAGCTTTGTTACTTGGAATTGAAGCTACAAAAACACTCTATGAGGGAGCAGTTGCCGGAGATATGAACAATCATACATATACTGTTAGAATATCACCAGAAAATGAAGAAAAGGTGTATTCAATATTACAAAATTATATAAGATTGATGAAAGAATCAAATCCGCAATATCAGCCTCCTGCGATTAAGAAAGTAAAAGAGGAATGCTTCATCGCAACAGCAACATACAACGATTACGACCATCCTAGCATTGTAATCCTTCGACAATTTCGGACTATGGTATTACTCCAATCGAAACTAGGACATAAAATGATTCAACTATATTATGTAATCAGTCCACCAATTGCGAGAGCCATAAGCCGGAATCATCTTTTAAGATATTTCTGCTTATACCTAATAATTACCCCACTAGTTGGAATTGTGAAAGTGATAATAAGAAAAAAATTAGACCAATGTACAATTTATAATACCCATTCAATTCATTCTTAAGTGCAACTGTCACTCGCTTTTCTCTCGACCGCGAGAGAAGAGCATCCATCCAGCAAAAAGGGATTATTGGGCGTTTCAGGGTAATCCGAATTTCTATGGTCCTTCCGGGGCAACCGGGCCTGATCAACCCGGCGAAACCAACACTCTCCCCGGCTGCCCTTCTTCGCCCTCGATCTCGATCCTCACCGGTAAAAACAGGCGGATGACCTGGGCGTTGGTCAGCAGGCGGCTGGTGACCCGCGCCGTGCTCAGCGCCGATTCGCCCTGAGCCAGCGCCAGCGGCAGCAGCAGCTGGTCAGCCAGGTGGGCGTCCACCGCCGCGCCGGAGGCCAGCTGCCATAAGAAAGCCCATCATCACCCGCTCTACGCCCAGTCCATTAACCAGTTCATCAGATCCGGCAGCATTATTTCCACTCTTGGCGACGTACCCTCCCGATGACGTGAACATCGATTGTTTCTATTTGGCCAATAGCACTAACATTATTCCACCAGCCCAAACGTGTACCACGGTGCAGCAGTAGTGGTAGTGAACTTGACGATCTCCACCGAGTCAGGAAACTCTTTATAGAGGCCTATCACATCGATGTATACATCCATATAACTGCGATGGGCATCGAACAGGTATTTGGTCTGTACGGCATTCACGCTCTTGCTACCAAAGTGGAACGTTGCCAGGATCTGGTTCGCCGTGCCGATCACAATTGCGCCGTTGGTGTCATTTTGGGCTAGCAGAACCAGGCGGATTTTATCGGTATACCGGATCAACTCCATCGGTTTCATCGTCAACCCGCCGACTTGCTGCGAATTCGCAACCAGAGTTTTGTAATCGATGATGTTGGTCCAGTTATATAGCCACTTGCCAGCTTCCAGGCGGATTGGCCAGAGCTCATCTTTGACGGTTTCGGTTGGTTTACCCTCGGCATCCTGAACCGTCTCGGAGTAGGTAACGTGGACGATTACCGTCTTCTTATCCCATACCTGGCTGTCGATAATCTTGAAGTTAGAACATGCCCAACCGCTGGATTTAAGTTTCGTCAAAGCGGCGACTATCTCATTGGATGTTTGACCTGTTACAGTCTTACTGAATGCGGAAACTAACTCCACGGCGGCGGAAAAGTCGTCGGATTCTAGCGCAGTGAAGTACGCCCTGGCTGTCTGCTCGGCCTGGTAAGTTTCTGCTGTTACAGTTGCGGTTGGCTCGGGGGTGTTGGTGGGTTCTGGCGACGGCGTAGCGCTGGTTGCCAGCGCAATTTGCCCGGCCTGCGCGCCGAATCCCCCCGGTCTGCCGCCGGCAGCGATTTGGGTCTGCATCTGCGGGTTGGAGGCGATCTGGGTCATTGTCTCCGGGTCGACCGTTCCCACAGGCCTCCCTCCCGGGCTTCCGAAACTGGGCGGTGTGGCAGCGCTGGATGACTGGCAGGCTGCCAGGAACAGGATGACGAAAAATCCAACCGACAGAACCTTGATTTTATTGTTCATGGTATTCGTGACCTTTCGGGTGATTTCCAATGCCGTTTCTTCCGGTTTATTCGTAGCGCAGGGCTTCTACCGGCTGCAATCGAGCGGCCCGATTGGAGGGATACAATCCAAACAGCAGGCCGATGGCAGTGGAGAAGAGGGTCGCCAGCAGAATGGCGTCGATACCGATGCTTGGGGTCAGGGTGGTGCCAAGGTTGGAAGCCACCAGGACGATGATTTGCGTGATGACCCAGGCCAGACCGATCCCAATGATCCCCCCGGCCAGTGAAAGCAGGATTGACTCAGTCAGGAACTGTCCGAGGATGTCTACCTTGCGGGCGCCAAGCGCTTTGCGCAGACCGATTTCGCGGGTGCGTTCGGTGACCGAAACCAGCATGATGTTCATGATGCCGATGCCGCCGACAAGCAGCGAAATCCCGGCGATGCCGCCGAGGAACGCCGTCAGAATGCCGGTGATGTCGCTCGCCGCGCTGACCAGCGCCTCCTGCGACAGGATGGTGAAGTCGTCCGCGGCATCCGCAGCGATCTTATGACGCGCGCGCATGATCGCAGTAGCCTGATCCAGGGCAGCGTCGACCGATTCCGCGCTGGTCGCCGAAATCAGGATCTGGTCGACCCGGTTGGAGGGGTTGCGCCTGAGCAGCCGCTTCTGAGCGGTGGTGATCGGCACTAGAACGCGGTCATCCTGGTTGCCAAGACTGGTGCCGCCTTTTGATTCAAGCACTCCGATTACTTTAAATATTTGACCGTTGATGCGGATCTGTTTTCCAAGCACCCCGCTGGTCGTCCCGAATAAATTCATTGCGGTGGTTTGGCCAATCACGGCCACCATAGACATCTTATCTACGTGCTGTTGGGTGATGAAGGTGCCTTCCGACACCTTTTCGTTGCTGATGATCGCATTTTTTGGCGACACGCCGCTTACCTGGGTTGTGCTGGTCTCGCCGCTGGCGCTGACGGTAAAACGGGAGGATACCTCTGCCGCAACTGCGGCTATATCCGGCGCTACAGATTGATTTGAGAGTGCTTCCACGTCGTCGGTGGTTAGCGGTTTGATATTCGCCACCCGCGCAGTAAAGTTGCCAGATGACAGAGTGAGCAGGTTGGTGCCCATCTCGCTGATCGAGGATGTGATCTGGTTTTGGGCGCCGCGTCCGATGGCCAGCATGGAAATTACAGCCGCCACCCCGATCACAATGCCGAGGATCGTCAATCCAGAGCGCAGCTTGTTCATGGCCAGGCTGCTGAGCGCCTCTCGAATTGCCTGGATTGGGTTCATGACTTACCCTCCACAAGGCCGTCCCGCAGCTTGATGATACGCTGAGCGCAGGCGGCGATATTGGCGTCGTGAGTGACCAGGATGAGGGTTGTTCCCATGTCGCGGTTCAATCCAAGCAGGATATTGATCACCTCCTCGCCGGAGCGCGAATCCAGCTGCCCGGTTGGCTCGTCAGCCAGGATGATCGCCGGATTGGTCACCACCGCGCGGGCGATGGCGACGCGCTGCTGCTCCCCGCCGGAGAGCTCGCTTGGTCGGTGATGGATCCGGTCACCCAATCCGACTGCCTCCAGCGCGGCTTTAGCGCGTTCCTTTCTCGTACCGTTCACCCCGCCGTAACGCAAGGGCAGCTCTACATTTTCCAACGCGGACGTACGCGCCAGCAGGTTGAATTGCTGGAAAACAAACCCGACCTTGCGGTTGCGAATGCGTGACAACCCGTCGTCGCTCAGCTCTCCAACCGATTCGCCGTCAAGGAGATATTCACCCGAGGTCGGCCGGTCCAGGCAGCCGAGGATATTCATCAGGGTGGATTTCCCTGAACCCGAGGGCCCCATAATCGCGACGATTTCGGCTGGCGCGATTTGTATGTCCACGCCGTTCAGCGCATGGACTTCGACCTTACCCATCTGATATACCTTGGTGATGCCTCGGGCATCGACAACAAAATCGCTCATCGCTGCCTCCTACGGTACCTGGACGTCGTCGCCATTGCCGCCGGCGGGCGGTTGGAAATCGCCGCCCTGCGGCATCACGCCTCTCGCTTCTCCGTTCATCATCCGGCCGCCGAACAGCCTGCCCAATAAGCCAAGACCAGCCGTCTCTGACGCATTATTAGCGCTGGGTGGATTGAGTACAATCAGGTCGCCGACCGCTATATCGCCGCTCAGGACCTCGCTGGAGGTTCCCTCTGCATCGGTATCACCGATCTCTACAACGACAGAAAGGATGGAATTGTTTCGCAGGACATAGACGACCTGCTGGTTGTTGAGTGTGCGGATGGCGCTGCTTGGTACCATGACAACGTCGTCTTTCTGAGTGACGACAATATTGGCGGTGGCAGTCATTCCTGGCAGGATCCGGGTGTCTGGATCAGTGATCTCAGCAGTGACATTGAAATTGACCGTTCCGCCTGAAGAAGCGCCCTCCATGGCAATATCAGTCACCACGCCGTTAAAGGTCTTATCGCTGATGGCGTCGAACACGATTTCCACTGGCTGGCCAAGCTTAACCAGGTTGATGTCCACCTCCGATACGGAGATATCGATGTAAAGGTGCGAGAGATCGACAATCTTAACCGCATAGGTTCCAGCCGTGACCAGGTCGCCTGGGAGGGTCTCGATGGCTACCACGGTGCCGGAGATAGGGGCGGTGATAAAAGCCTGATCGAGGACGGCCTGGGCAGCGGTCACCTTTGCCCTGGCAGCGGCAAGGTCCTCGTCAGTGGGACCATCCTTGATCCGCTCCCAGGCGCGGCTGGCGTCCTGGTATTGCGCCTCGGCCAGCGCTAACTCGGCGTTGGCCTGCTGCACAGACAGCGGATCAGGCAGCGATTGCACATATTCGAGATTCATTTTTGCCGAGTTATAGGTTTGTTGTGCCTTGGCGTAGGAGCTCAGCGCAGCTGCGTACTGGACGTCATCTGACGAACGCGATTTATTTAAATTGTAAATGTCGGCTGCCTTTTCAAGCGCCGCCTCCGCCTGGATCAGGTTTGCCCTGGCGATGTCGATGGTTTGGTCGCTGGCGCGTTTGTAAAGCATGCTCTCCGCCTCCTTTTGAGCATCCTCCAGGGCCTGTTCAGCCTGGATCAACGCCAGTTCGGCTTTTGCCCGGGCGGTGTTCGAATTCATCAGGTCTTCCAGGTCTTTCTGAGCGGCAGCGAGGTCGATGGCAGCGTTGATCACCTCCTGCGGCAGCGAGCTCTGCTCAAGCTCAGCCAGCAGCGTGTCTTTAGCGACCTTCTGACCCTTGGTGACATACACCTTGCTGACGATCCCGGAGGTCTTCCAGTTGAGTTGTACGGACTGGCGGGCATAGACGTTGCCGGTTGCGCCGACCGTGCCGGTGATGCTGCCGGTGCTCACAGCCTGGGTGGAGTAATTGGTGAACGTTTGGGCATTCATCGCCCGCTGACGAAGGAATAAGAATTCCGCCCCGCCAGCCAGGATCATCACCGCCGCAACGATCCAGATCCATTTCTTGCCGATTTTTTTACGCTTCTTCTCCATCAAAGAACCTCCATCGAAAAATGAGTGCTCCATGCAAATCCCCATGGGTGCTGTTGGGAGTGGCCGACGGCAATCGATAGCACACGCCGTGTATGGCGCTGCTGTCAGAGAGAAGATAGCAAATCGTGATTTAGATTTGGTATAGAAGTGGTATAGGCTTTAAGGAAATTTGGTTCTGCGCCTCATCCCTTACCGCCCGCGCTGTTTTTACGAGAAGTCCGCCGTTCACGGGAGAGGTGTAATTATCACTGGTGATTACTTCGACAGGCGCCTCCCCTTCTCTCCCAGTATCGGGAGACGATTTTGTCGTTGAGTCGCAGACTCGACCTACACGGCTGATTCCCGGTTGTGTCGGCGGGTTGCTGACACGACCCACCCTCGCTGCTTTTTCAATCGTGATCCAGTGCGTGGGCAAAGAACACCGGATCAATGACGTAATAAATTCGGGTAAACCGGGGCGTGCGGGCCAGTTACCCAGGCGCGATCCACACCTTGCCCGGCCGACCCTCTTCCCCCTCGATCTCGATCCTCACCGGTAAAAACAGGCGGATGACCTGGGCGTTGGTCAGCAGGCGGCTGGTGACCCGCGCCGTGCTCAGCGCCGATTCGCCCTGAGCCAGCGCCAGCGGCAGCAGCAGCTGGTCTGCGAGGTGGGCGTCCATCGCCGCGCCGGAATCCAGGCAGGCGAGCAATTCGTCGGCAGCTTCATCCGCCACCCGCTCGGCGCGCTTGCCCGGCGCGCCAAGCGCTCCGCAGGCAGCTCGTCCATTGCTGAACTCTGCCCAGAGTAGAATGAAAGTGCCCTTCACCGGCGAGGGCAGGTCGAGAATTTTGATTTTCGTATCGCGGCAGACCGGCTCCAGCCGGCGAAGCGCCTGCAGCTTTTGCCTTCTGGCGATATCCAAATCCAGGTTGGCGACGCCGGAAAGCCCGCGAATGCGCAGCACATCGCCGCGCTGGCTGCGCTCGAGCGGCAGGATCGAATGGACCCCGCGGATGGTCGCAAGAAGTTCTCCGCCGCCGCGGGGATAGAAACCGGCAGCGGTAAGCGACAGACGCTGGCGAAGCCCCAAGGCCTGGATATGCGGCAGCCACTGCCGTTCCAGGTAGTGGTAACTGGGGCTCCAGGGCACATGTGTGCCGCCGCGAACAGCGATGGTTGATGTTCCCTGCGTCAGTGCCAGCGGGAGAGCGACTGTCTGCAGGACCAGACATGCCGAGCCGGCAGTTTCGATTGCAAAGCGGTAGCGCCCGGCCCTGACCGCGCCGGGGCGGAACTCCAGCTCGGTCGAGCCCAGCTCCGCGCCGCGCAGTTCGCCGGCGCAGATCGCCGCGGCTGCCCGCACTGCCGCCAGGTGCTGGGCCTGTAGCCCGGGCCTGGCACGTCTTGCGCGGATGTTCGTCAGGCGGATGGCCGTTCCGGTATGGGCAGCAAGAGCCAGAGAGGTGCGCAGCACCTGTCCTCCGCCCTCGCCAAGGGATGCGTCGATTATAAGCATGGGGATAGTATACCGGATGAGCGGACTGTGCAGGAAAAGGACCGTGATTGGGAATCACCTGCGGCAGGAGAAGGGTTGGTTTTATGAGTAATGAAAACAATAATTTAACTGGTCAGACCTCTTACCACTTCAAGAGGAAGGCTTTTGTGTTTTGATCCCAAATTTTAGGATACCCGGTGGATATCCTGGTTTCAATCTAACGTTATATGCTGCCTGGAAAACATTCAGAAAACCGGGTAAAGTTATGGATAGATGCAAATCCTCAATCTCTTTCCTCTTCACACCGTCCTTTTCCCGGGTATGCTGCTGCCTTTGCACATATTCGAGGCACGCTATATGGCCATGATCCAGCGCAGCCTGGATCAGGAACAAACCTTTGGCGTCGCATTTATCCGCCAGGGACAGGAGGCGTTCGGCCCTCTGCCCGTGCCGCACCTGATCGGTACTACCGCGAGGATCCTCCAGGTCGAACGATTCCCGGATGAACGGATGAACCTCATCGCGGTCGGCGAGGAGCGTTTCCGTATCCGCGCCGTGAACAGCGAACAACCCTACCTGACCGCCGCCGTCGAGCTGCTGCCCATGGATCTGCCCGTCACGCTGAGCGTGATCCGCGGTATCCATGAGCTGCAGCCGTGGATATCTGCCTACCTGGCCTTGCTGCGTTCACTTGGCGACGAATCGCTCAACCTGGAACTGGACCTGCTGGAAACGCCCAAAGATCCGCTCGGTTTGCTTTATGCCGCGGCCTGGCTGCTGCAAGTTCCGCTGGCCGAA
Source organism: uncultured Anaerolinea sp. (assembly GCA_964564935.1). Taxonomy (GTDB): domain Bacteria; phylum Chloroflexota; class Anaerolineae; order Anaerolineales; family Anaerolineaceae; genus Bellilinea. The sequence goes on along the minus strand of CAZMCF010000017.1, from coordinate 20,055 downwards.
AAACAGGCCTTGCTCGAGGCAGAGACCGCCGCCCATCTGCTGTATAAACTCAAACGCCTCTACCGGCGTGAGCTGGCGGTGGTCCAGCGCATTCGCGAAGTGGGCGAAGACGCTGCCAGAGTGGCTGCCTGGCTGAATTAGGTTCTTTCCCCCACTCTACAGGGTGGAATCATCCTCTTTTTCGCCGCCAAATTCCGGCGAGTACCAGTATTCGTTCTCGGTCTGCCCGGATTCGGCCTGGTCCTCGGGGGTCAGCGGGTCATCCATGCGCACCTGGAGCTGAATGCCGGCGGTGCGCACCCCGTTGGGGGTCATCATCCGGCGCACGGTGTAGCGGATGAAGTAGCGTTTGACCAGCTCCTGGTTGAGCACGTCCTTGACCGTGCGCACGCTGACCGAGGCGCGCTTTGCGATCTCGGCCATGTCGGTTTCGATGCTGTTGCGCAGCTCGCCGGTTTTAGGATTCCAGTAGCACATCGAACGGGCGGCGAGAATGACGGCGAAGGCAGAATGACCGATCAGCGGCAGCCAGTTCTTGAAGAAGTACAGGGTGACGAACATACCGCGCTCGGGCTGGATGATCCGCGCCCGCTGGGTGCCGTACGCGCGCTGGAGCATCAGCTTGCGGGCGCTGACCGGTCCTCCTTTGATCGGTTCTTCGTCGGGCAGGACGCCTTCATCTAACTCGCCGGGAATCGGCTGAGGCTCGGCTGCATCGGCGGGCGGGCTGGCGAGCGGCTCGGCTCCTCCCCCCTCCGCCCCCGGTTTGTGAAAGCTGTTGACTACCACCACCTTGAGCGTCACCGGTTCGTTGAGCATGCCGGAAAGGATGGAGGCGATCCGGTTTTGCAGCCGGCTTTCCACCCAGCTCTGGTTGAAGGCATTCAGCGCGCCAAGTTTAAACACCCGGTCGCGGTAACCCAGCGGCTGAAGCGGCTGAACCCAGGTTTCAAATTGGGCGCGCGGCATCTCGGAGCGCAGCCGCCCGGTGACCATGTCCCAGGCTTCGCGATAGCTCGGTGTTTTTGTGTTGGCCGATTGCGGCTGAACGACCTGCTCCATTCACGCACCCTGCCGGGTATTACCCGGTCTGATCCGGCCTGCCGGCTTGCTGCTGACCGGTTTTCCCGCTTTCCACCAGGCGTTGAATTTGCTTTTCGAGGAAAGCCACCACCTCGGCAAAGTCTTCCTGGCGGATATCCTCTGAGCGGCTGACGCCGGTCAGGCGAGTGATGTCCATGTAAATGCCGGGGAAGGGCTTGGCCACTCCCCGTTCCTGCAATAAGCCACCCAGGGTGGCGACTAATTGGCGGAGCTGGCCCATTTGCTCGGGCGTCAGGCGGGCTTTGGGCCCGGCGTGGGCTTCCAGGCGGGTGACCTGCTGGCGCAAGTTGCCAAAGGCTACCCGAATCTGGTCCACTTTTTCTTCCTGCGCCCGGCGAAGCTCAGCCAGCTCCGCCTCGACTTTTTTTGTGAGCGTCTCCTCGAAAGCTTCCTGTTCAGCGACCATGCGCATGATCGATTCGCGCAGGAATATAATCTCCCCGCGCTCGCTGATGCCAAAGTGCTCGGCCAGGACGGTATAAGCTTCGTCGAGGAAGGCAATCAACAGGCTGCGGGTGTCCTCATCCTGAACGCGCTCGAGCTCGACGCCGGTCAGAAAGAGCGGCACAGCCGAGGCCATCAGGCACAGCGTGGGCTGCGGCCCGCCGGCCGTGGTGATCAGGATGCTGGCCGTGTAGGGAGCGAAGTAGCTTTGCTGGCGCAGCAGCCGGCGGCGCTGCGCTCGCTGATCGAGCCCGAATGCCTCACACAGCGAGCGAAGCGAAACATAGCCCTTGCCGTCTTTCAGATCCGCGGTGAGAATCTCCTTCCCGCGGAAGACGAGCTTGCGCTCGTTCATCGGCTTGAAAACGGACGGCTCCAAGGCAGTCATAACAGTTTTACACCTCCGTAAAAACGATCAGGGAGGGGTCATCATGGCCCCCCCTTTGGATAGAGCGCCGGGAACTTTGCGGCGGGCAGTGGAGATATGGTTCAGATGACCTTCCCGTTGATTTTCGCATAGTTAATTATTTCTTCTCTAAACTCCAGGAATTTTAGGAAGAAAAATTACTCTCCACTAACCATCCATTCCACGAGTTGATTCAAATCGGCGGGCAGCTCGGGTCCGCCGAGGTGAGCCAGCCGCGCGGTGCAAATACGGGAAAGGATGCCGACCGTTTCACCGATAGACACCTTACGGCCTAGCAGATTGCTCAGCCGTTCCTGCCAGTCTTCCAGCTCGCGGATTTCACCCTTTGAGAGGGTCAGGCCGACCTTGGTGCGGGGGACCACGGAAGGCGGTCGGCCCGGCGGGCGCGATTGGGGTTGATCGAATATCCGGCGGGCTTCGTAAAGCTGAACCCAGGCGTTACGCGATTGGGAGGGTGCTTTCATGTTCTGGTCACCTCGCGCGCGACCTCCAGGTTGATCATGCTGAGGTCGTTCTGCAGGAGATAGTCTGTCGCCAGGGCGCAAAAGCGGATGATCTCGCGCGGCACCCCCTGCGACTTTTCATACAATAATTCAAAAGCGTCGTCATCGATCAGCGGATCATGCCGGCCTGACACCTGCAGACGGAAGAGAACCATCTGCAGCGCGCTGGAAAGCGTCAGGGGCGGCAGAGCCAGCCGGACGAACACGCGCGCATTGACCGGCCGGTTCGTTTCGAACAGGCTGTTCATTTCACGCTGGCCGAATGCCAGGGTCTGCACCACCTTGGCATCGTAATCAAAATTGTAAAGGCGGTGGATGACTTCCAGCGCTTCGCTGGCCATCAATTGGGCGTCATCGAGTAAAATGATGACATTGCGGTTGCCGCTGAAGGAGGACGCCATTTTTTCTTCGAGGGTTTCCATCTGGCGCTGGAAACTGCGCTGGGCGGGAAGTCCGAGCGCGAGCGAAATCTGCCGGGCGGCGTCCATGGCCGAGCGAAAGGCGGCGGTGTGGATATAGCAAATCTCGACCGAACGCTCAGAGGCATAGACGTCGTACAACCGCCGGGCCAGCGAGCTTTTACCCATGCCCATCTCGCCGGTGATCAGCGCCAATCCGCGCCGGCGCGAGATGACCCCGACCGCCTGGCGGTAGACTGCCAAATGCTCGGGGCCAAGGTAGAGATAGCGCGGATCGGCGGAGAGCTTGAAAGGATCTTCTTTGAGACCCAGACGCTCCAGGCGCGCCAGCCGCCATTCCTCATCATGCAACGGACTGACCATTGCGGACATCCTCCTGCTGACAACAATTATTGCACTAATTCAGCGAAAATACAATAGAATTAGCGTAAGTTTACCATTAATCAAGGTGAATTACGGTAATAATATTGATTCGAACCAATTTTTGTGCTAAACTAGTGCTTGAGCAGCGTCAGGGAGAAAAAATTGCATCAAATCTCGAATTTCTAAGCGAATTTGACGATTTTTCTCTCCCGGCCAATCCGTAACCGCGGTTACACTTTCAGGGTCAAACCCGTCATGGCGATCACCATCACCATCGCAAATGAAAAAGGGGGTGTGGGCAAGACGACCACCGCCGTCAACCTGGCGGCCGGCCTGGCATTGAGACTGAGCGGATTGGCAGGCGGCGGCGGTCGGGTGCTGCTGGTCGATATGGACCCGCAGGGTCATGCCCTGCTGGCAACAGCGTTCAACCAGCATGCCGTCAAGGCTCAGTATGCGCTCCCCGCGCTGCTGACCGAAACCCCCCCGCCCTCAGTTCAGCGGATGATCCAGCGCGCTGATCACCACCCCAACCTGTACGTCCTGCCAAGCAACCGCCCGGCGATGGTCGAAGCGGCCCGGGTGCTGCCCTCGCTGATGGCCAATGAGACCCGCCTCCAGCGCGCCCTGAGCGCGCTCGATTCGCAATTTGCTTATGTGATTATCGACACCCCGCCAACAACCGGCGACCTGCTGATCAACGCGCTGGTTGCGGCTGACCTGATCATCATTCCGGTTGAAACCACCTACCTCGGGGTGTCCGGGCTGCGCGAACTGCAGCGGACGATCGAGCTGGTGCGGCTTCATTTCAAGCCTGATCTGAAGATATTCGGATATCTGCCGACCATGGTCGAGGAGCAGCGCAGTGAAGTCCAGGAGATTCTGGTTGAGCTGGCCAGGCGCTACCCCGATCAAATTCTGCCGCCCATTCATAAATCGTCCGATCTGGCCTATGCCCATTCGAGTCACATGGACGTTTTCACATACAAGCCGCCGCGCGCGCGCCGTCCGGATCAGATCGCCTCATCCTCAAGGGCGACGCAGGAATACGCCGGGTTGGTCGAGCGAGTGCTGGCAGAAACCTGGCCACAGCAGGTAGACCAGTGATGGAGAGGAATTAATCATGCCCCCTACGCGCAAGCGCGCCAGCGCCTTCGAGGATTTCCCCATTGAGCCTGTTCCAGAAAGCGAAGCCGGGTCGCCGCCGGGAGTTCTGCCGGGCGCCAGGCCTGCCGGCCAACCGCAGCCGATGCAAATGGAACGGATCGAACGACTGCCGCCAAGCCAAATGATGCCCGACCGTTTCCAGCCGCGCCGGTTGCTGCCCGCTTCCATCCGCGCGGCTTTCTTCTCCGGCCAGATCGATTGCTACCAGGCAGCCGAGGCCTGGTTGAAAATGGCCCGCACCGACAGCGCCGTCCATATGGAGGTCGAACGCCTGCTGCAGATGGGCGAATCATTCAGCGCTCACGGGCAGATCAAACCAATCACCGGCGCCTGGGTGCCCGCAAGGAACGGGCAATTCATTTTTCAGATCGAGACCGGCGAAAGGCGATTCTGGGCCGCCTGTCTGCGTTCGGTTGGATCGAACGCCGCCGAGGAGCCGCTGCTGCGCGTCGAAGTGGTGCAAAACCCAACCCGGCAGCGTCAGGTGCTCGAAAACCGCCACGCCGAGCCGCCCTCGGCTGTCGAGCAGGCCTGCGAAGTCGCTGCATTGATTTTGGCAGAGCTTGGGCTTGAGCCGGATCCGAACCAGACTGACGAATACGATTACTTCCGTCTGGCGCGGTCGCAGCGCATGCCGGTCGGGCTGTGGGAGAAGATCACCCCGGTGATGCAGCTCACCCGCCCGCGGATGGTGCAGCTTCTTAATATCCTCCAGCTGCCTTCTTACTTGCTTGACCTGGCCGACCGCTACCGCCTCCCTGAGCGGGTGCTCCGCGAAATCTTGAACCTTCCGCGCGATCAATGGGAGCGCATGCTGAAAGTCAGCATCCAGAATCAGCTTACTTCCGATGAGGTCCAGGAAGCCGCCGCCCAGCCCGGAGGCGGCGGAGCAAAAGGGGAACATCGCGAGCCGCAGCCGATTCCCGATCCTTCCCGCTCGGCGCTGCGTTTCCTCAAGCGGTTTGCCAACACCCTCGCTGACCTGGATGAAGTCAGCCGCGCCCAGGCGTTGGATGATATCGCCGGCGATCTCATCGTATCCCGTCAGGGGGAAGGGATCCTCAACCTGCTTGAGGAGCTGGGCCGGGCGATCAATACCCGGTTGAGCCGGATGGGATAGTGTAACCGCGGTTACACTCTATAGATGGATATGTTGAACTGGAGACTCGCTGATGGCTATTTTGGCGGCGAGGATTTCAATATACCCATCTCCTGGCTAACGGGGCTTGGGGACGTTCTCAATGGATTATGGGGTGACCCTTTGTGAACACAAGGGGCGACCCTAATGGTCTCCCCTTGACGGCGCCAGGGGCGACCCTATATAATGGGTAGGGGTGACCCTTGATAAATTAATGCAGCGATTTAGTCAAAACAGGCGCTCCTCTTCATAACTGCCATCGAGGAATCTTGAAGATTATCTCTTTTGCCAATCAAAAAGGCGGGGTGGGCAAAACCACAACCGCGGTGACTCTTGCCCATGGCCTGGCCAGCCAGGGGCGCCGCACCCTGCTGGTCGACCTTGATCCCCAGGGCCACGCCGCCTTTGCCCTCGGTCTGGAAAAGTCGCCCGGTCTATACCGCCTGATTGTGATGGAAGAGCCGCTTACTCAGGTGGTGGTCAATGCCCGGCCCAACCTGGACGTTCTGCCGGGAGACAAGCGCACCGAGAAGGTCAAACGCCAGATCACATTGGCCGATTTCCGCGAGAGCATTCTGGCCGACCTTCTGCGTGAATCCGGCTACGATGTTATTTTGATCGACATGGCGCCCTCGCTGGACGTGCTGCATATCAATGGGCTGGTGGCCAGCGATTTCGTTATTATCCCCACCCGCCTGGACGCGCTGGCGGTCGACGGGGTCAAAGAGATTCTGTTGACTATGGGCGAGGTCGGCCAGCGCGGGCATGTCTTCCAGGGTTACAGCATCGTGCCGACCTTCTTCGACCGGACAACCCGCGAAACGCTGGCCCAATTCAAAGAGATCGTTAGGGCTTTCAATCACCGCGTCTGGCCGCCCGTGCCGCAGGATACGCGCGTACGTGAAGCGGCCGCTTATGGGAAAACGCCCTGGGAGTACGCCCCTGAAAGCGCAGCAATGGCCGGCTATGTGGACAACCGCCAGCGAATAGGCGGTTACCGCCAGGTGCTGCAACGATTAATGGAGGTGCTGGATGCCTGAGCGAAAGATGGAACGGAGGCAGGTGCTCGACCCGGCTGTGGCCGACCTGCTTGCCGGCATGGAACAGAAACAGGCTGAAGCCATGCTTCCCCGCCGGCAGCGGGAGAAGAAGGCCCGCGAGCGGGCCAAGATCCAGGCGCGGCGCGATCAGCGCGCCACCTATGACCTGCCCCCGGCGCTGCGCGAGCGGATCAAGGGGCTGGCGGAGGAACTGCGCCTGCCGGCCAGCCAGCTTGTTACCCTGGCGCTGGCCCGCTTTTTAGCCGATTATGACCAGGGCCGGATCGATCTGGGGCGGTATAAGCGTCCGTCGCGCAGCCCGCGTTATGATTGGAACCTTGAATTTCCAGAAGATCTGGTGCCGCCCAGGCCGCCTCGGCGCAGGCGGAATGGGTGAGGGGGGATTAATGCGCATAGATTATTCGTATAGTTATCACATTGTTTGACTTTTTGTAGTATCCTGATAGCATTGGGTTAATTAAAAGGTGCGATTAGAGGTGACGATGAATCCGCTTCTCCCTGCCGGAACCCGGATAGGCGCGGTTGCCCTGACCGTGAGAGACATGTCAAAAGCGGGTAATTTTTACCGCGGTCTGTTAGGCCTGGCGCCTATTGAAGGGCAGGGGGATCTGATCCTTGGCGCCGGCGGCGAGCCGCTTTTCCGCCTGCTCGAATCACCGGAGGCTCTGTACTATCCTGACAGACCGGGCCTGTATCACACCGCCGTGCTGCTGCCGTCGCGTTTCGCTCTTGCCCGGACCCTCTACCAGCTGGCCGAACGCGGATATCAGCTGCAGGGCGCGGCTGACCACGGCGTCAGCGAGGCGCTTTACCTGGCGGACCCCGAGGGCAACGGGATTGAGCTTTACCGCGACCGGCCGCAGAGCGAGTGGCCGCACGATGACCGCGGTCAGATCGAGATGATCACCGATCACCTCAACCTGGACCAGCTCATCTTCGAGCTCAAAGGCAGGCTCGAGCCCTGGAGTGGGATCGATCCGCAGACGCGGATTGGTCATGTGCACCTGCAGGTCAGCGACCTGGCGAAGGCCGAGCAGTTCTACACCCAGGTAATTAGCCTGGAGCTGCAGCAGCGATATGGCGCCCAGGCGGCGTTTCTCTCTGCCGGCGGATACCACCATCACGTCGGGATCAACACCTGGCAGTCGCATGGCGCGCCGGCGCGTCCGGTCAGCGCTGCCGGTCTGCGCTACTTTGAGCTGCTCATCCCCAACGGGGACGCGTTGGCCGCGCTGCTTACCCGCGCCCGCCAGGCCGGGATCCCTACCGAGGGATTCGGCGAGGGATGGTTGCTGCGCGACCCGTCCGGGAATGGTGTGGTGGTGAGAGGTCCAGTCGGAACAAAGTAGCACGTCGCGTAGAGACGTGTTGATGCGTGGATCCCAACCCGCCCTTCTGTTTTATTTCGCCCCGGCCGGCGGGTAATAGCGGAATTTCCACACCCCTTCGCCGCCGGTCTGCCAGACCGCCGAGAAGGGCGTGGCGACATGGAACCAGGTGTCGCCCAGCGCCAGGGGGAAGGGCGACCCGTCGGCGTAGCGCAGGCGGATCGGGCGGGCCAAACCGGTCTGCCGCTCGTATCCCTCGCTGACGGTTGACCAGTACACATCTCGATACAGTTTCCCGTTGCGCAGCACGATCGCGCTTCCCTTCGTTCCCGGGCCCATTTCCAGGTCAATGATGGTTGGCGTCCGGGCGGTGTGCTCGACGAAGAGAATCACCACATTCTCGAAAGCCAGCGGCTGGCCGGTCAGGCGGTCAGTTGACTGCCGGAACTGCCCGACCTTATCGGGATTGGCGTAATCTTCGAATCGCAGGTACATCTGCGAAACCGGATCATACTTCCAATAGCTTTGATTCAACCAGGCGTAGAACACATTCAACTGAGCGGCAGTTTGCCCGCCTTCGGGCGGCTGGCTGCTGAATACGTTGCCGGAATAATTCACCGGCCGGTTGGGTTTCAGGTTGGTCTCGGCGATGTCTTTCAATTGTTCTACGGTCAGCCCGGCCGAATTGATATCCGCTGAATTGCGGCCGTAGACGTTCTTGCAGATGTTGACGTTCACCGCCGCCGATTTGCTGGCCGCGACCAGGCAGCCGCCGGGGAAGGCAGCCATGATCGGCACGTAAGCCTCGCGCCCTGAACGCACGCCGGAAAGAACGTCATTCGGCTGCTCATACGCGCCGAGCTGCGTTTGGGCGGCTGGCTGGCCGGATGATGATCCGCTCGATGGCGGGTTTTCAGGAATCAGGCCGGCATCAACGCTTAAATCCTGTCCATTGAATTTCAGCGCGGCTGTGCGGCCATCGTTCAGCGCGTCGGAGTCGCTTTCGTCATCATTTCCGGTGTTTTGCTTTGTAAACTGATACCCTTCAGGCAGCCAGAAATGGAGCTTGAAGGGTCCGTTTGCCTGAGGTTGAAAAGCATAGTACCCGTTGCCGTCGGTAACGGCTGACTGGATCAGCCGGCCGTCAGCCCCTTCCAGGTCGACTTTCACCCCGCCGACGCCCGGCTCCCAGGGGTCCTGCAGGCCGTCACTGTTCTCGTCCAGCCAGACGCGGTTGCCAAGCAGATCGCCGCTGGCCTGCGCGCCGCCGGCGGCGGGCTGATCGCCAACGGGGGCGGCATATGTGCGCGGCAGCTCGCCGTAGAAGACGGTCAGAAAGCGGGTCATCCCTTCGGTGATGTAGATCTCATAGACCTGTGGGGCGAATGACAGCCCGGTCTGCGGGCGGACGCTGGGAGGAAAGTTGGACAGCGAAACCAGCACCGCCGGCAGCTGGAGGTTTTCCGGGTCGGAGACCGGCAGTCCGGTCAGCGGGGAGACGCCCGGGGGGAAATCTTCCAGATTGGGACCGAGCACCCCGCCTGAGGCTGCCGAGGCGCCTGAGAGACTCAGGCTGGAGAGGACGAGGCTTGCCAGGATTACGGTCATTAACAGTATTTTCTTCATGTCCCAACCCCTTCTATTAAATTCATAATGATTCAGGTGAACAATGCTTGCTGATGATAAGTCGTCCAAAACAGGCTTTGGTTACGGCAATCGTCTCTACGATCATTATATAAGGAAGTCAGACGGAAATTCCTGACAAAATTGTTAAAGGGAGGGCCGTCACGGCCCTGCCTTTGATGTTCGGATTTGACCTGGCGTTCATGATCTCGATTTCGAATGCGAGCTGTGTGAAACGCGGTCCAATATCCATCCGGCTTGACAGGCGTTGACTCGCCGAAGGAAAGTGTTATAATAGGATATAACAATTCTTGATCATACAATTTCCCACCTAACATGAACCGATGAATATCTTTGATTCTCTCCTTGTCAACTCGCAGCGCGGGACCAATATTGCCAGCCAGCTATCAAGCCAGCTCGTCTGGCTGATCGCGACAGGGGCCTTAAAGCCCGGCGAGAGGCTGCCTTCCATCCGCGCCATGGCGACCCGCCTTGGAATCCACCATCATACGGTTCGGGCAGCCTACCGGCAGCTCGAAGCTCAGGGCATGCTGGAGACGCGCCAGGGCAGCGGCAGCCGGGTGCTTGCTTATGAGCCGCAGCGCCTGGCCCGCCTGGCGGGTGAAACCCGTACGCATACTATCGGCGTGCTGCTGCCAGGTCTGTCCAATCCTTTTTATCAGGCGGTTCTCGAGGGGATCGAAGAATCAGCTGAAGAGGAAGGCGCGCTGGTGTTCGTAGGAAACACTCATGACGACCCGCTGGTTCAGGCCCGGTATTTCACCCGTCTGGCGGCGAAACGCGTGGACGGGATCCTGATCGTTTCCCAGGAAGCGGACTGGCTCGAGCGGGACCGGGATGGACGGGTTGGGGATGGTCTTCCCGTGGTCAGCCTGGACTGCCCGGGTGAACCGGGCGATGTCGTCTTGATCGACCTGGAGGGCGCCGGCTATCTGGCGACCCGCCACCTGATCGAGCACGGACACCGCCGCATCGGTCTGGTCACCTACGCAGCCCGGTTGGACAACGTCGCGCCAATTGAAAATGGCTACCTGCGCGCGCTGGAAGAAGTAGGCGTGGAATTGCGTGAAGATTGGATTGGAAGGGCAGGGGGCTTTGACGCCGGGGCGGGGGAAGCAGCCGCAGGGCGGTTGCTGAGCGGGGAAGACCGGCCGAGCGCCATCTTCGCCATCACGGATCTGATGGCTGTCGGCGTATTGCGCATAGCCAAATCGCTCGGTTTGAGCATCCCACAAGACCTTGCCCTGGTTGGCTTTAACGATATCCCCCTTGCCGGGTTGCTCGACCCGCCGTTGACCACGGTACGGGCGCCGGCAGCCGAGCTGGGCCGTCAGGGCATGCGCCTGCTCCAGCGGCGGATCAGCGGCGGGCAGGGGCAGCCCGAGCGGATCATGCTTCCGGTCTCGCTGGTTCTGCGGATGAGCTGTGGTTGTTCGCCAGCATGAAAGGAGAGTAATGATGAAGGCCAATCTTGCAATCTGTGTGATTTTGGTTGGATCGTTTGGCATGGCCGCTTGCCGCCCTGTCCAGGCGCCGGTGCAAACCGCAACAGCCGCCAGTTCGCCTGTCGCCCCTGTTTTGCCATCTCCGATTCCCCCGGCGACCGAAACACCAATGCCTCCCAGTAAAATTGAGGCTGTTTTTCCTCTGGCGGAGCCCGGACCATACCTGGCCGGCAACACGCGCATTGAGCTGGTCGATGATAACCGCGGCGGACGAAAGATCGCCGTGACCATCTGGTATCCGGCGCTGGAGAAAAAGGACGACTTCGGGAGGCTGATTTCGCGCGATGCGCCTCCCGATCTGACGGCGGCGCCTTACCCCCTAATCCTGATAGAGCCCAATTCGGGTGAATTTCTCATGAATCAGCATTTAGTCTCGCACGGATTCGTCATGGCCATCGTCCACTTTCCCACCGATTATGAGAACTGGGATCTTGGGGTAGTCGACCACCCGCGTGATATGGTCTTCGCCCTCGAGCAGATCGCTGCCAATCCGCCGGTGGGGCTGGAAGGGGTGATCGATACCGGGAAGGTTGGCGTCACCGGTTATTCCTGGGGCGGGTTCTACGCCCTGGCTCTCTCTGGGGTGCGCATCGATCCGGAGTATTACCTGGCGGCCTGCGAGCAGGCGCCAGACAGAGTGCCGCCCCTGGACGATTGGTATCTTGAATATGCATGCGGTCTGGCAGAGAGGTGGGACGCATTCACGGAGCATGTCGGCGTGGAGATCACCGCCGGCGACGATGGCCTCTGGCAGCCGATTACGGATGACCGCATCCGCGCGGTGCTGCCTATGGCGCCGGACGGAGCCTGGCTGTACGGCGAGCGCGGGCTGGCCGCAGCAGACCGCCCAATACTGCTAATTGCTCCAGCCGAGGATGAACTGGTTCCCAATCAGATCGAAACGAAATTCATCTTTGAGCACCTGAAAACGCCTGACCTGGCTTTGATATCTTTCCTCGGCAAGAGACACATGATGGTTAATGAGGAAGAACCGGCGGCGCGGATGAGGCATTTCGCCGCCGCCTTCTTTGGATATCACCTTCAAGGGCGTCAGGAATATAAACAATTCTTCTCACAGAAATTTGTTGACCAATTCCCCGATCTGGCCTGGGGTCTGGCATCCGCTGAGTAGAAGCTGGCGCAGAGCGGGCATCCCTGCCCGCCGTCCGTCATTCTTCTGGTCATGCGGTCCCAATGTTGGAAGGGAAAACAGGTGATCGAAATGAATCGTTGGATGTTCAGGATCCTTCTGCTGTTCTCCCTGTTCCTCGCCTCCGCCTGCGGCAGGACCGGCGCAGCCCAAAACCCGGTGGTCGATGGATTCGTGGCAGCCCTTCAGGCGAAAGACGTCGACCAGGTTCTCTCGTATTACTCTGATGGCTTTGTCTATCTCAACGTCACCATCCTGGATTGGGGCGAGGTACCCTTGACGGATTATCAACGCGTGCTGCGCCAGGGGTATGCCGCGGATGACGGAATATTCATCCCTGAGAAGACCTACTATGCAGAAGACTCCAGCGGAGCCGCGCTGAGCGGCAGCTTCACCGCAATGGATAAGAACGGGAAGCTGGCAATCGTTCCGATGGTGATGATCATCGAGATTGAGGGTGGAAAAATCACCCGCCAGACCGATTATTTCGACGGGAGAAGATTCATCAAGTAGGTCTGGCGGGGGCGCAAGGGTCGCCCCTGCATGGGCGGTATTTGCCAGGTCTGAAATCCGACAATGATGTGCGGTGGAAAAGGATACACGCCGTTTTCTGACGGCAGCCATAGGGTTCCGATGCGGTGTCTGTTGAGGAAATTAAGATTGGCCACTTGACAAGCGACCGATGGTCGCTTATAATAATAGCGAATACAGGTCGCTTCTAAAGGGAATCCAATGCCAAAGGGCGTTCCGCTCACTGAAGTACAAATCCAGCAGCAGCGCAGAATGATTTACAAAGCTGCTATACAATTATTCCAGCAGAAGGGTTTCTATGAAACCTCGATGCGCGAAATCGCCACAGCTGCTAAAGTCGGCAAATCCACTCTCTACGATTATTTCAAATCAAAAGATGAGATCCTGGTTTCATACTTCATCACCGAAATCCTCGATCTTAAGAAGCGGGCGGAGGAAATCTGTCTGCAAGAACTCAGCAGTACCGAAAAAATCCAGCGAATCATGAAGATGCACCTGGCTTACCTGCTTTCCCAAAAACAAACATTCCTGAGACTCAGCCTGGAAGCGCAGCGCCTCCCTTTGGAAAGCCAGGATCAAATCCAGGCTGTGCGCCATTCCTACCAGGATATGATCAGGGCGCTGGTGGAAGAAGGAGTGGGCAGGGGCGAATTCCGCCCGGTCAATCCGCTCATTACCGCCCGAAGTATCATGGCCCTGCTTTCAATAGTCACCTATACGGCACGTCCAACCGGAACGCCAGAGGAGATGCTTGATCAAGTCATGTCCATCCTGTTCACAGGCATTCAGGCGTGAATTTTTTTATCCAGATGAGCGACCGTCGTTCGCTACGAGGAGAAGAATAATGACATCAACCATACTCACCCTTGCTGACCCTGGCGCTGACCTGGAATTGGCCGGGGGCAAAGGCGCCTCGCTGGCAAAATTGCTCAGCGCCGGGTTACCAGTGCCAGATGGTTTCCACATCACCACCGATGCTTACCGGCGATTCGTGGCGGCTAATGAACTCCAGCCAGAGATTGAGCATGTGATTGTCACCCTCAACCGGTTCAAACCTGCAGAGCTTGAAGCCGCCGCGAGGAGGATTGGCGATCTCTTTTCCGCGGCAAGCTTCCCTTTAGACCTGCGAAACGAGATTCTCGCGGCTTATCGCGCTCTCTCTGGTCAGCAACCGGCAGCCGTCGCCGTACGCTCTTCTGCCACAGTTGAAGATTTACCGGAAGCATCTTTCGCCGGTCAACAAGAAACCTACCTTAACGTTCGCGGCGAAGCGCAGTTGCTTGAAGCGGTACGAAAATGCTGGGCATCTCTATGGACGGTGAGGGCGATTGCCTACCGCGCCCGTCAAAACATCCGTGCTCACAACGTTTCCCTGGCCGTGGTTGTCCAGCTGATGGTCCCTGCCGAGGCTGCAGGCATCCTCTTCACCGTCAACCCGCTCAACGCCCGGCGGGACGAAATCGTGATCAACGCCGCCTGGGGACTGGGCGAGGCGGTCGTCGGCGGGGCAGTGACTCCCGATACCGTCACGGTCAGTAAAACGACCAGAAAGGTCATCCGCCGCGAAACGGCCGAAAAACAGGTCATGACCGTTCAAGGTGAATCTGGCACTCATGAAAGCCCTGTCCCGGAATCCAAGAGAAATCAGCCTGTTCTCAGCGATGAGCAGGTAGCCACGCTTGCAGGCATCGCCATGCGAATCGAGGAGTTGTTTGGTCTGCCTGTCGATGTCGAGTGGGCATTCTCTGGCGGGGAGTTCGCAATCCTCCAGGCCCGCCCGGTGACTGCCCTGCCAGAACCGCCGGTCGAATGGCCGCGCCCTGACCCGAAGGGCGTTTATATGCGCGGCAGCGTGGTTGACCTGATGCCCAATCCGCTCAGTCCCCTGTTCTCTACCTTTGGTATTGGCGCCTTGAGGAAGCAGATGGATCCGCTGAGCCTGAAAATCACTCGATCCCGGGCATTTCTCGGCGACGAATATTTCAGTACCATCAACCAGTATGCCTACATGAATGCTCACCTACCGCCGAAAGCAATGTGGTGGACTTTCACGAGGCTGCTGCCTTCATACCCGCGCTTATTCCGGATGATGATTCCTCTCTGGCGCGATGAAACGTACCCTGAGTATAAGGCGTTCGTTGCCGGGCTGAGAGATATAAATCCGTCTGCGTTGAGCGAGGTGCAGCTCTGGAAGCAAGCCCAGGCTGTTATGGACCAGATTGCGTTGTACGTGGACACCCTGTTGTTTGCCACCATGGGCGCCTCAGCCGGTTCAGAGATGCTCCTTACCCGAGTCTATAACCGGTTCGCGAAACGCGAGGGTGATCCAGATGCCACGGTATTGGTAATGGGCTGGGATAACATTCCGATCCGCGCCGAGAAATCGCTCTTTGACCTGGCTATCTGGGCGCGGCATCACGAAGAGCTGGCTCACTTCCTGCTCGAAACGCCTGCAGCGGAATTGGCCAGGAGGGTCCCTCCGCTGCCGATCTTTTCCGGCGAGGATGTGCGGATCGAAGGATTTGGAGTAAGCGGCTGGGATGAATTTGTTGTCCGCTTTCACGCCCACCTCAGTAAATTTGGGCACACCGTCTACCAGCTCGATATCGCCGAGCCGCTGCCTATGGAAGATCCAACGGCGATGTTCGAAACCGTCAAGATGTATCTACGCGGTGAAGGGGTCAACCCGTACGAACGCCAGCAGGTGAGTGAGCAGAGGAGGATTCAAACGGCCGAATCGGTGCTTGCCCGCTTGAAAGGTTTTAAGCGCTGGGCTTTTCGCAATGCGCTCAAGTGGGGCCAGTCGATGGCGTCGATCCGCGAAGATGCGCTGGCCGAAATCGGGCTGGGCTACCCCTACCTGCGCAGGCTGCTAGGCGAGCTTGGCAACCGATTCGTCCATGCAGGGATCATCGAGCAGGCAGAGGATATATTCATGCTCCATCAGGAGGAGGTTGACGCCTTGATTCGCGGCGAGCGGATGATCCTGAAAGACCAGGTAGCAGAGCGAAGAGCCTTTCTGGCCAGAATGCAAAAGCAGATCGCCCCGCCGATGATCCCCATCAAGGAGCGGGTTTGGGGAGTTAAGGTGGACATGTTTGTCGCTCAAGGCGGAGAAATTGGCGCAGATAATGTCCTAAAGGGCGTGCCAGCCAGCGTAGGCAAGGTGACCGCCCCAGCTTGCGTCCTGCTCGGGCCCGAGGATTTTTACCAGATGCGCCCTGGCGATGTACTGGTCGCCGGGGCGACCACGCCCGCCTGGACGCCGCTCTTTGCGATGGCTTCCGCTGTGGTCACCGACATCGGTGGACCGCTAAGCCATGGCTCTATAGTCGCCCGTGAGTACGGCATCCCGGCCGTGATGGGCACTGGCGTGGCGACTAAACGAATCCGTACTGGTCAGTTGATCACCGTCGACGGCAGCGCCGGGTTGGTCACGCTTTTCTAGAAAGTCATGCTGAGCCGCGCGATGACTTCATACAGGCGCAATCTCCTCATCCTCACCTTCGTTCTCCTCGTTGTGATGCTGGGCTACGGCATCGTCATACCGATCCTGCCGTTCTACATAGAGGAAATGGGGGCTGGCGGGATGGAGCTGGGACTGTTGGTGGCTTCTTACGGGGTGATGCGCCTGATTTGCGCCCCGATCTGGGGCAGTCTTTCTGACCGAATCGGGCGTAAACCGGTGCTCATCCTCGGCATCCTCGGTTACGCGCTCACCATGGTCTGGTTTGGCCTCGCCACCCGGCTATGGATGCTATTTGCGGCACGCATCCTCTCCGGAGTGCTTTCCTCGGCTACCGCCCCGACCACATTGGCGTATATCAGCGACAGCACACCAGAAAAAGAGCGTGGAGGGGGAATGGGTTTGCTCGGCGCTGCCGGCGGGATCGGCACCATTCTGGGGCCGGGGCTGGGCGGAATCCTCGGCGGCGCGTCGCTCGCTATGCCGTTTTTCGTCGCTGCCGGCCTGTCGGTGCTGGCTTTGGCGCTTGGCTGGCTGTTCCTGCCCGAATCACTGCCTGCCGAAAACCGTCTTATGTCAGAGGAAAAAGCCGCAATTTTGGATGCCCGCTTGTGGATTAATACTATTCGCAGTCCGCTCGGTGTACTCTTCCTGCTTACTCTGATCAGCTCTTCCGGATTGATGCTCTATTCAAGCGTATTCGGACTTTATGCCCTGGATAAATTCAATTTCGGCCCGGATGATGTTGGGATCATGATAATGGCTCTCGGATTGACTACCGCCCTTAGCCAGGGAATCCTGGCAGGTCCGTTGACTAAACGCTGGGGTGATGAGGCAGTGATCAAAGCAGGGCTGCTGGCAGCCGCGCTCAGCTTTGGCTTGCTGCTGCTGGCGGGAGACTACTGGACGACCCTTATCGCAACCGCCTTTTTTGGGCTGACGGTCGCTTTGCAGATGCCAGCGCTTACCTCGCTGACCTCGAAACAGTCCATGCGTCCCCAGGGAGTTGTGATGGGACTGAGCAATTCGTTCGTCAGCCTGGGACGGATCATCGGCCCGCTGCTGGCTGGTTTTGTTTTCGACCTGAATATCCAACTCCCATATCTGACCGGAGCGGCGGTCATGGGGGCCGGATTCATCATCAGCCTGTTTGTCCTGGGTCGGAACTGGCATCACCGCCCACTGGCAAACATCTGACACATGAAGCGGCGTTTCCATCTCTGTGCTGCTCCTTTTTCCATCATTCTCCTATAAACACAGAATCCAGACCTCTGGGATCAGGATCCATCCCGAGGGTCTGGAAGCGGCTGGTTGACCTGGATATTTATGCGATTCAGGGGACCTGGGGCGGCTCCGGCGGCTTGACAGCTTCGGCCTGGCTTTTCTTGGGGCGGAAGATCAGGTAGATGCCGAGCAGAATCATCAACGCCGGGAAGACGTACTGCATCACATTGTCGGAGATGAAATTGCGGAAGATCATCTCCATCAATGAGCCGAAGATGATAAACAGGATCAGCCCAATGCGCATGACCACAATCCCGCCGCGCCGATCGGATTCTTTATCAGTATAGATCCCCATAATATAGACCCCCAGCCCGACCGCGAAGACGATCAGCGCCCAGGCGTATGCCCAGGTTTCCCACAGGCCGGTCAAGTTCTGGAAGAAGAGGATCAATCCGATCATGGTAATGATCGTGGCAGGGACGGCGAATCCGGCCGCGCCCTTCCCGCCGGCGAACATGGCGACGTAAAAGATCACGCCGAGCGCGATGGGGAACATTGGCCACATCGTGCCCCAGAAGTCAGTCCTGGCGAAAATCTGGCCAAGTAGAAAGAGCAGCCCGAAGGCAATTAGCGCGACACCGCCGGCGATTGCGCTGGTGTTCTTTTGCCGCTGTTCCATGGTTACCTCCTTACAGTAGACGAAGTGTACCTCTTATTGTAGTGAAATCCAGCTTCCAATGCTATCCTCATTTGATCGATTTTCTTTGCCACTTTAAGCGGACGGTCATCCGCGAAGGAAGAGAATCAACCAACGGCTGATTGCTTGTTTTGCTCATTAACGATGAAGTGTATAATGACCCAATGCCGACCGCGCGATGCGGTTGGGTGATGCAGCCAGACGATGGACCAAAATCAGATCCTGCATGCCTTTGACAACGCTCGCCTGGGGAAATTTCACCTCGCCTTGATGCTGCTTTCAGGATTCTGCTGGGTTCTGGCGGCTTACGGCGTCGCGGTGATCGGTTTTCTGCTTCCTTCCATCCGGGCGGAGTGGCAGGTTTCGGCCAGCGCGCTTGGTCTGGCGGCTAGCATCACCATGGCCGGTATGCTGGTTGGATCGATCATCGCCGGCGCCCTCTCCGACTGGTACGGCCGGCGCAACACCTTGTTCTGGACGCTGCTCTACCTGGGCATTCTTTTCCTCATCTCGGCAGCGGCGTGGAGCTTCGTCTCGCTGCTGGTCTTACGGTTTTTGACCGGCCTGGGCCTTGGCGCCATCATGCCGGTTTCTTCGACGCTCATCACGGAATTTTCACCCACGAAATACCGCGGGACGATGTCTGTGTTGATGAACGCCTGCTGGGGTCTGGGCGGGACGCTCGCCGCCCTGGTCGGTTACACCCTGGTGTTGGAGCACGGCTGGCGCCCGTCGATGCTGATCGGCGGGCTGGCGCTGGTCATCAGCCCCTTCGTCCGCCTGCTGCTGCCTGAATCCATGCGCTTTCTGCTGCGCAAGGGGAGGGTGGCTGAAGCCCGGCGAGAATTCTCCCGGCTTCGTCTGCAGATGGATTCCCTGTCCTTAACCCCCATTCTGGCCGGCGATCCTCCGCCAGAGTCGCGGGACGGCAGCGGCGGTGGGATCTGGTCGGCGGCTTATGCCCGGCTGACCGCTGCCCTCTGGCTGCTGTGGGCGGCGTTGAATTTTCTCTACCAGGGAGCGTTTATCTGGCTGCCGACCCTGCTTGCATCCGCGCGAGTATCGGAAGGACATTCCTTTCTCTTAACCCTGATGATCAGCATCGGTCAGATCCCCGGCACGTTGATCGTCGCTTATCTGGCTGACCGGATGAGTCGCCGGAAGCTGATCGTTGCCTCGCTGGCCCTGCTCACCGCGGCGACCTTCTTCTTGGGCCTGTCTCAGGAGGACGCCTGGGTGCTGACCATGGGATTTTTATTGATGGTATTCAACGGCATGGCCTGGGGACTGGCCTATCCCTTCTCATCCGAGCTTTACCCCACCCGCATCCGCGGTTCTGCCGCCGGATGGGCGACCGGGATTGGCCGTTTAGGCGGCGTCGCGGCGCCCATGATCGTCGGCTGGATGATCCAGGCTGGCAGCAGTATGCCAGCGGTATTCGGCTTGCTCGCTTCCGCGCCTTTTCTGACTGCGATAGTCCTATCGATGATCAAATCGGAAACCACCGGCCGGTCCTTGGAGGAAATTTCCGCGTCGTAGGGGCGTAGGGTTGGTTGGAAGAACGCTGCAAGGGTCTATAACCCTGCACCCATGCGATTGCCGGGAACGAGAACCGTTTGCGGGGGCGCAGGGTTGATTGGAAGGACACCGCAAGGGTGTTTAACCCTGCGCCTATGCGATTGCCGCGAACGAGAACCGTTTATAGGGGCGCAGGGTTGTTTGGAAGGACGCTGTAAGGGTCTATAACCCTGCGCCCATGCGATTGCCGGGAACGAGAACCGTTTGTAGGGGCGCAGGGTTGATTGGAAGGACGCTGAAAGGGTATTTAACCCTGCGCCCCTTGTATGATAAATACACAGTAAGATATTGAGATCGGACAGGGAC
>CAZMCF010000016.1:0-64756 GCA_964564935.1 uncultured Anaerolinea sp. | reverse complement strand
AGGTCGCTCATCAGGCACGGGCGCAGGTTTCCGTCGGCTGTCAGGCGCAGGCGGTTGCAGCGATTGCAGAACATCTCCTCACTGAGCGGGGATATGAACCCGATTTTCCCGGCGCCTCCGGGCAGGTAGTATTCCAGCGCCGGCCCGCTCCCTGCCCGCGAATCCACCGGCTCCAGCTCGAGCGGCTCTAATCTGCTGAGGATCTCCACCACCGAGATGAACGCCTCCGCAGGCAGTGGAAAACCCACTCCCCAATTTTCCTGGTTCTGGATCGGCATCAACTCGATGTAGCGCACCACCCAGGGATGCTCCAGGGTCAACCTGGCCATCGCCTCGACCTCGTCATCATTGACCCCCTTCATCACGACCATGTTCAGCTTGATTAACGTAATTCCGGTTGCCTCCGCCGCCTGGATCCCGCGCCAGACCCGTTCAAAATCCCCTCCTCGGGTGATCCGGGCATAACGCTGAGGGTCCAGCGTATCCAGGGAGATATTTAACCGCCGCAAGCCGGCCCTGGCCAGCTCTTCGGCATATTTTTCGAGCAATAAGCCGTTCGTCGTCAGACTGATATCCTCGATTCCCGGGATTCTTGCGAGCATCGCCACCAGCGCCGGCAGGCCGGTGCGCACGAGCGGCTCGCCGCCGGTCAGGCGCACTTCTCGAACACCCAGGTTCGCCGTCAGGCGGACAATTTCGAAGATTTCTTCGTAGCGGAGAATATCCTCATGTGGCTGCCACCTGATGCCAGTCTGCGGCATGCAATACACGCAGCGGAAATTACAGCGGTCGGTTACCGAAACACGGAGATAGGTGATTTGTCTTCCAAAAGAGTCGATAAGCATCAGGTTAACCCGGGGAAATCCGTAGCATTTTTTTATAGAATGGTCACAATATTGTACCGGCCGGTCAGGCTGCTGTAAATGTGCCAAAAATCCGGGAAACCCCCGCCGTTTGACATTCAGCCTGTCTGCAAACCGCTCAAACCACCCGCAGCCCGCTGATCCGGCTGATGAGCAGGCGCAGCAGCCAGGCTGGCAGCGCCAGGAAAAGGTGTATCAGCAGACTGATGGCGAAGATCAGCGCCAGCATGCGCAGTCCCTGATCGACTCCCGGAGCAATGCGCGTCGCCATCCAACCGCCGGCGCCGGCCAAAACAGCGATGCCAGCCGCTGCGGCCACAGTCAGCAGGACAGGCGTCCAGGCGCGCCGGTCGGCGGCTGAGGGCAGCATGGTGCTGCTGACCGTGAAGGCCAGGTAAAACCACAACCAGAAATCCTGCAGACGGGGAATTTTTCCCAGACCGTCCAGAAAGCCGCTCCACTGACCTTGAAAAGCCTGGTTGGCCAGCGGCAGCAGACCGAGCCGATATGCTCCTAGCGCTGCAGTCACCGCCAGCCCGGAAATCAGCGGGGCAACGCCGATCAGTGCGTCTCTTAGCGGATCGGTCGCCGCGGTTTCGACGTAGCCCATGCGGATTTTTCCGCCGGGCAGGATGCGCGGGATGACCGAGAAGCGGCGGGTTTTGACTCTTAAGATGATCGCAGCGACCCAATGGCTGGTTTCATGCAGCAACACGCCCGGAAAGAACAGGAGCGAAAACAGCCCGACGGTCAATTGCGGCCTGCGGGTGAGCAGCAATAGAATCGCCTGCAACTCGTTGTGCAGCCAGCGCTGCACGAACAGGAAGAGCAGCAGGCAAACGACAAAGTAGATCAGCCCGCTGTAGAGCGAAGGGTTCACCTGGCTGCAGCTTCGACGATCTTGATGAACTCAGCCGGTTTCAAACTCGCCCCCCCGACCAGGGCGCCATCGATCTCCTCACCGAAAAATTCGGCTGCGTTCGCGCTGGTGACCGATCCGCCGTACAGCACGCGCACAGCCTCGGCCGCCTCATTCCCATACAGGCCGGCCAGCGCCGGGCGGATGACGTTGCGCACCACATGGACTGCGTCCTCCCCGGTGGCTGCCAGGCCGGTGCCGATTGCCCAGACCGGCTCGTAAGCGATCACGACCTGGGGCACGAGTTCAGGTGAGATGCCCCCCAGTCCATCGACAACCTGGCGGCCGACCACTTCTGCAGTGCGGTTGGCCTTGTTCTCGCTGAGGGTCTCCCCCACGCAGACGATCGGCGTCAACTGGACTGCCAGCGCAGCCAGGACCTTTTTATGCACCGTTTCATCCGTCTCGCCAAAGTACGTTCGCCGCTCGGAGTGACCGATAATCACATACTGGCACAGCTCCCTGACCATCTGTGGAGAGATCTCCCCGGTATACGCGCCGGAAGCCTCCCAGTGCATGTTCTGGGCGCCGACGCCGATCCCGCTGCCGACCAGCATCGCCGAAACCGGCATCAGGCTGGTAAATGGAGGGCAGAGAACCCGTTCGACGCTCTCGATCCGTTGCAAACCCGGCAGCAGCTCGACGACCAACGCCCGGGCTTGCTCGACTGTTTTGTTCATCTTCCAGTTACCCGCGACCAGGGGTCTGCGCATACATGACCTCCATATCAGAATGATTAAATTGCCGAATGGGTTTCCAGGCATCCACCTGAAGTGGAATATTCGAGCCGTATCGAAACATATTTACTGGTAATCTATGTTTCTTTCAAAATCCTGGAAAACTTGTTTATTATACTTTGAACCTGCCGCCTGGCCGGGTTTTTTCATCGATTGAACTCTGGATTGACGGGTAAGCTGGAACAGGGTATATTTCATTTACCCAGGTCAGTCGGGTGATCGCGGTCCGGTCTGCCGGATCGAGGAAAGTCCGCACTCCACAGAGCAGGGCGCCGGGTAATTCCCGGGGCGAAGCAATTTGCCGGATCGGGCCACAGAAACATACCGCCAGCGGTAGGCTGGTAAGGGTGAAACGGCGGTGTAAGAGACCACCGGCGACCGCAGCAATGCGGCGGCCAGGCAACCCCCGTCCGGAGCAAGGCCAAGCAGGGATGAAGGACCTCGGTCCGAGGAGCTGCTCGTTCCTTCACAATCCCGGGTAGGCTGCATGAGCTGGCTGGCAACAGCCGGCCTAGAGAGATGATCACCCGCCGGGAAACCGTCCTTCGGGATACGCTCCTGGCGACAGAATGCGGCTTATAGACCGGCCTGGGGCTACATTTCTTTGATAAACAAGTCAGGCGCCCCTCAGTCAGGAGCGCCTGATCACTTTTCTTCACATTTGGGCAACTACACGCCCAGGTAGGCTGCCTTCACCTGCGGGTTTTCGGCAATCTCTCTGGCCGAGCCAGAAAGGACAATCCTTCCGGTTTCGATGACGTAAGCGCGATTCGAAATAGAAAGGGCCATTTGCGCGTTCTGTTCGACCAGGAGAATGCTCGTGCCCTGGGAATTGATTTCCTTGATAATTTTAAAGATTTCCTCGACCAGAATCGGGCTGAGGCCCATCGAGGGTTCATCCAACATTAACAGAGTTGGCCGGCTCATCAGCCCGCGGCCGGTTG
This sequence comes from uncultured Anaerolinea sp., assembly GCA_964564935.1. Classification (GTDB taxonomy): domain Bacteria; phylum Chloroflexota; class Anaerolineae; order Anaerolineales; family Anaerolineaceae; genus Bellilinea. The sequence continues at coordinate 61,293 of CAZMCF010000016.1, read as the reverse complement.
CAAGCATTTGCTGCTCGCCACCCGAGAGCGTTCCGCCGAGCTGATTGATGCGCTCTTTCAGGCGAGGGAAGCTGGTGAACACCCGCTCCATGGATTTCTGGATCTCCTCTGGATCGGTACGGGTGAAGGCGCCCATCATCAGATTTTCGCGCACGGTCAATGGGGCGAAGATCTTCCGCCCTTCTGGCACGTGGCTGATCCCAAGCCTGACGATTTGCTGGGCGGGCATCATCGAAATATCCTGGCCTTTGTACTGGATATAACCCGTACGCGAACGGAGCAGCCCGGAAATGGTGCGCAATGTGGTCGATTTACCCGCGCCGTTCGCCCCGATCAGGGTCACAATTTCGCCCTCTTCGACGTTGAAAGAGATCCCCTGCAAGGCATGGATTGCGCCATAGTAGACATTGAGGTTCTCAACTTCAAGCAGCATGGCCGGCTCCTTTACCCAGGTAGGCTTCGATGACGATCGGGTTTTCCTGTATCTCCTTGGGGATTCCGCGCGCGATCACCTGACCAAAATCCATCACCGTAATCTTTTCGCAGATGCCCATCACCACCCGCATCTGGTGCTCGATCAATAAAATCGTTAAATCGAAGCGGTCCCGGATGAAATGGATCAATTCCATCAGTTCCTGAATTTCCTTGGGATTCATCCCCGCTGCCGGTTCATCCAGCAGCAGAAGCCGCGGATCGCAGGCCAGCGCGCGGGCGATTTCTACCCGGCGCTGCTCACCGTAAGGCAGGTTCTTCGCCTCTTCATTGGCGATGTTCTGCAAACCAAAAATGCCGAGAAAGTCCATCGCCCGCTCAGTGAGCTCCTTCTCTTTCGCGGAGTATTTGCGATTACGATAGATGCTGTCCGAGAATCCGTAGCCGGCGTGAGGGTGATAGGCGATCCTCACGTTATCCAGCACCGACAGATTCTGGAACAGGCGGATGTTCTGGAAGGTGCGCGCGATTCCCATGCGGGTGATTTCGAAGGGCTCAAGGCCCACAATCTCTGTCCCGTTAAATTGGACGCTTCCGTCCGTAGGAGCGTAAATACCGGTGATTAAGTTGAACACCGTGGTTTTTCCTGCCCCGTTCGGACCGATCAATCCTTGCAGGTCGCCCTGCTTCAATTCCAAATCGAACGATTTCACTGCACCAAGGCCGCCAAAGTATTTGGTCAGCCCTTTGATCTGCAAAATCGTGGTGGAGGCTTTTGTTGATGTCATCGTTGAGACCTCCTATGCATTTCCAGCTGTTGGCGCTGGTGATTCGACCGCGGGCTTCTCGCCGATCTCTACCGACTTCGACTTCAAGAAGCCCCATTCGACATTGCCGAACAAACCTTGCGGCCGGATCAACATTAACAGCAGCAGAGTAATTGGGTAGAGTACGAACCGCCAGGTTGGCGCATCTGTTCCCAACTGACCGAGGACGACGCGCAGCAAACCTTCCAGGAAGAAAATCCAGCCGAAGGAGGCTGCGATCGTGCCGGTCATGCTGCCTAAACCGCCAAATACCACGATGATCAGCGGGTTAAAACTGACCAGGAAGGCAAACGTCCCCGGGCTGAGAAAGCCGATGAAGTGAGCATAGATTGCGCCGCCGATTCCGGCAAACAAGCTGCCGACCACAAATGCCATCAGCTTCGTGCCGGCAACATCGATGCCCATCGCCTTCGCGGCGATTTCATCCTCGCGCACCGACATAATCGCCCGCCCGGTGCTCGAGCGAATGAGGTTCCTCATTACAATGATCACCAGGAGCATGAAGAAGAACGCCCAGAACCAGTTCGTCAACTTGGGGATCCCCACCATTCCGCGCCCGCCTTTCATTTCGGGGAAAGGCAGGATGGTATCGGAATTGATCATCAGCACATTGACGACGATGGTAAAGCCAAGGGTAGCGATGCCAAAGTAGTCCGAACCGAGGGTAAGCACCGGCAGACCGAACAAGAAGCTGATCTCGGCCGCAAAAATCCCCGCAAAAATGACCGCCAGGAAAAATACGATTTGCATTACCACCGGTGAATTTAACGGACCGGGGTTCATTGCCGTCCCCAGCGATGGCGCCAGAACCGAATTGATTGCGCCTCCAAGAAAGACAGCTATGGCACCCGCAGCGAGGATACCCACCATATACAGGGTAAACGACGACAATACCGGGATGCCGCGCACTTTCCGCAGCAGCCGGCCAATTCCCAGGATAACGATCCCGCCGAGTATCGTGCCGATTCCAACCACAAACAGGCCGCGAGTATCGCCATTGGTCCAGCGGTAGGTGATATCGGCGGCGGTGTAGGCGCCAATCCCGTAGAAGCCCCACTGCCCCAGGCTGAATTGACCGTTGAAACCGTAGATCAAATTCAGACCGAGCGCGACCATGGTCATGGCGGCAGCCTGGAACAGCAAGCCGCTGTCGAAGTTGTTCAACAGGGAAAAGCCGCCGAAGTTCGTCAGTGCCAACTGGACGACCCCGAAAGCAACGATCACGCCGGCAATCTTGATCCACTTGTTAGGGCGGGCCAGCACCCACATCAATCCATAGATGTAGGCAAGAATTGCGATGATCTTGACAATCGAGATAAGGAGAAATCCTATTTCCATGGGTTTTTTCTCCTATGCCTTCTCTTTTTCAGGCTCGCCGAAGATACCAGTCGGCCTGATTAGAAGAACAATGATCAGGATGGTGAATGCAACAGCGTCGCGCATCGGGGTGGATATATAGCCCATGGTTAAGGCTTCGGCCTGCCCCATGATCAGCGCGCCGACCAGCGCGCCGGGGATGCTGCCAATTCCGCCAAGCACGGCGGCGATAAACGCCTTCAAGCCTGGCAGGATGCCCAATTGTGACCAGATCGAGCTGTATGCGATCGCGTATAAGACACCGCCCAGGCCGGCGAAGGCGGCCCCAATGGCAAAAGTGAAAGAAATAACGGAGTCCACATCAATGCCCATCAGCCGGGCGGTCGGTTTGTCGAACGAGGTGGCTCGCATGGCTACCCCAATCTTTGTCCGGCGGACGAGGAATTGCAGGAATAACTGGACGAGCAGCGATGCCAGGATGATAATCACCAGAATGCTCGTGAAGGTGATCGAGCCATCTGGAGCAGGCTGTCCTTCCTGGATCATATGGACGCCGCCCTTGATGTACCAGGAGACAACCGGGAACGGCCGTTCATAGGGGATGAACCGCGGCGAGAAGACGAAATTCAACGCCCCAAAATACTCGATAAAAAAGGAAACGCCAATGGCGGTGATCAGAGCAGCGATACGTGGCGCGTCGCGCAGGGGTTTATAGGCCACCCGTTCGATCGTCACAGCCAGCAAGGTGCAGACAAGCATCGATACCAGGATCACCGTGATGGAGCCGATCACCACTGACAGTCCATTCGATATTCCCGGGAAAACCGACGCTGGCCACATATGGAGGTTAAAGCGCGTCACCGAGAAATAACTCGTGAATGCGCCAACCATAAACACATCGCCATGGGCGAAGTTGATCAACTTGACGATGCCGTACACCATCGTATAGCCCAGGGCGATCATTGCATAGACAAAGCCTAGCTGCAGCCCTGTAACGATGTTGTTTCCGAACAAACTAGGGTTTCTCCATGCGTTTGTTGCCAGGACGTACAAGACAAGTAACCCAAGGATCATGAAGAAACCCTGCCCGATCCATGCAAGCGGGGCTCTTTGCTTCTTTTTGGGAGCGGGAATGGCCAATTGTTGAGATCCGCTTGAGCTGGTCATCGGCCAGATACCTCCTGAATATGAAGGATGAGAACAGGTATTCTCAGTAATTTTCTTTCCAGACCGGTCATTTTAGTCAGAAGAGGTCTTCCGTTAACACGTCCTTTACCGTGAAGTGATCATGTCCATAGGTGTGTCGGCATCCTCTAATCCGATCGGGCAGCAGTGATCCATCCGTCAAGGAAACAGGAGGGCAACCTGAACTCCAGTTGCCCTCCTACATTACCATATGCGTTTACCCTTCAGCCTTCCCCAACTTACGGGGCGACGACTGACTGGAATTTGACGCCCTCTGTTGTTACAGCCAGGATGGTGGCTGACTTGATCGGGTTATGTTGGGCGTCAAAGGTGATCGTACCGGAAACGCCGTTGAAAGCGATCTTCGAGAGAACATCGGCGATCTTGGCCGTGTCGGTTGTCGTGCCGGCGTCATTGATCGCCTGCAGCAGCAGGTTGGTTGCGTCGTAGGCCAGAGCTGCCAATGCATCCGGAACCTTGGGATTGCCAGCGTCGTCCTTGTACTTTTCGCCAAAGGCTTTGCGGAAATTCACTACCTCGGGGCGAGGATCGTCTGGCGAGTAGTGATTGGTGAAGAAACCGCCGGCAGCCGCTGAAATATCAAGGTCTGATGAATCCCAGCCATCGCCGCCGATGAACGGAGCGGTGATACCCTTTTCCTTAGCCTGCTTGGTGGCCAGGTTGACGATGTTGTAGTAATCGGGCAGGTAGATAACGTCCGGTTTGGCCTCAGCCACTTTCGATAAGATGGCTGAAAAATCGGTATCGGTTGCAGTGTAGCTCTCGGTGCCGACAATCGTGCCGCCCATCTTTTCGAAGTTCAGCGAGAACTGTTCAGCCAAGCCCTTGACATAGTCGTTCGCCTGATCGAGCATCACAAAGGCTGTCTTGGCGCCCAACTCTTCCATGGCGAATTTCGCCCCAACCAGACCCTGGAAGGGGTCGATGAAGCAGGCGCGGAAAATGTACTGCTTGGTTTGGCCGCTGATCGGATCAACCGTCACGTCCGGGTTGGTCGATGTCGGGCTCATCTGAATCACGCCCTTAGAATTGGCGATATCAGAGACCGGGATAGAAGCCTTCGAGCAGACTTCACCGATGATGAACTTGACGCCGTCCTGGTCGATCACTTTGTTGGCCGCGTTCACAGCCGGATCAGGGGTGCACTGGCTGTCCTCAACGATCGGGACAATCTTCGCGCCAGCCACACCGCCCTTGGCGTTCCATTCCTCAATGGCCATCAAAGCTCCATCGCGGGTCATCACGCCAAAGGTTGGTACAGGACCGGAGAGCGGGGCGAGAATGGCGATCTTCACTTCTTTGGCTCCGCCAGCGCCGCCTCCGCCGCAGGCTGCCAGTAGCACTGCAGCCAGGATAAACAAGGATAGGATCTTCATAGAGCGCATGGTTTTTCTCCTCCAAAATGCAAATAGGGTAGCTACGACTTTATGCAATTTTTTGCATCCCCCAAGGCTGTTCCCCTAAAGTACCCATTCCAAGCGAATTGTGAAAAGGGTAAATCCATTCTTTAAAATCAAATCACCTCCATTGTTTATAGGATGAGGTGCTGGGTGTAGATGAGGATGAAAGCACATCGTTGATGTGGGGGTGGGGAACTATTGCACTATCATATAGACCTAAATGCGATTTGTCAAGGGACTAAAGATGTTATTTTTTCTTAAAAACCCTTGACATTTGTAACCCATCTATATAATATGTAATCTAGTCCCGCAGTCTCCCCCCAATCTCACTCACATCATTGGAGCCATTGAGTCATGTTAAGAAAATTCCTTACCCGGCCCAACGTCGTCACAGCTCTGTTGATCCTCCAGGTCATCCCTCTATTAATGATGCCCCCCAGTTCCTATGACCCTACCTCACAGGAATGGTGGCTTCCGGTTCTTCTGGCAATATTCCTGGTTGTTGGGATTATCCAATTGGTCATCAGGCGGAGCACCGCAGCCTGGCCGTGGTATCTGGTTTCATTCTCTCAGGGATTTAACGTCATCAGCCGGTTGATGCTCTTTATGCCGCATGCCTCGAAAAACATCGGCGGCGTTGCCAAGGCAGATTGGCTGTACATCGTTCTCTCGTTGATATCGATCCTGCTGTCTTATGCCTTCATCGTGTACAGCGAGCTGCCAGACGTACGGATGAGCCTTTATTCCAAGAGCAAACAACTCCAAGGCGCCTGACCGCCTCCAGAATAAGCACAGGTTTAATAATACCCGCCTGTTGATGCTTTTAAGCGGGTATCTGATTTATTTTTGAAGCGATAAGAACGCTTTCACGACCTTTGGGTCAAAATCGGTGCCCGAGCAGCGGATCAATTCTGCGATCGCTTCATCCTGGCTCCTGGCTGGGCGATAGACCCTGTCCTCGGTCATTGCAGTAAAGGCATCGACCACGGCCAGGATTCGGGCTCCCAGGGGAATTTGCTCGCCTCGTAAGCCGTAGGGATAGCCGCTGCCATCGAAATGTTCGTGATGGGCTTCAACCAGGTGGGCAACTTCGGCCAGTCCGGCAATCGTTCTCAAGATGTTTGCTCCCCGCCTGGGGTGCTGGCGCATGATTGCCCATTCACGCTCATTCAACTGGGATGGTTTCAGCAGGATTTGGTCCGGAATGCCCATTTTGCCAATATCATGTAAAAAGGCGGCCCGGCGGATAACCTGGATATCGTGGAAATCACACCCCATTTTGATCGCTGTTTTTTCCGCCAGGGAAGTTAGATTGTGGCAATGGCGGCTGGTTGTTGGATCCCAGGTCCGCATTGCCTCACCCAACACCATGACCAGTTCAATAATGCTGACTTCTTCAGAATAATAGAGCCCCTCTCTCTGAAGCGCTTTGCTGGCTTGATCGGCAAAAACCAAAGCCTGCTTGACCTTCTCCATCGATAAATCCAGCGTCTTGAATGCCAGCATAAACACGCCAACCGGCTCAGTCTGGATCCTCATTGGAATGAGCAACAAGTTATCTGAGGGTTGGACGTGCAGCGCAACTCTTTCTTCCTGTGGAACATAGTGATCTTTGTGATCGAGTAATACCGGGTTGTCGCTGAGGATCACCCTTTGTAAATAATTCTGCACCCGGTGAAAATCTCTCGGCAATGAGGGACGTTGAGTAGCTGCCCTGTTCCAGTACACCGCCTGGCAGCGAAAACTACCTCCGCTGGCTAACACAAGGATCTGGCAGGAATTGGCCTGTAAGATTTCTACAGCCTTTGAAGCGATTTCATTGATTTGACTTGAGCTGCCTTCGAGCTCCACCCACTGCAAAGCTGGATCGCTGGCTTCGAACTGCATGTCGTAAGGCCAGGTCTTGATCGTTTGAAGTCGAGTCTTCAACTCGCCTGTGAATCCCAGGTTACCAGCTACCATTTGATTGAAACCTCAATGTCAGGGTGGACGTGCTGTTGGTGGGTGAAATCAATCTCCTGCCAGCGCATGAAGCGCGCCTGAACGAGGGGAACGCATGCGATTCAATTCGGTCGCAAAATCGGCCAGGGTGTTTGCTCGAATCGATGCAACCCGGTTCTTGTCCTCATTTTCAAGACAGAAAGACTCGCCGGCGAAACCGGCTGCAATAGCTTTGGCAGGATTGCTCAGCAGCATCTGGCGGAACTGGCTGCTGATTACTGCGGCGGTCAGGATCCGGCTGTATTCTATGACGGCATCTGATCGTTTGGTCGTACCGCGTAATATCTGATTATCCATCATTGGATTTTCTCCTTCTTCTCATTCGACTGTACAGGGTCGCTGACGCGCCATAGCAGCCAAATAGCCCCTATCGCGATCACCACATCGCCCACGCTGAATGCAAATCGGTAGAAGAACCCGTCTGGAGGGCGGAGATGGTCGGACAGGATCCACAGGCGGGTGTTTTCCACCAGCAGAACCTTGTCCTTCCCGAATCCGAGCCGCTGACCAACCTGCCAGGCATCTGGCGCAGCGTCCGGCGCCAGCCAGCGGACCGTGTCTGGACTGATGGGCATCCACCCGCCGTTGAGCAGGATGACCACAAGGTTGAGCAATAAGCCTGCGCCCAGCAGCCAGAAGCCGGGCACCTTGCGGTTCTCCCATGCAAAGACGAGCAGCACAAGTTGTGAAAGTACAAGGACGAGACTGGCATAAAGATCCGGGATGACCGTCCTGGTTGGGTGGAATCCGAAGGCGATCCACTGGGCAACCAGGGCTATGACAACCAACCCTATGAACTTGAGCGATTGCGGCTGATACGATCTCTTAGCGATCTTGGCGCGAACCAGGCCTGCTGCCAGTCCGATGATGACCGCTGCGACGAGGATCATCCGGGAGGAATGTTAGAACCAGAAGAACGGCAGGCTGTTGATGATGCCTCCGCCATCTTCAGGCGCACCAGATCCGAGGACAAACAGGACCAAAACGAGCAGGAAAAGGACGAGCTTGACTTTCGAGTGACCGGCTTTTGCAACGATTGCCGAGTATGTTTGGGTGAGCTTGTTCATGTTATCTACTCCCTTTTTGTGTGATTGGATAAAATCATTCTAGCAAGGGGTAGGCTTCAAAGGTGGCTTCAATAAGCCCGTTTTTAATAAATTCATAGAAAATTGATAGGAAAGACCTTGGTCCGCACCCGTCTTTCCCCTTGTTCTAAAAAATCAGTGAGTTCTGGGAGTAAACCTGACAGCCTGATAGGCTCGATTTGTGTTCAGCAAGGTGATGCTTACGACGGACCGCCGCCAGGTTTTTGTCCCCTCCTGGGTTTGGAGAGGGCTGTATATAGCTCAACAGTTTGCGGCGACGGGCGGGTACCGTATTCCTCGCGCAGCGCCTGGACGCACAGCTCGTATTGGCGTACAACCGCTGCAAGGTTGCCCATCGCCGCATGAGCGCGCATTGCTACCCGAACCATGTGCTCGTTGCAGGGATCCTCGAGAAGCATTTGGTTTGCCACGTTAATGGCATTCCCGAATTCCCCCTGCTCGAGGTGTAATTCAGCCAGTTTGAGCATGGCGGAGATGTACATCTGATTAAAGCGCTCCCGTTCTGCCAGAACCCACTCATCCGAAAGATCTGGCAGAAAGGGGCCTTTATACCATATCAACGCGGCGCGGTAATGGTTGATCTGCTCAATCAGATCCTGGGCTTCTTTGGCCATATTAATCTCGCGTGTGAAGGATTCGAAATCTGCTTCGTAATCCATCCCACGATTAAAGGTGTAGATGTCATCCTCGAACAGAACCACATCCTTGCCAGCTGCATGCCGCAGGCGGTAAATGGTGTTTTTGAAGCGCAAACGTAACTCCTCTGGAGAGGAATCCGGCCAAAAAATCGCCCCAATCTCCTCTTTGGTCATTCCCTCTGGATGCAGCAGTAGCAACAACATCAAATCCCGGGCGTTTTGCGACTTCCACTCCATGCCGGTAATGACATGCTCGCCAATTTTGACTTGAGTTTTTCCAAACGTCAGGATCGTTAACTCAGGGGCGGAAAGCGGTACCACCTGTGAGCGTCGGCGCAGCAGCTTTCGCAGTCCAGGCAGCCGGCGCTCGAAGCGATCGACGTAATCTTTGAGCTCCATCAACAGGAGCGGCGTGGAGGTCTCTCCTGGTTCCAATTCCTGAATGCGCTCGAAAGTGATTTCCAAAGGACCGCGTAAATTTGCCAGCAGGCTTTGCATGGCGTCGTCGCGGAAATATTCCATCACTTCGATCAGCTCGTGATTTCCATCGCTGATTCTACCAAGAGAGTATTGTGCCAGTCCGATCAACAGGCGGCAACGACAGGCTTCGAAGTGATGCCCTTCCTTATCGAAGAACTCAAATGCGGCGGCTGCCTCAGCCAGTACATTCTTGAAATCCCGGCGTAAAAAGGCCAGCCGGGCAGCGGATAATCGCCATAGAGCTTTCTCAAATTGCGCAACTTCATCTGATACAAGTTCTCTAGTGTTATCGATATATTCATGGGCGCGGGCCACTCGACCACGAGACATCTCCAGCTCACCCATGGATAGACTGAGGTGGAAATTTAAAGAAAGGTCATTGATCTGGCTGAGGATTGACCTGGCCTTATCATACGCCTCGCTGGCTTCTTTGTAAGCCTTGATATCTTCGAAGAGATCGCCAAGGCTGACCAGGGCATAACCTTCCAGGCGGAGATAACCGCCCATTTTTGCATACTCTATCGAGCGTTCCATTTCAACCAGGGCATTCTCGTAATCTCCGGCGATAGCATGCAGCACGCCAAGATTATTGAGCAAATTCGCCTGCCAGATCACGTTCCCTGTTGACTGGTAGTACCCCAGAACCTCTCGATAGGTATCCTCGGCTGTTTGATACTGTCCAAGGTGACGAAATGACAATGCCAGTCCCATCGCAACCTTTGAGGCAGATTCCAGGTCGCCGGTCTCCTGGTAAGCCTTGCGGGCTTTGTTCAGCCATTCCTGGCCGGATTTCAGATGACCGGTCAGATTCAGGATCGTCCCTTTCGCATAAAAAGCTCCTGCCCGCAGCCAGTCCATCGAAGGGTCGTCGGCAATCTCTATCGCCCGCTCGGCATCCTCAAGTGCATGGGCGTAATCGCCAATCATCCGGTATGCCCCTGAACGGCGCACATAAGTATGCGCTAACATCTCCCTGTCTCCGCTGGCTTCCAGCGTTTGGATGGCGCGGGTAAGCACTCCGATCCCGTTTCGAGGATCGCCAAGCATTACCTGGACCACTCCGCGTAATGAGACAAGCCTGGCCGACTGCTCGAAGTATGAATCGGGTAGTTCATCCAGCCAGTTACGCAGGGTCAGCAGCCTTCCTCGGGCGATCAACGAACGCCCGGACTGCTCGATCATCCTGGCGATGTCATCCTGGTTGCCGATCCGTTGATAGACCTGATAGGCCAGTTCCCATTGTTCGGACTGCACATAATATTCTGCAAGCCGGAGGTGAATCTTCCTGGTTTCCTCCGGATAATTTTCCGCCATTCTGCTTTGCAGAAAATCACGGAAAAGGTGGTGGTAGCGCAGCCAGATTCGATCCTCTACAACCGGCAGCACAAAGAGGTTATTGCGCTGAACCTGCAGCATCAGCGTCGCCCAGTCATTTGAAACACCTAATGCTTGCCCGATTACCTGCTCGCATAATTCTGCATCAAACTCCTCCAGGAGCGAGGTCTGGAAGAGAAAACTTTTGAGCTCATCGGGCTGGTTCGCCAGTACCTGTTGGGCAAGATACTCATACAGCCCCACTCCCGAGACGTTCTTTGGTTGGAGGTGTTTCGTAACCTTCCCACCTCGGATTTGAGTCGAGAGAATCAGCCCGGTGATCCATCCCTCTGTCAACTGAAAAAGCTCTTCGACTTCCCGGTCGGAAAGTGTCGCCCGGTGGTTCTGCAGGTAAAGCTCACGGATTTCATCCGCATTGAAAGCTAATTCTTCAAATCCCAGACCGCCAACCTGACCGCGGGCAACCAGAAGCGGCATGTCTGGCAAGGGCAGCAGACGCCGCGACGAGATCACCAGGTGACAGTTTTCTTCGACGGTTAACAGGAAGCGATTGATGAAATAATTGATATCGGCATTCTCTTCGACCAGGTGATAGTCGTCCAGGACGATGGCGAAGTGTTCACCGATGTTATCATAGGCGTCATTGACGATCAGCGAGACCAGCGCATCCAGGTTCAGGCGGTCCTGGGGCATGCTCTCGAGGGCGACCCTGCAGGTCTGTCCGAAATCCGGGAACACCTGATGAATAGAGGCAATAAAATGGGCGATCATCCGCTGCGGATCTTGATCGAGCGGATCGAGCGCCAGCCAGCAAACCGGCATTGAAGATTGGTGAAAATAATCAACCAGCAGAGAGGTTTTCCCATAACCCGCAGGGGCAGCCACAATCACCAGGCGATTATCGAGCGCTTCCTCTAACAGGCGGTGCAGGCGCTGACGAGGGATTAAATCCTCGCGCCGGCGCGGAAGGATGATCTTCGTGCGGGTTATGGGGAGTCCGGTGTCCATGGATAGTTCAATGACAGCAATGGTTCTACTAAATATAGCCCAGCATTCCCCATAAATCAATCCTATAACATTTCCAAAAACAACTTTAATCATTACAAAAGGGCAATTTTTCCAAAAACCCTGGAGTAGAATAAAAGTGGTGAGGATCGATCCTGCATATATCCAACTACTCGAAAGCGGCGTGCTGGCGGAGCGCGTAAAAACAGCCTATCAACGATTGGAGAATTGCACCCTTTGCCCGCGCGCCTGCAGAGTCAATCGCCTGGCGGGTGAAAAAGGGATATGCCAGACCGGCGCCTTAGCCATGGTGAGCAGCTACGGCCCCCATTTTGGCGAAGAAAAGCCCTTGAGCGGCTGGCGCGGATCAGGTACGATCTTTTTTACCCGCTGCAACTTGAATTGCGTCTTCTGCCAGAATTATGATATCAGCCAGACCAGTGCGGGCGAAGAACTGGAACCGGATCAAATCGCCGAACTGATGCTGCGCCTGCAGAGTTACGGCTGCCACAACATCAATCTGGTCTCTCCAACCCACGTCGTCCCGCAGGTATTGGCGGCTACGATGATCGCCGCAGAAAGCGGTCTCCACCTGCCGATCGTCTACAACACCGGGGGGTATGATTCGGTCTCGACGCTGCAGCTGCTGGACGGCGTGGTCGATATCTACATGCCAGACATGAAATACGCCAATGCCGAAACCGCCCGCCGCTATTCGGGCATTCGCAGCTACCCGCAGGTCAACCGTGCTGCGGTGAAAGAAATGCACCGACAGGTAGGCGATCTGCTGCTGGATGAACGCGGCATCGCCATTCGCGGGCTGCTCGTCCGCCATCTCATCCTTCCCAACCGCCTGGCCGGCAGCGCCGAGGTCATCGATTTCCTCGCCCGCGAAATCTCGACCACGACCTATCTTAATCTGATGGACCAGTATCACCCGGAATACCTTGCCTGCCGTTATCCCGAACTGAGCCGGCGGATCACGCCGGAGGAGTATCAGGAAGTCGTCCAGCTTGCCCGCAGGGCTGGTCTCTACCGCCTGGATTAACGGCCAAAAACCTCAAAAAACCGGTTTAGTTCACCCTGTTATCTCATCCGTGGGTAAGTTTTGGTAAAATGAGACATAGATTAGCCGGTTTTCGAGATCAGCGCAGCCTTCCTCAGGCATTGTGATATTTGATATGGTTGAAATCAGATCCATCCGTGAAATCCGCCCCAAGCTCGATGATGAATTTCATCCTGGAGAATTCAAGCCGCGCACACCTGCGATAGCTGAGGCATACCGCTGGGGTCAGCTGCTTCACGCGGGTCAGAGCCGGCTTTCCGGCGAGCCGTACTTTGAAACCCACTGCGCCTGGGTGGCCGGCTTCATCGACAAACTGGTCGGGAACGAAGCCTGGACAATTGCCGCTCTTCTTCATGACAGTGTTGAAGATCAGGGGGAAACCCTGGAGCAGATCAAAGCGAAATTTCCCGGTCAGCTTGGCGAAGAGGTTGCCCACATCGTCGACGGAGTAACCAAAATCAGCAATCCCCGCGACGGGCGCTCGCGCGAAATTGAAACCCTGCGGAAAATCGCCCAATTCCGCGATCCGGGCGTGTTCCTGGTCAAGCTGGCTGATAAAAGTCACAACGTGCTCACCCTGCAGCACATGCCCGAACAAAAGCGCCGTCAGAAAGCGACCGAGGCGATCCGCGCTTACGGAAAACTGGCCGGCATATTGAACTGCTACCGTTGGCGTCGCTGGATCGAGGATAACGCCTTTCCCTACGCCGAGCCTGAAACCTACGCCTATGTTAAAAATTTGATCGATCGGGATCCGCGGCTGGACATCAATTTCATCAATCCGGTGATGGAACACCTGGGCCAAATCATGGATTCCGCCGGTATCGATGGGCGGGTCGAGATTGTGGTCAACGGCTACTGGCAGGCATGGCAGAAACTGCGCCGCATGGCCCGCGCCCGAAGGACCTCGATGAACACGTTCAGCGACATCAACGACATCATCAGTTTCCGCATGGTCATCCGCGAGGAGAATGAATCCCATTGTTATTCACTTTTACCGGGCGTCAACCGCTTCCTTGGATCGTATCTCGATCAGAACCGATTCGATGATTACATTGCCGTTCCGCAAAACGGTTACCGCGCCTTGCAAATCACAGCCTGGATTCCCGACCGGGGAGCGATCGAAGTTGCCATTGCCACCGAAGACATGGAAGGCGAAAATCACTGGGGGGTGGTCTATGCCCTTCAGCACGGCAAGGACATCAGCCGTTACCGGCCGGTCGAGGTCCTCACCCCAACCGGCGGCGCGCGTTTTCTCCAGGAGGGTTCCTCCGTTTTAGATGCAGTCGCTTCCATCCAGCAGGAATTCCTGCTCGACAAGATCAGCGCGGTCAAGGTCAATGGGCAGCTTGCCCGTCTTTCCGACCGGGTGCACCCCGGGGACATCGTCGAGGTAGTGACCGGTCGCAGCCGGATCGCTCCATCAGAAGAATGGCTGGCATTCTCCAGCCCATCCACAGCCCGCATGCTGCGCTCGGTCTTGATCACCGAAGCGCTCAAATCCTCCGCCGAGAAAGGGCGGCATTTGATCAAACCTTTGCTGGGCGCGCGCGGGCTGCTGGCTCTGGAAGATCTTCAGGCGCTTGAGCCAGACCGAATGGACCACCTGCTCGAAATCCTGGCCTGTTCGAGCCTGGAGGATCTATATGCATCGCTGGGCTCGGGCGCAATCCGGTCGGTCGATCTGTTGAGCGGCCTGGATGATGCCGGCATCACCGCCGATAACCTTGGCTGGACCACCATCAGCCTGATCGGCGCGAGCAAGGCCCATCATCCAGGGGTGCTCGCCCGCCTCGCCCTTCTGGTCTCTCAAGCAGGCGGAAACATCCTCCGCTCGGTCAACGATACCCTGCCGAATGGCGGTTTTTCTCTCAGGCTTGTCATCCAAAATCTGACCCCCGAAAAGCGCCAGGAGCTACGTCAGTCCTACCTGAATTCAGGCATCGCCATCGAGACCCTCGAGGTCGCCTGAGCCGCTCCGATCATCCGCCTCGGGGTCGCGGAGTTCTGTTTTTAACCACGAGCAGCCGCAGGGTATCCAAAGTCTTGCCCTTGTTCACCGCCCGCGACAGGCTGATCGCTCCCAGGACTGTAAATTAGCCGGTAGCCGGCAACCGCGCCTGAACCATTAGTCAGGCGGATTTTGAAGTCATTTCTTCGATAGAATACCCGGGAGATCGGTTCTCCGTTATAATTTGGTTATGAGCGAACGAAAACCCCCATTAGTGATCGCCATTGCAGGCGGGTCTGGTTCCGGAAAAACCACGGTCGCCCAGGCGATTCTCAACCGGGTGGGTAAGGACCGCATCGCATATCTCCCGCACGACGCTTATTATAAAGACCTCAGCGAGCTGCCCCGCGTTCAGCGCGATCAGGTCAACTTCGACCATCCGAACTCACTGGAAACCAGCTTATTGATCGAGCATGTCCGTAAGTTGAAGCTGTACGAGCCGGTTTTTCTGCCGGTCTATGATTTCACCACCCACACCCGCACGAATCGAACGGTTCGGGTAGAGCCCAAGCGGGTGATCATTGTCGAAGGGATTTTGATCTTTGCTGAACCTGAGCTGCGTGAGCTCTTTGACGTGAAAATTTTCGTCGATACCGACCCGGATTTACGCTTCATCCGCCGCCTGGAACGCGACATCAGCGAGCGAGGGCGTACCGTCGAAACCGTCATCCGCCAGTATTTAACCACCGTCCGCCCGATGCACATGGATTTCGTCGAGCCGTCGAAGCGTTACGCTGACGTGATCATCCCAGAGGGTGGCTTTAACACGGTCGCCCTGGATATGGTGATTTCACGGATCGAATCCCTCCTCGGCAACGATAACCTGGAAGATTGATGACCAGAAATCAGCGCCTCAAAGTTGCCCGCATCCTTGCGCTGATTTTTGTTATCGGTCTGACCGTCATCCTGTATCTGAATCGCGACCGGGTTCGCCAGCTCGAGGCGTACGGTTACCCGGGGATCTTTTTAGTCTCTTTACTGGCTAACGCAACTTTGATTTTGCCGGTACCCGGAGTGCTCTTCACCTCGGCGATGGGCGCCGTGTTCAACCCTGCCTGGGTCGCTCTGGCCGCCGGCAGCGGCGCGGCGCTGGGCGAATTATCGGGGTACCTGGCAGGCTTCAGCGGGCAGGGCATCGTCGAGCGGACCCAGTGGAGCGATCGGGTCGAATCCTGGATGCGCAGATATGGCCCCATCACGATTATCGTTCTCTCCTTCGTCCCCAACCCGATCTTCGATATCGCCGGAATCACCGCAGGCGCGTTAAAAATGCCATTTTTTCAGTTTATTCTTTTCTGCTGGATCGGGAAAGTGCTGAAAATGCTGCTATTCGCTTATGGAGGCTCAGCCATAATGAAGCTAATCCCCTTGTCTTAGCAGGAGAGTACATCAGGAGACCCGTTATGCAATATGAAGATAGGATTGATCAATTTCTCTCCTCTCAGCTCGAACAGAGCCTTGCAGAACTCAGCAACCTGTGCCGGCAGCCATCGGTTTCAGCCCATAACTGGGGATTAGAGGAGACCGCCGGGCTCGTCGCCCGCATGCTCGAAAAACGAGGTTTTGCCGTGCGAGTCTTCCCAACGGCGGGCGCGCCGATCGTCTTCGCCGAACGCGGGGGACGCTCGCCCCGCACCCTGCTTTTCTACAATCACTACGATGTACAGCCAGCCGAGCCGCTCGAGCTCTGGGAGAGCCCGCCCTTCGAGCCATCTCTCCGGGACGGGAAATTATTCGGCCGCGGGGTCAGCGACGACAAAGGCCATTTCGTCAACCGCCTGTTCGCCATCGATGCGGTCCTCGCCGCTTACGGCGAGCTGCCCTGCGGAATCAAATTCGTCGTCGAGGGTGAAGAGGAAGTATCCAGCGAGCACCTTGAGGAATTCGTCCACCACCACAAAGATCTTCTGGCAGCGGATGCCTGCATTTGGGAGTTTGGCGCGGTCGATTCCCGCGATGTCCCCCTCCAGCACCTGGGCCTGCGCGGGATCTGCTACGTCGAGCTCAGCGTGGAGACTGCCAACCAGGATGTCCATTCCGGTCTGGGCGGATCGATCTTCCCTAACGCAGCCTGGCGGCTGATTTGGGCGCTGGCTTCATTGAAAAACGAGCAGGAGCGCATCCTCATCGACGGATTCTACGACCGGGTCAGGCCTCCCTCCCCGCGCGACCTCGAATATATGGCGGCGCTGCCGGACAATTCACAGGAATACCGCGACCGGTACGGTATCTCCGGCTTTCTCAATGATATGGTCGGCGGGGTTGATCTGCGCGTCGCTGAGGTCTTCCATCCGACCTGCACAATCTGCGGATTGACCTCCGGCTATCAGGGTCCGGGGGTAAAAACCGTCCTTCCGACAAAAGCTTCGGCCAAAATTGACTTCCGCCTGGTGCCGGATCAGTCTCCCCAAGAAATCCTGCAGCTGCTGCGCGAACACCTCGACAGGCGCGGCTTTCAGGATGTGCATATCACCGATCTGGGCAGCGAGCCAGCGGCTCGCACCGATCCGGACCATCCCTTCGTCAAACTGGTCGTCGACTCGGCCCGAGATGTTTACGGCGTCCCCATGCAGATCATCCCCATGATCGGCGGCTCCGGGCCGAATTACATTTTCATCGACGCGCTCAACCTGCCAGTGGTTACGCTCGGCTTTGGTTATCCTGGCGCACAAACCCATGCGCCCAACGAAAACCTGCGCCTCGATCTGTACCTGAAGACCGCCCGTCACACCGCAAGGGTCATTTCCGCAGCGGAAAGGCTGCCGGCCGGCTAATCCTTCGGTTTTTGCCGCTCTGCGCGCTTCCTCGCCAGGATCATCAGCCGTCCCTGAGCCAGGATCGCCTTCCAGGCATTTTCGACTTGCTCGACTTCCTCAGCCGATTCGGGGAACCCGCCGTAGCGAACCTTGAGATACGCGCTGGTGATCAACCCTGCGCCGGAGGCATGATCCGGAAAAGTCTGGGTGAGGATTGGCAGGAACTCCAGAGGGGTCAGCGCGGGCGGGCGCGGGGATCCGACCTTTTCGCATAAATCCAACAATCCGGCGTAGATCCGCCTGATCCGCGCCGCGGCGAGCAGGCGCCTTGCCCCCGCCCAGTCTCTCCGGTGATCATCCGGCTTTGGCTCGCGCCTTAACCGAAGGCGAAAGCGGTCAAAGATGCTGCTGACGTTTTCGTCTAAAACAACCCGCCGGCGCCAGGCGATCTGCGGCCGCAAGGCAACAAAAATCAGAACGATCACGATCAGGACGGCCAGAATGCCGATGGCTGGAAGAAGATATTCTCCTACAGAATGTCGGCCTGCTTTCTCCATGTTCTTCATCAACCGTTCCTGATAGAAGGCCATGGTCACCGCATCGTCCATAGAATCGACAAAATCAGCCACCGGGAGCGAGAACTGAGGCAGGATTACCGAGAGTATCCATCCGAAAGCCAGGGCGATTCCTATCACACCGAATAATACCGGAAGGAACCCCAGGCCGATGAGGATAAAAACCCCGATTCGAATGGCCACTTCAACCGTCCCAACCAGGGCCAGGCTGATCGCGGTCAACAGCAGGGCTGCAGCGACAATGGCTGCCCACCAGGTTCCGGTCGAGGTCGGCAGACGCCCTCCGCGCAGGGGGATCAGATCGGCCATGCGGTTGACGCTGGTCGCAATCAGGCCAAGCGCCAGAAAGGCCATCACAGGCAGACTGTTGACCAGGTTGATCTCGGTCGTGTAAAACAGACCATTCAATATAAGCAGCAGAATCCCGATCTTAAACCCGCGAATCGTATCCGCTAGACTGCCGCGCGAATTGGCCAGACTCACCCCCTGCCAGATCAGCACGGCCATTAACAGCAAATCCCAAATCAGCCCAAAGTCGAAGGGGCTGACGCCGATCTGTTCGAAGATCACCCGGATCGTTTCGAACCAGCCCAGGTTCATATCTGGCCAGACCAGCCATTTCAGGCTGGCCATAAAAATCAGAAGGATCCATACCGCGAATACCGCCTGGCGCAAGCCTGGGCGCCATTCTTCACGCAGGTTGAAAAGCCGCGCCAGGATAGTGCTGCCCAACAAAGCCAGGAACACCAGCAGCCCAGATGCCTGCCAGTCTGCCCGGTGATCCATCAAGGATTGATACCAAACCGTGATCCAGATCGTGTGCATCCAAATCCGCGCGAACAATGCGCCCTCGAACCAGATCCCCTGGAGGATTGCCTTCCTTTTATCCGTGATAACGCCCGTTTTCATCCGCTCGTCTCACTCGCGAAAAGGTAGATGGACGGATTGAATGCCTGGCAGGTCTGGCGGAGGGTTTTCAGCCAGCGAGATCAGGGTGATATTTCCGCGGTAGCGCTTAAGTGCCATGAGATTTTCGGTCAACGCCTGAGTTACCAGGGCGGTGACGACCACCAGGCTGGCTCCCATGGGTACCTGAGGCATGACGTTCAACAAATACTGGTCAAACGAAATGCTGGTAAAAGGAGTCACGCCGGCCAACGCCTGGAGGATCAAAGCCAGATGCTCGTGGGTCCTCCCTGGTCGAATGTGGAAGGGCTGGTCGGAATGGGCCAAACAACCGTTGGAAATCAATCCGACGGCGTAGCCCTCCTCGATCGCCTGGTAGCAAATCGTCGCGCCCAGCCGGACGAGCTGCTCCAGCAGTTGACCCGATGTGCCAAGCCAGATATATTCTGCCGTGGATACGTTCAGGCATACCACCAGAACCCGGGCCGAAACCGGCTGGTACATTCGCACCTGCAAATCTCCCGACCGCGCCGTCGCCGGCCAGTGGATGCGGCGAATATCATCCTCTGGGTGGTACGGCCGCACCCCGATCGTCAAATTTGGGTCCTCGAACAGGCGCCGACGGGTGCGGGCATCGCCAAAGGGATCCTGCGACGGAAATGGTATTGCAGACATCGGCAGCAATTCTGGAAAGACCGTGATCAGGTCCTGCGTGTCGATCTCACGCTGATCCTCGAATAAACCAAACAGGTCGCCGGATTCCAGTTTTGGCGGACCGACCCGGTACACTCCGCGATTCTTGAATTCAATTTCATAAGTGCGGATGATACGCTGGAACCAGCGCAGGTTGTAGATATTGACCAGCAATCCCCGGGTAGGGATATGCGAGGGCGCCAGGGCTTCTTGATCGGTTGGGGGCGCGTCCAGCGGCCACGGGTCGCTCACTTTCAACCAGGATACCGGCAGCCATTTTTTATTCTCCACCTGGATCCGCACCTGAGTTTTTTCGCCTGGAAAACCGCGCTTATATATCCAGCGCCGCTGGTAGGCGATCTGATCCAGCGCCTTTCTTCGCCACAATTCGGCTACCGTCACAACGATCGCTACTGCTGCAGAAACATACACCAGCCAGGGGATAGTGAAGACTGTCCCTATGAAAGCGCCCAGGGCCAGAAAGATATACCAGCTTCCGGCTGTCATCAAGACTCCACAGGCACCGGTACAGCAGAGACAATATCCGCAATCAACTCGTTCGGGTTGCGCCCGCGCAGCTGCGCTTGAGGAGAGATCATCAGGCGGTGACCGAAGACATGAGGCGCCATGGTTTTGACGTCATCGGGCAGAACATAGTCGCGGCGGTGGATGGCAGCCCAGGCCTGAGACGATTGGTAGAGAGCCAGCGTCGCCCGCGGGCTGGCGCCAAGTTTGATGTCGCTGTTCTGCCGGGTTGCCCGCGCCACGCGCACGACGTAGTCGCGCACCGACTCCTCCACTCGCACCTTGCGCCGATCGATCTGGGCGGCGCTGATTTCTTCAGCGTTGGTCACTGCCTCGAGAGTGGTCAGAGGATCCTCCAGGCGGAATCGCTCCAGGATGGCATTCTCCTCCTGCTGGCTGGGATAGCCAATGGCTACACGCAGTAAAAAGCGGTCCACCTGCGCCTCAGGCAGCGGAAAGGTACCCTCGAGCTCCACCGGATTTTGCGTCGCCATTACCAGGAACGGCCGCGGCAGCGGGCGGGTCACCCCGTCGCTGGTCACCTGGCGCTCCTGCATTGCCTCCAGCAAGGCGGATTGGGTTCGCGGCGTCGCCCGGTTGATTTCATCCGCCAGCACAACCTGGGACATGATCGGTCCCGGGCGGAATTCGAACTCCTGTTTTTTCTGGTTAAACCAGCTCAAGCCGGTCACGTCTGAAGGAAGCAGATCCGGGGTAAATTGAATCCGCCGGAAGGAACAGCCGAGTGAAACCGCCAGCGCGCGGGCCAGGGTAGTTTTACCTGTCCCGGGAACATCTTCAAGCAGTACGTGCCCTTCGCACAGGACTGCCACCAGCAACAGCTGGATCACTTCATCCTTGCCGACCAGCACCTTCTTGACATTTTCAACCAGCCTGTCTGCAATTTCGCCTATCACGGAATTTCTCCAATCTCTTTTATGATTTTTTGCGCTGCCGCTGGAAAATTATACCTGCGGATTGCTGTTCAGGATTACTTCAACCACCGCGCCGGCACCAATTTGCAGTTTTTCTCTCGCGCTGCCGTTGACCAGACCGATGCTCAGGCGCCCGCTGCTGTCGATCAGGGCGATCAGTTCCCCCGGCTGCCCATCGCCAAAGGTCGCGACGATTTTGCGGATGATCACGCCCGCGATCCTTACCTCGCGAACAGGTGCGGCCCCTAATTCGGAGGCTGTCAGGTTGGTGATCAGGTTGCCAAAGGCGTCGCTCATCAAAACCTGTGCCGCCCAGCCGTTTTCGGTCCGCGCCGGCCGCGGGATCGGTATTCGGACGGGATGATCTACCTGCCGGCCCAATAATTCCAGTTCGACCCCGGTCGCCAGGTGCGCCGCGACCGGGGCGAATATATCCCTGCCGTGAAACGTCCGACTGACCTGCGGCAGCCAGTAGCGGCTGTTCTCCAGATGGACCAGCCGTATTTCTTCGTCCCGCTGCTCGGCCTGCTCATAGACAGCGGTCAGCAGCCCGTTATCCGGGGCGACGAAATAATGGCTGCCGACTCGGGCTGCCAGCCCGGCCCGTCTGGTGCCAACGCCCGGATCGACAACCGCCAGGTGAATGCTGTCAGGCGGAAAATACCGGTATGAATCGGCCAGAAGCACAGCGCCGTGGAGAATATTCTGCGGCTGCACCAGGTGGCAAAGATCAACGATGCGCGCCTCGGGGGCGATCGAATAGATCACGCCTTTCATCACCCCAACGAAAGCGTCCTGCAGACCAAAATCGGTCAATAGACTGATGCACCTCATGGCTGCCCATTATTATATCTCTCCCTCAATGGATTCGCCTCCCGGAACTCAATGTGCACCGGTAGAACCCTGAGCCGCTGTCGGTTTCATCATGCACCTGCTGCCCCGATCAACCAGCCATCGGCTGCATCTAGGCCCAGAATGGCTGCATCGAAGTCGGCAGATACGTTCCCTGGTCGGATCCCCCCAGGCTGGATCAGCTAGAGTGATGTGTCAATGACGATTATGAAACGCCTGCTCTGCCAGCTGAGCTACGGTGGCGCGCGGCGAATTATCTGGCGGGTATCTAACTTCACTACCCGTATATATGGGGGATATCCCCTTATTAGGTAAGTGCATATTTATGAAAACGCCTGGTCTACACGGCGTTGCCAGAAAATCTATGCGTTTCTGGATTATTCTCCTATCTTCGGTTCATTGATATTACTCTGGATTTGTAGTTTTATCCTATCAATTTGCAAGTTTATCTTATCAATCAATTGGATCACTTTTTGGTAAGGAGCAATTTCTGATTGTTCCCGTCGCCTGATTTGGTCCAAAGCGATTGATCTGCTCCTTGCCGCAAGTTGTTTTTTCCCCAGTATACTTAATAGAACGCCACTGCTACCAGCATTTTCCTTTTGTCCCATGTATCCAAGTTTAATTTCTTTGATTGTTGTATTAATTTCCGACTTTATCAATCTCAATTCCTTTTGCGTTATTCGCAAGTTAGCAAGAATAGCTTTTGCCTCGGTGGGCGTGTCCCATTTATAGGAAATACTGATCTCATATGACCCTGGGGGGATATTGAACAACGCCTTCACTTTTTGGAGATAATAAGCAGATGTTTCCATTTTTTCACCTTAAATTCACGTTGAATCCTTACCCCAATTATAAAATTCAACGCGCATTATCTTAAGTTATTATTCAAGATTTTATCACTTGTTTCAATACCCTAATTCGACTTTTCCAGTTCATTATATTGTATATAATGAATTTATTATTGGTGGGAGTATTACTGAGGTTTGAGTTTATGCAGCAACTATCATTGTCCAAATTATATTGGCGAAATTGATGTTTTGTTTTAGGAGGAAAAATGTATATCCTGCTAGATGATTCCGAAAAAGACATGCCTGGTAAATATTTTGGTGGGACCGTTTCAACTTCTGGTAGTAGTGCGGTCATACCCGAGAATAATCCGAGTTTTTATAGGAATATAAAAGCTTATGAACTGATATTCAAAGATGATCCGGATATCAAGGCAGAATACAATAAAAAGATTAGAGATTTATTCATCAAACAAATTGAAGAGGATGCCAAAAAGGACGAAGAAACTTACCAATCTCAAAAAATATATGGTAAATGGATTTTTATTGTCGTCATCTTGTTAGTATTTACAGGTATTGTTTTCTCGATAATACAATTATGTAATGCTCTTAAATACGGCAATTTCACCCAATTGACAACGAGTATTGAAATTCAAGGGGCGGGTGGTGTTATTCTTACAACATCTTTGGTAGGTGCCTTTGTTTTAACTATATCTTTTCTTTTCTTTTTCCTGTTTCTCCAATTTGTCTACAAGCCTAATAACAAACAGGTGGATTTCTATAAAAACATAAAATCTGCAAAGCAACTTTTAGACAAGGAATAATAAAAAGTTCATCAGCCAAGAATGGAGAAATCCCATGAAAATATTCGGCGGGATATTAATATTCTTAGCACTTCCATTGATTATTGGTTACTTTGTCGGCGAAAAGAAAAATAAATCGTGGAGAAATCTTGGCCTTATTATGCTGGTGGTGGGGTTCGTTATATTTCTCATACCGTCATAAATCATTATCGCAAACGATCCACTACCCCGGCTGTCCGGTGGCTTTCCGCCAGGTCGTCATTATTCAGATTCAGATACCTCTGCGTTACTAAAACGCTGCCGTGCCCCAATAAGCGCGAAACGGTCAGCAGGTCGGCCCCGTTCCGCAGCATGGTCAGCGCGAAAGCCCGGCGGAAGTCATGCGCCCCAGGTTCTTTCACCCCCGCCCGGTCAGCCAGCCGCCGCAGAACTTGACGCAAGCCCCAATAGGTCAGCCGGTCGCCCTCGTCCGTGATGAAAAGCGGGCTGCTGGTGGTCAGCCCGGTCCGTTCTTTCAGGTATCGCCGGATCGCCTTGCGGGTTCGCTGCCCCAGAAATACCGTCCTGCGCTTGCCGCCCTTGCCAGAACGAATAACGGCAGCCCCACGCATCAGGTCAATGTCGCCCAGGTCGAGTGCGGTCAGCTCGAACGCCCTCACGCCCGTATCCAGCAGGGTGAACAGGATCGCCCGGTCGCGGTTCTCGTTCGGACCCCGGCAGGCGTCAACCATCTTTTGAATATCCTCCAGCCCGATCCCCGGCAGCGGATTCGCAGCCGTTTTCGGCGGGTTGAGGCGGGTGATCGGATTGCGCCCTTCCAGCTCGAATTCCTCCCACGCCCAGCGCAGGAAAGTCTTGACCGCCCGGAAGGAGACCAGGCAGCCGCCGGGATTGCGCCTGGTCTCCTGGTGCAGCATGTAGCGCCGGAGAACGTCAGCGGTCAGCTCGCCGAAGTAGTAAACCTGAGCGGCATCCAGGAAGCGCAGGAACAGCCGCAGCTCCACCTGATAATAGCGAATCGTGTTAGGGGAAAATCGCCTGCTCTTGCGGTCGATCAAGAACAGGTCAAACGCCTGACGAATCCCCAAATGCCCTGTTATAATCAGCGAAAACGTCTGGTCTACGTTGCGGCGATTCACAGCGAGCAGCCTCCGTTACCCCCACATATACGGTTAGCCGCTTTGATGACCGCCAGATATACTGCCCAGAGCCACCGATGGGATTCGAACCCATGACCTGACGTTTACGAAACGCCTGCTCTGCCAGCTGAGCTACGGTGGCGCGCGGCGAAATTATACCAGCCTCTCAAGAGATTAGGCAAGGAATTCCCTCCGTCATGAACATTGCCATGCTTTCCTACCACACCTGCCCGCTGGCCACCCTGGGCGGCAAGGACACCGGCGGCATGAACGTGTACGTCGCCGAGCTGACCCGCAATCTCGGCTACCTCGGTGTGCATGTCGATGTCTTTACCCGCTCCCAGGACGAGCATGTGCCCCACGTGCTGCACAACCTGGGCTACGGCAACCGGGTGGTGCACATCCCTGCCGGTCCTGAGTTCTACCTGCCGAAGGCCGAAATCGTCAACTATATTCCCCAATTCGTCGATGGAATTCGCGAGTTTGCCGCGCAGAAAAACATCCACTACGATATCATCCACAGCCACTACTGGATGTCCGGCATGGCTGCCGAGCAGCTCAAGAAAGTCTGGAAAGCGCCGATCGTGCACATGTTCCACACCCTGGCGGCGATGAAGAACCGCATCGCCCGCGCTCCCGAGGAACGCGAAAGCGATACCCGGCTGGAGGGCGAGCAGCGCATCCTTAAATTCGCCGACCAGATCATTGTGGCTACCATCGCCGAGCAGGCTCAGCTTGAATTCCTCTACCGCGCCAATTCCCGCAAACTGCGGGTGATCCCGCCCGGTGTTGACCTCAGCCGTTTTTATCCCATCCCTAAGGACGAAGCCAAGGCGGTCATCGGCGTGCCGCAGGATGACCGGCTGATCCTTTACGTCGGCCGGATCGAGCCGCTTAAGGGCATCGACACGCTCTTGCGCGCACTGGCGCAAATGCAGATGGAAGCCGCCGCTGAATGCTGTCCGCATTCGCTGGTGATTATCGGCGGAGACCCGGAGGCTACCCAGGAAGCCATGAACAGCGAGATGGCCCGGCTGCAGCGTCTTGCTGCAGAGCTGGGTATCAAGGACCTTGTTCTCTTCCTCGGTAAACGCAGCCAGGATTCGCTTCCGTATTATTACTCCGCCGCAGATGTGGTGGTGGTCCCATCCCACTATGAATCCTTTGGCATGGTTGCTCTCGAAGCCATGGCTTGCGGCGTTCCAGTCGTCGCCTCACAGGTGGGCGGACTGGCCTTCCTGGTCAAGGATGGCGAAACCGGTTTCGTCATTCCGGATAACGAGCCCGATCTACTGGCTGACCGACTCATCGATATCCTCCAAAATCAAGACCTGCAGGCTCGCCTGGGTAAGCAGGGAGAACTGGCAGCGCGAGATTACTCCTGGGACAAAATTGCAGCCAGGATGTATACCGTCTATGAGGATCTCCTCCGCTTAAAAATCGACCTGCCCGGCACGCATCCTCTCAGCCAGGCGATCTGACCAGCCGTTAAATTGGAAGGCTCTTAGAGAGGCCAGCCGAGGAACAGGCTGATCGCCTCCATGCCGCAGAACCAGATGCCCACGGCTGCCCAGGAACGCTGTACCTGGCGGCGGCTGCCCAGGAACAGCCAGAGGATCAGCAGTCCTGCGCTGATCAGCGCGATCCAGGCATAAGTTGACTGGACGCCGGCAAGGAAATTCCAGGTTCGGAACATGACCAACTGACGTGCCATAATGAACCGCCCCACCCAGTTGAGCAGGAAAACCAGGGAGAAAAATTTTGCCCCAATGGGAAGGACGGTCCTCCATAAGGCGATAACGATCATCGCCGCCATCAGCATATAGATCACGTTGGCCTGCGCTGTGCTTTCTGCAGGCTGCAGGTGGGCAGCAGCGCTGGCCGTGAACCAGAAAAACATCCCGGCCAGCATTCCATGGAAAACGCGCTCTGTTTGACTGTAACGGGTCTGGATGCTCCGGTCGAGAGCGATTGCGCCAATGGTTAAAATCAAGAGGATGAAAATGAGAAGTCCGTGCAGCTTGAACGCATGCTCGACCGGGATCGCAATCAGCTCATAAAGCACGCTCAATAAAATCAGCACGATTGCAGGGGCGAGTCCATCGTTAACCTTGCTGGCTGAATCGGCCCTGATCAATCTGATCATTCCACGCAGCCGGCTCAGAATTGGCGGCCGGATTGCCGAATCCCCGAGGATTTGCCCGGCATGCACAGTGAGCGAAGTCTTTGGGTTAACCTCATAACGGGAGCTCACCTTCGAATATGAAGCGAACAGGTTGTAACCATCCTGTTTGGCGCTCGTACCCGCCTTGATATCACCTTTGGGGATTCCCGTCCGTTCACGCATGGCTTCCTCGTTCTTTCTCGGCTGACTCTTTACTTTTTCCTTAACGCATTCCCTTTTTGGATGACTTTACGGCCATACCGTTCTTTCAATTCGTCCAGCGCATCCAGCAGTTTGCGCTCTTTTTCCACTGGCGTCTCCCACAGCGATAGCTGCCGCGCTCCTTGGGTAAGATTGCTCACTCCTACACCGATCAGGCGGATAGGGCGGGACCCATCCCACAGCCGCTCCAGCAAGTCCCAGGCTGCGGCTTCGATCACGCTGTCTTCGCTGGTCGCCGGCGTGATGGTGGTTTGCCGCGTCTGACTGGAGAAATCTGGCCAGCGCACCTTGATCCGCACCGTGCCGGCGGCCATGCCCTTCCTGCGCAGCTGCCTGCCGACCTGTTCGGTTAATTCCGCCATCGTCTGCCGCAGCCTGACGGGATCGGTAATATCCCGCTCGAAGGTCGTTTCCGCGCTGATGGATTTGATTGTATGTTCAGGTTCGACCGGACTGTCATCCAGCCCGTTGGCATGTTTCCACAAATAATGCCCGTACTTGCCAAAAAGGCGGACCAAATTCCGTTCCGGCGTGCGCGCCAGGTCGCCAATGGTGTGGATACCCATCTCTCCCAGCCGCTCGGCGGTTTTGGGACCAACTCCCCAGAGCTCCCGCACCGGCAGAGGCGCCAAAAATTCGGCTTCCTGGCCGGCCGGCACTTCCAGAATGGCATTGGGAGGGGTGATGCCGCGATGAGCCGTCTTGCCGATATTGGTGGCGATTTTTGCCACAAGCTTATTGGAGGCAACTCCCAGGGAGCAGGGCAGCCGGGTCTGGCTGTTGACCGCCTGCTGGATATTCTTTGCAATTTCCAGGCCAGGCTGGGGCAGGTCGCTGACATCCAGGAATGCTTCATCGATGGACACCTGCTCGATGCGCGGGGTCGCCTTTTCGAGGATGCTCATTACCTGCCGGGAGGCTTCGGAATAAGCCGCTCGGTCTCCATGTAAAAGTACCAGTTGCGGGCAGCGGCGCAGCGCCTGGCTGGTAGGCATCGCCGAGCGGACGCCGTAGGCTCGAGCCGCGTACGAACAGGAGGCAATCACGCCGCGGCTTTCGGCCCGCCCGCCAACCGCGAACGGCTTACCGCGTAACTCCGGGTGGCGCAGCTCTTCGACTGCGCAAAAAAAGGCATCCAGGTCCAGGTGGATGATTTTCCGGTAAGCCATTCTCCCTCAGTTATAGTAACGAATCTCTGATGAGAATAAAAGATAAATTGGTTTACAGTTGGTTATCAGTTTGATTCGGGTTAGCGAGATTAAACCTGTTTTCGGTGCGATTCGGGTAGTCGGAGACAATCAGACTGCTGCTAATTAAAACAGTTAAAACCAATCCCGTCGGCTTAATAGGGCGGATTATCCAGCCGCAAACCGTGACCGCGCACCGTTACCAGAAAGTCATGCCTTGCGTCGATCGCAGCCAGGCGGTCGCGCAACCGCCGGACCAGCGCATCGAGCGCCTGCTCGGAGACGCCAACCGCCTCCTGATCGCCCCATACGGCTATCACCAGTTCCTGACGCGAGACCACCCTGCCCGGGTTGTTGAACAGTGTTTCGAGCAGCCGAAATTGCGGCGCCGATAACGGGGGAAGCACTTCGATTCCCGCAATCCATACCCGGCGGGATAATTTATCCAGGTGCAGCCGGCGCGGAGCGGATTCACCTGGCTGGAACCCTTCTTGCGCTGTCATCCCGGGACCAAGTGGGACGGTCGAATCCGAGCTCAGATAGACGAACTGCTGCAGGAGGGCGATCTGGATTACATCGCCGTCCTGGAGCAATACCGGCTCGGCGATTCTCGAAGAATTTACATATGTCCCGTTCTTCGAGGCCAGGTCTTCCAGAATAACGCCGTTTTCCGTCTGGTACAGCCGGGCGTGGAAGCGCGATACCTGACGGTCAGCAATCACCACGTCGCAGCTATCCTCCCTGCCGATTAATTTTTCGCCGTCGATCACCCAGCGCAGGCCGTTAAGTGGACCGGACTGGCCAATCAATATCGGCAGATCAAGGTTTTCCGGCTCCATGCTTTCCCTCCGGCGGATTACTCGGGCATTCATATGCCTGTAGGGTATAATATATCAAAGAAATAATGTTTTGTGTCAGCGAAACGATCAAGTGCCGGGATTACGCCGAAATCACCGCCGGTATATCGTACTGACCGACCTCCAGGAAGCTGAGAAATGCCAGTTCCCTTAAAATCAGGGGAAATTCTTCGCAGCCGTTACCGCATCAAGCGGATCATCGGACAGGGCGGTATGGGCAGCATATACCTTGCCGACGATCTCCGTCTGGAAGGCCGCCAGTGCGCGCTCAAAGAAGTCGAACACGATAAATCCCTGCCCGCCAATCTGGTCCAGGAGGCTCGCGAGCAGTTCCTGCGCGAAGCCACCGTCCTGGCCCGCCTGGATCACCCTAACCTGCCAAAGGTCTCCGATTTCTTCTCGGTTGGGCCGCGCGACTACCTGGTCATGGATTACATCCCTGGCAAAGACCTGCGCACGATGATGATCGAAGCCCGTCAGGAGAATCGCTTTCTAGCGGAGAGCGACGTACTTAACTGGGCCAGTCAGTTAGCCGACGCGCTGAGTTACCTGCACAATCAGACGCCGGTTATCCTGCACCGCGACATCAAGCCAAGCAACCTGAAGCTGACCCCCTCGGGGTTGATCAAGCTGGTTGACTTCGGGTTGGTTAAGCTGCTCGCTCCCGGCGAGGTCACGATCACCGTGCTCCAGGGTCAGGGCACTGCCCTTTACACTCCGCTGGAACAATACGGCGGCGATTCCGGGCACACGGACGTTCGCAGCGACGTATACGCT
The DNA here is from genome assembly GCA_964564935.1 of uncultured Anaerolinea sp. Taxonomy (GTDB): domain Bacteria; phylum Chloroflexota; class Anaerolineae; order Anaerolineales; family Anaerolineaceae; genus Bellilinea. The sequence goes on along the minus strand of CAZMCF010000016.1, from coordinate 31,290 downwards.
TTTGGCGCGACGCTTTATCACCTGTTGACCAACGAACCCCCCGCTGACGCCAGAGAACGTTTCCTGAACCCCGAAAAACTGATCCCCCCTCGCCAGATCAACCCCGATATCAGCCTGCGCACCGAACGCGCGATTCTGTGGGCAATGGGTCTCCATCCAGACGAGCGTCCGGAATCGATCGAAATCCTCCGCCAGACCCTGACCGGCGAGCGGATTACTCTCCCCCGTCTTGCAAACAACGCCGGACGCTGGCATTTCCTGACTTTTCCGATCGAGAGGTCGCTGGTCTATCTGACCATCAGCCTGACGCTTCTAAGCCTGCTGATCACCCTTCTGCGCTGATCGGGCCTGATTTGGTTTCTTCGCCAGTCGGGATTGCCACAGCCAGCCAATTCCCCAGCCGATCAGCACGCCGATCAGGCAGCCGAGCAGAATGCCAGGCGTACCTGCCATGATGAACCAGTTTTTCTCGCCCAACCAGTTCAAAGCGAGGAAGATGTAGGCTGTAAATCCTGCGACTACCGCCAGCAGCCCCCAGCGCACCCCCCAGCGCAGAGAAGCGCGCTGTTTGCCCACCCAGGCAATTCCTACCGCGCTGCCCCAAACCAGCAGGAGGGTTAAAAACCAATCCCCCACGCCGGCTGACGGCGTTTCCTCGACCACAACGATGGGGGTAGGTGTTGGCGTTGGGACTTCAGTGGGGGTAGGCATCAAAGTTTCGGTCGGCTGGGCGGTGGGGACAATGGCGGTAACCTCCGCGCCCGCTCCTTCGGTGACATTCAGCACCAAAATTTGCGAGGTGACTGCCGGTTCTGACACCACCCGAATTTCCAGGTTGGCCGCCCCAGGGATCTTGTAGGACGCCCGGGCAACTCCGTCAACGGTCGTGGTAAAAATTTGCTGGGAGCTGCTGGCATCGCTATTAATCGTGAAAATGAAGCGCACCACCGTACCGTCCGGAACCGGATTACGATTGTGATCATAAATCAATCCGGTACGCAAAGGAATGGTGTCGCCAACCTGGAAAGCAGGAACCTCGGTCGGCGCAGGGGTGATCGAGCCTTCCGGGGTCGGCAGCATTTCGGGCGTATCGATGTACAGCGGGATGACCTGGGTCGGATCCGGCGAGGTGGCCACTAACAGATCGTATCCGATGCCTGGCACCGAGACAGGCAGCGCGCCCATCGACGGCAACTCCTGGAAAAGCATCCGCGCGGCGACATCGATAAACGGAGGAGCCTTGCTGAATAAGCCATAATATGCCGTTATCTTGGATATATCCGTCGCATCCAGGTAGTAGGGGGCGTTGAAGGCGAAAACGATTACCTGCTTGTTCCGAATCAGGTCGAATCTTTCATTCAACAATCTTTTCAATGCCAGAGTCTCAGGAGCATTCTGCCGGGGGTTTAGAATGGCAAAAACAATCCAATCCGCATTGCGGAGGTTGACTCCGAGGGCAGGAGACCCTTCCGGTCCGTTTAAATAGCTCAAGAGGTCGCGGAAAGTGTAAGAGTTCAAATAGCTCTCGATGATCTGCCCGCCTGCACCCGAGCCATATAGACGGACCACAGCATTTTTTAACGAATCCACGGCCAGAATCGCCTGTTCGGGACAGGTACTGCACTGCTTGGCATTCTGTACGTCAGTGAAGAACACAATTTGATCGCGAGTGTCCGGCGGGCTCGGTACTACCGCGGTCAGGTTGGCCGGATCCGGGCTGATCAACGTCACAGCCTGACGGGCAATTTCAAAGGTGACCGCCTGTGATTTCCCGACCGCGTTTAGCGCATCATCTTTTGGAACCACTTTTTCTAAATTAAAGTCGGGGTAGAGGGTGTATTTGAGTCTCAGCAGCCGTTCAACCGAGCGGTCGACCCGCTCAGCAAAGGCCGGATCCTCGCGGTATTTCTGGGTGAACGAATCCAGGGTGCGCAGAATGGTGGCGTGGCTGTCCTCATCGCCGGCTTCGATGAAATCATTCAAATAGAGTAGATCATTGCCCGCCATAAAAGCGTTGCGGGCAACCAGCCTGGCATCCAGCGTCAGACCGGCCGGGTCATAAAACCGCCTGACAGCATTGCTGCCCAGGCTGTCACTGACGATAATCCCGCCACGCTGGTACCATTCCGCAAACGGTTCGAGATCGAGGATCTGCTTGAGCGCGACAGCGTCCAGGCTGACTGGCGGAGTGGTATCGCGAATGTTGTTGCCCTGAAAACCCTGATAACGAATGTGCGAAACCATCAGCCCTTCGACGGTTGAGCCGGCGCCTTCGCTTTCTTCCAGGCGGGTGACCGTAAAGAATGGCGCCAGCTCGATCAATTTCAACTGTTCGAGCGATTTACGCACCGTCGCCACTTCTTCTTCAGGCAGGCGGTCTGAACTGCCGCGCCCGGGAAAATGCTTGGCGATCACCGCCATCTGGTAGCGGCTGCCGAGGTGGATGCCGCGGATATAGGCTTTTCCCATCTCCCCCACCCAGAATGGATCTCCGCCAAACATCCGCGAGCCCAATTCATTTTCGCTCTCGCTCAGGGCGACGTCGAGCACATCCAACGATGGACCCAGGAACAGGTTGAAGCCCATCGCATGGAGCTCCTCGCCAAGCACCATCCCGGCTTCCTCCGCTAATTCTGGATTCCAGGTTGCCCCTATCGCCATCGGCGAGGGCAGCGCGGTTACTCCGTTCAGGATTTGATCCAGCGGGTATAAATCTCCTTCTTGAGAAATGCCGACAAATAAGGGAATATAAGTGCTCCGATTCGGCGCCGATGTGTCAGGATTGATCAGCGTGCCCAGCGATGCCTGATAACGCAGGTTTTGCAGGCCGCTAATGAGCTCGGCTGCCGCTCTCACCGTGTCATTTGGGCCGATAAAATTGTCGTTATCCGCGCGCAACACCACCCCGCCGACGTGATGGTTGACAACCAGGTCATAAATATCCGATTCACTACTAAAGTCAGTGCCGTTGAAGGATACCAGGAACAACTGTCCGACCTTTTCCTCCGGGGTCATCGTCTTTAACAGCTCGGCGGCTTTCTGCTCCGGAGAAATGACCTGGCTTAAAGGCGCTCCCTCAACCGCCGGCGTGAATGGACTGAGCAGTAAACCCAAAAGGGCCAGGAGAAGCAGCCATGTAAATCGAATCTTCATCGGCCGCCCCCCGGAGAATTCCTGCCCCATTTTTCGATCAGACTCCAGTGAAGCTCGGGCTGGATATTGCCGCCAGTGATGATCAAAACGGCCGGCCTGTCGGTCACCCTGCCCGAAAGGACCGCCGCGATACTGACCGCGGCCGATCCTTCGATGACTTCTCCGTATTTCTCCCAGGCAAACACAATGGCTCTCTCGATCTCTTCCTCAGTGACCAAAATGATATCGTCGACAAATTTGCGGACCAATGGAATGGTCATCGATTCGTCCTCAACCCAACCGGCCAGCCCATCCGCTATGGAGTCGCTTTCCATCACGTCGCGCTGGGCGCGGTGGTTGAAAAGGGCGTACATGAAGGCCGAAGCCTCAGACTGTACGCCGACCAATCGAGGGCGGTCAACTCTGGCGCTCAGCGCCGCGCCGATGCCGGAGATCAATCCGCCGCCCCCAACCGGCACAACCACCGTCCGCGCCGTGAACGGCTGGATTTGCTCCATCAGCTCGAGGCCAACCGTCCCCTGACCGGCGATGACCAGACCATCATTATACGGCGAAATCCAGATCATGCCGTGATCTTTCGCAAAGGCGATCCCGGCTGATTCTGCCTCAGCGTAACCGCCAGCGACAAGGCGCAGCTCGGCGCCAAGCGCGCGCATCGCTGCGAGTTTGGCCGGAGCGGCGTGCTCGGAGGCAAACACAACCACCCGTGCGCGTGTCTCGCGGGCTGCCAGGGCCACTCCCTGACCGTGGTTTCCCGCTGAAGCGGTGACCAATCCCTGCGCTCGTTCCCAATCCGCCAGGCAAAGGATTTTGTTCAATGCGCCGCGCAGTTTGAAAGAGCCGGTTACCTGCTTGTTTTCCCATTTCAAGAAGACATCCAGGTCGCTGTCATAACTCACCGGGGTCACACTGGCCACGGCTGAAATTCGCCGGGCGGCGTCTTGAATCCATTCAAGGGGGATCATGCTGACCTCAATACCTGCACAGCAAGATCAGGCCTGTCGGTGATGATCCCATCGACGGCCCACCCTGCCAGCCGCTGGATATCCTCAGAGGTGTTGGCAGTCCAGGGTACCACTTTTCGTTCCCGCTTATGCTCTCTGCGGACGAAATCCTCGCGTATGTCCGTGTAGTAGGAGACGACCAAATGACGGGCAAACAGGCGCCCAATCCAGGATCGCTGCAGCGCACCCTTCGAGCCCCTCAAAGCGATGATTCCGCAAACAACTTCGGGATCCATCCGGCGCGTCTTGAGTAAAGCAATGGGATTGAAGGAAGTGATGACCACCCGCTCTTCGAGCCGGTATTCCCGAACCAGGCACAGGACGCGTCCGGCCAGCGGCCCAAAGGGATCGGTATAATCAGTCAGCTCGATGTCAAAGCGAGCGCTTCTATCCAATTCGTCAAACACCTCTCTTAAGGTTGGGATTCGCTCGCCGCGGAAAGCGGGGTTGAAACGCTCGCCCGCGTCCAGGCGCTTTAACTCCGCCAGGGTGTAATTCCGTACGCGCCCGTGACCGTCCGTTACACGCTCGAGGCTCTCGTCGTGAAATACAACCACCTCGCCATCCGCCGTAAGACGCGCATCGAGCTCGATCCCTTCCGCTCCCTGCTCGATCGCCAGGCGGAAAGCCGCCAGCGTGTTCTCCGGCGCCTGAGTCATGGCGCCTCGGTGAGCCAGTATCAGGGGTCTTTGAGCGAAAAACGGCATGAACTAAAGCTCGACGAAGTAAGAAGCAGCGGCCCTGTCGATCATCTCACGGGTCATCTCGGGTTGGAGATCCAGGTAGCGCGAAATGTCCAGGATCTGATCGCATAGATCGCGCGGATGCGAAGCGCGCAGTTTGCGGTTTTTCTTAATGTAATGCTCCTGGAGCAGGTATGCCAGCCCCTGGTCGCTGTAAACCACACCCTTCTGAGCCGATACGCGCTTAAAAATCTCGCGGTATTCTTCATAGGACGGATCGGGGATCTCGATCTTGTGCCGCAGCCGGCGCAGGAAGGCTTCATCGACCAGGTCTTTGGGCGGCAGGTTGGTCGAGAAAATCACCAGCACATCGAAGGGGATTTCGAACTTCCGCCCGGTGTGCAGGGTCATGTAGTCGATTCGGTTTTCCAGAGGAACGATCCAGCGGTTGAGCAGATCGCGCGGGCGGACCTGTTGGCGTCCAAAGTCGTCGATGAGCAGGATGCCTCCATTAGCCTTGACCTGAAACGGCGCTTCATAATATTTGAGCGTGTCGTCGAAGACCAGATCGAGCCCCGCCATGGTCAACTCGCCGCCGGTGACGATGAACGGGCGGTGGATTTTCACCCAGCGCGGGTCGCGGCGCTGGCTGGTGCGCAGCGAGCCGGTCCCCAGGGGAGTGACGTCTTCTTCATCTGCCAGTTGGTGATTGACTGAATCGTAGAGCTTGATCACCTGCCCGTCGACGAACAGAGCGCAGGGGATGTACAGGTCCTGGGCCTGGATCATATTGCCGATCGCGCGGGCGACGGTCGTCTTCCCGTTGCCGGGCGGGCCGTAGAGGAAAATGGATGTGCCGGAGTTGACTGCCGGTCCAAGCCGTTGGAGGGTCGTTTCCGATAGAACGAGAGTGGAAAGCACCTGGCGCATGATCCGGTTGTTGACCTGCAGGCGCGTCCGGCTCTGGCGCAGGATGGCTGAATTATATGCCGCCAGCGGCACCGGCGCAGGACCGGCGTACTGTGACCGTTCGAGCGCCTCGCGCGCCCGCTCGATTCCCGCCCCGGTGATCGAGTAAACGTAAGCGCCCTCACCCAGCCCCATCTGGGACGAGCGCACTTCGAGCGATTTTTCCCGTTTCAGCGCCTCGAGAATCTGGTCAACCACGCCGGTGAAAGGCAGAGCGATCTCTTCGGACAGCTTGAACCCGCTCATATAGCCTTGAAAATAGAAAATTTTCAAAACGAGATCCTGGAGCCAGAGAAGTGAAAGGCCGGTATCCTCGATGCTGCTGATCGGCGGTGGTATGAAGGGTGCTACTCCCCCGGCAGGGGCGGCTCTGGTTACGGGACGGATGGTATCGCTCATCTGACGGCTCCGAATAGGATGGATGATATTTTGATTGAGCGGTTGTATTCACCCAAATACGCGCGCGTTGCGCACGATGAAATTATAGCACGGCTGTCCTTGTATGATAACTGAGCATACCGTATAATCGCTTACATGGATGTAACCGTCATCATTCCAGCCTATAACGAAGTTAAAACAATCCAAGAAATCATCCGCAGGGTGGAAAACACGGGTATCGCCAGTGAAATCCTGGTCATCGATGACGGCTCGACTGACGGAACGCGCGAAATGCTGAGTGACCTGAACGGGAGAGGCTCAGTCCGCGCCATTTTCCACGAGAAGAACGCCGGTAAAGGTGCAGCGGTCCGCACGGGCATACAGAACGCCAGGGGAGATGTCATCATCATCCAGGATGCTGACCTGGAATATGATCCGGAGGAGTACCCAAACCTGCTCCGGCCAATTGAGAAGGGGATCGCCGATGTCGTCTACGGTTCACGCTTCCTCGGCGCCGCCCGGCGGCCGATCCTGTTCTGGAATATGCTGGCCAATAAAATCCTCACCCTGGTGACCAACATTCTCTACAACAACATCCTCTCTGATATGGAGACGGGGTATAAGGTCTTCAAACGAGAGCTGGTCAAAGATATCCCCCTCCATGCTCGCCGATTCGAATTCGAGCCGGAATTCACGGCAAAAATATTGAAAAGGAAGATCCGGATTTTCGAAGTGCCAATCGCCTTCAATCCGCGCGACTATAACGAAGGCAAGAAGATCAAAGCCTGGGATGCATTTGTCGCCCTCTGGACGCTGATCAAGTACAGATTTGTGGATTAGCGCTTAATACAAAGCGCGCGAATCCGAGCCAGCGCGGTTCGATGGGTTATTCTTCCATCCCGCTCGGCTTGATATCGCGCACATTCAATTGCAGCGACTCCCGCCCGTTGTATACGTTCTTCTCGAACTGGTAAAGGATGTCGATCCGCTCGGGCATCTTCTCCCACCAGTGACCCTGACGGAAGGCGATGGCATCGTAAGTGATCCGCCCATCGGTCACGGCCAGCTTGAGGTGCTTGCCGTCCGATCCCACTATCTTGGCCCTCACTACCCGCAGGCCGCGCGAAACGAACTGCGCCTCCGGGTTTCCCGCGCCGGTCGGCTGAAGCTGGTCGAGCTCTCTGAGCCACTCGGGGTGTAAATCCCGCAAGGGGATTTCCATATCGGCCCGCAGCGCCGGCCGCAGGTCCAGGTCAGCCAGCTCACGTTGAGCGATCGCGTTTAACCGCTCGATCAGCTCTCCCAGGCGGTCATTGCGGATGGTAAATCCCGCAGCCATCGCGTGACCGCCGTGATGTTCCATCAGGTCAGCGCACTCGTCCAGCGCGCGGGTGATGTGGAATTCCTGGATGCTGCGGCAGGAAGCGCGGGTGTATCCTTCGAGCGTTGTCCCGACAATCGCCGGGCGGTAATAGCTCTCGGTCAGCTTGGCGGCGACCAGCCCGACCACCCCTGGGTTGAACTGAGGATCGAAGGCGAACAGCAGGCGTTCAAAACCAGCCTCATGGATCTGGCTTTCGGCTTTGAGCTGCATTTCCTGGGTTTGTTTCTGGCGCTCGCGGTTCTGGTCATCCAGCTTTTGGGAAAGGAATCCGGCTCTCATTAAATCCCGGGTGGTCAAAAGTTCGTAGGATGCCAGGGCCGACTCAAGCCGGCCGGCAGCATTCAGGCGCGGCGCCAGCCCGAAGCTGATATCCACCGCGTTCAGACCGGCCAGGTTCAACCCGGCTGCCTTTACCAGGGAAAGCAAGCCCTGCCGGCGGCCCAGGCGCATCTGCGCCAGCCCTGCCTTGACCAGCATGCGGTTCTCGCCAACCAGCGGAACAATATCCGCAACCGTGCCCAGAGCGACCAGATCGAGCCAGTCCTCGGCTGTATAACCCTCAACAGGACGCTTTGATATCAGAGCCTGGGCAATCTTATAAGCCAGACCGACGCCGGCGAGGTTTTTATCGGGATACTCGTCGCCATCCTGCTTGGGGCAGACGACCGCGTAGGCCTTTGGCAGCTCGCCCCGCGGATGATGGTGATCGCTGATGATCAGATCCATGCCGAGCGCCTCGGCGTGCTCGGCCTCGGGCAGAGAGCGAATGCCGCAGTCAACCGTCAACACCACTCGCACACCCTGCTCAGCCAGCGCATCGAGGGCGTCGTTGTTCAGGCCGTAGCCTTCCTCAAATCGGTTTGGAATGTATGCCTCTGCCTGCCCACCCAGGGCGTTGAGCACATCTACCATCAAAGCTGTCGCGGTGACTCCGTCAACGTCGTAATCGCCGTAAACCGTGATTTTCTCGTTGTGGTCGACTGCAAAAAGCAGCCGGTCGACCACAGCGTCCATATCTCGCAATTGATACGGATCGGCGCCCTCCGCGCGCCCTTCCAGAAAGCGAAGGGCGGTCACCGGATCGCTGTAGCCGCGATTATAGAGGATCTGGCGCATGAACGGGGAGAAACTGGCCAGCGCCTGGTCGATTTGGGGTGGTACCGGATCCGCTATGATCCAGCGTTTTCTCAATTCGGGCAGCATGTGTCCCTTTCGCCGTACTGTTTTTTCGATGTGCTGGATTCGCAGGTTGTCCGCAGCCCTTCAAGTATAAATCCCCTGTGCTGTTCTCACAAGGCAAATCTTTAACCGGTCGCCACCCAGGTCTTTTAGAATATTCCGCGATCACTGAAAACCAGCTATAATCCCTTCATATCGCATAGAGACGCAACGAATAGGATTTGTCCTTTGTTTTCATACCAACTCATCGCCGCTGACGGCCGCGCCCGCGCCGGAATCTTCCACACCCCTCACGGAGACCTGCCCACGCCGGTCTTCGCCCCGGTCGGCACCCAGGCCACAGTCAAAGCCCTCACGCCAGCTCAGCTCGAAGAGCTGGGCGCAACCCTCGTTCTTGCCAACACCTACCACCTCTACTTACGCCCCGGCGCCGACCTGGTGGCCGAGATGGGCGGGCTGCACCGCTTTATGCAATGGCCGCATCCAATCCTGACCGATTCGGGCGGTTACCAGGTCTTTTCTCTGGCTTCCATGCGCAAGATCGACGACGACGGAGTCGCTTTCAAGAGTCACATCGACGGCTCACTGCACCGCCTGACGCCCGAAAAATCGATCCAGATTCAAGAGGCTCTCGGCGCTGATATCATAATGACTTTCGACGAATGCGCCCCGCCCAGCGACCGCGAATACAACGAGCGCGCCCTGGCCCGCACCCATGCCTGGGCCGAACGCTGCCTTGCAGCGAAGACTCGGACGGATCAGGCCCTGTTTGGCATTGTTCAGGGAGGGATCTTCCACGACTTGCGCGAGCAGTCGGCCGGCTTCATCGCCGGGCTCGGATTCCCCGGAATTGCGATTGGGGGCCTCTCGGTCGGCGAGACCAAAGCCGAGATGCACTCGGTGCTCGACCTGCTCGATTCGCTCCTCCCGCGAGACAAACCGCGATATTTGATGGGAGTCGGCTCGCCGGAGGATCTGATCAACGGGATCGCCCGCGGCATCGATATCTTCGATTGCGTCTTGCCCACCCGCCTGGCCCGCCATCAGGCCGCCATGACCCGTACCGGGCGGATCAACCTGCTGAACAGCCATAACGCCCGCGATCCACGCCCCATCGATGAAACCTGCGGCTGTTATACCTGCCAGCATTTTTCACGGGCTTACCTGCGGCATCTGATCGTCGCCCGTGAGATTCTCGCTTCCACCCTTATATCGATTCATAATCTTCACCTTCTATTGAACCTTGTCCGCGAAGCTCGCGAGGCGATCATCGCCGGGCGGTTCGAGCATTTCGCAGCCAGCTTTCTGGCTGAATACAAACCCAATGGGGTGCAGATACCATGACCATCCTCCAGGCCCTCATCCTCGGCATCCTCCAGGGAATCACCGAATTCCTGCCTATCTCGAGCTCAGCCCACCTGGTGATCGCGCCCTTCCTGCTCGGCTGGAAAATCCCGGAAGAGCAAACCTTCCCCTTTGACGTCCTGGTGCAGATCGGCACCCTGCTCGCGGTGATCGTCTATTTCCGCCATGATCTCTGGGAGATCATCCGCGCCGTGTTTATCGGGATCCAAAAGCGCGCGCCGTTCGCGGACGCACAAGCCCGCCTGGGCTGGTTAATTCTACTGGCCACCCTGCCGGCAGGGATCCTGGGCGTACTGATCAAAGAGGCTGTCGAGAGAGCATTCAACAGCCCGCGGACGACGGCGTTTTTTCTTTTCGGCACGGCCTTGTTGCTTGTTCTGGCTGAGGTCATCGGGAAACGCATCCGCAAACTGGACAGCCTTAATTGGAAGGATGCGCTTGTGATCGGTCTGGCTCAGGCGCTGGCTTTGTTTCCGGGCATTTCCCGCTCTGGGGCAACCATCGCCGGCGGCATGCTGCGCAACTTCGAGCGGAAATCGGCCGCCAGGTTTTCGTTTCTCATGATGATCCCGATCATGCTGGCGGCTGGCTTTCTGAGTCTGCTCGATTTACTGGCAATGCCCAATATGGCAGATTTCCTGCCGACCATGCTGACCGGTTTTATCGCCTCCGCGGTCGTCGGATATCTCGCCATTCACTGGCTGCTGGGCTACCTCCGCCGCCGTCCTTTGTATATCTTTGCGGCCTATTGCGCTGCCTTAGCTGTGGTCACCTTAATCATCAGCTATGTCTAAAATCAAACGAATCCGCCTGGCCGGACTGCTGCTGATCCTGGCCGCCTGCAAGCCGCTCCCTGTGGTTGTGGAACCCACCCCGCAAACGATCCGCCTGGACGTCAGTCCGGCGACGTCCTGGATTCTTCCCGCGGTCGACGCCTGCGTCCGGGAGACAGGCGGAATCGACCTGACCGTGCGGGAGGTTGCGGCCCGGGCCATCGACCCGGAGACCGCGGATCTGCTCATCCTCTCCGGTCGTGACGAGCCTGCCTCAGGCAGCGCTTTCGAGATCGGAGAAGTCCAGGCAGCCATCATTGTCCATCCGGACAATCCCCTCGCGGAACTTTCGGATCAGGACGTCGCGGACCTGTTCAGCGGGCGGGTGAGGCAGTGGAGTCAACTGGAGTCATCCCTGCCTGAAGAAGACGTGCGCGTCTGGCTGCCCATGCCAGAGGATGAAATCTGGAATGCCCTGGTCGTGAATGCGCTTATGGGGGAAGAGCCGTCGAGGTTTGCCAGCATCGCCCCCGGCCCCCAGGCAATGCGCGCGGCAGTCGCCGCGGATCCATATGCTATCGGATTTTTGCCGGCTGCCTATCTGGATCAAACTATCAAGGCAGTCTCTACGCCGCTGGAGATCAGGATCCCCATCCTGGCCATCAGCAAGTCACAGCCCGAGGGAGTCACGCGCGATTTTCTTCTCTGCCTGCAGGAGAGCATCAAAAAATAAACCCCTTCCTTATCTTTGAAAGGGGTATTGTGAGCAGACTGACAGCCTTACGAGAAAGAAGACAGGCCGATTTGGGCTTTCCGGATGCCGGTCAGGGCGGAATTCGTCAGGCAGTTTCCAGAAAGCGCCCAATCTCCCAATCGGTCACCTGGATGCGGAATTCGTCCCATTCCGCCTTCTTCGCGCGCAGGTAAGCGTTGAGGAGGGTTGGGTCGAACACGCCATTAATCACCGGGTCCTTCTCGAGCTCTTCGATCGCCTCGTGAAGCGAGCCGGGCAGTTCCTGAACGCTCATCTCTTCGCGTTCCTCGCGGGTCATTTCGTATACATTGATGTTGTTGAGCGGCTTTGGCGGGACCATCTGCCGATCGATCCCGTCCAGGGCTGCCGCCAGCATGGCGGCAAATGCCAGGTAGGGGTTGCAGGACGGATCCGGGCAGCGCAGCTCAGCCCGGGTAGCTTTATCCTGCCCTGCGGTGTAGCGCGGGATGCGGATCAGCGCCGAGCGGTTGACCGATGCCCAGCCGACGTAGACCGGGGCTTCGTAGCCCGGGACCAGCCGCTTGTAGGAATTGACCGTCGGCGCAACAACCCCCGCTAGTCCGCGCGCGTGAGCCATCTGTCCGGCGATAAAGCCGTAGGCGAGCCTGGACAGGTTGTAATCGTCGCGCGGATCGAAGAACAGGTTGTTGCCCTCCAGATCGAATAGCGATTGGTGGCAGTGCATCCCTGACCCATTTATGCCAAATACAGGCTTGGGCATGAACGAGGCAATCAGGCCGCGCTGGGCGGCGATGGCTTTGACCGTGTACTTCAAGGTTTGGACGTTATCGGCGGCGCGTAAAGCGTCGGCGAAACGAAAGTCGATCTCGTGCTGCCCCAGGGCCACCTCGTGATGCCCCACCTCCACTTCCAGGCCCATCGAATCGAGGGCGGCCATCAGCTCGGTGCGCACCCGTACGGCTTCATCGCTTGGAGAAAAGTCGAAATAACTGCCCACGTCAAACGGCACCGGGTGAATCGTCTCCGGGCCGTTGCGGCGGAAAAGGAAGAATTCCGGCTCCGGACCGACGTTGTACACCCAGCCGCGCTGGCGCAATTTCACCAGCATCCGCTTGAGCGAGCCGCGCGGGTCGCCCGGGAAGGGCTTGCCGTCCGGGTAGTAGATATCGCAGAAAACGCGGGCGCGGCGCATCTCCGCCGGACTCCAGGGGAGTACCGCATAGGTTTCCGGATCGATGCGCAGGTGCATATCGGATTCCTGGATGCGGGCAAAACCTTCGACCGAGGAGCCGTCGAACCAGACCCCGGAATCCAGCGCGCCCTCGAGCTGAGAGATCGGCGCGTCGACTGATTTGACCGCTCCAAGTACGTCCACAAACTGGTAGGAGATGAATTGAATATTGTCATCCTTGACCCGCTTTAAGAGATCTTTTGCATCCATTCGAACACCTCGTTGTTAAAAAATAAAAAGGACATGCACCGGGCACGCCCTTGAAAAATGCGCATCCAAGCGGCTGCCCTCCCAGACAATACGTTGATCCTGCATAGGCAGGTCAAGTCACTTTGCCGGCTTTGTCGCCGGCGTTGCCGCCGGACTTTCAACCGAGCAATTCATCGGAAGGGAGATATGAGCCTGTGACCGGGCTCAAGAGGCATCCGCTGATCGTCCGATTTTCCCCCGAAAGGCTCCTCTCAGGGTTAGCGTTCCCCTCGCGGGGAAGAACCTCCACCTCGTCGCCCTGCAGTTTGATGCAGGGTTCAGCCGCTGGATCTCCGTTATGCAATTGGTAATCGTAACCACTTTATTAGCAGTGAGTTTATCATTTTAAGATAGGATAATCAAGAGGGTAGTTATCTGAGAATTTATAGAATTTAATTCAAGAAAAACCACTTGACCATTTGAACATTTGTACTATAATTGGTTTTATCAAGGCGCATTTTTCACCGGCGACCAAATCCGGATATAATTTATTAACGGACATATGAAAAGGAGTAAAACATGGCTCGCAAATCCATACCGGCCTTCCAGCCATTATCAACCAGCTCGAGTATGAACGAGGGTCGCCAGGCGATGCTCGATAAGGCGCTTGGCGATATCATCAAACGCTACGGCGAAGGCTCGATCATGCGCATGGGTGAAGCCACCCACCTGGCTGTGGAGGCCATTCCCACCGGCTCGCTTTCTCTCGACATTGCTCTCGGCGTTGGCGGTATTCCTCGCGGACGGATCACCGAGATCTTCGGGCCTGAATCCTCCGGTAAAACAACCCTTTGCCTGCACCTGGTCGCCGAGGCGCAGAAACTGGGCGGCACGGCCGCCTATGTGGACATGGAACACGCCCTCGACCCGACCTACGCCTCCCATCTGGGAGTCAACATCGAGGATCTGCTCGTTTCGCAACCGGATATGGGCGAGCAGGCGCTTGAAATCACCGAAACGCTGGTCCGCTCTGGCGCAGTGGACATCGTCGTGATCGACTCGGTCGCTGCCCTGGTTCCGCGCAGTGAGATCGAGGGGGACATGGGTGACGCGACCATGGGCATGCAGGCCCGGCTAATGTCCCAGGCGCTGCGCAAACTCTCCGGCGCGATCAACCAGACCAAGACTGCGGTAGTCTTCACCAACCAGCTTCGTCAGAAGATCGGCGTCATGTTCGGCAACCCGGAGACCACTCCGGGAGGTCTGGCGCTCAAGTTCTACACTTCAGTCCGCCTGGATATCCGCCGCATTCAATCCATCAAGGTCGGCGCGGAGATCATCGGAAACCGGGTGCGCGTGCGGGTGGTCAAGAATAAGGTCGCTCCGCCCTTCCGCGCGGCAGAATTTGACATTATGTACAATGAGGGTATCTCCAAGGTCGGAGACGTGCTCGACCTGGCCACCGAGCTGGAGATCGTCTCCAAGCGCGGCGCATTCTTCTCCTACGGCGACATCCGCCTGGGGCAGGGACGCGAGAACGCCAAGGAATTCCTCCACCAGAATCCCGATCTGTGCAACGAAATCGAGCAGGCTGTCCGCCAGCGGGCTTTGGGCGGCGAAATGCCGACCAGCTTTGCCCATGGCGAGGAAGATGAGGCCTTCGACGAAGAGGAAAGCTGATCAGCGTGCGGGCTCACCGGCGGACTGAATGGACAGAAAATTCATCGTTACGCCGCTCCGTGCGGCACCACTGGTACCTCGTCTGCGTTTGCTTGAGCCTTGGCCTCATTCTCCAGGGTTGCGCATTATACCTGGATCGGCCTGCGCCGGAAAATGAGGCGACGCCGCTCTTCGTGCCGCCCACCCGCGTCCCGCCGCAGACAAAAACCGAAGCCCTAGCGCTTACGGATACCCCTCCGACGGCGCCTGCTCCCTCATGCGAAGACAACCTGACCTTTATCAGCGACCTGACGATCCCGGATGGCAGCCAGGTCCCGCCCGGGAGCGCGCTGGATAAACGCTGGCAGGTGCGCAATTCCGGCACATGCAACTGGGACGAGCGTTACTCCCTGCGTCTGATCGCCGGCGAACGGTTGGGGGTTGCTGAAAGACTGGCGCTTTACCCTGCTCGCAGTGAAACCGACGCGGTCATCCACATCGTCTTTCAAGCTCCGTCCGAAGCGGGCAGCTACCGCAGCGCCTGGCAGGCGTTCAACCCGGCTGGCGAGCCGTTTGGCGACCTCATTTTTATCGATATCCTGGTGACAGAATAAATCATGGGCAGACATTTCGCCTGCCCATTTGAATGAAGGAGAAGAACCAATCTGGTTTAGGTGCCCTCTTCCCAGGAATTCAGGTACGCCTGCTGCTCGGCGGTTAAGACATCGATCTTCACCCCCATTGCCGCAAGCTTCAAGCGGGCAATCTCTTTATCGATCTCCTCAGGGACGCTGTAAACCATTTTCTCCAGTTGCGCGGCGTGTTTGACCATGTACTCTGCGCTGAGGGCCTGGTTAGCAAAGGACATGTCCATCACGCTGGCCGGATGGCCTTCCGCAGCCGCCAGGTTGATCAGCCGCCCGTCGCCGAGCAGGAAGATTACCCGTCCGTCTTTGAGCTGGAATTCCTCGACAAAGGGGCGCACCAGGCGGCGGTTGACCGACATCTCATCCAGCGCCGGGATGTTGATTTCCACGTTGAAATGGCCTGAGTTGGCCACGATAGCGCCGTCTTTCATCAGCTCGAAATGATGGCGGTCGATCACGTTGATATCGCCTGTCAAGGTGCAGAACACGTCGCCAATCCGGGCTGCTTCCTCCATCGTCATCACCCGGTAACCGTCCATGACAGCCTCGAGCGCTTTGAGCGGGTCGACCTCGGTGACGATCACGTTCGAACCCATCCCGCGCGCGCGCATCGCCAGCCCTCGCCCGCACCAGCCGTAACCGGCTACGACGAAGTTCTTTCCCGCCAGAAGGATGTTGGTAGCCCTGACAATCCCGTCGATGGTCGACTGGCCGGTGCCGTAGCGGTTGTCGAAGAAATGCTTGGTCATCGCATCATTAACCGCGATGATTGGAAACTGCAACGCCTTGTCGGCTGCCATCGCCCGCAGCCGGATGACCCCGGTGGTGGTCTCTTCGGTGCCGCCGATGACGTTGGCCAGCAGATCGCGTCGTTCTTTATGCAGGGTGCTGACCAGGTCAGCGCCGTCGTCCATGGTCATGTGCGGCTGGTGGTCCAACGCAGCGCGGATATGCTTGTAATAGACGATGTTATCCTCGCCCTTGATGGCATAGACGGGAATTTCATCGTGAGTGACCAGCGAGGCGGCCACGTCATCCTGGGTTGAAAGCGGGTTGGAGGCTGTCAGAACGACGTCCGCGCCGCCAGCCTGAAGAGTCTGCATCAGATTAGCCGTCTCAGTGGTGACGTGAAGGCAGGCGGAGATACGCACACCCTGCAGCGGGCGTTCCCGCTCGAACCGCTCGCGAATCAGGCGCAGCACCGGCATTTCGCGCGCAGCCCATTCGATCTTGCGCCGGCCACCCTCGGCCAGTTTCAAATCTTTGACATCATAATTGCTCATCCATCTCCTCCAGAAACGATCTCATGATTTTTGTAATAATGCATCCAATTCGCCCTGATCGTCGAATTGCTGGCGGTAGCGGGCGACAAATTCATCTATGGTGTAATGATGTTCCTGCGTGCCGCGGTGTTCCAGGCAGTAGGCTGCAGCCAGCGAGCCCATCTGCCCGCAGGTCTGCCAGCTCAAACCCAGCTCGTAGCCACGCAGGAATCCACCGCGGAACGCATCACCGACCCCGGTTGGGTCTTCGATCCGGTCGGTCGGAAAGGCCGGCACATCGATCTGCTGCCCGCCGACGTGGATTTGAGCCCCCTTCTTTCCCAGGGTGCGTACCACCACGCTGACCTTGCGTAAAATTTCATCCGCGGAGAGACAGGTGTGTTTCTGGAGCAACTGCCATTCGTACTCGTTGACAAATAGGAAATGCGCACCATCCACCCCGCGGCAGAGCTCCTCTCCGCTCGACCGGACGACCTGCTGACCGGGATCGTACAGGTAAGGGAATCCCAACTCTTTACACTCAGCCACATAGCGGTCCATTGCCAGCGGATCGTTGGGCGAAATGACCACCAGCTGCGGCGGCTTCTTGGTAAATTCGCGCAGCGACAGATCGCGGGCATAGGCCATTGCGCCGTTGTAAAAACTGGCAATCTGGTTATTGGCCAGATCAGTGTTCGCGAAGAAGGAGGCTGTATAAACGCCCGGCACCGTGCGGATGTACTCCGTGTTGACCCCATGTTCTTCCAGCCAGGCGCGGTATTCCTCAAAGTCGATTCCCGCGGTGGCGAAGACGATCGGCCGCCCGCCCAGCAGCGCCATTGTATACGCGATGTTGGGGGCGATTCCCCCGCGAAGGCGCACCATGCTGTCTACCAGGAATGAAAGGCTGATCGAATCAAGATGCTCGGGGACGATGTGGTCGCGGAAATAACCGGGAAAGCTCATCAAGTAGTCGAATGCGATGGAGCCGGTACAGACAATGGTCATCGGTTGATCCTGTTGATTATCTGAGCCACCAATGTAAGTTACCCAATACATCATTTGCGCTCCCTTTCGGGAGCGTGCCAAATTATAACATCTTCCCGCTGTTCGGGGCGTTTTTTCAGCGCGCAAATGCTGCGCGCTGGGATTGACACATCACCTGCCTTCCGGTATAAGGTGGTATGCCTAAAAATCATTCTCCCTGGATTTTATCTTTTCTGCTCCTGTTAATCGTCGGCGGGTGTAATTTTCTCGGATTGCCGCCGGTCGAACAGGGCGCGACTCCGGGAATTGAATCCGAAAAAGCCCTCGCCTCAGCGACCCCCACCGCAACCCTCCCGCCGACGCCGACCCCGACGCCCCTGCCCGCAGCCCGGATCAGTGCAGCCGACCAGGCTCTCCTCTTCGGAGAAACCGAGCGCGCCCGGCAGGAATATCTTTCCGCGGCGCTTGATAGCCAGGATGTCGAAATCCAGGCCAGCGCCGTGCTGGGTATCGGCCGCTCGTACTTCGCCGAAAGGAATTACCCCCAGGCAGTCGAGACTTTCCGCTCCCTGATCAACGAGCACCCGGCTAATCAGTCCTTGCCGAATGCCTACTATTTCTTGGCCAGGTCCTACCTGGCCCAGGACATGCCGGCTGAAGCCGCTCAGGCCTTCGCCAAATACCTGGAACTCAAGCCAGGGGTGCTGGATGATCTCATTCAAATGGAGCGGGCTGATGCCCTGATGGCCGCCGGTGAATACGCCGGCGCGATCGAAGCCTACCAGGCCGCCATCCAGGCTTCCAGCGGGGACAAGGGACAGGCTTTGATCAAAATTGGGCAGGCTTACGCTGCTCTGGGGGATTTCACCAACGCAGTTAAAACCTATCTGGAAGCCTACGCGAGCAGCGATAATCCCTACATCAAAGCCCAGGCCAATCTGCTCAGCGGACAAATTTACACTCAGCTGGGCTTTCCCGAGCAGGCGTATGCCCGCTACCAGGATTCGGTCGCCAACTTCCACGAGGCTTACGACAGTTACTCTGCTCTGCTGGTGCTGGTTCAGGAGGGAATTCCGGTCAGCGATCTCGACCGGGGTATCGTCGACTATTACGCCGGGCAATACGGGTACGCGGCTGAAGCGCTGGCTCGTTATCTCGCCAGCCATCCCGATCACGACGGCAGCCCGCACCATTTCCGCGCGCTTTCCCTGCGGCGGATAACCGAGTATTACCAGGCCATCGACGAATGGCGCGCGTTGATCCGCGATCACCCTGAGGACGCCTATTGGGATGACGCCTGGCAGGAGATTGCCTATACGCAGTGGGCGTATCTCGAGGATTTCGACGCGGCAGCCGAGACGCTCAAAAATTTCGTCGCCCTTCGACCCGACGCGCCGGATGCGCCTCAGGCGCTCTTCACCGCTGGGCGCATCCTTGAGCGCGGCGACCGGTTGACACAGGCCGCAACAACCTGGGCGCGGTTGATCGAGGAATATCCCTCCGCTGAAATCAGTTCACGCGGACTATTCCTCTCCGGGATCACCTACTTTCGCTTACGGAATTACCCTCAGGCGCTGACGAGCTTCCAGCGCATGGCGGCCCTGGCAGCCAATCCTTCCGATCAATCGGCAGCGCTGCTCTGGTCAGGTAAAACCCAACTCGCCATGGGGGACTGGGAAGCCGCCCGAGCCGCATGGGAACAGGCTGCCACCCTCGATCCCACCGGCTACTACAGCGAGCGCGCCCTGGAACTGCTGGAGAATCGTCCCCCGTTCACCGTGACGGAAAATATCGATCTCGGCATTGACCTCGAAACCGAACGCCTCCAGGCGGAAGATTGGCTGAGAGCGACTTTTAATATATCGCCAGAAGTTGATCTCTCCACCAGTGTGGATCTGGAATCCTTGCCCCTTTTCCGGCGCGGATTGGCCCTGTGGGAGATCGGCGAATATCAGCAGGCGCGAGGCCAGTTCGAATCGCTGCGCGAACAACTGGAGAGCGATCCGGTCAATTCCTGGCGGTTCATGAATCGGATGCTCGACCTCGGCGTCTACCGCTCAGCCGTCTTCGCCAGCCGCCAGATCCTCAACCTGGCCGGGATGAACGATCTGGACACTCTGGCCGCGCCGCGCTACTTCAACCATGTCCGCTTTGGGCTCTATTACAAGGATTTAGTCCTGCAGGAAGCAGCCGAGGAGGGTTTCCATCCTCTCTTCATCTTCAGCCTGATTCGCCAGGAGAGCTTCTTCGAAGGATACGTTCAATCCAGCGCCGGCGCGCTCGGCTTGATGCAAATCATGCCGGCCACTGGCGATGAACTGGCCAGCCGCTACAACTGGCCGCCCAATTACACCACCAGCGTCCTGCTCAATCCTTCGGTCAACCTCCGCCTGGGGGTCAAATATCTGGCAAACCAGCTCGGTTACTTCGGCGGGGATATATATGTCGCCCTGGCGGCCTACAACGGCGGACCGGGGAATGCCAAGTTTTGGAGCGACCTGGCCAGCGGCGACCAGGATTTATTCCTCGAGGTCATCCGTTTCGAAGAAACCCAGCGCTATATCAAGAACATTGCCGAGTTCATGCACCTCTACCGCAAGTTCTACACGCGGTGACCGCCCCCGGCGTTGAATGAGTTAACCACATACCAAACAATTAGCATTAAGGACTCGGCCTGCCCCCCGTTCGCTTTGTGGAAATTTATAAGGCTCGGAGGGGGAGCGCTTCTTCATCATGGATCGGCTAGGTCTCAAAAAAACATTCAACTGTCCATGTTAAATGTCGCAATTCTAATGTTTTTTTACTTGCTGGGTTCAAACCCCCTCCTAACCTCCCCCAAATCCTAAAAGTCAGGATTTGGGGGAGGAAATCCGCTCTTAATTCTCGAATACATTATCTAGAATCCGATGGACTTCCCGCGCCGGAAAGGAGTGGAAGGTCCTTCTGGTTTCCTCGACCCTGAACCTGTGCCGACCGCAATCCTCTGTCAGCCCAGTCTTCACCTGGCCTACAACAACATCCAGGCCGGATTTTCGAGGATCTTCTTCAACGCCTGCATAAATCGGGCTGCCTCCGCGCCGTCGGTGATGCGGTGGTCTGCCGAGAGGGTCAACTTCATTCTGAGCCCAATCCTGATGTCGCCGTTTATCGCAATGGGCGTCTCCTTTACCGAACCGACCGCCAGGATGGCTGCTTCGGGTGGATTGATGATTGCGACGAAATCCTCCACGTCATACATGCCCAGGTTGCTGATCGAAAAAGTCGAGCCCTCGATATCTTCTGGTCGCACCTTCCCCGAGCGGGCGCGGGCAGCCATCTCTTTGACCTCCTGCGATATCAGGCGCAGCGGTTTCTGATCGGCGTCCTTGCAGACCACGGTCATCAGACCCGCGTCCAGCGCCACAGCAACGCCGATGTTGACATGCCCGTAACGGATGATCTCCCCGCCTTCCAGCGAAGCGTTGAGATTGGGGAACTGACGCAGCGCCAGCGCAGCGGCTTTAATGATGAAATCATTAATTGAAACCTTCTGGTCTTCCGCCATCAGGGTATTGATTTGCTTACGGGCCGTCAACAACGGCTCGGCGTCGATTTCGCTGGTGAGGTAAAAATGCGGTACTTGCTGCTTGGATTCACTCATCCGCTTGCCGATGATCGCCCGCAGCCGGTCGATTGGGGTGCGCTCATCCGCCGGGATGGGCGCGCCGGGTTGCCAGACCGGTGCTAGCGGGATGACCGGCGCGGCAGGCCCGGCGGGAACTGCTTCTCTGCGCGCCGGCGCAGCCAGTGCTCTATCGATGTCCGCCTTAACGATCCGCCCTCCCGGTCCGCTGCCCTGAATTTCGGCCAGCTCCAGCCCCGCTGCGGCTGCCATCCGCCGCGCCAGGGGCGAGGATTTGATCCTCTCTCCGGGTGTGGCTACTGAAACCGGCGTCTCCGGCTCCTCGATTGCGGCTGGTCCTATTCCCGCTGCTTCAACTTCGGTGGACTTTTCGGCTTTCCCGGCGAGGATTTCCTCGCCGATTGATTCGTCCGCCGCGCCGATCACCGCGATCGGATCGCCCACCGGAACGACCGCGCCTTCAGCCACAACCTGACGCTTGAGCACTCCGCTGACCGTCGACTCCACCTCGACCGTGGCCTTATCCGTTTCGATCTCCGCCAGCACCTGACCCTTTTCGACCGTCTCCCCTTCCGCGATCAGCCAGCGCACCAGCGTTCCCTCCGCCATATCGAACCCCAGCTTGGGCATGGCGATAACTTCAGCCATTAGAGCACCTCCTTGACGGCTACCACAACATCCGCGACCTGTGGGAGAGCGAGCTGTTCGAGTGCGCGGTTGTACGGCAGCGGAACTTCAGCCTGAGCCACCCGCCTGATCGGCGCGTCGGCATAATCGAACGCCTGCTCGTAAATCCGCGCGGCGACCTCCGAACCGACCCCGTAGGATTTCCAGCCCTCCTCGACAATCACTGCCCGGTTTGTTTTCTTGAATGAGGCAATCACTGGTTCCATATCCAGCGGTCGCAGCGTACGCAGATCAACGATCTCAACATCGATGCCCTCTTTTGACAGCTGTTCGGCAGCTTTGAGCGATATCTCCAGCATTTTGCTGTAGGTGACGAGAGTTACATCCTTTCCTGGACGCTGGACAGTCGATTTGCCGATCGGGACGATGTAATCACCCTCCGGAACCTCTCCGCGCGACTGGTATAGCGTGGCGTGCTCAATGAACAGAACCGGATCCTGGCTGCGGATGGAAGCCTTGAGCAGGCCTTTCGCGTCTACCGGCGTTCCAGGCGCTACAACCTTCAAGCCCGGGAAATGGGCGAAAATCGCGTCAGGGGTCTGCGAGTGGGTTGCCCCCAGTTGACGCCCGCCGCCGCCAACGGCGCGGATCACCAGCGGCAGGATCATCTGCCCGCCGAACATATAATGCAATTTGGGCGCCTGGTTGACGATGTAATCCATCGCCGAAAAGGCAAAATTGATCGTCATCAGCTCTGCCACAGGGCGTAAACCGGTCAGGGCAGCGCCAATCGCTCCACCAATAATCGCCGCTTCGGCGATAGGGGTGTCGCGCACCCGTTCTGGCCCAAAGTGATCGTAGAATCCCTTGGTCACTGCGTAGGTCCCGCCCCAGACGCCGACTTCTTCTCCCATGATAAACACCGAAGGATCCCGTTCCATCTCTTCCCACAAAGCCTGGGAAATCGCTTCGCGCATCGTAATTTTGGCCATAATCGCGTCTCCCCGCCTTACTCTTCGACGTATATATATTTGAACAAATCTTCCGGCGCGGGTTCGGGACTGGACTCGGCGAATGCAACCGCCTCCTCCACATCCCGCTCTGCCAGATCGATTAGATTTTTCAGCTCGTCCTCGCTGGCGATCTGGTTATCGAGTAAATAATGATGATAAATACCAATGGGGTCGTTTTCTTGAAAAAGTTTAACCTCAGCCGCCGAACGATAACGTTCGGGATCGCCCATTGAGTGGCCGCGGAAGCGGTAGGTGGTGACCTCCAGTAACTGCGGGCCTTCCCCCTGCCTGACTTCCTCGATCATCCTGAGCGCGATCTCGCGGACTTTCATCACATCCATCCCGTCCACCTGGGCGCTTTTCATGCCGTAGCCCTCCGCCTTTTGACGGATTTCGGGCACCGCTGAAGCCCGCTCGACCGCCGTGCCCATCCCGTAGCGATTGTTCTCGCAAACCCACAGAACGGGCAGTCTCCAAACCTTGGAGAGGTTGAGGGCTTCATGAAAGTAGCCGATGTTGGTTGCGCCCTCGCCGAACATGCAAATGGTCACCGCGTCATTCTTTTGATATACATCGCCAAGCGCCAGGCCCGCAGCGATGGGGAGATGCCCGCCCACGATGGCATGCCCTCCCCAAAAATTTTTAGTCACATCCGCCATGTGCATTGAGCCGCCGCGGCCTTTGGAAGTGCCGGTCACCTTGCCGAGGAGTTCAGCCATCACCGCTTTCGCCGGAATCCCGCAATTGATCGCCACGCCGTGATCCCTATACGCGGTGATCACCCGATCCTGAGGCTTGCGGGCTGAGATCAAACCGGTGCTGACAGCCTCCTGCCCGATGTAGAGGTGTAAGAATCCGCCGATTTTCCCCTTCTGGTACAATTCTGCCGCCCGTTCTTCCAGGCGGCGAATAACGACCATCTGTTGAAACAGATCCAGATACTCGCTCTTCTCCATCCTTTGAGCTCCTTCTGCAATCCGGGGTTAACCCGGATCGTTAATTTTCCATAATGCCTATCAATAATCCCACAATATCCCCGAAATTATACCAGAACAGCAGGCGGAATTCGACGGCAGCGACAGATCCGGCACCCCCTGTGATCAAGGGGTGTTGATCAATTCCAGACCAAGCGAGGAGAGATGTGTTCTATCCCTCGAAAGGCATTGAGCGGAAAACCTCGCTGAGCGAAATGCATTTCCGGCGCAGGTAAAACCAGCGCAGCAGATACCAGACCACTCCGCTGAGGAAACACAACCCCAGCAAAGTAAATGTTGAAGGACGGATCCCCTGGATCTGGTAAGGATAGACGACGACCGCCACAATCGACCAGATCAGATACCCCAGGGTGATCAGCCATGTAGGAGCCAGAAAAATATATACGCGCATCGGCAGACGATTGGCGCCGGCTGCTTTCCTGCCCAGCAATGGATAGAGAAGCAACCCGGTCACCGGAATCAACTGCGAGCTGGACAGGAAGACAGCGAAATGAATCGCTGAGAAAACCGGGCTGCCCTGAACGGCATCGATCAGCCCGATCTGCGCCGCCACCGCGGCAAACAGCGCTGCTAGCAGCGGAGTCTTCTGATGGGGATGAATATAAGAGACCACAGCCGGAATTACGCCGTCTCGCGCCCAGGCCAGGAATATTCTGCTGATTGACATCATCAGAACCAGGACCAGCAGGAACAACAGATAAATCCACGAAATCCCTACCAGGGCTATCACGGGCAGCGAAGGCCGTATGACCGCCGCGTAGAATGGCAGCCAGGATAGCGCCAGTCCGGTAACTTCGATCTCTTTTTGTGTGAGGTAGCTCTGCGCTGAGAGGAATTGGATGGGGACAACCTGCTGGAGTAACAGCACGCTCGCCACGGTCATTCCGCCGGCCAGCAGTAAAGCGAAAATCGAGCCGGGCACAAGCGTTTTCGATGGTTTATGCGCCTCGCTCGAAACCAGAGTCGGAAGCGCGGCGCCAAAGAATAAGTAGAAGCTCGCGAGCAATCCGACCATCAGGACATACCGAAAAGCTGGCGCCTCGGATTCGAGCCCGTACTGATACGCCTGTTCTATTTGGAGGGCGTATGTCCCTGATCCGAATATCTGATCATACTTGAGCGTGAAAGATGACCCCTGACCCGATAGAAGCAGAAACATCATGGCGATCCAACTGACCAGCACCAGAATGAGCCCGATCCGAAGCAGCCAGGCAACAGTTCTTGGCGGCATGATCATAACCATGAACGAAACCAGTATCACAACCGTTCCGATCAGGATGGCAACCTGGGCAGACGCGCTTGTATCGGCTAACGGAAGCAGGTCCTGCATACCAAAGACGGTCCCGAGCGTTTTGAGCAGATTGGGCAGCGTCTGGCGGGCAACCGAACCGGCAACATTCCCCGCGAAAAAAGACAGGGTGATCGCGAAAACCCAGCTTGAAACAAAACCAAGGGCTGGATGGATGACCCGTGAAGCCAGGACGTAATCGGCTGCCGGTCGGCGGATCAGCGCCCCAATGGATGAGAAGGTGATGGTGAAGAATACGCCAATACCCAGAGCGATCGCGACGACAACGGATAAATCAATCCCAGGCCAGCGCCCGGGGACAATCTCGAGGATCAGGTTGCTCGCCCGTGATAAGCCCAGGGCTGCAAGGCTGAACACGAGCACTCCCATCCACCCCATCCAGCGAGGTAATTCGGCAGCAGATTTCGGAGTGGATTGTACTTCTGGAAATGGGGACGATGATTGCTCCGTCAACGCTGGTCCTCCTAGATTAACCCGGCAGTGATTTGCGATCCCGCCCTGTCAAATGTATATCGCATTACCGGTGATTCCAATACACCAAAATTATAACAATACTGGCGGATTCGAACCTTTCAAAACGGTAAAGAAACCGTCTCTCAACTCAACCTTGCGCCGCAACCTGAGTCAGATCTATCAACTGGCTCCGGGCGCAGCTCGAGCCCAGGACCATTACATCGTGCTGATCGGTCGGACAGCCTGGCACAATAAAAAAGGCTGCCCGAATGATCTGGGGCAGCCTTTGATCCGCAGGATTGGAAAACTTACATCACAGGATGGTTGAGTACGGCGTGAGCAGCCGCCAGCCGGGCAACCGGTACGCGGAACGGCGAACAACTCACGTAGTTGTTACCTACCAGGTGGCAGAATTCGATCGACGCTGGATCGCCGCCATGTTCGCCGCAAATTCCGACCTCAAGGGCAGGTCGGGTGCGCCGGCCGTCCTCGACCGCCATTCGCATTAAGCGCCCTACACCTTCCCGGTCGAGGGTCTGGAACGGATTCTTCGGCAGAATACCTGCCTCAACGTAGGTCACCAGGAAGCTTCGCTCGGCGTCGTCGCGGCTGTACCCATAGGTCATCTGGGTCAAGTCGTTGGTGCCAAAAGAGAAGAACTCGGCCACCTCTGCAATTTCATCCGCGGTGACAGCGGCGCGCGGAATTTCGATCATCGTACCAAACTTGTAATGCAGGTCGTGAACGCCCTTTTCTTCCATGACCCGCTTGGCGATCTCTTCCAGGCGCGGCTGAATCCATTTCAACTCATTGACGTGTCCAGTGAGCGGGATCATCACCTCTGGGCGAGGATCGAGCCCCTTCAGTTTGACATTGCAGGCAGCTTCAAATATGGCGCGGACCTGCATCTCCACAATTTCCGGCATCACAATGCTCAAGCGAACACCGCGCAGACCCATCATTGGGTTGCTTTCATGCAGCGATTCGACCGCTGTCAGAATGGCTTCGAGGTCGTGGACCTCTTTAGGCTCCTCTTTGCCGAGAACAAAACCGGCCAGATTCTGGATGCGCTTGGTGATAATCTCCTCTTCCAGATCCTTGGCAGACGGCAGGAACTCATGCAGCGGCGGGTCGATCAGGCGGACGATCACCGGCAGGCCGGTCATCGCTTCGAACAAACCCTCAAAATCCGAGCGCTGATAGGGCAGTAATTCATTGAGCGCCTCAGTTCGTTCCTCGCTGGTTTTGGCCAAAATCATCCGCTGTACAATCGGCAGGCGTTCCTGCTCGAAGAACATATGCTCGGTGCGGCACAAGCCAATACCTTTTGCCCCGTACATGCGCGCTCGTTTGGCATCCTTGGGATAATCCGCGTTGGCCCATACCTGCAGACCGGTGGTTGGAGACCCTTCCGGTCCCTTGCGGACGCCAGGCCGTGCGCAAATCTCATCAGCCCAGGTCAGGAGAGTCATCAGGTCGGTCTGTTCGTCCAGGCTCGGCGTGATTAGCGGAAGTTTTCCGATATACACATCACCCGTACCGCCGTCGAGAGATATCCACTCTCCCTCCTTAACCACAATGCCGTTGACTTCCATCAACCTCTTGTCCAGGTCGATCCGAATCGACGAAGCTCCGACCACGCAGGGCACGCCAAACTGGCGGGCGACGACAGCCGCATGCGAGGTTGCCCCGCCCTCGCTGGTCAGAATACCTTTAGCTGCCAGCATTCCGTGAACGTCGTCCGGTTTGGTGAACGGGCGAACCATGATCACATCCTGTTTGGCTTCCTTGTGCATCCGTTCGGTCAGATCCGCATCGAAATAGACCTGCCCGACCGCCGCCCCAGGCGAGGCATTGACTCCGCTGGCCAGGAATCGACCACTTTGCTTGACTTCTTTGAGCATTTCAGGGTCGAATTGCGGGTGCAGCAGGGTATCCACGTCCGCTGGTGATACTCTCTTGACCGCTTCGTCTTTCGTGATCAGGCCTTCATGGACCATGTCGACGGCGATTTTCACCGCCGCGCGGGCTGTGCGCTTGCCGTTGCGGGTTTGCAGCATCCATAACCGCCCGCGCTCAATCGTAAACTCCACGTCCTGCATATCCCGATAGTGCTTTTCGAGCTTGTCGGTAATCTCGAGGAATTGCTTGTAAGCGTGGGGGATATCTCGGGCAAGGTTTTGGATCTTTTCTGTATTGCGGATGCCTGCGACGACGTCTTCACCCTGAGCGTTGAGCAGGTAGTCTCCGTATAACACTTTCTCGCCGGTTGACGGGTTGCGGGTGAACGCCACGCCGGTGCCGGAATCGTTGCCCATGTTGCCGAAGACCATGGTGACGATGTTCACCGCCGTGCCAAGATCATCGGGGATGTTGGTCGCGCGGCGGTAATCGACTGCCCGCTTGCCAAACCAGGACTTGAACACTGCCTCGCTGGCCAGCTTGAGCTGCTCGTAAGGATCGGTCGGAAAGTCGAAACCTTTCACCCTGCGGACGACTTTCTTGAACATGCCGGTCAGCTCGCGCAAGTTATCGGCGCTCAGGTCCGTGTCAGCAATTACACCCATGTCCTTTTTATAATCGTCCATAACCTCTTCGAAGGCTTCATCCGGCATTCCAAGCACTACCGAGCCGAACATCTGCACCAGTCTGCGGTAGGAATCCCAGACAAAGCGCTCATTTTGGGTCAGTTTGATCATTGCCTGGGCGGTCTCGTCGTTTAAACCGATATTGAGAACCGTGTCCATCATGCCGGGCATGGAAAATTTAGCGCCAGAGCGGCAGGAAACCAGCAGCGGGTTCTCGCCGCCGCCGAATTTCTTACCGGAAAGCTTTTCGACCTCTGCCATCGCCGCCAGCACCTGATCCCACATCCCTTCCGGGAATCTCTCGCCGGAGGCCAGATAAGCATTACAGGCTTCAGTCGTAATTGTAAATCCAGGCGGGACCGGGACCCCAAGTCGAGTCATATCGGCAAGGTTGGCGCCCTTGCCGCCGAGCAAGCCGCGCACGCCGTCCCAGGTACCGCCAACGTACTTTTCGGCTTCATCCAGCTCGTAAAACAAATAAACCCACTTCTTCATGTTATTGGATCCTCCTTGCAGGTTCTCAAATAATCCCAGGGTTGGGTTTTATATTTTGACCATTAAGCCATTCATTTTACCATTAAATAATTTCTTCACAATATTAGCGATTCGAAGGAATATTGTCAGCGAACATGTCGGGATAGACAGTTACTCTTTTCCCTCCAAATTCATGGTCAGTAATGTCTTTTGTAAAGAAGTTGAAAGGAAAAATTCGATCATCTTAATTGATAATTGGAGGTACAGAGACCCCCCCATGGAGGCACGAATGAAAATTCTGGTCATAGATGATGACCCTGCAATGATGGAACTATTAAAAATATTATTGCAATCTTTATGCGCAACGATGTTTTCCGCATACAACGGAGCGAAAGGAATAGAGCTCTGCCGAAAAGAGAAGCCGGACGTGGTCATTCTGGACTTAATGATGCCGGAACCGGACGGCTGGCAGGTCTGCAAAACCATCCGCCAATTCAGCCAGGTGCCCATTCTGATCCTTTCTGCGCTGGACAACCCCGGCCTGATTGCCAAAGCGCTGGACGCAGGCGCAGACGATTATCTGATCAAGCCCGTCTCCAGCAGCATGCTGATCGCGCACATCCAGAATTTACTACGCCGCAGCCGCGCCCTGTCAGGCGTCACTGCCCGAACCACCCCTCAAGGTGAATGACCAGCGCTCGTAAATTATAGTAAAATTGCTCCAAATACAATAAATAGAGACTTCAAGGTATATACCACCCATACCAGGCTCTTCCACAAGGTCTGCTGCAGTGGGCGGGAGGTACTGAAATTTGGGAAAAGCCGCCTTCTATACCCAGGCGAGTAGATGACTTTGGAAGATCACTGAAAACCGAGAAAATCGAAAATCTAAACGCCTGGAATCTGGAGCTCGCTATGCAAACCTGTTCATTATGCAATACCCAGTCCCCCGATTCTGTCGCAAATTGCCCAACCTGCGGTTCAGATTTGAGAGAAAAATCGACCACTGCGGTTGCTTTGAAGGCTTTCCAGGCTAACCCGCGGGTGAAAAACGTGCGCCTGATGGTTGCGCACGACGCCTGTCCGGCCTGCAAGCTCATGGAAGGCAGCTACGATAAGCATCAGGCGCCAGCCTTGCCGGTAGCAGGCTGCTCACATGCAGTCGGCTGCCGCTGTTTCTACGAGCCAATGCTCGACGAAATTTACCCATAACCGATCGATCAATAGATCAAAAACCGCCAACCTTTGGCCTGGCGGTTTGGTTTGTCTGGTAGTGATGACCTGGCTCAGTTATCCGTCGCGGCTGAGATTAACTGCGAGATTCCATCTGCAACTCGCTGCGGCGCCTCCATCATCGGCAGGTGACCGGCCTCCGGGATTTCGATCAACCAGCCCTTATTCAACATCGCCACCATCTCCTGCGATTTCTCCGCAGGAATCAATAGGTCCTGCCCGCCGGAGACAACCAGCACCGGAACGTGAATTTCATCCAGCCAGGGATTTGCGTCCTGGCGCTCGGCCATCCCCTTCAGAGAGCGAATCGCCGACTGCGGATTGACTTTACGGAACATCTCCGCAAGCTCAGCCTGCAGTTCGGGCCTGTCGGTCAATTTGGAGGGCATGCCGTTGGCGATCAGTTCGATCCCCTTGGTTCTTACATCTCGGGCGGTGCGCAGACGCGCCTGACGCCTTTCCGGCGTGTCTGCATCCGCCTGAGTAGAGACCAGCCCCAGACCTGCCAGCCGGTTGGGATATGCGTGAGCAAAATGAAGGCTGACGTACCCGCCCATCGAATGCCCCACCAGAATGACGCGCTCGATCTTCAGCCGGTCCAGGAGCAGGAGGACGTCCTCGACCAGCAGCCGCATAGAATGAATCTCATTGCCGTCGGGAGATTGTCCATATCCACGCAGGTCTGGCAGGATAAAGCGCCCTTGCCCGGCGAGCAGGCGAACTACCGGAAGCCAGATGGAGTGATTCAGCGGGAATCCATGTAAAAAGACAACCGGGAGCCCTTCTCCCTCTTCTTCATAAAACAATTCAACTGGTTTGAGCTCCATCTTCCGGCTCCTCCTCATTTTGCCTGAACTCATTATAAATCGCACGGGCCAATTCAAGCGCCTCTTCGCTTGTATTCACTTCTCCAACAGCCTGAGCTTCGTGGATTTTTGCCAGGATATGCCCTATCAGCGGACCTGGCTGCAGTTGTAAAAATTGGATCAAATCGTCGCCATTAATCAGGCGAGGAGGGTCGATCACCTGCTGACGGCGTTCGAACCAGGCGTCCAGCAATTGCCGACAGATACCTAATTCGCGCTCCCAACAGGCAGTCTCAATTGTAACACCATACGTTGCCAGCGTGTCTGCCAGCGACAGCAGGCACAGGTCGATCCCCGCCTCCCCAGCATCCCGGAACAGGCGGTAAATCACCCGCGGACTGGTCTCCTCTTTTGCGGCCGCGATCTGATGAATGCGCATGTGCTGGCGGACGAGCAAGGCAACTCGCTCGACCTCCTGATTGGATAACGCCAGGGCGCGGGCACGCTCGCGAGCCATCTCCGCGCCGAGGACCTCATGCTCATAGAAATGCAGCTTCCCGCGGCTGTCGAT
>CAZMCF010000015.1:0-66400 GCA_964564935.1 uncultured Anaerolinea sp. | reverse complement strand
CTGTCGGGGCGGGCGGATTTGAACCGCCGACCTCACGGACCCGAACCGTGCACTCTAACCGGGCTGAGCCACGCCCCGAACAAATTCGATTATACTCCACAGTGAACAGGTTTGGCAAGGAAAAGCTTTCCATCCGCCTGCCGCAGCCGGCGCTGGTTGACCCTTCCATTCAAAGGTATAATCGCTTTTTGGAAAGCGCGACTCTCTTAATAATTCAGCAGCGGCTGCCACACCGCCGAACCGTTGAATCGCCCGAAGGAGATAATCAGATCGCGCTGAACGAACCGGTTCTCCATCCTCATCCCGCCGCTTGCGCTAACCTGGATCCATTCTGCCGAACCGAATGAGAACATGCCGAAATTGAAGGGCTACTCCCCTCTGAATCTGGAATTGGTTTGACCCTCACACAGACATGATTCGCCGCAACCAACATTCCCTGGGAAACAGGACTGGGATGATATCCGCCCTGCTGATCCTGGCGCTTCTGGCTGGCTGCAATCCGATGCTGGATGCAGTATCCGCCGGAGAGCCTACCCCCTCCTCGCGCGTGATTCTAAAAATTACTCCGACCCCATCGGTTACCCCGATCCCCAGGGCGACCCGTACGCCGGCCCCGCTGCCAAGCCCCACTTCTCCCCCGCCGACTCCTGCCCCGCCGGCCCTGGAAATCTACCAGACCGACCGGCTGTATGACAATATCTATCCGGTGACATACATAGCCGACAACTGCCAGTATCTCTATGACCGCTGGAATCCGGACAACGCCAGCCCGGGCACGATCGTCCTGCCGATCATGTATCACGGCGTGCGTAAGACGGGCGGGTTAGTAGTAGACAACATCACCGTCACCCAGAAATACTTCGAAGAGACCATGGCTAGCGCCCGTGAGCTTGGTTACCAGACCATCACCATCCGTCAACTGGAAAATTTCTTGCAACATAACGCCTACATCCCGCCGCGATCGATGCTGCTGATCATCGATGACCGCCGCCTGGGCACGGTCAGGGATCATTTCCTTCCGGTGCTTGAGAAAAACGATTGGACTCTGGTCATGGCATATATCACCGGCGTGATCAACCAGCAGGAATGGAATCAGGTCAAAGACGTACTGGCGACCGGCCTGGTCGAGATCGAGGCGCACGGCTTTCTGCATAATGGCGAAACCTACTTCACCGAGTTTACCCCGGAGGAAATCATCCATAACGAGATTTATGGACCAATCGAGGCTTTCGAACAGAACCTGGGTTACCGCCCGACCGCGTTCATCTTTCCGGGCGGGGATTTCACCGAAAAATCGGTCAAAGTGGTGCGCGAGGCCGGCTACCAGCTTGGATTCACCATCCACGCCCGCGGACCGCTGATGTTCAACTGGATACCCCAGGGCGAGAAGGAGCGCTCCATCGGCGATCCGCTGCTGACCCTGCCGCGCTATTGGAGCACGACCGCCTATAAGAACCTGGAAGATGTCCTTGTGTACGCCGAAGAAGCGGCTGCCTTTGCCAGAGCGCACCGCCAGAGCGAACTGGACTGGTACCGCCGCTACTGTTCGGACTATCCGCCGATTCCAGAGCCGGTGATTGAGATCACCGAAGAGGCCTGTGACCGATGCAGGTATTGAACTGCGCGTTCTGCAAGATCATCGCCGGGCAGGCGCCCGCCAGAATCATCTACCAGGATGAGCAGGCGACTGCCTTCTGGGACGCGCGGCCGATCGCACCCGTCCACGTGTTGATCGTGCCGAACGAGCACATCCACTCGAACAACGAAGTTGCTGCCGAACACGCGGCGCTGCTCGGACATCTCAACCTGGTGGCCGCCAGGCTGGCCAGGGAATTGAAGGTGGATCAAAGCGGCTACCGCCTGGTGATCAACACCGGCCCGGATGCCGGACAGTCGGTTTTTCACCTGCACATGCACCTGATTGGCGGGCGGCGAATGCCTTTCAACTTCCAGGGGGGAGGCTGAGATGGGCGCACGGCGCGGCTGGATGATCACATTTGTTGCTGCCGGGCTTGCCCTGGCAGGCTGCGTCCGCCCCGCCCCGCAAGCCGCGTTATGGCGTCCTGGAAGTTCGGGGCAGGCAGCGACTTCGGCGGTCGGCGGACTGCCCGCATTCACCGCCGGTACGCTGCCGGCGTTGCCCCCTACTCGCGCCCCAGGCGAGCCGGTTAAATCGCCCACGCCCAACCCGCCGCGTGCCCTGCCCACCATCCGCACCGAGCCGGAGCAATACATCATCCAGCCGGGAGATACGTTGGGTAAGATCGCAACCCTGTTCAATGTCCCCATTCGTACGCTGGCGGAGGCAAACGAGATCCCCAACCCCGATTTCATCGCCGTCGGACAAACGCTGCTGATCCCGGTCCCCTCTCCACAGGCGCCCGGGACTGCGTTCAAGATCATCCCCGATTCCGAGCTGATTTTCGGCCCGCTCAGCGCCACGTTGGATGTGTTCGATTTCATCAAACGGCAGGGCGGGTTCCTGGCAACCTACTACGATACCGACAACAACGGTCAAACCTTCACCGGGGCGGAGATCATCCAGAAAGTTGCCCGCGAGTACTCGGTCAACCCGCGCCTGCTTCTGGCCGTTCTGGAATACCAGTGCGGTTGGGTGACCCAGATCAACCCCGACCCTGCGACTATCGATTACCCGCTCCGGTTCGGGGAGGAATGGCGGGTTGGTTTATACAGCCAGCTCTCCCGGGCTGCCCAGCAGCTCAACCGCGGCTATTACCTCTGGAAGGTGAACGGCATCTCGCACTGGCTGCTGGCTGACGGAGGGGTGGTGCCCGCTGACCCCAGTCTTAACGCCGGTACTGCTGGCGTGCAGAACCTGATGGCAAAACTCTATGACCGGGCCGGCTGGGACCTGGCTGTTGGGCCGCAGGGCGTGTTCGCCGTTTACGAACGCTTTTTTGGCTACCCCTTCGATTACGCCCTCGAGCCGATCATCCCGCCAGGTTTGACGCAGCCTGAACTGATCCTGCCCTTCGAGGAGGGAAAGGTCTGGTCGTTCACCGGCGGGCCGCACGCCGGCTGGGGGGAGGGCTCAGCCTGGGCGGCGTTGGATTTTGCCCCGCCGGGCGGCGGCCTTGGCTGCGTGGTCAGCAATGAATGGGTGACCGCCTCCGCCGATGGGCTGATTGTCCGCTCCGAGCCGGGGGTTGTGGTGCTCGACCTGGACGGCGACGGACTGGAACAAACCGGCTGGACGCTGCTTTACCTGCACATCTCCTCGACCGACCGGCTGCCAGCCGGTACGGTGGTCAAAGCCGGCGACCGGATCGGCTATCCTTCCTGCGAGGGCGGGCAATCGAACGGCACGCACCTGCACCTCGCCAGGCGGTACAACGGCGAGTGGATCCCGGCCGACCAGGACCTGCCGTTTAACCTGGAGGGTTGGATATCGGTTGGCACCGGTGTAGAATATAATGGAAAGCTGATACGAAATGGAGTGGCGATTGTTGCCCTGGATCACGTTGCGGCAGAAAACCAGATATCGCGCTAGAAGGGTCGGGACGGCCTTTGCGGTCGCCGCTCTGCTCTTTTCGATCCTGGCGTGTTCGCAGGGTTACGTTTCCCCGTACGATCTGACCGCAACAGCCCTGTTCGTTCCTGGAGGAGCGGGCGGGGCGGAGATCACCCCGGTCAGCGATAACCAGCCGGCGGAGATCGTTGAGCCCACGGCGACCAACCCGGGGCAACCGACCGTCAACCCATTGGCGCCTACCAGCCAGCCGCTTATCCCCACTCCAGTTCCTAACACCACGCCTCTGCCGCCGCTTCTTTATTACACCCAGGCGGGCGATACCCTGCCGGTAGTCGCCTTCCATTTCGGGGTTGGGCAGGATGAGATCACCTCGACCGAGTCATTCCCGGTGGAGGGCTTTATCCCGCCTGGCAAGCTGCTGATCATCCCCAACCGCTTGAGTGAAACCGGCCCTTCCAACTTGCTCCTTCCCGACAGCGAAATCGTCTATTCACCCTCGGCGCTGGACCTGGACATTGATGCCTACGTCCGGGATGCTGGCGGTTACCTGAGCCGATATCGGGAATATCTGGCTGAGGGCTGGGTCAGTGGGGCGCAGGTGGTGCACAAGGTCGCTGTGGAAAACTCGATCAACCCGCGCATATTGCTGGCCCTGCTCGAATACCAGTCTCAATGGGTTTTTGGCAGCCCGGACAACCTCGCTAAAAGCGATTACCCGTTGGGTTGGGTGCATTACGATAAAAAAGGCCTGTACAAGCAGTTGGCCTGGGCTGTTCAGCAATTATCGATCGGTTATTACGGCTGGCGGGATGGGATTCTCGTGGACATATCTTTCCCGGATAACAAAGGGCTCCGCCTGGCGCCCGGATTAAACGCCGGCTCGGTCGGCATTCAGTACCTGTTTGCCCGGCTGTATAACCAGCCGGAGTGGGAGAGCGTGCTGGACGGGGAGCGCAGTTTCCCTGCCTTGTACAGAGCGATGTTCGGCGACCCCTGGCTGCGCGCGCAGACGGTCGAACCGCTGCTGCCGATCAATTTGACCCAACCCGAGATGATCCTGCCATTCCTGCCCGGTCACGTTTGGAGTTATACCGGCGGTCCGCATTCCGCCTGGGGACCGGACGGCGCTCGCGCCGCCCTGGACTTCGCGCCTTCCTCAGTGGATCCTGGCTGCGCCACCTCTGAGGAGTGGATCACCGCGGTTGCCGATGGGCTGGTCGTCCGCACGGGGAACGGAGTGGTGGTTCTCGACCTGGACGGGGACGGGTACGAGCAAACCGGCTGGGTTATCCTCTATTTGCACGTGGCTTCCCGCGACCGGGTCAGGCAGGGTAGTTTGATCTCTCAGGGCGACCTGATTGGCCATCCTTCCTGCGAGGGCGGAGCTTCGACCGGTACGCACGTTCACATCGCCCGCAAGTACAACGGCGAGTGGGTGCTGGCCGGCGGTCCACTGCCGATGGTGCTAAGCGGCTGGCAGGCCCGTGCGGGGAGCAAACCATACGAAGGCAGCCTGGTGAAAGATGGCGAGGTGATCAAGGCCTGTACCTGCGGCTCGTATGAAACCCGAATTGCCCGACCATCTGATGATTCTTAACTGCAAATAAATCATGTCGATAACCAGACTGGTCTGCCTGGCTTTTCTGACTGCGGCGATTCTGGCTGCCTGTGCTGCGCCTGGAATCGAGACGCCGGTCGAGCCCGGGGTAGAGATAGTCCCGGTGCCGGCCACGCCGGATCAGGCCGTGCCGACGCTGCTGCCCACCCGCGTGCCCTACCCGCCCGGAACGCTGATCGATTACACCGCGCAGATGGGCGATAGCCTGCCCGCCCTTGCGGCTCATTTCAACACCACCATCGAAGAAATCCGAGAGGCAAATCCGATCATCCCCGATGGGGCCACGACCATGCCGCCCGGCCTGCCGATGAAGATCCCCATTTATTATGAGCCTTTCTGGGGCAGTCCGTACCAGATTCTGCCGGACAGCCTGTTTATCAACGGGCCCGCGCAAATCGGATTCGATCCGGCAGCCTTCGTTGACGGGCAGCCCGGCTGGTTCAAAAATTACAGCTTCTATCTTGGCAAGCAGAACCGGCGCGGCGGTGAGATTGTGCAGTATGTTTCCGAGAATTTCAGCATCAGTCCGCGCCTGCTGCTGGCGTTGATCGAATACCAGACCGGCGGGTTGAGCAACCCGGAGACACCGGACAACGTCGACGGATACCCGCTTGGCTACCGGGATCAATTCCACCAGGGCCTGGCCCGCCAGCTCATTTGGGCGGCGAATGTGCTCAACAACGGCTACTACGGCTGGCGCACCGGCCGGCTGGAAGTGTTTTACCACCGGGATGGGCGCGAAGAACGCCCGGACCCCTGGCAGAACGCCGCCAGCGTGGCCTTGCATTACTTCTATTCCAAAGTTCTGCCAAAAGACGCCTACGCTTACGCGGTCAGCAGCGATGGTTTTCAGGCGACCTACATGCGGTTGTTTGGCAACCCCTGGGAGAACGTCCAGGCGCACATCCCCGGCAGCCTGTATCAGCCTGAGCTGCGCCTCCCGTTTACACCGGGAGAAACATGGGCATTCACCGGCGGGCCACACACCGGCTGGGGCGAGGGTGATCCGCTGGCGGCGCTCGATTTTGCCCCGCCCGCGGTGGTCGGCGGCTGCCAGGCAAGCGATGAGGCGGTCACTGCAGTCGCCGATGGCGTGATCGCTCGGGTCGGAGATGCCTCGGCGGTGCTTGATCTGGACGGCGACGGGGATGAACGCACCGGATGGGTCGTTTTCTACCTCCACCTGGCAAATTCACACCTGCCAAAAGTGGGAGATGTGCTGAAAGCCGGCGATCCAATTGGGCTTCCCTCCTGCGAGGGCGGCGAGGCGACCGGTACACACGTTCACATTGCCCGCAAGTACAACGGCGAATGGATTCCCGCCGACGGGGCGCTGGCGTTCAACCTGGAGGGCTGGCTGGCCAGGAACGGCAGCGCGCCGTACCAGGGCAGCCTGACCCGCTTCGGCCGGACCGTCCGCGCCTGCGAGTGTTCCGACCAGGAAGCTCAAATCCAGGCCGCCGCGCGGTGAGATGAAAACGGGTATATAAAAACGCCCCGGGTGTGTGTACCCAGGGCGCATCCTTGCTGGATGGGTTCGACTAATAGCTCAGCTCGGGTGATTTAATCACGATCCTGCGATCGAATTCCACATTCCCGCGCAGGGTGGCAATCGAGGAGCAATACTTTTCTTCTGAAAGTTGCACGGCTCGTTCGACCGCTTGAGGATCAATATTGTTGCCGGTCACAATGTACTCGATGGTCATCTTCAGGAACTTCCGTGGATGGTCCTCTGCCCGGGTGGCGTGCACCTGAACTGTAAAGCCGGTTACCTCCTGGCGTTTCTTCTGCAGGATCGAAATGACGTCCATCGCTGTGCAGCCAGCTACGCTTAAGGCTATCAATTCCGTCGGCCTGATGCCGGAATCCGAGCCGCCGACCTCCTTTTTGGAGTCCAGTCGGATGGGAAAACCCGAATCGGCAATGCCAGTAAAGACCAATCCTTCATTCCAAACCACTTTGGCTTCCATTACGATGCCTCCGCGACGCCTTTTAAGGATAACACTTCCTGGATTTTTTGCAAGAGATGTCCCTCGGGAACAGCGCCGATCACCTCGCCCATTCCATTGTTGATCACCGTATGGGGGACGCCGGATACGCCGTAGGCATTGGCGAGATCGTTGAATTCCATTGCCTCGATCATTTCAGCCTCGATGAACGGGCTTTCCATCGCCATCTGGTGAGCCAGGACGACCGCCCGCGGGCAGTAAGGGCAGGTGGGCGTCACGAAGACCTGGAGACGCACCGGCCGGTTGACTTTGCGCAGCGCTGCGCGGGTTTCCTCCGCCAGCCCCGAATCGCCTTTTGAAACCAGGACGATATCATTAATCAGCGAGGTGAACTCGTGCCCCGCAGGGATCCCGGCGTAACGAACGCCGTAGTCGATCAAATCGCTCTCGCTGCCGCTCAGAATAACGAAACCGGGAGCTTTATCCATGCGGTATTGGCTGGCGATGTCCTTGTTCTCATCCAGATCGTACGCATGGACACTGATCTTCTCATGCAGCGACGCCACTTCTTCGAGCAGATCCAGGGTATCCTGGCAGTATTCACATCCACCGTCTTTGCTGCCAAAGAAAAGGATTTCGACCGGCCGGTCGAGGTCGGCGAAAAATTCCCGCACCTGTGCTTTGATTCCGTCGTTCAATAATGATGTCATTTTTTCTCCTCTATTTTTATCATCCCCACCGGGGTGAATGAATTAGCTTATCAAGTAAAGCAGCCTGCGTCTCCGTGGTAACCGCAAACGCTGCAGCGCAGCACCAGCATCCCATCGTATGCCATCACGCCTCGCTTGCAGAGCGGGCAGGTTTGACCTTCGACCAGCCGGGCCTGATTCAGCTCTGAAAGGTAAACAATGCGCCCTTCAGAATCTTGAATTGGTTTGGGTTGCGGTTCGACATCCATCGGATTGTATCCATCCGTTAGATGCGCCTGGTGCTTAAAGGTTTCACCCTGTTCAGGATTTCAGGAAATCTTCCAGGTGCAGGCGGTAAAACAGGCGCTGGCGGATATCATCGGGGAGCGCGGCTTCCGGGGAGGGAGCGCGGTACAGGTCGATCGTCTTTTTCAGCGTATTGACGACAATCCGGCAGTTATCGCATTCGCTCAGGTGGCGCTCGAGTTCTTCGCATAACTCAGGGCCGAGCTCGCCGTCCACATAGTCGGAGATCGTTTCGATCAGTTGGTGGCAGTGGGGTTTCTCGTTCATTCTGACGGCTTCTCCACTAATCGCTCCCTGAAATACACCGATAGCATATCCCGCAGTTTAAGCCTTGCGCGCAGAAGGCGGGTTTTTACCGCGGTCTCGCTGATGCCAAGCGCCTCGGCTGTGTCGCGGATCGACAGTCCCTCGACGTCTCGCAGGACGAAAACGCTTCTCAACGTTTCTGGCAGCTTGCGGACTGCCTGATCGAGGAAGCGGCGGGATTCGCCGGAAAGAAGCTCTTCCTCCGGCAGGCAGCACCAGTCGGTCAGGATCAATCCGCTCGTCAGGTCTTCGTCATCTCCATCCGGTTCCTCCACCGGGACCATCTCCGGGCTGGCTTTCCGCAGGATCATCAGCGCTTCGTTCATCGCGATCCTGTAAAGCCAGGTGGACACAGAGGATCTGCCCTCGAAATTCGGCAGGCCGCGCATCGCTTTGATGAACGTCTCCTGGAGCACATCCTCCGCGTCGTGTGGATTGCCGAGGAATTTGAGCGCCAGACGGTAGATCTGGTTTGAGTAGCGCTCTACCAGTCGGGCGAATTCCGCCCGGTCGCCGGATTTGAGAGCCTCCAGGTTGAGGGGTTCGTTGTAAATTTGCTCGCTCATTGATTAGATGACGAGGCAGAGAAAAAGTTGCGCCGTCAAACCCGGCTGCCGGCGGCAGTCAGCGTCCAGGTAGGCAGGACGTCCAGGTTGAGGGGGTCGCGGCGACCGAGTGCATAGTGAAAATAGCCGGCGGCGGCGATCATTGCGGCGTTGTCGGTGCAGTAGCTCAGCGGAGGGATGTGAATCGGGATTTCACGCTGCTTCTCGAATGCGCTGCGCAGGGCTTGATTGGCGGAAACGCCGCCCGCGACGAGAATTTCTTTGGCCTGGTATACCCGCGCGGCGTGGAGGGTCTTTTGAACCAGGATGTCGACGACCGCAGCCTGGAAGGAAGCAGCCAGATCGGCAACCGGCAGGGCGCGCCCGCGGCTCTCGATTTCGCGTACAGTTCGCAGAACCGCGGTCTTCAGGCCGCTAAAGGAAAAATTCCAGCTGCCCTCCAGGCGGGCGCGGGGGAAATTGAACGCCTCGGGATTGCCGTTGACCGCTGCCTTCTGGATCGATGGGCCGCCGGGATAGGATAAACCGAGCAGGCGGGCGACCTTATCGAAAGCTTCGCCAGCGGCGTCGTCGAGCGTGGCGCCCAGCCGGCGGTATTCCAGGTGCCCGCTCATCAGGTTCAATTCGGTATGACCACCGGAAACCAGCAGCGCCAGCAGCGGAAATTTGGGCGCTTCGGGCGGCCGGATCGTTTCAGCCGGGTACAGCCAGGCGGAGTAAATATGTCCTTCGAGGTGATTCACCCCGATCAGCGGCAGGTTGGCTGCCACTGCCAGCGCCTTGGCGTAATTCATTCCGATCACCAGAGAGCCGGCCAGGCCTGGTCCGCGGGTGACGGCAATCGCGTCGATGTCGCCAAGCCCGACGTGGGCTCTCTGAAGGGCTTCGTCGACGATCGCATAGATGGTGCGGATGTGCTGGCGTGAGGCGACTTCAGGGAATACGCCGCCGTACTGGGCATGGAGATCGACCTGGCTGGCGACAATGCTGGAGAGGATCGAACGACCGTTTTCAACCACCGCTGCGGCCGTTTCGTCGCAGGAGGTTTCAATGCCGAGGATTCGGCCTGGTGGAAACTCGCCTGGAATGCGTTCGCTCATGCCCTGTTTATACCATAATTCATCAGATTTGTTCTTTTTCTGCCAGCGTGGGGCGGGATCTTATTTCATGGGTATGACCAGATCGTACGGGTAATC
The DNA here is from genome assembly GCA_964564935.1 of uncultured Anaerolinea sp. Lineage (GTDB taxonomy): Bacteria > Chloroflexota > Anaerolineae > Anaerolineales > Anaerolineaceae > Bellilinea. Next base: position 56,277 of record CAZMCF010000015.1, on the reverse strand, counting down.
AGCCAGAACCTCAAAGGTTCCATCCGGACGGGTGTAGTATGTATCCTCCAGGCGGACGCCCATCCCGCGCGAAGGGTAATACAGACCCGGCTCGATGGTAAAGACGGTCCCCGGGACCAGCGCATCTCGCTCGGTTGCGTTGATTCCAGAGAACGGCATTTCGTGAACGCGCAGGCCAACCCCGTGTCCGACGCTGTGGATATAGCCTTCTTCTATTTCCGCGATGGTTTGAATCGTTGGATGTCCTATTTCTTCGAACAGGTCGCAGGTCAACTTCTGAACTTCCTTGAAGGGCATATTGACCTTCAGATTGGAAAATAGCTTGTTGTACACCTCGAGGACCTGCTGGTACAGCGCCTGGACTTCTTCCGTGGCGTAACCCAGCGACCAGGTCCGGGTGATGTCGTAGAAATACCCGCCGCCGATCTCGCAAGGGAAGATGTCGAATACGATGGGCTGCCCCAGTCGGACGAGGTCGTCTGGCGCGCCGGCGCTGTGAGGCACGCCTGCATCGCGGCCGATGGCGAAGATCGTCCCCTCGGGGTTCTCCGCGCCGAGCTCCGCCAGCCACAGGTTGATCTGGTTCTTGACCGCTCCGATCTTGAGCGGGGCGCCGTCGGAATGGACCAGGACGTCCTGGCTGACCGCATGGCGGCGGAGCCAATCGGCGGTGCGGGCGATGACTTCGGTGGTAATCTTGCCCATCCGGCGGATGCGCTCCACTTCGGTTGAATCTTTGGTCATCATTGCCGGCATCAGGATGGGATCCTTGAAATAGCCGCCGAACTGTAAATCTGGCAAATATTTAGTGACCCGCTCGAGCGCAGCAATGACCGGACCGATCTCGACCATGCCATAGACGGCGACCCGTCCGCTGGTGATGCCGAGACTCTGGAATTGTTTGGCATAACTGCGCGCCCGGGCTTCGGCCAGATCCCCGCCGGTTTGTATGACCAGTTCCTTCCACTTGAACTCGGCGAAGGTGACTGTCCGCAGGCCGGTTTTTGCGGCTTCTTCCCTTTCCATCGGATTGCAGAACAAAACCGGGTCTTTGCCTCTTTCCTTGATCAAATCAGCGTTGGAAACATGACCTCCGCCGGTGAAGTACATCATTGCCGGGTTATGGTCGATATTACCCAAGACCAGGAGGACATCCACCCCATTTTCCTGCATCAAGGCATCGATTTCAGAAATCATGGTATCACCTCTCAGAAAAAAATTCCCAATTCCGATTCGGTTGATTTATTTCAGTGCATTTTTCAAGGATGCCAGCAGGTCAGCATCCTGGTTGGGGAGAACCGTGCGCGGGTCGAACAGCAGACGGTCATTTTCGACACGGGCGATCACCGCCGGGCGCTGGGCGCGTAAGGCTGCCAGGAACTGATTCGGCTGGGGAACCGCCAGGGCGAGCGCGTACGTCGGCAGGGTTTCTTCCGGCAGGCTGCCTCCGCCGACGGTCGACCGGCTCTGAACGACCTCCCCCTGACCCAGCGTTCTGACCCAGGCCTCCGCGCGAGAACAGAGTTCCGCCGGGGAGGCTGAGATCATCCGCCAGACCGGTATTTCAGCCAGCGCTTCATCTTTCAGGTAGTGGAGAAGTGTCGCCGCAAGGGCAGCCAGGCAGGACTTGTCCGCGCGGACGGCTCGGGCCAGCGGGTGTTTGCGGATTTTATCCACCAGGACGCGGCTGCCGACGATCACGCCGGCCTGCGGTCCGCCGAGCAGCTTGTCGCCCGAAAAGCAGACCAGGTCAGCGCCGGCTGCCAGCGATTCCTGCACGGTCGGCTCGTGGGCCAGTCCGAAAGGCTCGGTGTCGAGCAGAGCGCCCGAGCCGAGGTCGTCGATCAGCGGGACGCCGCGGGCGTGAGCCGCGGCGGCGATTTCCGACAGCCCGGGCTCGCTCGTGAAGCCGATGATGCGGAAATTGGAATGGTGGGCGCGCAGCACCAGCGCCGGGGTCCATTCGTCCAGGGCGGTTTCATAATCGGAGAGGTGCACGCGATTGGTTGTTCCAATCTCAACCAGCTTCGCTCCGGATTGTTTCATCACTTCGGGCACGCGGAATCCGCCGCCGATTTCGACCAGCTGGGTGCGCGATATGACCACCTTCTTGCGCCAGGCCAGCGCGCTGAGGATCAGCAGCACCGCGGCGGCGTTGTTATTGACCACCAGGGCAGCTTCGCCGCCGGTCAGGCGGGTGAGCAGCTTTTCGGCGTGGATCTCGCGCTTGCTGCGCCGGCCTGTCTCCAGGTTGAATTCGAGGGTCGAGTAACCGCCGGAAATTTCTTGCTGAGCCTGAAGCGCAGCTTTGCTCAGAGGAGCCCGACCGAGATTGGTGTGCAGGATGACCCCGCTGGCGTTGATCACCGGGATCAATGTGGGGGAGAACCACTCCTCGAGCGTTTTTTCGGCGCTGGTCAGCAGGCTGGTCTGGTCGGGGAGGGGAATACCTCCCGCGGCGAGCTGGCGGACCTCATCCAGCGTCTGGCGGATGGCAGCCAGGGTCTGCGGGCGGCCGTAGTTCTCGATCAGCCGTGCGGCGGTAGAGGTCTGCAGCAGCTTATCGACAGAAGGTAAGTCGCGCAGATCACTCATTCTCGCGTTCTTTGGGGGCAAAGCGGCTGCGCTCAGCCAGGCGCAGGGCAAATTCGATCGCAAACAGCCCGGCGGCCAGCGCGACTGCCAGCGGCAGGCTGAGCACCCGCCCGAGCTGGAACCAGGTCAGCAGGTCGAAATAGACGCTCGCCCAGACCGCCTGACGGACGATCACCCCTGGTTTCACCCGCGTTTCGCTGGGAAAGCGCCAGTGGAAGAAGTAAACCACCGGCAGGGCAAGCCCGCTCACCGTGCAGGTAGCCAGAAAGAAGAACAGCCAGCGCGGTCCGAGGGTCGGGACGGTCATATCCACCAGAAGGAACAGGCCGACCAATCCGGCGACGCCAAGGATGAAGCTGGAAATGAGATAAGGGAGGAATGGGGGAAGTTTTTCTTCGCTCACGCGCGCCTCTGAAGGAATTATATCTCAAACAGGTATCAAGCAATGAATCGAGAACATCTCAAAAATCCCTGATTGTTTTATTGCGATAATCATGATAGAATTTTCTCCAATCAGCCAATACCAACTGGCGCTCATCAAGAGAGGTGGAGGGACCGGCCCGTCGAAACCTCGGCAACCGCGAGTCATATCGCTGGTGCCAATTCCGGCAGAAACCGCCAACGGCGGGATTTCTGGAAGATGAGGGTGAACACTCCTGACAGTGCACCTCTCTTATCCAGAGAGGTTTTTTATTCAAATTGGAGAGACGATGACTCGACGCTACACCAACCGCAGATATCTGGACGCGCTGGAGCAAAGGGTGCTCATTTTCGACGGCGCGATGGGCACCAGCCTGCAGAGGATGGAGCTCAGCGCCGCGCATTTCGGCGGCGAACGAACCAACGGCTGCAATGATTATTTAGTCATCTCTTATCCGGCGGCGGTCGAGCAGGTTCACCGCTCGTTCCTCGAGGTCGGCGTGGATGTGATCGAAACCAACACCTTCCGCGCCAACCGGATCACCCTGGCGGAGTACGGGCTGCAGGACCGGGTCATCGAGATCAATCAGGCGGCAGCCCGGCTCGCCCGGCGTCTTGCCGATGAATACAGCACACCCGACCAGCCGCGCTTCGTCGCCGGCTCGATCGGACCTTCCGGAAAGCTGCCCTCGATGGATGACCCGGAGATGTCCAATGTCAGCTTCTCCGAGCTTTCGGACGTCTTCCGCGAACAGGCGGTCGGGTTAATTCAGGGGGGCGCGGATCTGATCCTGATCGAGACCTCGCAGGACATACTTGAAGTCAAGGCGGCGATCCTCGGCGTACAGGCGGCATTCGAGGAAACCGGCGTTTTTCTGCCCATCCAGGTTCAGGTGACGCTCGATACGACCGGGAGGATGCTGCTCGGCACGGATATATCGGCCGTACACTCCATCCTGGAAGGACTGCCGATCGACGTGATCGGCCTTAACTGCTCCACGGGTCCGGAGCATATGCGCGAGCCTATGCGCTACCTGGGAGAACGGAGCAGCCTGCCGGTTTCCTGCATCCCCAACGCCGGGCTGCCGCTGAATGTCGACGGGCAGGCGGTCTACCCGCTCGAGCCGCAGCCGTTCGCCGAGACCCTGGCTGAATTCGTCGAGAAAAACCACATTTCAGTGGTGGGCGGCTGCTGTGGGACCACCCCTGCTCACCTCAAGCTGCTGGTCGAAAAGGTCGGCGGCAGGCGGCGACCGCCTCGCCCGGTTCTTTCTGCGCCGCTGCTGGCTTCGGCGGTACAGGCTCAGCCGATGCTGCAGGAGCCGCGGCCGTTCTTTATCGGCGAGCGGCTGAATACCCAGGGCAGCCGCCGCTTCAAGCAATTGATCCTCGAGGAGAAATACGATGAAATCCTCGAGCTGGCCCGTCAGCAGGTCGATTCGGGCGCGCACGGGCTGGACCTGTGCGTGGCCTTGACCGAGCGCGGCGATGAGGCCGTGACGATGCGCAGAGTGATCAAAAAACTGGCCCCGGTAGTGCCCGTACCCCTGGTGATCGACACCACCGAGCCTGAGGTGATGGAAGTTGCCCTGCAGAATGCTCCGGGGCGCTGCCTGCTTAATTCCACTCACCTGGAGGGTGGGCCAGAGCGCGCCGGGCGGGTGCTCAGCCTGGCGAAGAGATACAACGCTGCCGTGATCCTGCTGACCATCGACGAGCAGGGCATGGCCAAGACGGCAGAGCGCAAGCTGGAAGTGGCCAGGCGCCTGTACGCCATGGCAGTAGAGGATTACGGCCTGCGCCCGCAGGATCTGGTCTTCGATGCGCTGACCTTCACTCTGGCTACCGGCGATCCTGAATTTAGCCGCTCGGCTCTCGAGACGATTCATGGCATCCGTCTGATTAAATCTGATCTGCCGGGTGTGTTGACCTCGCTGGGAGTGAGCAACGTCTCCTTCGGATTGGCGCCGGCTGCCCGAGCGGTACTGAACAGCGTGATGCTCTATCACTGCGTCCAGGCCGGACTGGATATGGCCATCGTCAATCCGGCTCAAATCACCCCTTATGCGGAAATCCCGCCGGTCGAACGCGAGCTGGCTGAAGACCTGGTTCTCAACCGCCGGCAAGATGCGCTGATGCGCTTTATCCAGCGGATGGAAGAGAGCGGCGGCTCCCGGTCCGAGAAGGACGACGGTCAGAAAGCCCGCCTGCAGCAAATGACTCCCGAGGAACGCCTGCATTACCGCATCCTCCATCGGATCAAAGAAGGCGTGGAAGCGGACATCGACGAGATCATGCGGCGAAGCCGAGACACGCGACAGCACGACGCCGCAGTGAAAATTCTAAACAATGTCCTCTTGCCGGCAATGAAGGAGGTCGGCGACAAGTTCGGGACGGGCGAACTGATCCTTCCATTCGTGCTCCAATCGGCGGAAGTGATGAAGCGTTCAGTTGCCCACCTTGAAAATTATCTCGAAAAAATGGAAGGCGTCAGCAAGGGCAGGATGGTACTGGCGACCGTCTACGGTGATGTGCACGACATCGGCAAGAACCTGGTCAAGACGATCCTCTCGAACAACGGCTACGAGGTGATCGACCTGGGCAAGCAGGTGCCGGCCGAGACGATCATCAGCCGGGCGGTCGAATCCGGCGCTGATGCGATCGGATTGTCTGCTTTGCTGGTCAGCACCAGCAAGCAGATGCCGCTGATCGTCAACGATCTGCAAAGGCGCGGGCTGGATATCCCTGTGTTAATTGGCGGGGCGGCGATCAACCGCCGTTTTGGAAGGCGGATCCTGCTCACGGAGAGCGGTCAGTATTACCAGCCTGGCGTGTACTACTGTAAAGATGCTTTCGAAGGGCTGGAGACGATGGAAGGCCTGATGGAACCAGAGCGGCGGGGCGAGCTGATAGAGCGCATTCGCCGCGAGGCCGAGTTGGAGATCAATCGCGAGCGGCAGGCGGCCTCTGCCCGCGGCGCCGGCCAGGCGCGCTCCTCGATCCCGCCGGCCGGGCGAATCCCACGGCCACCTTCCTGGGGCCCGCGGGTGGTTCACTCCATGCCGCTCGAGGCGGTCTTTCAGCACCTGTTCAAGAATGAATTGTTCCGCCTCTCGTGGGGGGCGAAGAACACCCATGGCGCGGACTGGGAGATCCTCCAGGCGGAATACGAGGTCCGCCTGGACGCCATGCGCCGCCAGGCTTTGCGCGAAGGCTGGCTGAGCCCGCAGGGTGTGTACGGCTACTGGCCAGCCCAGGCCTGCGGCGACGATCTGATTCTCTACGAGCCGGGCAGCCTGCAGGCCGGCGACCCGGCTGAGCTGGTTGTCTTTCACTTTCCACGCCAGCCGGACGGCGAGCGCCTGTGCCTGGCGGATTTCTTCGCTCCGGTTGATTCCGGGCAGATAGATGTGGTTGCCCTGCAGGTCGTCACGGTCGGCGAGGAGGCCAGCCTGCGTTTCGAGCGCCTGCAGGCTGCTGGCGATTACGCCGAGGCCTACTTCACGCACGGCCTGGCCGTGCAGACCGCCGAAGCGGCAGCCGAATACCTGCACCGCCACATCCGCCGCGAGCTTGGCCTGACGGAAGGGCAGGGGAAGCGGTACTCGTGGGGCTATCCGGCCATTCCAGACCTTGAGGATCACCGCAAGGTGTTCGATCTGCTCCCGGCAGAATCCGAGCTGGGCATGTCGCTCACCTCGGCGTTTCAGTTGGTGCCCGAACAGTCCACCGCGGCGATCATCCTCCACCACCCCCAGGCAAAGTATTTCAGCATCGGCGAGAGCCGTGTGGAACAACTGATGAAGTGAGGCAATCATGGCTAAGGATTGCAGCCTGTTTTCTCTTATCGATACCGGACGACCGATTCTTTCCGACGGCGCGATGGGCACGCTGCTGCATCAGCGCGGAGTGGGTTTCGACCAGTGTTTCGATGAACTGAATCTCACCCGGCCGGCGCTGGTTGCGGAAATTCACCGCGAATACATCGACGCCGGCTCGCAGATCATCCAGACCAACACGTTTGGCTCGAACCGCTATAAACTCGCCCAGCACGGACTGGAAAACAAAGTGCGTGAGATCAACACAGCCGCCGTCGAGCTCGCCAGGCGGGTGGTGCTGGCGTCGTTCAAGCAGGTCTTGATCGCCGGGGATGTGGGTCCCCTGGGCGTGCGCCTGGCGCCGTTTGGGCGGGTGCAGCCTGAGGAAGCCCGCGAGGCGTTCCGGGAGCAAATTTCCGCGCTGGCCGGCGCGGGGGTTGACCTGTTAATCATCGAGACCATGACCGACCTGTATGAAATCCGTGAAGCGGTAGCCGCGGCGCGGGATGCAGCTCCGCAATTACCGGTGGTTGCCTCGATGACCTTCACCCGCGACGACCGCACCCTGCTCGGCGATGATCCGGCCAAGGTTGCCCGGAAGATTCGGGAAAGCGGGGCGGATCTGATCGGAGTGAACTGTTCGGGCGGTCCCAATCAGATCCTGCGCATCCTCAAGCAAATGCAGGCGGCGGTGCCCGACGGGCGTTTCTCGGTTATGCCTAACGCCGGCTGGCCTGAGCAGGTCGGCGGCCGGATCATGTACCCGGCCGCGCCCGAGTACTTTGGCGAGTATGCCATCGCCTTCTGGCAAGCCGGCGCCTGTCTCATTGGGGGCTGCTGCGGGACGACCCCGGCGCATATCGCCGTGATGCGCAAGAAAATTGACTCGGCGCCCAGGGAAGAACTCACCAACGGCTTTACTTTATCCGTGGCCGAGCGCGAGGAACCCCAACAAGAATCCGAACAGCCTACCCAATTCGGGCAGAAACTGGCCGCGGGCAGGTTCGTTGTGGCGGTAGAGATGGATCCGCCGCGGGGATTGACCACCCAAAAGCTGATGGCTGGCTCCAGCCTGGTGGTCGACGCCGGCGCGGATGTGATCAACGTGGCCGACAGCCCGATGGCGCGGATGCGGATGAGCCCATGGGCGGTCTGCCGGCTGATTCAAGAGACGGTCGGGGTAGAGACCATCCTTCATTTCCCTACCCGCGGCCGAAACCTGCTCCGCGTCCAGGGCGACCTGCTGGCCGCTCACGCGCTCGGCGTGCGGAACGTCTTTGTCGTCATGGGCGATCCAACCGCAATTGGCGATTACCCGGACGCAATGGACAATTACGACCTGGTCCCCTCCGGGCTGATCAAGCTGATCAAGCAGGGCTTCAACGCCGGGGTAGATCACGCCGGCGCGGACATCGGTCAGCCGACTTCCTTTTACGTGGGCTGCGCCCTCAACCTCAACCCGCCCAACCCGGAGGAGGAGACCCGTAACCTGCGCCGCAAGCTGCGCGCCGGCGCCGATTTCATCCTGACTCAGCCGATCTACGATCCGGCAGCGGCCAGGGAATTCCTCCAGCGCATCCGCGAGGAGCTGGCGGAGTATGAGCTGCGGGTATTGATTGGGGTTCTGCCGCTGGCCAGCGCCCGGCATGCCTCCTTCCTCCAGCATGAGGTCCCGGGCATTCACATCCCGGAAGATATTCAACTGAGGATGGCCGCGGCGGGCGAGCGGGCCGCTCAGGTTGGGGTCGAGATCTGTAATGAACTGGTCGATCAAATCAGGCAGTTCGCCCAGGGTATTTATCTGATGCCAGCCTTCAACCGTTTCGATTATGCCGCCCAGATCATCGAGCATGCCCGTTCTAATGGGTAAAAGGATTTGTTCAACCTTTGAAAGGCATAACGGGCGCAGCTAAATGACAGGAATGAAAGGCTGGAAATCCGTCATAATTCCTGAAAACGTGCTACACTAATACCGTCAATCATCCGGAAGGGGTTGGAAAAAACATGCGTATCCTGGTAATGTCCGACATTCACGCCAACTTCACCGCTCTGAAAGCGGTCATTACCGATGCGGGCAAGGTCGATGCCGTCTGGTGCCTTGGCGATCTGGTGGGATATGGACCCGACCCTAACGAGTCGATCGAGCTCCTTCGCCAGCAGCCCAATCTAACCTGCCTGATCGGCAACCACGATGCGGCGGTCCTCGACCAGGTTGATCTGGCGTCTTTCAACCACGAGGCGTATCTCTCGGTGGTTTGGACGCGAAATGCGATCTCAGCCGAGAACAAGGAATATCTCGCCTCTCTGCCCCAACGGGTGGAAATTGGCTACGTCACGCTGACCCACGGCAGCCCGCGCAACCCGATCTGGGAGTATCTGCTGGATTTGAACACGGTGGTGATCAATTTCAGCTTTTTCACGACCTCGCTATGCTTTGTCGGCCACACGCATATTCCCATTTCTTATTCATACAACGGCAACGGGCACGTTGATTGGAATGTCCCCCAGCCTGGCGCGCCGTATAAATTATCAGGTCAAACCATCCTGAATCCGGGGTCTGTCGGCCAGCCGCGTGACCGTGATCCACGCGCCTCTTACGCGATTTTCGACTCAGAGGAGTGCTCCTGGCAGGCGTTTCGGGTGGGCTATGACGTCAGCGCAGTGCAGAAGCGCATCATCGACGCCAATTTACCCCGCCGGCATGCACTGCGCCTCGGCGAGGGCTGGTGAAGGGAACCATCCGGGGGGATACCACGTCTTTTCTCAAAGGATATAGAGAATATCGAGGAGGAGGCCGATGAAGCGCTCAATATTTTTCTTCCTGATTTTGGTTTTCTTAATCGCCGGCTGCGCCAAAGCTGCGCCAACCCAATTATCTGACTCGTTTAGCGGAGCAGGTGAGCCCCCTGTAGCTCCATTGCCAGAGGCGGCGCCCAGAGGTTTGGCTGAATCTCAGGAAAAGCCCGCGGGCGAAGCAGCCGCCGTTGACCGAATGGTCATCCGCAACGCAAACCTGACCATTGTGGTTGCCGATCCGGCAGTGGTGATGGAGGGGATCATTGCACTGGCGGAGGAGTTCAGCGGATTTGTGGTCAATTCGCAGTTGTACCAGCGCAGCACGGCCAGTGGGGTGAAGGTCCAGGAAGCCAATGTGACCATCCGCGTGCCCGCCGAGCGCCTGGACGAAGCCCGCGAGCGGATCAAGAGCTATGTCGAAAATCCCAGGGAAGATATCCTGGCCGACAATATCAGCGGACAGGACGTGACACAGGAATATACCGACCTGCAATCGCGGCTGCGCAATGAGGAAGCGGCTGCCGAGCAGCTTCGCGAGATCATGGCATCGGCAACCAAGACGGAAGACGTTCTGCGCACCTTCAACGAGTTGAAGGCAGTCAACGAACAGATCGAAGTGCTTAAGGGTCAAATCAAATTTTACGAGGAATCGGCCGCCATGTCGGCGATCACTGTGTCAATCCAGGCCAAGGAGACCATCGAACCGATAAGCGTGGCGGGATGGAGTCCAAAGGGCGTGGCTCGCGACGCGCTGCAGGCGCTGATCGATATCTATCAATTCCTTGCCAGCGCAGCGATCTGGATCGTGATCACCTGCCTGCCGGTGGCCATTCCTGCCGGCGCGGTGGTGTTCCTGATCGTCAAGGGAGTTCAGCGGGCAAGGCGGAAGAAAAAGGCCAGGCAGGCTGAGGAAGCGCAATAGTCATTCTGAACAGCAGGTCGATACCTTCTCCCAGAATAAGAGAAAGGCCAGGGATGAGGAAGAGACCTGATTTCAAGCCATATCAGCCATGATGGTGCCATGAAGATCGCGCTTATCCTGCACTGCCATCACCCAGCCTCTCCCGTAACCTTGAAGGATAAGTTCGCCCAGGGATGATTCCCTTCTCTGAAATTGGGAGAAGGGCCAGGGACAAGGGCAAAAAAAGCTGGCATCCGATGGATTACCCGTATTTTATTGTCATCCTTGCTTTCTGGTCAAATTCTACGTTGATTTTGTAGATAAATGGTAAGACCTCTGACCAGATTTCAGGTTTTCCATCGATCTCCACATGGCCCGGCTGACGCGGCAGGGAGAGATAGACCGACCCCGACGCCCGGCGGGGTAGACAGAGCTCCAGCTCCAGGCCGTCCGGCGTCGGCTGCCAGCGGGTTACTTCCAGCCCTTGCGAGATGTGCAGGTCAGAACCAACATATCCGGGCAGCTCAATATCGCGCGGGCGCAGTGCGATCAATGCGCAGCCGTGTGCCGGCAGCGGCGGCAGGTTGACTTCGCCGCCTGGCTCGATGCTGACGACCTGTCCACCCCAGAAGGAACGCAGCCAGTATGATCGAGCCGCCAGCCGATAATCCTCTGGTCGCAAGGACCAGGATATCGGGCGGTCGCTCCAATTGATCCGGGCAAGGAGGTGCCAGCTGCCTGGCGGGCCGTCCAGGTCCAGGCGCAGGCGGCCAGGCGATGGTTCGTCGAACAGGTCGATCACCTGCGGGCGCAGACCGATGAGCGGCAGGAGCACTTCGATGATCCACCGGCGCTCTTCCGGCAGTTCTTTCAGCTCGTCCGAGATCAGCAGCGCCCCTCCGCTCAAGGCAATAACAGTGGCGAGAGTTTGCACCTCTTCCAGGGTCAGGCTGGTTCCCGGGCGGACCAGTAGGCAGTCCGGGTCGTTGATCCACCAGCGCCGGTGAAGGGCGCTGCGGGTCAGGGTATTATGGATGGCGTTGCGCGCCGAGGGCATGAAGGGTTCATTGCGCAAGCCCAGACCGATCCCCTGGAAATGAGGGTACCAGTCGCCGCTGACGTCTTCGCTGACCCGCATCGAGTCGACCAGGCCGATGACCGAGCCGAGCGGAGCGCCGCAGCCGACCAGGAAGGTCTCCGCGCCGGCGGCCTCGCGTAGAGCCTGCATCCCGCTGCGCAGCACCTGGGCGCGCGTGCGGGTCGGGTCGCGGTAACGGCATTTCACCGCCGCCGCATAGAGGAAATCCAGCTTCAGGTATGGGTAGCCCCAATCGTGCGCGGCGGCGCTAACCGCCCGGCAGGCGAAGTCGAGCGCCTCCGGGACGGTTAAATCCAGCCCGCGGGTGAGCGCGTTCCAGCCGAACCCGCAGTTGACCGGCCTGCCCTTCTCGTCGCGCAGCAGCCAGTCAGGGTGTTCGCCGGCCAGTCTGGCTCTGGGGTGGAGGATAAACGGCGCCAGCCACAATCCTGGGGTGAATCCGGCTTCTTTGATTTCGCGGGCGAGCGGGTACATACCCTCAGCGAAAGCTGGCTTGAAATCGAACCAATCGCCGACCTGAGCTTCGTAGCCGTCGTCGATCTGAAAACCGGTCAAGGGCAGCTCGCCGCGCAGGCGGGTAAGCTCGGTAAGGTTGCCGCGCAGGTTCGCTGGTGTGATTCCGGTGTAGTAATGGTACCAGGAGCACCAGCCAACCGGTATCTCGGGTTGGATTGAGGTCTGATGCTCGCGCGCAACTGCCTGGAGATACTCGTCAAAGGGATCAGGGGCATCCAGCCCAAAGGGGGCGAGGACCGCCCAATCGGTTTCCATTGCGGCGCTAGGGTCCAGGCAGGCGCTGTCGCCGTTGGCCCACAGGCGCAGGCTCGGCCGGTCGTAGAGCAGCGCCTCGATCGTGCCGAAATGCTGTTTTTGGGAGAGAAAGCCCAGAAGCAGGCCTTTACGGGAGGTCAACTCGCAGACTGCGCCGAAGAAATCGGCCGTGTAATAACCCGGCTGGCGCAGACTGGGCGTGCCGGGGTTGATTACCATCGGCTTCTGTAAAAATCCCAGCCGGGTGGTGCGCATCACCGAACCGGGCCGGTACGTACCGCAGTATGACCAGGACTGCCAGCCGTTGCTGTAAAACGAATATCGCGGTTCGGCGGCTGGACTGACCTGGAAACTCCCCTGGGAGCTTTGCCCGCCGATACGGAGCAATTCGATTCGCTCGACCTCTAGCGGCTCGCTGCCTTCGTTCTGGAGGGCAATCTTCCACAAGAACAGCGGATGTTCCTGACTGAGCGCGAAGGTAAGACGGAAGCGCAGTTCGCCAGTATCCCCGGCAGCATCGACCTGAAAGGTCTGGAGCTGCCCGTGATGTGGATCCAGTACAGACTCGGTTTTACTGGCAAGAACCTGCCAGGCGGAGGTCAGATACAACCGTGTTTTGCCCTGCTGGCGGCAGACGACCAGCATTCGCGCGTCATGCAGAAGCTCGAAGCCAGAGAGCTTATCCTGCAGGGAAAAGCTGCCTTTTTCCGGCTCGCAGAGCAGATCGAATCGGCTCGAAGATATTGTGCTCATTGTGGTGGGGGTGGAATGAGGGTGACCATCCTGGGGCGTTGGTTTACTGCCAGGGATCTGGGGGGATCAATGGTTTCAGAGCCTGGGCAGGAGGATGCCGGGCTGGTTCTGGTATTTGCCCTTTTTATCAGCGTAGGAGACCTCGCACGGCTCGTCGCCCTCGAAAAACAGCACCTGAGCGATGCCCTCATTGGAGTAGATTTTTGCCGGCAAGGGAGTGGTGTTGGAAATTTCCAGGGTGACGTAGCCCTGCCACTCCGGTTCGAATGGGGTGACGTTGACGATGATCCCGCAGCGGGCGTAGGTGCTCTTGCCCAGGCAGACGGTCAGCACATTGCGCGGAATGCGGAAATATTCGACGGTTCGGGCCAGGGCAAAGGAGTTCGGCGGGATGATGCAGACCTCGCCCTTGAAATCGACCATCGACTGCGGGTCGAAATGCTTTGGGTCGACCAGAGCGGAATAGACGTTCGTAAAGATCTTATACTCATCCGCAACGCGGATGTCGTAGCCGTAGGACGACAGGCCGTAAGAAACCACCCCGTCGCGCACCTGCCCGTCAACGAAGGGCTCGATCATGGCGGCCTCGCGGGCCATCCTGCGAATCCAGTGGTCCGGCTTTAAACCCATTGATCACACTCCTCAGCGATAAGGTATTTTCAATCCAGCTTTATCCCGCCGCGCTCACTTAACAGGCGGCGGAGGCGCTCATCCAGGACGGCCGATCTGACTTCGAGCTCGCGCAGCGGCCCAATCAACCCGGCTACTGCATTGGGATCCTCGAGCGAAAGCGTGTTGATGCGCACATTATAGGCCGAGCAAAGCAGCGACGCGCGGGCAAGGGTGGCGCCCGAGGCGGCGTCGGAGATCGCGTTCAGGTTTCCAATCTCAGCGGCTTCCACCGCCAGCTCCTGGACGGCCAGGGCGGCTTTGGCGGCTTCGAGCGGAGCCCTGGCGGCGGCGTGGGTGGCCGCCTGAACAGCCGCGCGGCGGATTTCTTCCTGTTCGGGGGTGTCCTTGGGCAGTTTGAAGGCGTTCATCACCTCGTTGAAGGCGGCTGCATCTTTCTCGACCGCCTCGCTAAGCTGGCTGCGCAGGGTTTCGGCCTGCTCGAGGATAGCCCACATGCGATCCTTGACCCCCTCGTATTTTTTCTTGCTAACGGTCACCCGGCAGACCATGGCGACCAGAGCCGCAGCGACCGCTCCGGTGTGCGCGCCGGCTGAGCCGCCGCCTGGAGTGGGTTCGGCGCTGGCCAGCGCGTCGATGAAGGTGACTTCGGGCCTAGGGGTAGCCGCCGCTGGCTGTTCGCGCATCAGCTCCATCAAGCGGGTCTCGAGCACCTGGGAGGGTTCAAAGCCGTCCAGCTGGAGGTGCCAGACGGCGGCGTCGTTGAGCGCCTCCTGGGGGATTAGTCCGACCAGCTCCGAATGGTGGATGGCAGTGCCGTAACGCTCGGCCTCGCGGCGGATGATCTCGACCACCCGGGCGACCGGCGTCTGGCGGAAATTGGTCAGGTTCATCGAAACCTGGGCGCGCCCCTCGACCAGCACCCCCATCGCTTTGACATAGCGCAGCCCTCCCGAGGAATAGCGGATCGCGCGGGCGATGTTCTGAGCGACGTGGGTATCGTTGGTCGTCAGATAGACGTTAAAGGCGATCAGCGGCTGGCGGGCGCCAATCACGGTTGCGCCGGCGGGACTGAGCCGGGAAGGGCCAAAATCCGGATCGCGTTCGGGGTTTTGCCCGATTTCTTCCTTGAGTCCTTCATACTGCCCGTGACGGATGTTCTCCAGGTTGACCCGTTCTGGCCGCGTCGCCGCTTCCTCATAGAGATAAACCGAGATGCCAAGCTCGTCGCCAACGCGCTTTCCCAGCCGGCGGGCTATTTCGACGCATTCCTGCATGGTGATGTCGGTGATCGGCACGAAAGGCACCACGTCAGCAGCGCCGATGCGCGGGTGGGCGCCTTGATGCTCGTCGAGGTTGATCAGCTCGGCGGCTTTGGCGATCGATCGAAAGGCGGCTTCCTCAACAGCCTGCGGCGGGCCGATCATGGTGATCACCGTGCGGTTGTGATCCAGGTCGGAGTGGCGGTCGAGGACATGCACGGACGGCACGGATTGGATCGCAGCGATGATCGCGTCGACGACCTCGGGGCGGCGGGCTTCAGAAAAATTGGGGATGCATTCGACTAAGGGACTTGGCATCTCGGCTCCGTGGGGGAATAAGTATTTCAATTATAATCAGAACTGTTGACCAAAGGAGGTGACCATGTGCGGACGCTTTACCCTGACCCTCGATCCGGTTATGCTGCGTCAGGCATTCGACCTCGGTGAAATGCCGCCAGATTGGATCCCGCGCTATAATATCGCCCCCTCCCAGCCGGTGGCGGTGGTGGCGGATGCACAAACCCGCAACGTGGATTTCATACGCTGGGGACTGGTGCCCTCCTGGGCCAAGGATATCAGCATCGGCAACCGGCTGATCAACGCCCGAGCTGAAACGCTGGCGGAAAAACCCTCTTTCCGCTCGGCGCTGGCCCGGCGGCGCTGCCTGATTCTGGCGGACGGTTTCTTCGAGTGGAAGAAGACGAAAGACGGCCCGTCCATCCCGTATTACATCCAGATGGAAGATAAATCACCGTTTGCCTTCGCCGGACTGTGGGAGGTCTGGCATGCGTCTGAGGGCGACGTGCTGAAAAGCTGCACGATCATCACCTGCCCGGCGAACACCCGGGTTGCGCCAATTCACGACCGGATGCCGGTAATTTTCACTCCGCGCGATGCCTGGGGCTGGCTGGATGAACGCCCGATCCCCGAGCTGAGCTCTATGCTCAGGCCGTACAACGCCGAGGAAATGATCGCTTACCCGGTCAGCCGGATGGTAAACGACCCAAAGCGCGACGAACCGGCGATCATCAAACCGGCAGAGGGCGGCTTGATCCTTTAGCTGGACGGCAATTGCTTGACCAGCCCGGATGGGGATGGTAGAATATGCACCGTTGCCCCCATCGTCTAGGGGACCAGGACGCAGCCCTTTCAAGGCTAAAACCAGGGTTCGAATCCCTGTGGGGGCACAGACAACCACCAAAGAGTGGTTGTTTTTGTTGGAGCGCAAACCAGGGTTTCCCCTTACAGGGGACAGGCAAATCCCTGTGGGGGCACAGAGTATGCCACGTAATTGTAACGTGGCTTTTTTATCAGCCCTTTCATACCCGGGGAGGGTACAAGAGGCTAAAACCAGGGTTTCCCCTTACAGGGGACAGGCGCAGGCCTGTGGGGGCACAGTGAAAAAGTCTCCAAGCAGGAGACTGCCCATATTCTATTTCATGAACGGTGTTTCCAGCACCAGCCGGATCATCACTCACGGGGCGCCGATCTTTGTCATCGTCCAGCGGCTGCACGTGCTGGCGATGATCGGCTGGGCGGTGGTGACGGTCGGGATATTGACCCGTCTAAAAGATTGGATAAAGGTGGTCGGACTGACGGCCGGGGCAGCCGAGCTGGCGGTTGGCATTCCCCTTGCGGTGGTGACTGCTCAGCAGTTGGGCCGGTTTTCTCTTTTTGCCCTCGCTCCGGCGACCTGTCTGGCGTTGATTGTCATCCTCGTCTGGCCGGGCCTTTGGGAGCGGCTTACCCGCCAACCAGAAACCAATGAGCCCGGGTAACATCCAAAAGCAGCCGGCGTACCGCCGGATTAGCCCGAGCCGAGGGTTTTGGTATACTATGAACGCAAGGATCACCCGAAACCGCTGCGAATGTTAATAGGGAAACATCCCAACCCTCGGTGTAATCATCCCGGTGCGTAAATGCACGCATAGGTCTCCTCACCGCGAGGATCCACTTTCAGGAGCCGGACATGCAGTTCATCAAAGACCGATTCACCTATCTCTTCAACTCGACCAAGGGGCTGATCCTGGTGGCGATTGCCATGATCGCAGTGGTGACTGCGCTGTGGGGGATGCTCTCAGGGCCGATGGCCGAGATAGGCGTGCGCGATGCGGTCGTCAGGCTGCTGGGCATGGACCTGGTTCAGGCCGAGCGCGAAGGTCGGATCATTATTCTCTATCACTCCATAGCCATGGCCGTGGTCGCCATCGAGACGTATATGATCACCGGCCTGCTCAAGATGAAAGCGTTCTTCAAGACAGCAGTGAACGCGCTGATCACCGTCGGCTACCTCACGGCCATGATCTTCGGGCTTGGCTTTGCCTACTTTGGGCATCAATGGGCTTTTCACGGGTTGTATATCGCCGGGTTGACGCTGATCTTCTTCGCCGGGGTGTTACTGACCATTGCCCTCTGGCCGTGGAACAAAGAGGTCCACCAGGTGGACAAAGCCTACGCCCGCACCAGGTCTGGCGTCGATTTAGAACGGACGGCATTCTTTGCCGCCGCGCTGACCACGGTGATATCGGCTTTATTCGGCGCGATCCCAGGCTCGTATTTCGGCAACGGATTTCTAGTCTTTTTAGCCGAAAACATCATCCGCATCCCTGAAAAAACGACGATGGAGTACTCCGTCATCGGCCACCTGCATATCATGCTGGCGCTGATCGCCATTATGATTACGCTGATCATCGGCAAATGGCTGAATTTCAAGGGCATTTTGCACAAGATCGCCATGCCGCTGATGATTCTCGGCACAATCGTGCTCAACATGGGTGTGTGGGGGGTGGTTACCCCTCTCGAGCCGGTCGCCCACATGATCATCTACGTAGGCGCGACGCCCTCCATGCTGGCCGCGCTGCTGCTGTTGATCTGGAGCTGGAACAAACTGATCCGCGACGGCACCGCTCACCTTAACAGGCCGCGTTTCGGGCAAAAAATCCTTGCCCTGGTGCGCGACCCGCTCAAATTAGGGCCGACCTGGCAGATGCTCTTCATGAATTTCACCGTCAGCGGGATCGGCATCTTCATGGCGGTCAGGCTCGACGAAATCTTCCGCGTCTGGCCTGCACGTGAGGAGCGAATCGAACTGACCGGCCACTGGCATGTCCTCTCGGCGATCATCGCCACAATCATCCTGTTTTATTACGGGGACATGATCGGGCTGAAAGGGAAGTTGCGTCAGCTCTACGGCTGGGGGATCATCATCTTTTCCGATATTGCTTTTGCCGCAGTGACCGTCTTTGAAATGAAACGTCTCTTCATCAGCGAGGCTGAGCAGCAGCCGCTGGTCAATGTTTTAATGTATGTGATGGATTTTAGCCTGGGTCTGTTATTGGCAATCCTGGGCGCGGTAATGGTCTGGCGTCTGATTGATCTTTTCAAAAAGAAAGGGCGCTGGAGGGAGGAGATGGACCACGAGCTCTCGCAGGAGGCGCTCGAATGAGACGCGCCTGTGTGCTGATCCTCGTGATGACGGCATCTCTGGCTGCCTGCGCGCCGGTTGACCTGAATGCGCCGCTGCCGGTATTTGAGACCGGCGTAAATCCGGATAGCTGGGCGCAGATACCGGCCGGGGAATTTCACTTCGGGCAGTTTGGCGATGTCGTCTCCACCGGCGCTTACGAGATCATGGTCACGGACGTAACTGCCGCCCACTATGCTGCCTTTCTCGAGGCGGCGCTGGCGGATGGTTTTGTGAAGGTCGAGGGAGGTCAAATCGTCGGCTATTATCCGGGCGATGAATACCGCGGGGTCAAGCACGAGGAGCGGATCGACGCCGGCGATTGGATTTTCATCCCTCTGGACGACCCATCCCAGCGGATCAAGTTCGACGGCGAGTCATTCACCGTCCAGTCAGGTTATGAAAACCACCCGATGACGATGGTCTCCTGGTTTGGCGCCTGGGGATACTGCGGTTACTACGGCTACCGCCTGCCGGGCGAAGTGGAATGGGAAAAGGCTGCCCGCGGCGGCGATGACCGCCCGTTCCCCTGGGGCGAGGAAATCAGACGGGAAAACGCCAATTTCTACGCCAGCCGCGACCCATTTGAAGACATGAAAACCTTCGGATCGCGCACCACGCCGGTGGGTTTTTATAACGGCAAGACGTACGCGGGATACGCCACCCTGGATTCCGCCTCGACCTATGGCCTGTACGATATGGCCGGCAACGTCTGGCAGTGGATTGGCGACGTGCATGAGGGCATGCATTACCGCTTTATGCGCGGCGGGTCGAAGGATACCTATGAGATGGATTTGCGCGTCTGGGTGCGCAATAACGCCACCCCGACCTATTTCAGCCCCGGAGTGGGTTTCCGCTGCGTGCGCTGATGGGTTAAACTTGAGAGCAAGGATGGAGGCGAAATTTCTGGAGGAGAACAGTGAAGGCGCTGGAAGGTAAAATCCGCCAGTATTGGCCGCTGCTCAAGGGCCCGCAGACAGGTCTGCTGGTGTCCACCGGGCTGGCTGGCTACATGAGCGCCCGCTGCCCGGTGTTCAACCTGCCGACCATGGCGGCGCTGTTCATCAGTCTCTCAGCGGCGGTCAGCGGCAGCACCATCCTCAACATGTGGTGGGACAGGGACATTGACTCCATAATGTGTCGGACGCAAAAACGGCCATTGGCGGCGGGAAGGATCGATCCGCGCGAGGCGCTCTGGGTGGGTCTGGCGTTCTCCATCTTTGGCGTTGGACTGGCGATTGCCATGGACGCGCTCTACGGTCTGATCGTCTTCGCCGGGGTGTTCTTCGATGCAGTCGTCTATACCATCTGGCTTAAGCGGCGCACCTGCTGGAGCATTGTCTGGGGTGGTATTGCTGGCGGGATGCCGATCCTGGCCGGGCGGGCGCTCGGGGTTGGCGGTCTGGACTGGATCGGCGGGCTGCTTGCACTGGGGGTCCTCCTCTGGATACCGACACACATCCTGACCTTCTCCATGCGCTATTTTGACGACTATCAGGCCGCCGGTTTACCCACATTCCCATCCACGTATGGTTTTCGCTTCACCCGGGCGGTGATCGCCGTTTCCAGCGTTCTGGCTTCGCTGGCGATGGGCCTGGCTGCCTGGGGGATCGGCATGCAATGGGGATTCCTGCGCCTGCTGGCCGTGCTGTCCGCCGGGCTGCTCCTCCTGGCCATCGCAGTGACTTACAGACCTTCCGAGCGCGCTTCGTTCGGTTTGTTCAAGTATGCCTCGATCTATATGCTGGCGGCTATGATCCTGATAGCCCTGGGAGTGATGTGAACGCGGTAAAAATAGCCCTCATCGACCGGATCCTGCTGCTCAGCACTGTTGTTCTGGCTGGATACCTGGTGGTAATCGGCATCGATCAATTCGCGGCTCTGCCAATCATTGCCTACACGATCGCGTTTGGGATCCTGATCGTCGCCGGTCTGCTGCTGATGATCCTGGGCTTCGAGGTACTCGAATCCCCTCTGGTGGTGATCATTTCGACGACGATCCCGCTGGCGCTCTCGCTGGGGCTGGTCTGGCAGCATTATCCTTCCCTGAGGACGCCTGCTCTGATTTTCACCATCGCCGGTTGGTTGGCGGTGATCGTCACGCGCACGCTGCCTTTACCGGGCAGGCTGCCAGTGGTTGTGCTCGCGATTGTGCACGGCGCGGCAGGACTGGCAATTTTCATTGCGCCACTCCTGCTGACCATCCAGGACGAGATGAAGCCGGCCTTTGCCCTGGTGGGGATCGGCGGGGGGTTGATCGGCGTCGGAGGGGTGCTGCTGGCTTTCTTGAGAGCCGGCCGGCCGGTCATTTCGCGCGAAACCATCTGGAGAATCCTGCCATGGCTGCTGCTGCTCATGACGGCTTGCTTTGCGGCGGGTTTCCGGTTGGGCTGATTGGATCAAGAGAACCAGTTTTTCTCAATTTCGGGGAGGGAACCATGTCAACGAATAGAGGTGGAAAGACGCTGCGCACCATTGGAATCGTCTTCATGGCATTGACTGCCGGGTTCACCTTGCTGGGCGGGATGGGAACGTCCTGCGTGGCGTTCAATCCGACCGGTTTTAGCGAAAGCATGGCCAGGCTGGCGCCCTTTCAGTGGCTGTATATTTTGTTTGTGCTCATCGGCATTGCCCTGGGGGTGCTCGGCATCCGCGCGACGGTCGAGTTGATTAAGGGAAAGGCAAATTCCTATCGAGATTCCATGATCGTATTGATTGCGGGGGTCGCGGTGGGAGTGGTCCACATGTTCGTCTCGCGTGCGCTGCGCGGAAAGTCGATGCCGGTGGATCAGGTCGTGTACATGACTGTCCTGACCCTGATTCTCTTTCTGATCTTTCGGATACCCTCAATCTGGGAGAAGGTGGATTTCACCCGCGGCAGCGTACGGTCCAACGGGCCTGCCGGCGGAGCGGCGGCGATCATCCTTGGGCTGGTCACAATGAGCATGCAATACCTGATGGGTCCATCTCATACCTGGGATGGCGTCAATTACGCTGCTGCGTTCAATTCCACCCTGATAGCAGCCGGTGTCTTCGGTTTGATACTGGGATCGGCGCTGATTCTCAGGCCGGTTTTCAAACGAAAAGAGCCCCCCATATCGGAAGGCTCTTGTGAAAGCGAATTCATCCAGGAACTCAGCTGTTAATTTACCGGACTGACCAACACCTGCATGAAATTGCCCTGCGCGGAAACGTTCACAATCCGAATCAATGTGCCCGTTTGGGGAACCATCACGCTGCCGGTTGGGTTGGCTGGATCCCAGTAGGAATTCATGTCGTTGAACTCCCGCACAGCCGGCAGGCTGGGAATGCTTGACGGCTGACTGAACCTGTGGATCGTAATTGCATCGGTTGGTTCCAGCCCAAAAGTGGCGTCATAGGTTTGCACCCGGTTTCGCCAGACCGCTCCAAAAGGATCGAGCAGAGCGGAAGGATGGGCGTCCACGGGGAGGATCAACCCCTGCCCCGGGTGTTGGGGAGTGTTATTATCTACCTGCGAGGTGTCCCAGTAGCTGACGAGCATTCCATCCTGATAGGGGAAATGCTCGACCCAGTTGACCAGATCGGGGTTGTCGAGAAAGCCGAAGTTATATACCCCGTCGCGCAACCCGGTATCATACCCGCGGTACTGGCGGTATTCCGCCACATAGTAGTGATTGTACACAGCACTCTCGACCCCGTCGGATACCTTAAAGCCGGCAAATGTCCAGCCTGCATCCACTTCTGCGCCGTCCGGATCGGAACCGTTGATGGAGATCTCATCCACCATGAAGCCCTTTTCGATGACAGCTACGTCGGTCCAGTAGCGGAAGCCAAGGAGCACGTCGCCAGAATAGGCAGAGAGGTCTGCCGTCAGATCTACCCAGCCTCCCGAGCTGCCTGTGATCCCGTTGCCGAAATTCTGGCCGTTAGGGTTGGTATTGGTGGAAAGATTGGTCTCTACCCCTTGCCAGCTGGTTCCGCCGTCCGTTGAGACGACCAGATAGGCGTAATCCCAATCCAGCTCGATCTCGAAATTGACCTTGGCGGTCAAGCTCGAATTGGATGGCAGGTTTACGGATTTGTACATCAAGTTGTCGAGGTTGTTTCCCATTCCGCTGTAGTAGAAATATGTTCCAGCATATGGGTCGCCAATATCGGTGACGACTTCTTTGGGCGGGAGGATGACAAACAACCCTTGAGCCTGTTTGGTGTTGGTTTCTGCCGGACCGAGCTTGTGCGATGATCGTTGTCCAGCTCTGGCGACCTCGTAATTCAGCCAGCCAAGCTGGAATTTTTCCCACACGCCCATGTGACCCGGCCGTGAGCCGATGTCGATCGTCCCGTCGTTCAACCAGGAACCGGAGGACATCAGGGTCCAGAAGCCGGTGCCGTTTTCACCGCCCTGGGTTGCGTACAAATCCGGCAGGCCAAGATCATGGCCGAACTCATGGGCGAATACGCCAACCCCGCCGTTCTCCGGCTCAATGGTATAGTCGCCGATCCAGTAGTTGCTGTCGCCGATGCGGACGCCGCCAAGGAGGTAATCCGAAGAGGGGCCGGTGCTGCCGATGAGATTAAATCGGGCATACCAGCGGTGGCTCCAGATTGCCTGACCTCCTAATGCTCCACCGCCAGCTTCTTCACCTTCGCCGGCGTGGACGGATTGGAAATGATCGATGTAGCCGTCGGACTCGTCAAAATTCCCATCGCCGTCCCAATCGTAGCGGTCCCACACGTCGAATTGGCTGAGGTAAGCGTTGATCTGATCGGTGGACATTCCAGCGCCAAGCTGGGCTGAATACCAGCCGTTGACCGAATCCTCCAGGAATTTCCAGACCGCCTCGCCGCCCAGGTCATCGTCATAAGACGCAGCGGTTCCAGGGACAGGTACCCAATCAGTCACATCTCCGTTGACCGTGTAGCGGTTCGAAGAAAGCTCGATGTAGAAATTGCGCATGGAACTGACGCCCGGCGCTTCTGAGAAAAGCAGGTCCTGATAATACTGCCGGCTGAAATCAAGGACCCAGATGGTCGTATTGTTCTTGCTGCGATCCGGCTCAGCAATATTGTTGTGTGGAAAGTCGCTGAACTCGCCCAGGACGGTGAAAATGGAATCTTCTCCGAGCCGCTCGAGCTCGACGAACTGACCGCGGGCCACTTCATGGGTTCGGCCAAAGGCTTTTCCATTCAACTTTGCATCCAGGGCGACCTTTTTTAGCGCGGCCTGTTGCTCGCCCAGTGGGTGCGGCGGATTGTCATTCTTTTGGGCAAATTCGGGGATCTCCTGCGCCGATTGCACGTTCGGAGGGGCGGCGTGAACGAAAGAGGGGAAAACCGCTCCGACGAGCACGAAAGTCGCGACAATCACTTTAATCATGAGTTTCATCGATCTGTCTCCTTTATGCTTCTTACAAAATGATTTGGATCTCGTGTAAATGGATTTTCTGCAATTGTGCTCTTCGTTTTTGGCAACACCTCCTTTCGGATACTTATTTGAACCTGTTGAATGGAATAGCCAATCGCAATCGCAGATTGTTTTACCAATCCTTGGAGCAAATTGCGATGAAATTAATAAGATTTCTTTATTCGTCCGTTGTTTTTCTGTTTTTCGATGGACATCAGGTAAAAGAGGTCAATATACGAGTTGTTATATGGATATTATATATCTATTAAGTTCGATTTGGTTAAGAAAAGTTATGGCTTCGGGATGCAAGAAATAATATTTGGGGGCAACAGGCGAACCCGCCTGCTTCAATCTTTTCAAGATCGCGGGAATGCTTGGATATACCAAATCTAAACCCATAGGGTGAACATCGTCTTTAGAATCGAGAAAAGCCAATTCCGTTGGGAATCACAAGGAGTTCTATCGTGAGGAAGATTTCGAAAATTCTTTGCCCGCTTATCTTGATGCTTTCGCTGGCAGCCTGTTCACTTGGCGAGGCAGCGTCAGATATAACCGTCATTCAGGATCCCAGCACTGTATCCTCTGGCATTCAAACCTCAGACAGCGAGCAGAATCCAGGTCTTGCGGTCGATCCAGGGGCGGTCTCGGTCACAACGTTGCTGGCCGAAAATCAGCAAACGCATGAAGACGGCTCTGACTATATATGGGATAGCGCATCGGTTGTACCCATTTCCTTGAATGGCGATTCGATCCAGGCAGTAGGAACAGGGGTTAAAACCGCTGGCACCACATTGAGCATCACTGCAGCCGGGACATACAGGCTCAGCGGTGAATTAATTGAGGGAAAGATCAATGTCGATGCAGGTGATGATGCAATCGTGCGTCTGATTTTGGACGGCGTTGAGCTTGGCAGCTCGACAGGATCACCGCTGCATATTATCAGTGCGGATAAGGTGGTGATCATCCTCGCGGACGGCGCGGTAAATAAGATCACCGATGCGAGTGAATATACCTTTCAGAACGCCGATACGGATGAGCCCAATGCTGCCATATACAGCGCGGCCGACCTGACGATTACCGGAAAGGGTACGCTTAAGGTGGAGGGGAATTACAACGACGGCATTGCCAGTAAGGACGGGTTCATCATCGCCGGAGGTACGGTCAAGGTGAAAGCGGTCGATGACGGCATCCGCGGCAAGGATTATGTGGTGGTCAGGGATGCCAGCCTCCAGATCGAATCCGGCGGAGATGGGATCAAGTCTGATAATGAAGAGGATGCTGCGAGAGGATACGTGTGGATCGAGTCCGGGATTGTGGATATCGCTGCAGGCAGGGACGGGATCGATGCAGCGACGGATGTGATTGTCAGCGGCGGAAATATCCAGGTTTCTTCTGGCGGAGGCAGCACGATTAACCTTGATGAAAGCACATCGGCCAAAGGAATCAAGGGGACCGTCAGTGTCATGATCGTAAATGGTGCGTTCACCGTTGATTCGGCGGATGATGCAATCCACTCAAATGGCAGTATCACAATCGATGGCGGTGATTACGACCTGGCTACAGGCGATGACGGCATGCATAGCGACGAAACCCTGACGATTAACGGCGGAAGGTTTCGCATAGCCACTTCTTATGAAGGGTTGGAGAGCGCGGTGATTACGATCAACGCTGGCGATATTGAGATTAACTCAAGTGACGATGGAATCAACGTGGCTGGCGGTTTGGACGCCTCTGGGATGGCTCCAGGCACCATGCGGGGAGGCAGGATGCCCCCTGGTTCTATGACCGGTCCCGGGCAGGATGCCTTTGCGGCCAGCGGTGATTACCACCTGTATATCCATGGCGGGACAATTTTCGTGAATGCCGATGGAGACGGATTGGATATCAACGGCGCAGTGGAAATGACCGACGGTCTTGTGCTGATCAACGGTCCAACCCAAAATATGAACGGAGCGCTGGATTACATGGCCGGTTTTAAGATTTCCGGTGGATTCCTGGTGGCGGTGGGTAGCGCCGGAATGGCGATGGCGCCGGATCAAACGTCCAGCCAGAACTCAATTCTGATCAACTTAAGTTCAGCCCAACCGGCAGGAACGGTCATCCACATCGAGAACAGCTCGGCAGAAAACTTGCTCACTTTCGAACCTGCGAAACCTTACCAATCCATAGCCTTCTCCTCGCCACAGCTGATCAATGGCGAAACCTACCAGATCTATCTCGGCGGAAGCGCCAACGGGACTACGGCTGGCGGGCTGTATCTCGATGGTACCTATACACATGGTAAAGAATACGCCGCTATCGATTTAACCGGGGTAGTGACCCTGGTGGGAAACGCCGGGATGATGGGCGGTTCGCCACGAAGACCTTGAGATCCCCCAGGATGGGGAAACTCATTCTGCCACATTCCTGTCCGGCAAAATTAATGAAAAATTCGATCCCTTATCATGGATAAAAGCAACCCCTTTCCCAGCCGAATGACGATCAGTTTTGTGGAAAGAAACCAGATTGGAGTAATACATGGTTCGCATCGACGCGATGGATCAAAGCCCTGAGCACAACATATCCAATGCCGCCCGAGAAGCACGCTGGTGCGCTTACCAGGTGGGTTTGGAACCTCTTGTGGAAACGTTTGAGCCGATCACCCTGGCCGAAATGAGAAATACGGCTCTACTCAACCGCACAGACGTGAAGTATGTCATGTCCCTTAACCAGCTGCGTGAGGCTCTTGTCGGACTCCAGGGGGATTACCGCATCCTATCGGTAGGCGGGCAGCGTTTCAACCGCTATCGGACTCTCTACTTCGATACTCCTGAGTTCGACCTCTATAAGATGCACGTCAACAAGCGGGCTGACCGGTATAAAGTCCGCTGCCGCGAGTATGTCGATTCTCGCCGCAGCTTTTTGGAGGTGAAACACAAAACTCACAAAGGCCGGACAATAAAAGAGCGGATTGACACCGATCAGCCAGCTCTATGTTTTGATCTCGCCATGAAACATTGGCTGCAAGATGTTTTTCCGTATGATTGTCAGAGCTTACAACCTATGCTTTGGAACACTTTTACTCGCATTACGCTGGTCTGTAAACGCTGCTGTGAGCGGGTCACCCTGGATTTTGATCTGGCTTTTTACACCGATTCCCGATCTGCACGACTGGAGGGCATTGCGGTTGTAGAGGTCAAACAGAATAGAGCCGGCGTTGATTCACCATTCATGGCGCATATGCGCTATCAACATATTCTCCCTCAGGGTTTCAGTAAATATTGCATTGGCGTCTCGCTGAACTACGATCGTGTCAAAAAAAACGCGCTGAAACAACAAATGAGAATGATTCAAAAAATCAGTAAAGGAGTAGTTATTAATGAGCGATTTAGCCAGGTTCTTGCTTAATTTTAGCTTTAACCTAGTTGTAGCTATTTTTGTGGTCCGGTTTATTTATTACCCATCGACCCATAACAAGCGTTACGTATTCACTTTTCTTGCTTTCAACACCGTGATCTATTTCGTTTTGAGCTTTCTTAACAGCATCGAACTTGGCATAGGCGTAGGTTTTGGTTTATTTGCAATTTTTACGATCTTGCGCTACCGCACCGACCCAATACCGATCCGTGAGATGACCTATTTGTTCATTATTGCAGCCCTGCCGGTGATGAACTCAGCTGGAGTAGACGGCTCCGTGCGATGGCAGTTGGTGGCGGCTAACCTGGCGATTTTGGCAATCATGTGGGTGCTCGAGCGCGAGTGGGGTTTTCAATATGAGGTTTCCAAGCGAATTGTCTATGAAAAGATTGAGTTGATCCACCCGGACCGCCGCGATGATTTGATCGCCGATTTGGAAGAACGCACCGGCTTGAAAATCAAGCGGGTTTTAGTGGGAAAAATTGATTTCTTGCGCGACGTTGCTGATCTGAAAATTTTCTATGACGGAACAGCCCAGGAAAACTCAATTCATATTGATGAGCCAGAAATGGCGGTGGTCAGGCAAGACGATAACAATGGATATGCCTGATTGGCTTGTCAGGTGGAAGAGGATCGATCCTGGCCACGATCGGGCATATACGAGAATTAAACCAACAGTCACCGGAAGCATGCTAAGATCAGACCAGAAGCACAGAGTTGGGTTGGGACGCTGCAGCAGGCAGCGGACAGGTAAGCGAAAACTGAAAGCCAACTCCCCTTACCTTTTCTCCTCCTTTGAACGCGAAGTCGGATGGGTTGAGCGCCCATCCTCTTCGTGTTTGGGGGAGGTAACGAATGATGTTGGCGATATCGGTCAGGATATAGCAGGGAGCTTATAATAATCGCATGACCCGGAAAATACTGGTAGTCGACGACACCCGCAATGTCCAGATGATGTTGAGCGATTTTCTCAGCGGGCAGGAATACGAAGTGCTGACCGCATCGGATGGGATCGAGGCAATTGAGCTTGCGCGTTCAGCCCGGCCGGACCTGATTCTCCTGGACATCATGATGCCCAATATGGACGGTTACCAGTTCATTTCCAATCTAAGGCGTGAATCCAGTACACCGGTGATTATGATCACTGCCAAGGTTCAGGAAGCGGACATTATTCGAGGATTCGACCTTGGGGTGGATGACTATATAACCAAGCCGTTCCGTTTGCGAGAACTCCTGGTTCGCATCCGCGCGGTGTTGCGCCGGGCAGCGCCTAGAGAGGGTAGTGAACCGGTTTTGACCATCGGCGATGTCACCCTGGACAGCAAAAAACATGAAGTGAAACAGGGCGGACGGTTGGTTGATCTAACCCCACTCGAGTTCCAGGTATTGGAAATGCTGATGCGTTCCGCGGGGCAGGTCGTCCGCCGGGCAGAGATGTGCATCCGTTTGATGGAGTATGGATACAGCGGATCAGAAGCTACGCTTAAAATCCACATCCGCAATCTACGATTGAAATTGGGAGATGATCTGGAACAACCGCGCTATATTGAAACTGTGTTTGGGGTCGGTTATCGTTTTTTGGAGGCTGTAGATTGAAACGGTCGCTTCAGGTAAAGTTCATTCTCTCATACCTGGCCGTAGCATTGATCACAGTGCTGGTTGTGTCTGTGCTGATTCGACTGACCTCAGGGCAATCCTTGATGAATCTGCTGGCGGAACAGCAAACAAACAGTCTAAAGGAAAGTCTGACGTCTTTCTACACCACATACGGGTCTTTAGAAGGATTTTTTGACTACTATCTTCAGGTTGCGCCGAGAGAGCCAATCCCGCTCCAGCCAGGCGAGCCCGGGCAGATCACTCCTTTGCGAGAATTACGCGGCGTGGCCGGCTTGATCGATAACCAATACCGAGCGCTAATGCCTACTTTTGGTGTTCAGGTTGGTGAGATTGTACCGGCAGAGTTGATCAATCAAACCGTGGCGGTAGAAGTTGATGGGCGGACGATAGCCTATATCCTGCCAGACCCCAGGAGCCAGTTCAAATTGAGCGCTGAGGAGGAATTGTTCCTTCGCCGTACCAACCTGGCGATCGGGCTGGCAGCGCTGGCCGGGGTACTGGCCGCGGTGGGGATGGGCGTGATTCTTGCGGGGCGGCTGGTGAAGCCGATCCGCCGCCTGACC
Organism: uncultured Anaerolinea sp.; assembly: GCA_964564935.1. GTDB lineage: Bacteria > Chloroflexota > Anaerolineae > Anaerolineales > Anaerolineaceae > Bellilinea. Next base: position 26,807 of record CAZMCF010000015.1, on the reverse strand, counting down.
AGGGCTTCCCAGTCGCTGGCTCGCGGCGAATGGGACCAGCAGGTGCCGGTTACCTCAAAGGATGAATTGGGCCAGTTAACTGCCTCATTCAACCAGATGAGCGCCGATTTATACCACGCAGACCAGGAGCGGAAGCGCCTTACTGCGGATATAACGCATGATCTGAGCACTCCTCTCCAGATCATATCCGGCTATATTGAGATGTTGGAGGATGGGGAGGTGGCGCTGACTCCGCAACGAATCGAAATTATTAAGACCGAGATTGAGCATCTTCGCCGGTTGGTTGGTGATTTAACCACCCTGTCCCAGGTTGAAACGGACAGCCTGGATATGCTTCTGGAACCGGTGGAGCCGGCTGCTTTGCTTGAGAAAATAGTACAGGCTTACGAGCCTATTGCTATCAAGGCAGGGATCGATCTCGTTTTGATACGAGGTGAAACCACGGCTACAATAAAAGTGGATGAAGGCCGCATGTTGCAGGTATTGAAGAATCTGCTGGAAAATGCTCTGCGCCACACACCGGGGGGTGGGAAAATCACCTTGAGCGTTGAAGAGCGGGAGCAAGTCCTTATTCGGGTCAGTGACAATGGCGCCGGCATCGATTCCGAAGATCTGCCGTTCGTCTTCGATCGGTTCTACCGGTCTGATAAGGCGCGCGGTAGGGATGGCGGAAAAATGGGGCTTGGGCTTGCGATCTGCAAGGCGTTAGTGACCGCGATGGGCGGGACGATTACAGCGGAATCGGCTGGAAGAGGGCAGGGAACGACAATTACGATTGGATTTCCTCCATTTATAAACTGGTCAGACTAAATATATCTCTATATCCATCATTGGATGGATTACTACCGAATAATCTGACTTTTTAATTGGCGTAAAGAGTAAGTTTTGTTGAGTAATTGAGACAGCCGTTTGGCTGATCGGATGATCCGATAGCCATGCGATCGACTCAAATACCAGACCTAATCCACCGTCAGCGTCTTGCTCAAATTGCGGGGGAAGTCCGGGTCATAGCCGCGCGCGACGGACATGTGATACGAGAGCAGTTGCAGCGGCAGCACCGCCAGAAGCGCGGAGATCTCCGGGCTGGCGGCCGGGATGGTGATCACGTCGCTGGCGTTGGCGCGCAAGCGGACATCCTCCTGCCCGACTGCGACCGCCCGCCCACCGCGGCAGGTCACCTCGTTGATTCCGCTGACAATCAGGGGGACGTCCTCGGGCCCGGCGGCGAAGATCACCGGAAAGCCGTCGGTTACCGCCGAGAGCGGGCCGTGTTTGAATTCGGTTGAGAGCATGCCCTCGCAGTGGGCGTAGGTGATCTCTTTTAGTTTCAGCGCGCCTTCCAGCGCAATCGGGTAGGTCAGCCCATAGCCAAGGCAGTAGAGGTCGTTCCAGGCGTTGATTTCAGGCACGATTGCCTCGATCTGAGGCGCAGTCATGTCCAGGGTCTCGTCCATCCATTGCGGGATGTTGTTCAACTCAGATGTGTCTTTGCCCGCCAGTCGGTAGGCCAGGTAGAGGAAGGTAACGACCTGGTTGGTGAAGGTCTTGGTCGCTGGAACGCTGATCTCGTATCCGCAGCAGAGCGGCAGCCAGCAGGCGGTTTGCTTGGTCAGCGTCGAGCCGATCACATTCGCCAGGCCGAAGCAGGTCATTCCGCGCTCTTCGGCAGCGTGGAGGGCGTTGAGCACATCCTTTGTCTCGCCGGACTGGCTGACGAAGACGCCGACGTCGCGGCTGTCCACCGCCGGTAGATACTGGGGGACGAACTGCGGGGCAATGACCGGAATCACCGCCCGGCCGGCCAGACGCGCGAAAAAGACCGATCCGGCCAGGCAGGCGTGATAACTGGTGCCGCAGCCGATGAAGTACACGTGGCGGGCATCCCGGATCTTATCCAGTACAGTCTGGACGTCCGGGCTGCCGCCCAGGAGGTGAAGCACTTCGCGGGCTACCTGCGACTGCTCATGGATCTCCTTGAGCATGAAATGCGGGTAGCCGCCTTTCTGCACCGAAGCCATCGTTTCGGTGATGATCTCCGGCTCGCGCTGGATCAGGCTGCCGTCCTGGATCGAGCGCAGCTCGACCCGGTCAGCCCACAGGGTGATGATCTCCCCGTCCTGGATGCGAATGATCGTGAGGGTCAGCGGCAGGATCGAGGGAAGGTCGGAGGAGACGCAGGTGAATCCCTCGCCAATGCCGACGACCAGGCCGGAGCCCTTCTTCACCGCGTAGAGCCTGTCGTCGTTGATCCGCCCGATGACGTAGGCGTAATCGCCCTGCAGGTCGTCGTAGGCTCGGCGGATAGCGTCGATGAAATCGAAGCCGCGGTCGATGTAGCGTTCAACGGCATGGACGCAGGATTCTCCATCATTCTGCGAGCGGACGGTCATCCCCTCGGCCATGAACTGCTGACGCAGCTCGACGTTGTTGACCACGTTGCCGTTATGCGCGCCGACCAGATCGCCGTCCGAATCAAGGTGCGGCTGTGAATTGACCTGGGAAGGCTCGCCGAATGTCGCCCAGCGCAATTGAGTGATGCCGCGCGTGCCGGTCATCTCCGCGAGGTTGTATTTCGCCGCGACCTCGTCGACCTTGCCGACGTCCTTGCGAAGGTCGATCCGCGATCCGCTAATCGTGGCTGCGCCGACCGAATCGTAGCCGCGGTAGGTCAGCCGCCGGGCCGCCTCGATCAGGATAGGTCCAAGAGCCTGCTCTTTGTCTGTCACAATGCCGAAGATGCCGCACATGGGAATCCTTTCAACAATGATTTCCTGTTTTGGGATGATTTCTTGAAGGGAAAATCCGCGCCAAGTTTATCACAAAGAGAGGATTCCATGGCAGACTTACCCGGGCGTGAAAATCCACATAATTTCTTCAACATTTTGCCTGACCGGCGTGGAATAATTACGGCAAGAAATTCAACAACTGGAGGATGAAGATGGCAAAGACGAAATGGTGGGTTGTTGCACTTTTGACCTTGCTGGTCGTGGCTGTCCTGGCTGTGGGAGGGTATGCTTTATATCGAATCGGATATGCCCGCGGCACGGCGGCCGATGTCATCGAAGACAGGCTGCCGCAGCGGTTTCTGGATCAATGGGATCGGGAGGGTACCCCGTATCGAATAATCCCGCATTTCAGGATGCGCGAATTCGGACGCGGGTTTATGTTTTTGAACCGCGACCTGCGCCGACCGGCGCTGTTCCCCTGGGGATTCATTCTCCCCGTCGCGGTGGTGATGATCCTGGTCGCGCTGGTGGTGGTGCTGGCGGTTGTGCTGCTCACCAAGCGTAAAACCCCCACCGTGACCGCCTCAGCGCCACCCGAACCGGGGCAAAACCTGGATACACCAAAATCCTAAGAATAATCAGCAGGGATGCGCCGGCTGATTCGTCCTGAGCCTGCGAAAGGAGACTGCCTGCTCATCGTCAAGACCGGATGAGGACCGTTTAACCTGAGCTTCACCTCCGCAACGACCCTGAGCCTATCGGAGAGTCGTTGCGGAGGGACTTCTTGCGCCGTATGGTCTCTACCTGAACAATCTACATAATATCTTCACAATTTATTCTTCATTTCTTTCGGCATTGTTTATATACTCTATATAAAGACGGACGCTGGATCAACTATTACTCACAGAGATTTCCAATGGCAAAGACGATCATGGTCGTGGATGACGAAACCCGCCTGGTGGTGCTATTGGAGAGTTACTTGACCCAGGAGGGTTACCGGGTGATCTGCGCCTACGATGGTCGCGAGGCGCTGGCAGCGGCGCGCAAGGAGCAGCCTGATCTGATCATTCTTGACCTGATGATGCCGGTCATGGACGGCTTTGAATTCATGAAATTGCACCGCGCCGAACGCAATACGCCGATCATCCTGCTCACTGCCCGGGTGGACGACGATGATAAGGTGCTCGGTTTAGAACTCGGCGCGGATGATTATGTCACCAAACCGTTCAAGCCGCGAGAGTTGATGGCGCGTGTGCGGGCGGTGCTGCGCCGCGCCGGCGAGACCACGCCGCCCGGAAAAGTCCTCGAGGCGGCTGGCATCCTGCTCGACCGCGACAGGCGCATGGTTCGGGTTGCGGGTAAGGATGTCGATCTGACCCCCTCGGAATTCGATATTCTCACCGCGCTGATGTCTGAGCCGGGGCGAGTTTTCACCCGACTCGATCTGCTGGATGTGGTCCAGGGTGTGCGTTACGAGGGTTACGAGCGGACGATCGACACCCACATTAAGAATATACGCGCCAAGATCGAGGAAGATCCCCGTCATCCGCGCTGGATCGAAACAGTGTATGGAGTCGGCTACCGGTTTGGTCAAAGGGGGGAGCATGCGCTCGATCGCCACTAAACTCATTCTGGCGTTTATCGGGATCAGTATGCTCAGCGTGATGATGGTCTCGCTGGTGGTGGGCTGGTCGATCCGCCGTGAGTTTTCACGCTACTTGCTCGACCGCAATCAGGCAGTTCTGGTTTCAGCTCTGGCGAGATATTATGCCGAGAATAAGAGCTGGGCCGGGTTGAAGATCGACCGCCTGCCTCTGGGTGAGGGCAGGCTGTTCAATTTGGATCTTCAACGGCGGCAATCCTTCGCTCTGGCAGACAAAGACGGACTGGTTGTCGTCGGCATGGGCCAGTTTGGTGCTGGCGATCAATTGACCCCCGCCAGTTTGCTTGCCGGGATACCCATTCAGGTCAACGGCGACCGCGTCGGCACGCTGCTGCTGCAAAACCTGGTCATCCAGCAGGACCAGCGCGAATTGGCCTTCCTGCGCCGGTTGAACCGCTTCCTCGTCTGGGTCGCGGCAGGGACACTATTGCTGGCAGTATTTCTGGCTGTCTGGCTCTCGCGCACCCTGACCCGGCCGATCCGCGAATTGACCACTGCCACGCGCGAAATATCTAAGGGCAGGCTGGGAGTAACCGTGCCAGTGCGTTCGGCGGACGAGCTCGGACAACTGGCCCAATCGTTCAACCAGATGAATGCCGAGCTGGAGCGTTCTTTGAAGCTCCGCCGGCAGATGACAGCCGATATCGCTCACGAGCTGCGCACGCCGCTCAGTCTGATCCTCGGGCATGCCGAAGCAGTCCACGACGGCGTTCTGCCGCCGTCCGAAAAGTCTTTCGAGATCATCCGCGAGGAGGCCCTGCGCCTCGAGCGGCTGATCGACGACCTGCGCGTTCTCTCGCTGGCCGATGCGGGCGAACTCTCCCTGGAATTTCAACCGACGGATGTTGGCGCCTGGCTGGGAGAGATCAGCGCCCGCTATGAGCCCCTGGCTGCGGATAAGGATATCCGCCTGGAGATTGAGGTTGGGCCAGGTCTGCCCGAGGTCGAGATGGACAATGCGCGGATGACCCAGGTGCTGACCAACGTGCTCGACAACGCCCTTCGATACACCCCCGTGAGGGGGAAAGTAACCTTATCCGCCGGCCTGTCCGCTGATCAATTGTTGCTGGCGATTCAGGACAGCGGCCCTGGCGTGTCTCAGGAAGACCTCGAGAGGATCTTCGACCGCTTCTACCGCACCGATCCCTCTCGGCAGCGTGCGGACGGCGGCTCTGGGCTGGGATTGGCGATCGCAAAATCCCTGGTGGAAAAGCACAGCGGGAGGATCAGCGCCCGGTCAAACGCTGGCGAGGGGCTGCGAATCGAAATCCGCCTGCCGCTCAGCCGGCGTGGATGATCAGAACGTACTCCCCCTTGCGCTGCCCGACCATGGCCTTAATTTCTCCTGGGGTGCCGCGATAGATTCTCTCGCCCGGCAAGGTCAGGTCGAAGGCCAGCGTGAGGCGTTGATTTTGGCCGAAAACCCTGGCGATATCTTCGAGCAGCGCGGATAACCGGTACGGCGTGTCCAGCAACACCACCGGCATTTGCAGTCCGCGCAGGCGCTGCAGCTCCTTGCGGCGCTGGTCGGGAACGCGGGAGAGAAAGCCGCCGAAAACATACCGTTCCAGCTTGAAATCCAGGACGGACAGGGCTGCCATCAGCGAGGAAGGGCCGGGCACCGGCACCGTTTCGACCCCGTATTCCACCGCATGGCGGATCAACTCCGCTCCCGGATCGGCGAAGACCGGCGTGCCGGCGTCCGAGATCAGGGCAAAGCTCTCCCCCTTGACCATCCGCAGGGCGATCTGAGCCGCCTCAGCCGGCTCATTGTGCTCGTTGAGCGGCAGCAGTTCCCTTGGCGTGATGCCGAGTTTCTTTAACAGAGTGCTGCCTGCTCGTCTCTCCTCGCAGATCACGCCGTCCACGCTATTAAGGATCTTCAGCGCGCGAAGGGTGATGTCCTCAGGGTTGCCAATTGGCGTCGCGACGATATATAATTTACCCATCTTTGCCATTGTTTGTATTATACGTGGTTTATCGGCCGCGCCCGGCCGGTATTCTCAGGTCATTTTCTCCTATTTCTGGTTATGCGGGCTCCAGCCTGCAGACGAGAGGGGCTTATGGTTACTGCGCTCGAACAATTCAACCCGATCATTCAGGCTTTGTTTGCCACGCTGTTCACCTGGGGAGTCACTGCCCTGGGCGCCGCAGGGGTATTCCTGACGCGCACAGTCAATAAACGCCTGCTGGACACCATGCTTGGTTTTGCCAGCGGGGTGATGATTGCGGCAAGCTTCTGGTCGCTGCTGGCGCCCGCCATCGCCCTTTCAGAGGAAATGGGCGGTCCAGGCTGGCTGCCGGCAGTAATTGGTTTTTTACTTGGCGGCGCTTTCCTATATCTTGTCGACCGCCTGCTTCCGCACATCCATCCCTCGATGGACACAGGCGTCTCCGAAGGAATCAAAACTTCCTGGCAGCGCAGCGTTCTACTGACTCTGGCGATTACCCTGCATAATTTCCCCGAAGGGTTGGCGGTGGGGGTGGCTTTCGGCGCGGCTGCCTCCGGGCTCGGCGGCGCATCGACCACAGGGGCGATTGCCCTGGCCATCGGCATCGGGCTTCAAAATTTTCCTGAGGGGCTGGCGGTTGCAGCGCCTCTGCGCAGGGAGGGCATTTCCAGGATGAAGAGCTTCCTGCTTGGGCAGGCTTCCGGCCTGGTCGAGCCGATAGCAGGAGTGCTCGGCGCAGCGGCGGTCTTGTTCATCCGCCCGCTGCTGCCATACGCCCTGGCTTTCGCCGCCGGAGCGATGATCTACGTCTGCGTGGAGGAGCTGATCCCCGAAGCCCAGCACGGCGAGCATTCCGATTTAGCAACCATGGGGGTGATGATCGGTTTTGCTCTTATGATGCTGCTGGACGTTGCCCTGGGATAATCGATGAAATTATCCCAGGTAACGCGGATCACCTTCCTGCTGACGTTTTTCTTTGCGCTGGATAAGGCTGTTGCTTTCGTCCGACAGGTGATCATCGCCCGCCAGTTCGGGCTCTCTGCCGAGTTGGATGCCTTCAACGTCGCCAACAACCTCCCAGATCTCCTTTTCGCCTTGATTTCAGGCGGGGCGCTTGCGATCGCCTTCATTCCAGTTCTCAGCGAGCAGCTCACCCTGGGCGGGCGAAAAGCTCTCTGGGATTTGTTCAGTAAAATCGCCAACCTGGCTTTTCTGGTTACGGCCGCTTTGGCCGTGATCGTCGCCCTGCTGGCCGGACCGCTGGTGCGCTGGGAACTGGGCATTGCCCCTGGCTTTGGGGCTGAACAGCAGGCCTTGGTAGCCAATCTGATGCGCTTGAACCTGATCGCGACCCTGATCTTCTCGATCAGCGGGCTGGTGATGGCCGGCCTGCAGGCCAACCAGCATTTCCTCCTCCCGGCTATGGCGCCGCTGCTCTATAACATCGGGCAAATCTTCGGAGCAGTAATCCTCTCGCCTGAAAAAGGGTACCAGATCGGGCCGGTGACTCTGCCGGCGTTGGGGTTGGGCGTCTACGGGCTGGTGTACGGGGTGATTCTTGGCGCGGCGCTTCACCTCGCCGTCCAAGTCCCGGCGCTAATCCGCTACCGCTTCAACTGGAGAGTGGGTCTGGGCATCAAAACGGAACCGGTGCGCAAGGTGCTCCGCCTGATGGGTCCGCGCCTGGCAACGATGTTTTTCATCCAGCTCATCTTCATCGTCCGCGACAATCTGGCTTCGCGGCTGGAAGCCGGGGCGGTCACCGCGCTGACCTACGGCTGGATGATCTTCCAGGTGCCGGAAACTTTGATCGGCACCGCGATCGGCACGGCGCTGCTTCCCACTCTCTCTGAACTGGCGGCCAGGGAGGAGCGCGAGGCTTTCCGCGCCAGCATCGAGCGAGCGGCGCGCGTCCTGGTCGCGCTGACCCTGCCTGTTGCGGTGGTGCTTGGCTTCGGGCTGAGGCCGCTGCTGGCCCTGGCTTTCGATTTCGACCCGGCCGGAACCGATCTTCTCATCTGGGTCACGCGGGCTTATCTGGCGGGATTGGTCGGGCAAAGCCTGGTCGAAGTTGCCGTACGCTCTTTTTACGCGCGCCAGAATGCGCTTACTCCGCTGGCGGCCGCGGGATTGACGCTGTTGGCCTATGTTCTGCTTGGCAGCCAGCTATATCGCGCCCTTGGAGCGCCGGGGATCAGCCTGTCGGATTCGATCGCTTTCAGCGGCGAGGCAGTCCTGCTGCTCCTGCTGTTGAACCGGCGGATGATTGGATCGATCCGGCTTGGCGGCAGTCTGCTGCGCGCCTTTCTGGCCGCCGGGTTGGGCGGCGGGGCGGTCTGGCTGGTGATGAGCCTGCTCTCTGGCAGCCACGCACTTGTCCAGAGCGGGCTGGCCGTGGTTGCGGGCAGCCTGGTCGCCTTGCCGGTCATCTGGAAAGAGCTGCGCTTATTACTCCATCTCTAGTGGAGTATAATTGCGCTCATGACCACGACTGAACACAACGAAGAGACGGTACCGGTGGCTTCCTCGCCGGAGTCTTTGCAAGAAAAACCTGAAAAGAAACGCCGCCGCTGGTGGCTGACGCCGGTTTGTATCCTGATCCTCCTGGCTGGGGGCGGAGTGGGGGCTTTCCTCGGTTACCGGGCCGGGATACAGGACCGCATCGATGCCCAAAACCAGCAAAAGATCAGCGCGGCAACCCAGCAATTTGCTCTTGGAGTCGCTGACCTGGAAGCCGGGCGGTACGAAATGGCCCGCAAGCGGTTTGAACACGTGATCACCCTCGACCCGGGCTTCCCGGGTGTGGCCGATAAGCTCGCCGAGGCAATGCTGCGGATGGCTCAAGCCCTCACGCCCACCCCCGAGCCGACGCCGACCCTTGAGCCGACCCCGGATTTGCGCAATGAAGAACAACTCTTCGAGGAGATCAGACAGAACCTGATCAATCAAGATTGGGAACTGGCAATCGCCAATATCGAAAGGCTGAGAACATTAAATCTGGAGTTCCGCGCCGTGGACGTGGATGGGATGTACTATATCGCCCTGCGTAACAACGGCGTATATAAAATCCTCAACGAAGGTCAACTGGAAGTTGGCATCTACACTTTGACCCTCTCTGAGCGCTTCGCTCCCCTTGACGTGGACGCGAGCAACTACCGCAACTGGGCGCGTCAGTACATTACCGCCGCCAGCTTCTGGGGGGTCGATTGGGCACAGGTGGTGTCTTATTTCGCGGATATTTATCCGGCTCTGCCCAATCTGCGCGACGCCTCGGGGGTGACTGCGACCGAGCGCTTCCGCATCGCCTCCATAAAATACGGCGATTATCTGATGACGCAGGAGCAATATTGCGACGCGCAGATACAATACCAGAATGCGCTCAACCTGTTCAATGATCCTGTCGTGCAGCCGACTGCCATGACCGCCGCAGAATGGTGCGCCAACCCGCCCGGTCAGGAAGAGCCGATGACTGAAACCCCGACGCCGACCGCGACGATCACACCAGGCGGGGAGATTACCGTCACCCCAACTGAAACCCCCACGCCGCCCGGGGGTACGAATAACGAGCCTTCTGGAGAAACGCCCACCTCGTAAGCTTATCGCCGGAGGTTGATCCGTGGTGATCGAAAATCTGGGATTATCCCTGGCCTATTGGCTGCACATGCTGGCGACCGTCGCCTGGATCGGGGGATTGGCCGCGATGTCCTTGTTTGTCATCCCGGCCGCCAGGCGAACGCTCGATGGCGAAACATACGCGCGCTTCCTGGGCACTGTGCAGGGCACGCTGCAGCGGATCGGCTGGTTCAGTCTGGCAATCCTGATCGGCACAGGGTTGTTCCAGCTCTCCGCAAACCCATCTTATGAAGGTTTTCTCGCCATCAACACACCCTGGGCAATGGCGATCTTTACCAAGCACATGGTCATTGGCGGGATGGTACTCTCCAGCGCCTATATCACCTGGGTGATAAATCCCCGTTTACAACGCCTGGCTTTGCTCCGGGCGGCAGGGAAGGAAATAGACGCCGGTCAAATGGCCGACCTGCGCCGCAGGGAGGCCGTAGCCCTGCGGATAAACCTCTGGCTCTCGGTCCTGATCCTGCTGCTGACCGCGCTGGCGCGAGCCGCCTGAACTTACGGGCGCAAGGCGGTATATAACTTGAAGGGTTCGTCGGCGTAATAGTAATAGACGGCGCGTTCGGGGAAGAAATCGATAACCTGCCGGTTCATCTCAGGACCGCGGTCGTATGTGAAGACAATAGGGGTATCGAAATAGGGGCTGCTCAACTCGAGCAGGGTGCCGTATTCGCGCCAATCCTTCAGGCGGTGGACGATCACCAGCGCGGGCGCCAGTTTCTGCGCATCCGGAGTCTGAAAGGGGATCAACTGTCCGCGGCTGGCGCCGTACAGCCCCTGCATCCCGCCAAGGCGGATCGGGCTGTAGATCAGCGCGCTTGCGGCGACCAGGGCGGTTGCGATCAGAGCCGTCAGCCCAAATCTCAGGCGGCTGAGCCAGTACCGCATCCGCTCCCTTTCAGGCATCAACCTGCCGGCAAGCCAGCAGATGCCGGCGGCGCTGGCAAGGGTGAAGCTGACCAGGCCTTCGAAATAATAACGCGGTCCGTATACCCACGAGCCGATCCAGTAGAGCATGTAAAACAGGATCAGGCTGGGCGCAATCGCGAGAATCGCCCAGGCCCGGCGAATGCGGCGCAGAGCAATCAAGCCAAACGGCGCGAAGATCCAGGATAACCTGCCCCAGCCGAAAAGGTCGCTCGACCCGGCGCGAAGGCTGAAACGGGTATTACTGCGCGCCCACAGCAGGCTGTGACCCCCTTCCGCCACGCCGACGCCAGGCCCAAAGCCGAGCCTGTCATACGGCCACCACAGGGTATAAGGGTTGAGGAATGGATCGCTGGTCAGCGCGTACTGCCAGAGGAACAATGCGGAGGAAAGGACAAGAGCAATTCCGCCAACCGAGAGAATCCGCAGCCTGACTGATTGAGGACCGCGAACCAGCCTGATCCATCCCTCGATGAAGAAGGGCAGCCCGACAGCCAGGGCGGTCAGCGGGCGGGTGAGGGCCAGCAGTCCCAGCGAGAGGCCGGCTATCCAGATTGGTATCCATGACGTGATCGGAGGGGCTGGCCTGGTCAGATCGAGCCAGGCCAGGATGAACGCCAGGGTCAGGAATAGAGACCAGATGTGTCCTAATAATGTGCCGCCGTTCATCAGGAAGAACGGCGAGGTCACGGTCAGCAGGGCGGCGATCAAGCCGGCTGCTTCACTAACCAGTTTTTTTCCAAGGCGGTAGGTCAGCCAGACGCACAACGCAGCAAGGAACGGGTTAACCCATTCGCGCAAATCCAGGCGAACACCCAGCGAGAGAGCTGCAGGCCACCCAGGCGGGTATTTACTGAAGCGCTGCCCCTGGTAGTCAACCACGAAGGGAACCAGGAAGCACTTCGGGCAGGGAGGCGAAGCGAGGGTCAGGTCGCCGCGGGCGTAGGTGGCTGCCTGCCAGGCGTAGGCGGTTTCGTCCTCGATGTGCGGCACACCCTCATATATACGGATGGTGATGAGGTAAACCGCCGCCATCGCGAGGATGCTCAGAAACAGAGCGGCAATATCGCTTCGGCGGATTTTCACTGCTTGCCCCCTGGGTCAGCGGACAGGGTTGGCCGGAACGCCGGTCAGGTCGTAGTGCTGCCAGACGCCGCCGATCACAACCTCCGCGAGCCTGCCCACCGGCAATTGCCCTTCGATCAGGACCAGACCATCGATCTCAGGCGCATCACGGTAGGAGCGTCCGATGGACAGGCCGTTATCACAGCCTTCGACCAGCACTGGCAGGGTTCTTCCGATGAAAGACTGGTTGATTTTGAGCGATATCCCCGCCTGGAGTTCCATGAGACGTTGATAGCGCTCCTGCTTGATTTCCGCCGGGATCGGATCGCCGAGCGGTTCGCTGGCTGTGCCCGGCTCGAAGGAGAAGGTAAAGGCGCCAACCCGGTCAAACTGGATTTCCTGGAGAAAATCCAGCAGGGTCTGGAATTCTGCCTCGGTTTCGCCGGGGTAGCCGACGATGAAGGTGCTGCGCAGAGCCAGGCCGGGGATCGCCTGGCGCATTTTAGAAAGAGTCTGATAAACCCATTCGATATTGGCCGGACGGCGCATGCGTCGGAGCGTATCCGGGTGAGCGTGCTGGAGGGGTATATCCAGGTAGGGCAGAATGCGCGGGTTGGACGCCATGACCTCGATCAACCGATCGCTTACATAGCCGGGATAGGCGTAAAGGACGCGAATCCAGGGCAGGGAGGTTGCGGTCAGGATGCCCTCGAGCAAGCCGGGCAAACCGTCCTTGATCCCCAGGTCGTGACCGTAGTCGGTCGTATCCTGAGCGATCAGGATTAACTCCTGCACGCCCCGGGATTCGAGCAGGCGGGCTTCGCGGACAATCGTCTCGGCCGGGCGGCTGACCAGCGTTCCCTTGATCAAGGGGATGGAACAAAAGGCGCACGGGCGGCGGCAGCCGTCGGCGATCTTCAAATAGGCGCTTCCGCCCTGGATCGAGGCGCGCAGCACGCCGCGCTCATCTCGCCCGACGGTTTCATCATCGGGCAAATGGTACAGCGGTCTGGGAGGATTCGCGCGAAGCTGGCTGACCACGTCAAGAATATCCATCCAGCGGCGGGTGCCCAGAATGGCATCTACGCCGGGAACCCGGGCGACGATCTGCTCGCGGTAGCGCTCGCTCAGGCAGCCGGCCGCGATCAGCTTCTGGCCGGGTTTCTTCCGGCGGGCAAGCGCCTTGAGCTCGTCCAGCGATTCCTGGCGAGCCTGCTGGATAAATCCACAGGTGTTGACGATCAACACCCCGGCGCGGCCCGGTCTGCTTACCGGCTGGTATCCAGCCTGGATCATCAAAGAAGCGATCGAATCCGAATCGACCGTGTTTTTTGCGCAGCCCAGGGATACCAGGTAGAAAGATTTCGTTTCCATAATGATTGTTAAGGAATCAAGGGAGTAACGGTCGGCGTGGCCGGGATTTGGGTAGGACGCGAGGTATTTGTCGGGATCAAAGTCACGGTCGGGGTGGCGGTGAATTGGGCGGTAGGGGTAAGCATGCCTTCCTGGCTGAAAATCAGACGGACAACCTCGCCGAACTTTCCGAGCGCACCGAGATTTTGGTCGTTGAACACCGCCGTCAAGGCAGATCCGTTGCCGCAGATCAGCTCAATGCGGTCATAGCCGGTGAACGGGTACGCGTTGCCGGGTATGGTCCGTCCCTGGAAGACGACCGATCCGTCTACATTTACCTGTACCCAGGTGCGCTGACTGGCGATGATGGACAGTTGCAAGGGCGCATTGGATCCAACTGGCGGCAAGGTTTCCAAGCCGGTCAATTCGGGCGTATTGGTGATCTGGACAGGCGGGTTAATGACCGCATCTGCAGAAAGGGTAGGCTCTGGCGTGGTGGCGGGGGTCGGTTCATCCATGATGACATCGTTATTTAACAATACTTCTGAGATGGACGGCGGGGTGGGTTCGACTGCACCCGCGCTCATTTCATTGACCCGCGCCGCGCCCCAGATAACCAGGATGAAAAAGAGGATGAATAGTGTCCCGCCGATCATCAAATCTGGAGTGAGGAACCGCCGCCAGCCCGGATAGCGTACGGCGCGGGTTTCGCCTTGTTTACGGGTGCCTCGATCTGGCCTGGCGGGTACCATCATTTCGAGCCGGCGGGCTTGCAGGGCGTCGGCAAAGCGCGAGAGGAGCTCGTCGACATCCATGTCGAGAAATTCGGCATAGTTGGCCAGCATGCCGCGGCCCTGAACGAGTGATGGAAGCCTGTCAACACGGCCTTCCTCCAGGGCAGTGATATAGTGCGCCCGAAGGCGGGTGAATTGCTCCACATCTTCAACAGAAAGGCTGATGGTCTCGCGGCGCTGGCGCAGGTCAGCGCCGATCTGGGTAAAGATAGCCTGAGAACCGGTTTTGGGAACCTCCGGTAACGGTTCGGGCGAGGGCTCCTCGGGCGCTTCCTCCAGATGGGTTTCTGTTTCGACCGCGGGTGGTTCAACGCGGCTTTCGATACGCTCATCCGCCTGTTTCGCTTGTTTCTCGCCTTCGGTAAGGATTTCAGGCGGGATTCCCTCGTCTGGAGCCGGCGCTGAGGGGATGACAGGAGCGCGGTCGGGCCAGGCATCCAAAAGCGGCTGAACAGGCAGTCCGAGATAGTCGGCGTACAGGCGCAGGTAGCCCCGGGCTTGAACGACCGACGGCAGGAGGTCGGCTTCATCATTTTCGAGCGCCTGGAGGTAGGGCAGCCGCACGCGTGTCACCGCGCTGGCCTGTTCGAGCGTCAGGCCGCGTTCTTTGCGTGTTGCCCGTAAGACCTGTCCGACTGTGTTCACCGAGGGGACCATCACCGGCAATTCTACCAGTTTTACGATAAAAAAGACCGGCCTGTAGGCTGCCTGGCATTCCTTGGCCGGTCTGGGTACATCTTAGGAAAAAAATCAGGCTTCTTCTTCGGGAGTACCTTCCACTTCCGCAGGTGCCGGTTCGCCAACCTTCTCGAGCGACTCTGCGGGCTTCGGTGTGGTCTCGGTCATTTTAATGGCTTCCCCTTCGCGGTGGACAATAATCTTGATCTCCGGGATCAAATCGACCGTCAGGCGGACGTGGGCGGTATGCTCGCCGAGGGTGCGGATAGGCTCAGAAAGGATTTGATGGCGGTCGATAGTAAGGTTGAGCTTCTGGTTGATCGCGTCGGCGATCATCTGGGTTGTAATCGAACCGTAGAGTTTGCCGGTTTCACCCGCTTTGGAGGCAAAGACGAGCGATTGACCGGCGAGCAGCGCTGCGACGCCGCCCATTTCCTCATTAAGCGCCGCCCGCCTGGCAGCCGCCTGGGCGCGAATGCGCTCGACCTGCTGGAGAGTCCCTGGGGTCGCCAGCGCGGCCAGTCCCTGGGGGATTAAATAATTGCGGCCGTACCCATCGGCAACTTTCTTGATGTCGCCGGCACGGCCCAGTTTATAAACGTCTTTAAGCAGCAATACCTTCATGATCAAGCCCTTTCACACAAAATAAGAGATTATGCGAAGCGAAGGGTACAACGCTTCGCGAGGGAGGATTGTACCAGACCCTGGATGATCCGTCAACGACCGGTCGGATGATCGCTGCCGTTACCTTTACGGTTCAGGCCAAAGGCTCGTGAAAGCGGAATGACAGCCATGATGCCGGTATTGGGCAGGTCGAGGTCGCCGATCACCCGCTCGGTTGCGGCGACGACTTTATCCACCATTTCATCGTCTTTCACGATGGTCATTAAGGTTCGGTTGAGTTTTTCGGTATGCTCGTGAAAATCCTCGAGGCTGGGAATCAGGGGGAGGTCGTCGCGCCAGGCGCCTTTGGCTCGGAAGCGAGCCAGTCCTGTGCTCGGTAAAATGGTGATGCCGCTGACGCCAGCCTCATCCCAGGCGTTCAACACCGCATCCATATTACCCGGGTCGTGCAGGACGAAGATGATCATATACATGGCCCATTCCTCCGGTCGATTAAGTTCCACTTTCAGAAATTGCTGGCTGGCGGGGCGGCTTCGTTTTGAATGAAGCCCGTAACAGGATCGGCGTCACCAGGGTGGTGATCAGCACCATGCCGAGAACAGCGCTGAACGCCGCCGGGGTGAGAAAACCGCCGTTCAAGCCGATTGTCGCTACGATTAAGCCCACCTCGCCGCGGGAGACCATGCCGATCCCAAGTTGCAGCGATTCCCGCCACGAGAATTTCGCCATTTTGGCGCCGGCCCCGGCCCCGAGGATCTTCCCCAGGATGGCAAATATTGAGGAAACAACCATGAGCCAGAGCGCGCTCAGATCCAGCTCGCGGACGTTAATGCCCAGGCCAATGCTGACAAAAAAGATAGGCACGAAAAAGCTGTAAGAAAGCGCGCGCAGCCCGGTTTCGAGCTCGCTCTTCTCGGGTGTGCGGGCGAACATCAATCCGGCGATAAAGGTGCCGGTGATCGCAGCGATCCCGCCGAGCACTTCGGCGGCCAGCCCATAGATCAGTAGAATGACGATACCAAAGGTCAGTACATTCTGGCTGACCGGCAGCCGGCTCGCTTTCCGCGCGAGGTAGGGTAAAGCCCACAAACCGAAAGCCATCGATAAACCCAGGAAGAGGATCATCTTCCCGAAAACGAGCAGGATTTCGAGGGAACTGCCGCCGCCGGAAAGCGCAACGAAAATGGACAGCAGCAGGATGACCAGGACATCGTCGAAAACTGCCGATCCGAGCAATCCCAGTCCGACCCGGCTGCGCAGCACTTTGAGTTCCATCAGGGTTTGGGCTGATATGCTGACGCTGGTCGCGCCGAGGGTTAATCCGAAGAAGACCGAACTGTCCAGGTCGAGACCGAACAGCTCGCCTATCAGGAATCCAAGGCCAACCGGTAGCAACACGCCCAGAATGCCCGCATATGCGGATACTCTGGTGTTCTTCGCCAGGTCCGAGAGGTGCAGCTCGAGGCCCGCGAGGAACATGAGCAGCAGCACACCCAGCTCGCCGAGCTCGGCCACAATTTCTATCGTGTGGCTATCGGTGATAAACGGAAGATGACCAAGATCGATTAAAGAGGGTCCAAGGATCACCCCGACGAGCAATTCTCCAAGCACCGCCGGCTGCCCCAGTTTCGTACTCAGATACCCCGCCAATTTGGCTGCAAGGAGGATCACTGCAATGCTGAATACGAGTTGGAGGAACGGCGTCATCGATTGTCTGTCTTCCTGACTCTTGGTAAAGATGTTGGAAAGGATTGGCAACGATCTCAGGATAATTGTCAAAATTTTACCATAAATTAATTCACTGGTCTTTCAGGTTGCATCAGGTATACTGTTGTTAAAGTCATCTCTCTGCGAAGGCGGATCCAATGAACATCGATCAGGAAAAGAAAAGGTGGGAAGAAGAAGTCGTTTTGCCACTCATCTCGAAATACCCTGAACGCAAGAAAGAATTTTTAACCCCTTCGGGCATCCCACTGCCACGCGTAGGGATTCCCTTTAAATGCGATTACATGGAGAACCTTGGTTTTCCGGGGGAATATCCATTTACGCGCGGCGTGCAGCCGACCATGTATCGCGGGCGGCTGTGGACGATGCGCCAGTACGCCGGCTATGCGACCGCAGAAGAATCCAATCGGCGCTACCTCTACCTCCTGAGCCAGGGACAGACCGGTCTGTCCGTTGCTTTCGACTTGCCGACCCAGATCGGCTACGACGCCGATGATTCGATGTCCGCAGGCGAAGTGGGCAAGGTAGGCGTCTCGATCTCGTCGCTGCGCGACATGGAAACTCTGTTCAAAGACATCCCCCTAGATAAGGTCTCGACCAGCATGACCATCAATGCGCCGGCTTCGATCCTGCTGGCGATGTATATTGCCGTTGCCCACCGTCAGGGGGTTGAGGAAAAATGGCTGCGCGGGACGATCCAGAACGACATTCTCAAGGAATACGTCGCCCGCGGAACGTACATTTTCCCGCCCGAGCCGTCTATGCGGTTGATCACCGACGTGTTCAAATATTGCGAGACGAATGTGCCGCGCTGGAATACGATCAGCATTTCAGGCTACCACATCCGCGAGGCCGGATCGACTGCGGTGCAGGAGGTGGCCTTCACTCTCTCCGATGCGATTGCCTACGTCCAGGCGGCAATCGATGCCGGCTTGCAGGTCGACAACTTTGCCTCGCAGTTGTCTTTCTTCTTCGCGGCGCACAATCACTTCCTCGAAGAGGTGGCCAAATTCCGGGCAGCCCGCCGTCTGTGGGCGCAGATCATGCGCAACCGCTTCAGGGCAAAGGATCCGAAATCCTGGATGCTGCGCTTCCACACCCAGACCGGCGGCTCTACGCTGACTGCCCAGCAGCCGGAAAATAACATCGTCCGGGTAGCCCTCCAGGCGCTGGCGGCGGTGATGGGCGGGACTCAGTCGCTCCATACCAACAGCATGGACGAGGCGCTCTGGCTGCCGACCGAAAAGTCGGTGCGGGTGGCGCTGCGCACCCAGCAGATCATCGGCTACGAATCCGGCGTGGCCGACACGATCGATCCCCTGGCAGGCTCTTACGTGATCGAGCAGCTTACCAATGAGATCGCCGATCGGGCGATGGACTATATCCACAAGATTGATCAAATGGGAGGGGCGCTTAAAGCGATTGAAAACGGCTTTATGCAGTCCGAAATCCAGGAATCGGCGTACCGTTACCAGAAAGCGGTCGAAAGGAATGAACAGATTGTGGTTGGCGTGAACGCCTTCCAGGTCGAGGAAACTTTGGAGCTGGAAGAACTCAAAGTCGATCCGGCAATCGAGGCCGCTCAACGCGCCCGCCTGGCCGAACTGCGGAAAAACCGCGACGCCGCAAAGGTCAGCGAGCTGCTCAGTCAGCTCGAAACTGCCGCACGCGGAAAGGATAATCTGATGCCGCTGTTCATCGCCTGCGTGGAGAACGACATCACCCTTGGCGAGATATGCGCGGTCTTACGCAATGTTTGGGGAGAGTACCAGCCGCAGGGCTGGTTATAGAAAGCCAGGGCAGATCCAAGGAGAAATGAGAATGGCAAAAATCAAGAAAATCAACCATGTTGCAATCGCTGTGGGAGACATCGACAGTTCGCTGACTTTCTGGCGGGATGCGCTCGGTCTGCAGGTGGATCACATCGAGGATGTGCCCAGCCAGAAATCGACGGTGGTGTTCATCCCGGTAGGCGAGAGCGAGGTCGAGCTGGTTCGCCCGACCAGCGAGGACACCGGCGTGGCCAAATTCCTGGCGGAGCGCGGCGGGGGCATGCATCACCTCTGCTTCGAAGTGGATGACATCGCGGCAATGCTGGTGGAATTGAAAGAAAAAGGCGTGCGCCTGATCAATGAATCGCCGCTCGAACTGCCCGGGCGCAAGATGGCATTTGTTCACCCCAAGAGCACCGGCGGCGTGCTGGTCGAGCTCTATGAGGTGATGGACAAATAAGTGAACGAAAAAAATGCCTCCCCCATTTTCGCCTTTGAATATGGGGGAGGTCAGAAATGGGGCTGTAAACCGTTTTGACCCTGGATTTTATTTTGTTCCCAGGGAGGTGACATTTCCTGAGCCAAGGATCGTCTGGCTGACCGAGGGCGAGCCGTAGTAGCGGATATCGCCGCTGCCCAGGATGCGTACAGTCAAATCTTCGACGACCCAGATCGTCATGTCGCCAGAGCCTGCCAGCCTGACCTCCGCAGACTGGCTGCGAAGATCATTGGCCTGAACCTTGCCCGAGCCGGCCACATTGATCGTCTGCCGCTCGACTTCACCGCTGACCTGGATCTTGCCGGAACCGGGGATGGTGATATCCAGAGCGTCCGCTTTCAGGTCGCCCACGTGGATGCCGCCCGAGCCGGCGATCAACAGGCGCATCGAAGGGACGTCCGCCTGGTCGAGGGTGATGTTGCCCGAGCCGAGGATCTCCAGCCCGTCGATGGATTTGACAGTCACCGTGTAGCGGATATCCTTGCGCGGCTGCAGGTTAATTAAATTGCGGGTGCGCAGCTCGAGCACGCCGTTATCCACTTCAGTCTCCAGGTATTGGAGCAGGTTGTCTTCTGCTTCGATGACCAGGGTTTCGCTGGCGCCAAGGGTGACTTCCACCTCACCGATCCCGTACAGGGCAATCCGTTCGATCCCGCTTACCGGGCGTTCCTCGGTCACCAGGTTGCCGCTGCCGCGAATGGTGCGCAAGCCGTCTCCTCCAAAATCAATCGTGACGCACCCGGTCAAGGCCAGGGCGGCGATCAACATTACGGTTGTAACCCTCATCCATTTATTCATGATCTTTCTCCTCATCGAATATTCCTTGCCTGCCTTAAATACGGATTTTCCCGGCTTTCGGTGCGGAGAATTCATCCAGGCCGGGAAACCGATCGATCTGGGTGGTTACATTGTGGTCAGGAGGCAGCGCTGGCGGTGATCAACTCCTCTTCTTCCGCCTGGGCGACCTGGATGCCGCGCTGGACATTCACCCGGGTCAAAATGAGCATGCCAATCACGAAGAAGATGATCAACGAGACGATACTTAACCGGCTTTCGCCCATGATCGTCGAGACCAGACCAAAGAGAAACGGACCGGCTATGCTGGCGAATTTCTCGAACACGCTGAAAAATCCATAAAATTCGGCCGACTTGCTCTTGGGCATCATCCTGCCCATCAGCGAGCGGCTGAGCGCCTGGCTGCCGCCCTGGACGGTGGCCACAGCCGCGCCGAGCGCCCAGAATTGCCATTCGTGCTGGAGAAAGTAACCGGCAATGGCGATCAGCGTGTAGACCGACAGGCTGATGTAAATGGACGGCTTTGTGCCGATTTTCTTCGCCAGCCAGCCAAACAGCATGGCAAAAGGCGCGGCGAGGAATTGAACCATCAACAACGTGCCGATCAGCGAGGTCTGATCGATGCCGATCTCGTTGCCGTAGGCGACGGCCATGGTGATGATCGTGCCGATCCCGTTGGCGTAGATCCAGAAGGAGAGCAGGAAGAGCGACAGGTCGCGGTAGTTGCGGATTTCACGGAAGGTCTTGCCGAGCCGTTTGAAGCTGGCGGTGAGCGGATTGAAGCCAGCCTCGCCAGGCAGTATTCTTCGCACCGGCTCGGATACGTTCCTCAATAAGGGAAAGGTGAAGACCAGCCACCAGACCGCCACGGTGACGAACGTCAGGCGGGTCATCAGCTCAGTGATGACGCCTTCCTGTTCGGCGGGGAAAAAGCCGGGTACAAACAGGATCATGGCGACGTTGACCGCCAGCAGGATGCCGCCGCCGATATAGCCCATGGCGTAACCGCGCGAGGAAACCTGGTCGATCTCATCAGGCCTGGCGACATGCGGTAAGAGCGCATCGTAATAGACCAGGCTGCCGGCGAAACCGATGTTGCCAAAAATGAAGAAAAGCGAGCCGAGAAGCCAGTCGCCGGTGCGGACGAAGTAGAGCAGCGCGGTGGCGGTGACGCCGAGCAACATGAAAATTGTGAGGAAACGCTTTTTGGAGCCGCGGAAGTCGGCCATCGCGCCGAGGATCGGGCTGATCAGCGCCGCGATCAATGCGCCGGTGGCAGTGGTAAAGCCCCAGTAGGCGGTCGCCAGGTGAGCGGGCAGGCCTGCAGTCGCGACGGAGGTGTAAAAAACCGGGTAAACCGCTGCCATGATGGTGGTTGCGAAGGCGGAATTGCCCCAATCGTATAATGTCCAGGCGCGAATCGCGCGTTTATGCTGTATCTCATCCATGTTGGATCCTTTTATCCTGCCAGGGAGAAATAAATTCGATTATACAAGAGCTGCCCAGGCAAAGCCAAATAAAAACGGCGAGCAGATTGCTCCTTTATCGTGAGATTGGATTTATTTCTAAAAAGGTTCTTGAAATGGAGTAGAATCATCCATTGCACATAATACGAGACAGAACAGTTGTTCCGTTTTGAGTAGTTGGTGTTATAATAGAATATATTTTCGAATTCAGGGAACGGTTATTCTATGTCACAGAATGTGATCAGGGTGGTTGGCGCCCGCGAACACAACTTGAAAAATATCACCGTGGAAATCCCACGCGATCGATTGGTGGTAATCACCGGTTTATCGGGGTCTGGAAAAAGCTCGCTGGCTTTCGATACCATTTTTGCTGAGGGCCAGCGTCGCTACGTCGAGTCTCTCTCCGCCTATGCGCGCCAGTTCCTCGGTCAAATGGAGAAGCCAGACGTGGATTCGATCGAGGGGCTTTCGCCGGCTGTTTCGATCGACCAGAAAGCCACCTCACGCAACCCGCGCTCGACCGTTGGCACGGTGACCGAGGTTTACGACTATCTGCGTCTGCTGTTTGCCCGTATCGGTATCCCTCACTGTCCGGTCTGCGGACGCGAAGTGGTGCGCCAGTCGGCCCAGGAGATCGTCGACATCATCGAGCGCATGCCGGACGGCTCGCGGCTATTGGTGCTCGCCCCGATCATTCGCGGGCGGAAAGGCACCTACCAGGCAGCCTTCGACGAAATCCGCAAGGCCGGTTTTGCCCGCGTGCGGGTGGACGGGAAGGTCTATCCCCTGGACGAGGAAATCAACCTCGACCGCTATAAGATCCATAATATTGAGGCGGTGGTCGACCGCCTGGTTTTGAGCCGCCCACAGGATGAGACAGAGCGGAACGAGATGCGCACGCGCCTGACCGACTCGGTCGAAACCGCCCTCAAGGTCGGCGAAGGTTATTTGATCATCCAGGACCTGACCAGCGATCCGCCGGTTGACCTTTTTTACTCGGAACACCTGGCCTGCCCTGAACACGGCGTCAGCCTGCCCGAGATCGAACCGCGCACCTTCTCATTCAATACCCCGCACGGCGCCTGCCCGGAATGCCAGGGATTGGGAAGCAAGCTGGAAATCGACCCGGATTTGCTCATTCCGGACAAAGAACGCTCGCTCAACGAAGGCGCGATCATCGCTTTGGAATGGAACGGTCCGCGCGACCAGGGCGGTTATTACTGGCAGATGGTCGAGGCGGTGGCCAAACATTACCGCATCGACCTGGACGCGCCGGTTCAGGAAATCCCTGAGGAAAAACTGAAGATTATCCTCTACGGCACGGGGCAGGAGGAAATCCGGATCCATTTCCATGGGCGCAACGATCGGCAGTCCAGCTATCAAACTGCGTTCGAGGGCGTCATTCCCAACCTGGAGCGGCGCTTCCGCGAGACCTCATCCGAATACATCCGCAACAAAATCACCGAGTTCATGAGCGACCGACCCTGCCCGAGCTGCAAGGGCACCCGCCTGCGCCCTGAGGCCCTGGCGGTGACAATCGACGGGCACAACATTGTCGAAGTCACCGACTGGCCGGTCAACCGCACGCTGGAATGGATATCCCAACTGAACGGCGGCCAGTCACCTCTGAGCCCGCGCGAAATGGCCATTGCCGGCCGGGTGCTTAAGGAGATCGAATCCCGGCTGGGCTTTCTGGTCAACGTTGGGCTGGATTATCTGACTTTACGGCGCTCGGCAGCCTCGCTCTCGGGCGGGGAGGCGCAGCGCATCCGCCTGGCAACCCAGGTCGGCTCGCGGCTGATGGGCGTGCTTTACGTCCTGGACGAACCGTCGATCGGCCTCCACCCGCGGGATAACAACCGCCTGCTGGATACGCTCAAGGGACTGCGCGACCTTGGCAACACTGTGCTGGTGGTCGAACACGACGAAGAGACCATCCGTTCGGCGGATTGGGTGATCGATCTCGGACCCGGCGCCGGGGAGCATGGCGGCTGGATCGTGGCGGAAGGCACCCCGCAGATGATTCTCGAACACCCCAAATCGCTGACCGGAGCGTACCTCTCCGGACGGCTGCAGGTGCCTGTCCCGCCCATACGGCGCAACGGTAATGGGAAATACCTGCGGGTGGTCGGCGCCAGGGCGAACAATCTCAAGAACCTGGACGTGAAAATCCCGCTCAGCAAGCTGGTTTGCATCACCGGCGTTTCCGGCTCGGGTAAATCAACCCTGATGGTCGACGTGCTCTACGCCGCACTGGCCCGCGATCTCAACCGGGCGCACACCCAGCCGGGCGAGTACGACCGCATCGAGGGAATGGAATATCTGGATAAGGTAATCAACATCGACCAGTCGCCGATTGGGCGCACGCCGCGTTCCAACCCCGGTACCTACACCGGGCTGTTCGATGAGGTGCGCAAGCTGTTCGCCGAGCTGCCCGAGAGCAAGATGCGCGGATACAGACCCGGGCGCTTCTCGTTCAACGTCCACGGCGGGCGCTGCGAGGCCTGCCAGGGGCAGGGCCAGCTTCGAATCGAGATGCAATTCCTGCCAGACGTTTACGTGGCCTGCGACGTCTGTCACGGGGCGCGCTTCAACCGCGAGACGCTCCAGGTGCGCTTCAAAGGGCGCAACATCGCTGAGGTGCTCGACCTGACGGTCAGCGAGGCGATGGAGACCTTTGCTGCGTTTCCGGCGATTATCAACAAGCTGCGCACGCTCGAGGACGTCGGTCTCGGTTATATCCGCATTGGCCAATCGGCGACGACCCTTTCGGGCGGCGAGGCTCAGCGGGTTAAGCTGGCTCGCGAGCTTTCCCGGCGGGCGACCGGAAGAACGCTGTATGTGCTGGACGAGCCGTCGGTCGGCCTGCACGCCGCCGACGTGCATAAGCTGATCGAGGTGCTGCAGCGGCTGGTCGAGGCGGGCAATACGGTGCTGATCATCGAACACAACATGGATATCGTCAAAGTGGCGGATTACATCATCGACCTGGGACCGGAGGGCGGCGACCGCGGCGGAGAGCTGGTCGCCTGCGGCACGCCTGAGGAGATCTGCGCCAACGAAAGATCCTACACAGGTTATTACCTGCACCGCTACGTCGAGGAGCATCACCGGCAAAATTGCCTGCAGTTGTAGGGCTGGTCTCGAAGAGTAACGCAGCCACGACCCATGCACCTGCCTCCATGTCAGTGAAAGGATGGCGCAGGTGAGCAATATCCTCTTCATGATCGGAGCTTGCGGCTCTGCCTTCGCGGGGATGCGATTGAATTCGACCCATCCGCCCAGAACCCTATACGGAACCAGTCCCAGAGCCTGGCGAGGGTTGGCTCAGGGCGCGTCCCTGTCCATATAGGGTTCCAGATTAAACTCCAAAGGCGGGCGCCCTTGCCCGCCTTTGGAGTTCCTCGCGTTTTTTATTGATTCGGCTCGTTGCCCGGGCGGCCGATGCCGTAGTAGGTGAAGCCGAGTCTGCGCATTTGCTCGGGGTCCCAGAGGTTGCGCCCGTCCATGATAACCGGCGTGCGCATCAGCTTGCGGATCCGCTCGAAATCGAGCTGCTTGAATTCGTTCCACTCGGTTGCCAGTACCAGCGCATCAGCCCCTTCGGCCACGTCATAGGGATTTGTGCATAACTGGGTGCCTTGCAGCACCTGCCTGGCGTTTTCCATCGCCTGCGGGTCGTATGCCTTGACGATCGCGCCCTCATTCTTGAGGAGATAGATCACCTCGAGGGCAGGCGCGTCGCGGATATCGTCAGTGTTGGGCTTGAAAGAAAGTCCGAGGACGCCGATCACCTTCTCATTCAGGCTGCCGAGCGACTTACGCAGGCGCAGCACGACCTTGCGGCGCTGGTTGCGGTTGATCTCCATCACCGCCTGTAAGAGCTGCGGATTGGAACCGTGCAGGACAGCCATGTGAGCCAGTGCCTTAACGTCCTTGGGGAAGCAGGAGCCGCCCCAGCCGAGACCGGCGTCAAGGAAAGCGCTGCCGATGCGTTTGTCCATGCCCATGCCGGTGGCGACCTGGCGCACATCCGCGCCGAGATCCTCGCAGATATTTGCGATCTCGTTAATGAACGAGATGCGCGTCGCCAGGAAGGCGTTGGAGGCATACTTGATCATCTCGGCGGTGCGCAGGTCGGTGATCAGGATCGGGCAGCGCAGGCTCAGGTAGAGCTGGGCAACCTTCGAGGCTGCATCGCGGTCAAGCGAGCCGAGGACGACCCGGTCAGGGAACATGAAATCGTTAATGGCCGAGCCCTCCCGCAGGAATTCCGGGTTGGAAACGACTGCGAAATCCAGCGGCTCGCCGGCGCAGCGCTTGCGGATGATATCGGCCACCCAGTCGCCGGTGCCGACCGGCACAGTGGATTTGTTGACCACGATGATCGGGTGGTCGATCGTGTCGGCAATGGCTTCCGCTGCCTGGCGGACGTATTGCAGATCGGCTTCGCCGTCCACGCCGGAGGGCGTGCCGACCGCTATGAAGGCAAATTCAGCTTCCCTGAGCGCTTCCGCGTAATCCGTGGTGAATTTCAAACGGCCGGCTTTGTAGTTCTGGGTGACAACCTGCTCCAGGCCGGGTTCGTAAATGGGCATTATGCCCTTTTTCAGGTTTTCGACGCGGGTGTCATCGATATCCAGACAGTACACTTCGTTTCCCAGGTCGGCGAAACAGGCGCCAGTGACCAGGCCGACATAACCGGTTCCAATTACGCATATTTTTCCCATACGTTCCTTTCCTCCTGTGTGATTGAGGCATTATAGCCTAAAGCGCGCTGATTTTCTATGCGTAAAATCCATGAGACTGTCATGAAATCATTCGGTTTTCTCTTTTCTCAATGTTCAGATTGATTTCGCGATAGGAAAGCAAAGATATAATGACTTCACCCTGATTTTTCTTGATTCAGGGCGGTGTGCGCGCGATTCCTGGAGAAAAAAGGCAGATGTCTGAGATCATCATCCGCGGGGCCAGGCTCCACAACCTCAAGAATATCAACCTGTCGATCCCGAAAAACAAGCTGGTGGTTTTCACCGGTGTATCAGGCTCTGGCAAGTCCTCGCTGTTATTCGACATCCTGGATCGGGCTGCGCGGCAGCGTTACTACGGCGCGGCGGCCCGGCCTGGCGCCCACG